>NZ_VFNX01000001.1:1192500-1896250 GCF_006715785.1 Streptomyces puniciscabiei
CGATGACGATCCGGTCGTGCGGGACGCCGGTGAGCGCTCCGAGTTCGGCGTTGGCGCGCAGGTGGCGCCACTCGCCGTGGACCGGCATGAGGTTCTTGGGGCGGCAGATGTTGTAGAAGTACAGCAGCTCGCCCGCGGACGCGTGGCCGGAAACGTGCACCTTGGCGTTGCCCTTGTGGACGACGTTGGCGCCCCAGCGGGTCAGGCCGTTGATCACGCGGTAGACCGCGTTCTCGTTGCCGGGGATGAGGGAGGACGCCAGGATCACCGTGTCGCCTTCGACGATCCGGATCTGGTGGTCCCTGTTGGCCATCCGCGACAGCGCTGCCATCGGCTCGCCCTGGGAGCCCGTGCAGACCAGGACGACCTCGTGGTCGGGGAGGTCGTCGAGCGTCTTGACGTCCACGACCAGGCCCGGGGGCACCTTCAGATAGCCCAGATCGCGCGCGATACCCATGTTGCGGACCATGGAGCGGCCGACGAAGGCGACCCGGCGGCCGTACTCGTGGGCCGCGTCCAGGATCTGCTGGATGCGGTGGACATGGCTGGCGAAGCTCGCGACGATGATCCGCTTGTGGGCGCCGGCGAAGACCTGGCGCAGCACGTTGGAGATGTCGCGCTCGTGCGGGGTGAAACCCGGGACCTCGGCGTTCGTGGAGTCGGTGAGCAGGAGGTCGATGCCCTCCTCGCTCAGCCGGGCGAAGGCGTGCAGGTCGGTGAGGCGGTTGTCCAGCGGGAGCTGGTCCATCTTGAAGTCGCCGGTGTGCACCGCCATGCCGGCGGGGGTGCGGATGGCGACGGCCAGGGCGTCCGGGATGGAGTGGTTGACGGCGACGAACTCGCAGTCGAAGGGGCCGATGCGCTCGCGCTGCCCCTCTGCCACCTCGAGGGTGTACGGGCGGATCCGGTGCTCCTGGAGCTTGGCCTCGATCAGGGCGAGGGTCAGCTTGGAGCCGATCAGCGGGATGTCCGGCTTCTCGCGGAGCAGGAAGGGGACACCGCCGATGTGGTCCTCGTGGCCATGCGTGAGGACGATTCCCTCGATGTCGTCGAGGCGGTCCCGGATGGACGAGAAGTCCGGCAGGATCAGGTCGATTCCGGGCTGCTCCTCCTCGGGGAAGAGCACTCCGCAGTCGACGATCAGCAGGCGGCCGCCGTACTCGAAGACCGTCATGTTCCGGCCGATCTCGCCGAGACCGCCGAGCGGGGTGACCCGCAGACCACCCTCGGGGAGGGGCGGGGGCGGGCCGAGTTCGGGATGCGGATGACTCAAAAGACTCTCCTCACCACACGCGCCACGTACCGGTCGGGCACGTGGCGCGTGAGACGTTCGTGCAGAAGCAGTTGTCGTTGTGGGGTGCGGGCACCGGTGGCCCGCTTCTTCTGTTTTTCTTCAGTTGTGAAGCCCGTTGGTCTTCAGCTGTGAAGCCCGTGTGCTGCCAAGTCTGTTGTCAGAGCTGTACCCCGCCGGCGGCAAGATCGATCTTGAGCTGGGCGATCTCCTCGGGCGAGCACTCGACCATGGGCGAGCGCAGCGGGCCCGCGGGCAGTCCCAGGAGGGCGAGCGCGGCCTTGGTGGTCATGACGCCCTGGGTGCGGAACATGCCGGTGTAGACCGGGAGCAGCTTCTGGTGGATCTCGGTGGCCTTGACGACGTCCCCGGAGACGTACGCGTCGACGAGCGCGCGCAGGTCGGGGGTGACGACATGGCCGACGACCGAGACGAAGCCGACCGCGCCCACGGAGAGCAGCGGGAGGTTCAGCATGTCGTCGCCGGAGTACCAGGCGAGGCCGGACTGGGCGATGGCCCAGCTGGCGCGGCCGAGGTCGCCCTTGGCGTCCTTGTTGGCGACGATCCGGGGGTGCTCGGCGAGCCGGACGAGGGTCTCGGTGTTGATCGGGACACCGCTGCGGCCGGGGATGTCGTAGAGCATGACCGGTAGCTCGGTGGCATCGGCGACGGCCGTGAAGTGCCGGTACAGGCCCTCCTGCGGGGGCTTGTTGTAGTACGGCGTGACGACCAGCAGGCCGTGTGCGCCGTCGCGCTCGGCCTGGCGGGCCAGCTCGACGCTGTGGTGGGTGTCGTTGGTGCCGACGCCGGCGACGACGTGGGCACGGTCGCCGACCGCCTCCAGTACGGCTCGTACGAGGTCCGATTTCTCCGCGTCACTCGTGGTGGGGGACTCGCCGGTGGTGCCGTTGATGATCAGGCCGTCGTTGCCTGCGTCCACCAGGTGGGCGGCGAGCCGCTGCGCGCCGTCGAGGTCGAGTGCGCCGTCCGCCGTGAAGGGCGTGACCATGGCGGTGAGGACCCGCCCGAAGGGGGTCTGCGGAGTCGAGGTCGGAGCCATGGGTAACACGCTACTCGGTGCTCCCTGTGCGGTCTGCCCTCGGGGGGTCGGGAAAGTCAGGACAAATGCGGAGCCCGGCACTGCCTGCTCGGGGGTTCAAGCAGTGCCGGGTCCGTTTGATCAGGCTAGATGAACTTCTCTAAATGCCGCAATACGGACACTTCGCGAGGCTGACCCGTACATCCGTTCCTGGTGGGGGAACAGGGCTTCGTCGGCCTTTCCTACGGGGCCACGCGGCCGTTCGCATTGAAGGCCGCGTACGTGAGCGGCATGAGCTTCGCCCACTCCGCCTCCATCTTCTCGCCGACCATCTCGATCTCCCGCTGCGGGAAGGACGGCACCTTGGCCAGCTCGTGCTGGGTGCGCAGGCCGAGGAAGTGCATCAGGGAACGGGCGTTGCAGGTGGCGTACATCGAGGAGTAGAGGCCGACGGGGAGGGCCGCACGGGCGACCTCGCGGGCGACGCCCTCGGCGAGCATCTTCTGGTAGGCCGCGTACGCCTGCTCGTACGACTCCCGCAGGGTGCTGGAGACCGCCTCGTGCTGGGCCGGGGTGCCCTCGACGAAGACGTACTTGCCGGGGCGGCCTTCCTGGACCAGCTTGCGGTCGGTGCCGGGGACGTAGAAGACCGGCTCGAGCTCCCGGTAGCGGCCGGACTCCTCGTTGTACGACCAGCCGACGCGGTGCCGCATGAACTCGCGGAACACGAAGATCGGGGCGCTGATGAAGAACGTCATCGAGTTGTGCTCGAACGGGCTGCCGTGCCGGTCGCGCATCAGGTAGTTGATCAGCCCCTTGGAGCGCTCGGGGTCCTTCTTCAGCTCGTCCAGGGACTGCTCGCCGGCGGTGGAGACCCGCGCGGCGAAGAGGACGTCGGCGTCCGAAGCACTGGACTTCACCAGCTCGACGGTGACGTCACTGCGGAACGTGAGCGACTCGGGGGTGGTCACGGGGTTAGGGGTCCTTCCCATCACAGCTGTGGTTCGCGCCCACCTTACGGGGCACCCGCCCGGGCCACGGCAGGACCCGGCCCCAGAAATCCCACCACGGATTTTTTCCGACATGGGCACCTTTTGTGTCACTCGAGCGTCTGTACCGGTGAGGCCCACTCATTCGAGCCGAAAATGTTGATCATGAAAGGAGACGTACCGCGATGTTCCGTCGGCGTGAGCCCGTACCCTTCGCCTTCCTGGCCGAGGCTGACAGGTTCCGCAGCAATGTCACTCCCCCGCCCCGGCCGCGGGCGTCCTTCGGGGAGATAGCCGGGCGCTGGCTGCTCGGACTCACCCTGGTCGCCGGGCTGGTGGGAGCCCTGATACTCGGCATGCCGGCGATGTCCACACCGTCCAGTACGCCGACGCAGCAGTCCCAGGCCTCGCAGGGGCACTGAACCCTTCCGGCCGCCCAGGGTGGTGGGCGGCAACCGCGGCGGATAGCCTCACCGGGCACAGCCCACGCACGCATGGAGTGAGGACCAGCCGTGCCCCTGTCCTTCCTGACGGCCGACCGCACCTTCGAGGCCGCTTCCGAGAGCGCGCTGCCCTACGACGACCGGGAGCGCTGGCGGCGTCCGTACCGTCCCGGTCCCTGGCGTGTGGGTGCGGCGGCGCTGGTGCTGCTGCTCGCCTCCTTCGTGCTGTTCTCCGCGGTGCTCATCGCCCTGACCGGCTCGGTCTCCTCCGCCGTGGCCACGCTGGTCTCAGGGCTCGTGGTCATCGCCGGCGCGCTGCGGCTGCTGCGCATGGGCGTGTGGGCGAGTGGCCGGGGGCTGCGCCACGTCGGCTTCCTGGTGACACGTACGGTGCCGTGGGCGCGGGTGGTGTCGGTGCGGACGGTGCAGCAGCCGGTGCGCTGGCTGGGGCTGCCGCGAACCGTGCAGGGGCAGGCGCTGGTGCTCGTACGCAAGGACCGGCCGGCCGCGGACACCTCTGCGCTGCTGACCACGCACACGCTGGACTTCCTGGGCCGCCCGGCGGCGTTCGACCGGGCCGCGGACACGGTGGAGGCATGGGCGGCGGAGAACCGCCACCACTGACCTCGGGGTCAGCCCGTAGCGGCCGCCCCGCGTGCTGTGGGGCGGCCCCTACGGCGTGCCAGGCCCACGGCAGGGCGTGTGCGGGCCGGTGAAAGGATCGGCTGCGGGATGTCCTCCGCGTCGGAAGGGAGACCGCTGTTGTCCGGACGTACCGTGCTGATCACCGGAGCGTCGAAGGGGATCGGCCTCGGCACCGCACACCGTCTCGCCGCCCAGGGGCACCGGGTGCTGGGAGTCGCCCGCGGCGCCCCGGACGGTGATTTCCCGGGAGTGCTGCACGCCTGTGACCTCGCCGACGCGGAGGCCACCCGTCAGTTGCTGGACACCGTGACGCATGAGGAGCGCGTGGACGCGGTCGTCAACAACGTCGGCATCGCCGTGCCGGAACCGCTGGGCGAGATCAGGCTCGACACGCTGCAGGCCGTGTACGACCTGAACGTACGCGCCGCCGTACAGGTCACCCAGGCCTGCGTCGGCGGGATGCGGGAGCGCGGCTGGGGCCGGATCGTCAATGTGACGAGCCGCTCGGTGCACGGCGCGCGCCGGCGCAGCAGCTACGCGGCGGCCAAGAGCGCGCTGGCGGGCCTGACCCGGACCTGGGCGCTGGAGCTGGCCGCGGACGGGGTGACGGTCAACGCGGTGGCTCCCGGTCCGGTGGAGACCGAGCTCTTCCGCGCCTCGCACCCCGTGGGCGGCGCGGAGGAGGCCAGAGTGCTGCGCTCGGTGCCCGCGGGGCGCCTCGGCCGCCCGGAGGAGGTGGCCGCGGCCATCGCGTTCCTGCTGAGCGAGGACGCCGGGTTCATCACCGGGCAGCAGCTCGGTGTGGACGGCGGCGGCAGCATTCCGGGGCGGTGAGGGCCGGGGGCAGGTCGTCAGGCCTGGACCGGCTTGCCGTCGTGCAGGGCGATGGCCCTTTGCATCGCCTTGCGGGCGCGCGGGGTGTCGCGGGCGTCGTGGTAGGCGACGGCGAGGCGGAACCAGCAGCGCCAGTCGTCGGGGGTCGCCTCCGTCTCGGCCTTGCGCTTGGCGAAGACCTCGTCGGCCGAGTCGCGGTCGACCCGGCCGCTGGGCAGCCGCTTCAGCTCGTCCACAGGCAGGCCGCCCTCGGCGTCGAGTTCGGCGGCGAGGGCGTTGGCCCTGCGGACGAACTGGGTGTTCTTCCACAGGAACCACAGACCGATGACCGGCAGGATGAGGACCGCGACCCCGAAGGTGACGGTCACGGCCGTGCCGGACTGGATGAGCATGACGCCGCGGCTGCCGACCAGGACGAAGTAGAAGACCAGGACGGCGGCCGTGACGAGGTAGGTGATCTTCGCGCGCATCGGAGGGTCTGTCTCAGCTCAGGTCCAGGAAGTGCTCCAGGCCGAACGTGAGGCCGGGAGTGGTCACCACGCGGCGGGTGCCGAGCAGGATGCCCGGCATGAAGCTGCTGTGGTGCAGGGAGTCGTGGCGGATGGTCAGCGTCTCGCCCTCGCCGCCCAGCAGCACCTCCTGGTGGGCCAGGAGGCCGCGCAGGCGCACGGCGTGGACCGGGATCCCGTCGACACTGGCGCCGCGCGCGCCGTCCAGGGCCGTCTCCGTGGCGTCCGGCGCCGGGGCCGTACCGGCGGCCCTGCGGGCCTCGGCGATGAGCTGAGCGGTGCGCGTGGCCGTACCGCTCGGCGCGTCCACCTTCTTCGGGTGGTGCAGTTCGACGACCTCGACCGACTCGAAGTACGGCGCGGCGATCTGCGCGAACTTCATGGTCAGGACGGCGCCGATGGAGAAGTTCGGCGCGATGAGCACACCGGTCTGCGGGGACTCCGCCAGCCAGCCCGTCAGCTGCGCGAGGCGCTCCTCGGTCCAGCCCGTCGTACCGACGACCGCGTGGATGCCGTGGCGCACGCAGAAGTCGAGGTTGTCCATGACGGAGTCGGGGGTGGTCAGCTCGACGGCGACCTGGGCACCGGTCTCCGTCAGGGTCTGGAGCTTGTCGCCCCGGCCGAGTGCGGCGACCAGCTCCATGTCCTCGGCGGCCTCGACCGCCTTGACCGCCTCGGAGCCGATCCGGCCCCTGGCTCCGAGGACCGCCACGCGCAGCTTGCTCATCTCTTGCTTCCTTAGGGAGTGACCGGGAGGTGTTCAGGCGACGGCGTCGTGCAGCCGCGCGGCCTGCTTGTCCTTCAGCGGGCCGATGACCGACAGCGACGGGCGCTGTCCCAGGATGTCGCGGGCGACCGAGCGGACCTCGTCCGGGGTGACCGCCGCTATCCGGTCCAGCATGTCGTCGACGGACATCTGCTCGCCCCAGCACAGCTCGCTCTTGCCGATGCGGTTCATCAGCGCGCCGGTGTCCTCCAGGCCGAGGACGGTGGAGCCCTGGAGCTGGCCGATGGCGCGGGCGATCTCGTCGTCGGTGAGGCCGCTCGCGGCGACGTGGTCGAGTTCGTCGCGGCAGATCTTCAGCACGTCGTGCACCTGGCTCGGCCGGCAGCCCGCGTACACGCCGAACAGGCCGCAGTCGGCGAAGCCGGAGGTGTACGAGTACACGCTGTAGGCGAGGCCCCGCTTCTCCCGGACCTCCTGGAAGAGGCGGGAGGACATGCCGCCGCCGAGGGCGGTGTTGAGCACGCCCATGGCCCAGCGCCGGTCGTCGGTGCGGGCGAGGCCGGGCATACCGAGGACGACGTGCGCCTGCTCGGTCTTGCGGCCGAGCAGCTCGACCTTGCCGGACGTGCGGATCGTACGGCTGCCGTCGCGCGGGCCGACGGGCTGCGCGTCCGGGCTCCGCAGGGCGCCCGCCTTCTCGAAGGCCGCGCGGACCTGTCGTACGACCTTGTTGTGGTCGATGTTGCCGGCGCAGGCGACCACCAGGTGGGTGGGGTCGTAGTGCTTTCGGTAGAAACGGCGGATGCGGTCGGCGGTGAGGGCGTTGACCGTGTCGACCGTGCCGAGGACGGGGCGGCCGAGGGCGTTGTCGCCGAACATGGTGTGCGCGAACAGGTCGTGCACACAGTCGCCGGGGTCGTCCTCGGTCATGGCGATCTCTTCGAGGATCGCGCCGCGCTCGACGTCGACGTCCTCCTCAAGGATGAGCGAGCCGGTCAGCATGTCGCAGACCACGTCGATGGCGAGCGGCAGGTCGGTGTCGAGCACGCGCGCGTAGTAGCACGTGTACTCCTTCGCCGTGAACGCGTTCATCTCGCCGCCGACGGCGTCGATGGCGGAGGAGATGTCCAGCGCCGATCTGCGGTTCGTGCCCTTGAAGAGCAGGTGCTCCAGGTAGTGCGTGGCGCCGTTCAGGGCCGCCGTCTCGTCGCGGGAGCCGACGTGCGCCCAGATGCCGAAGGTCGCGGAGCGGACCGAGGGCAGGGTCTCGGTGACGATGCGCAGGCCGCCCGGGAGGGTGGTCTTGCGGACCGTGCCGATGCCGTTCTGGCCCTTGATCAGGGTTTGGGTACGGGCGACGGCCCGCGCCTCCGAAGAGGGGCGGGCCGTCACCTTGGAGCTACGGGACGTCACTGCTCGGCGTCGTCCTTCGCCTCGTCGGAGCCTTCCTCGCCCTCGATCACCGGAACGAGGGAGAGCTTGCCGCGGGAGTCGATCTCGGCGATCTCGACCTGGACCTTCTGGCCCACGCCGAGGACGTCCTCGACGTTCTCCACGCGCTTGCCGCCGGCCAGCTTGCGGATCTGCGAGATGTGCAGCAGACCGTCCTTGCCGGGCAGCAGGGAGACGAACGCACCGAAGGTGGTCGTCTTCACGACCGTACCGAGGTAGCGCTCGCCGACCTCGGGCATCGTCGGGTTGGCGATGCCGTTGATCGTGGCGCGGGCGGCCTCGGCGGAGGGGCCGTCGGCGGCACCGATGTAGATCGTGCCGTCGTCCTCGATGGTGATCTCGGCGCCCGTGTCCTCCTGGATCTGGTTGATCATCTTGCCCTTGGGGCCGATGACCTCGCCGATCTTGTCGACCGGGATCTTGACGGTGATGATCCGCGGGGCGTGCGGGGACATCTCGTCGGGCCGGTCGATGGCCTCCATCATCACGTCGAGGATGTGCAGACGCGCGTCGCGGGCCTGCTTGAGGGCCGCGGCCAGGACGGAGGCGGGGATGCCGTCCAGCTTGGTGTCGAGCTGGAGGGCGGTCACGAACTCCTTGGTGCCGGCGACCTTGAAGTCCATGTCGCCGAAGGCGTCCTCCGCACCGAGGATGTCGGTGAGGGTGACGTAGTGCGTCTCGCCCTCGATCTCCTGGGAGATCAGGCCCATGGCGATACCGGCGACCGGGGCCTTCAGCGGCACACCGGCGTTCAGCAGCGACATGGTGGAGGCGCAGACCGAACCCATGGACGTCGAGCCGTTGGAGCCGAGGGCCTCGGACACCTGGCGGATCGCGTACGGGAACTCCTCGCGCGTCGGCAGCACCGGCACGAGCGCGCGCTCGGCGAGGGCGCCGTGGCCGATCTCGCGGCGCTTCGGGGAGCCGACGCGGCCGGTCTCACCGGTGGAGTACGGCGGGAAGTTGTAGTTGTGCATGTAGCGCTTGCGGGTCACCGGGGAGAGGGTGTCCAGCTGCTGCTCCATGCGGAGCATGTTGAGGGTGGTGACGCCCAGGATCTGGGTCTCGCCACGCTCGAACAGCGCGGAACCGTGCACCCGCGGGATGGCCTCGACCTCGGCGGCGAGCGTACGGATGTCCGTCACGCCACGGCCGTCGATGCGCTTCTTCTCCTTGATGACGCGCTCACGGACCAGGGTCTTGGTCAGCGAGCGGTACGCGGCGGAGATCTCCTTCTCGCGGCCCTCGAACTCCGGCAGGAGCTTCTCGGCGGCGAGACCCTTGACGCGGTCCAGCTCGGCCTCGCGCTCCTGCTTGCCGGCGATGGTGAGCGCCTGGGCGAGCTCGGGCTTGACCGCGGCGGTCAGGGCCTCCAGGACGTCGTCCTGGTAGTCCAGGAAGATCGGGAACTCGCCGACCGGCTTGGCGGCCTTGGCGGCGAGGTCGGCCTGGGCGCGGCACAGGACCTTGATGAAGGGCTTGGCGGCCTCCAGACCGGCGGCGACGACCTCCTCGGTCGGCGCCTCGGCGCCACCCTCGACCAGCTTGATGGTCTTCTCGGTGGCCTCGGCCTCGACCATCATGATCGCGACGTCGCCGTCCTCCAGGACGCGGCCGGCGACCACCATGTCGAAGACGGCGTCCTCGAGCTCGGTGTGCGTCGGGAAGGCGACCCACTGACCGCGGATCAGCGCGACGCGGACGCCGCCGATCGGGCCGGAGAAGGGCAGACCGGCCAGCTGCGTGGACGCGGACGCGGCGTTGATCGCCACGACGTCGTACAGGTGGTCGGGGTTGAGCGCCATGACCGTGCAGACGACCTGGATCTCGTTGCGCAGGCCCTTCTTGAAGGACGGGCGCAGCGGGCGGTCGATGAGGCGGCAGGTGAGGATCGCGTCCTCGGAGGGCCGGCCCTCACGGCGGAAGAAGGAACCGGGGATCTTCCCGGCCGCGTACATGCGCTCCTCGACGTCCACCGTGAGCGGGAAGAAGTCGAGCTGGTCCTTGGGGTTCTTGGAGGCGGTGGTGGCCGACAGCACCATGGTGTCGTCGTCCAGGTACGCCACGGCGGAACCGGCGGCCTGCTTGGCCAGGCGGCCCGTCTCGAAGCGGATGGTACGGGTACCGAAGGCGCCATTGTCGATGACGGCCTCGGCGTAGTGGGTCTCGTTCTCCACTAGCGTTTTCTCCGTTACGTATCGTCTTTCGTCCCTTGGCTGCCCGTGTGGCAGGGGGACGGTGGTGGAGAAGCGCGCCGTGCGGTGCGGGCCGGTCTTCGATCGAAGCACCCGGGGCTCGCTTCCCCCCGGGGGCCACTACCGAGGACCGGCGGCGGCTAGGTGCGCTTCTCCTCGTTCTGTGTCGTACGTCGTTCCGTGTCGTACGTATTGCGTTGTGCTACCACACTACAAAGCGTGAGTGACACTCCGCACGTTTCCGCATGTACGACGAAGGGAGCGGCCCCCGGATCTGCTTCCGGGAACCGCTCCCCTCACGGCGTCCTACTTGGCGCCCGCCGCACCACGGCGGATGCCGAGGCGGTCGACCAGCGCGCGGAAGCGCTGGATGTCCTTCTTCGCCAGGTACTGCAGCAGCCGGCGGCGCTGACCGACCAGGATCAGCAGGCCACGACGGGAGTGGTGGTCGTGCTTGTGGGTCTTGAGGTGCTCCGTCAGGTCGGAGATCCGACGGGAGAGCAGAGCGACCTGGACCTCGGGGGAGCCGGTGTCACCCTCCTTGGTACCGAACTCGGCGATGATCTGCTTCTTCGTAGCGGCGTCGAGCGACACGCGTACTCCTCATAGTCTGTGAGTGCCACCGAGTGCCCCCGGTCTGCTTCTCGGGGGAGCTTCCGTTACTCGGGAGGCGGGATCCGCTGGGCGCGGCCTCCAGAGCCTGTTCAAGAGGGCTCCGGGGGTGCGTACACAAACGGCCGTCACACAGGGTACCAGGACGGTTCGGCCGTCCGTGTCACTGGCTCCGCTTGGCGTTCCAGACCAGGAGGACCACGATCAGGACGACCAGGACGAGGACCCAGATCCACACGTCACCACCGCCGCCGGATCCGTGGCTGCCGTAGTGGTGGGAGCCGTAGTGGTGGTAGCCGCCGTGATAGCTGCTGTGGTAACCGCCGCCGCGGCCGCCGCGCAGGGCGAGTACGTCGGTCGACGGCGGGGACCATGGGGCGGTGCCGGGCATGCTCATGACCGGGAATTTACGTGAGCATGGGTTGGCATGGCCGCGCCCGTTGCATGCCCGTGACGAAACCTCCGCTCCCTGGGCACAAGCGGTCGCCGGTCCGCACCCGTATCCGGCCGTACTCCTTCGTACGGGCGTTGACCAGGTCGTTTCACAGTACGCGCGCGTGGTCTCCCAGTAGGGTGACGACGCAACGCAGTCCGTATGCCGAAGGGGGCCGCTTCACCATGACCGAGACACAGGGCACGAGCGCCGGCGCGTCGGCGCCGGAATCTCAGGAAGACGTCAAGGCGCGCAAGGAGCGGGAGCGGGACGAGCTGTACGCACTCGACATCTCCGGCGTGGAGTGGCACTGCGCACCGGGCACGGAGGCACACGAGGAGCGGGTCGAGATCGCGTACCTGCCCGGCGGTGCGGTCGCGATGCGCTCCTCCCTCGACCACGCCACCGTGCTCCGCTACACCGAGGCGGAGTGGCGCGCGTTCGTACTGGGGGCGCGGGACGGGGAGTTCGATCTGGAGCCACATGAGCGCAATGGGGGGCTTGCCGGGCAGTGAGCGGCGCTGAGGTTGGCAAAACATGAAAAGGGCGGCACGCATGTGTGCCGCCCTTTCTCCGTGGCCTCTGCTTCCCGCGCGTCGGCCCTCAGCTGGTCATCGCCCGTGCACGCGCGTACACGTCGAACACGGCCAGCGCCAGCGGGATCAGAGTGAGCAGGACGAAGCTCTCGGCGATCTCCAGGAAACGGCCCCAGAAGGGGGTGACACCGCGGCGCGGAGTGATCAGACCGATCGCGGTGACGAGGGCGGTGGCCGCGCCGACCGCCGCGGCGAGCCAGATGCTGCGGATGTCGAGGGACGAGGTGTCGCCCTGGATGGCATCGATCAGATAGCCCCGGGGCGGGTTCAGGGCCAGCCCGAGACCGAGGAAGACGATGGCGGCGAGGCCGGCGGCCAGGGTGGCGCCCACCTGCGCGGTGTAGCGGAACAGGTGCGCCCGCATCAGCATCGCCACGCCGGTCGCGAGCGCCAGGAGCTGGGCCCAGACGTTGCTGGAGAAGCCGAGGACGATCGAGGCGCCGACGGCGACGAGGGCACAGCCCCCGACGAGCCCGACGAGCAGTTCGTGGCCGCGCCGGGCCTGGGCGGCCACACGGTCGGCGTCCACGGGCTCCTGCGGGGCGGGCTCGCCGGTGTCATAGCCGCCGCGGGAGGGGTTGGGCGGTTCGAAGCCGATGGGCAGCCGGGCGAAGCGCATGGACAGGCCCGGCAGGAAGGCCAGGGCGACGACGGACAGCGGGGCGCCGATGGCGGCCGTCTCGATGGGCTTCAGATCGGTGAGAGTCGCGATGAAGGTGGTGATCAGGCCGATGGCGGAGGCGAAGAGGAACGCCACGAAGGGTCCGTCGCCGCCGGGCGACACCAGGGTGAGCACCAGGGAGGCGACGAGGACCGCCGTGCAGGCGAGCAGGAACTGGAGCCGTCCGATGCCCTCGTGGTGGGCGAGCGGCAGCAGCCCGGACCCGGCCACGCCGATGTTCGGCAGGGCGCCGAGTCCCAGCGCGACCGCGGAACCCCGGTCGTCGTACACGCGCGCGCGTACACAGGCGATGGTGACCAGCAGGATGCCGGTGATGCCCGCGATGATGCCCTGCAGGCTGTGCATGTCATGGCGGATCTGGGAGCTCCAGGCCACGAAGGCGAGCAACGCGGGCAGGATGCCGCCCGCGACGAGGCCGGCGGCGCGGGTGAGGTCGCCGCTCCACAGGGTCCGGTCGCGGGTGACGGCGGAGGCCACCGCCTCGGAGACGTCGTCGAGGACGGCGGGCGGCAGCGACTCGGCGAACGGGCGCAGGGTGAGCAGTTCACCGTCGAGGATGCGCTGTGCCGTGAAGGACCGGGCGCCGTCGAGGACGGTGCCGTCGCGCCGTACGAGGTGGTAGCCGACCGGAGCGCCCTCGGCGGGGCTCTGCTGGGACAGCCGCAGAATCTCCGGGTACAGGTCCGCGACCGGTACGTCGTCGGGCAGCGCCACGTCGATCCGGCTGTCGGGCGCCACGATGGTGACCCGGCAGAAGCCGAATCCCATACCCGCCCCGGAAGGGGCTCCGGTGCCGTGTCCGCCGGGCGCGCCGGCCGGCGCGGAGGCCGTCATGCTCACCTGCTGTTCCCCCTCGTCGGTGGTGGGGCGGCCTGCGGTGCCACCGCGCACCTTCCGCCCGTAAAAATCCTGTGTAGGTTGTGCGGCGCCACACGCTCCGCCGGTGAACCGAGCAGTCGCATCCGGGGTTTGCGGGGAGGCGCCTCCTTCGAACCGTTGCGGATTGCCCGGGTTTTCCCGGAACGATTCGCAACTGCTCACGCGTCTCACCGGCACCCTACCGCCAGCCGTTGTCCGTGGTTGTCAGTAGGATCGCGCTTCGCGATCGACGTTCGCCTGACACGGGGCGGCGGACGAAAAATCTCGGTCCGGCAAGGGAATTGGTGCGTAGTGAGCCACATCGTCGTCAAGCGCCCACCGCGGGCACTGCCGAAGGAAGTGCCCACGGACGAGGTCCTGCTGCAGGCTCCGCCGGAACTTCCGCGCGGCCAGCAGGAAAGCGCTTGGATGCAGCTCCTGCCCATGCTCGGCATGGGCGGTTCCGTGGTGTTCTTCTTCAACCCCCAGGCCCAGCCCTTCATGAAGATCATGGGCCTGCTGATGGTGGCCTCGACGATCGCCATGGGCATCTCGATGCTGGTCCGCTACCGCCGCGGCAACCAGGGGCAGATGGCCGACATGCGCCGCGACTACCTGCGTTACCTCTCCCAGACCCGGCGCGCCGCACTCGGCACCGCCAAGGCCCAGCGCGACGCGCAGTACTACCTGCACCCTTCGCCGGAGCAACTGTGGGCGCTGGTCGCCGAGGGCAGCCGGGTGTGGGAACGGCGCACCGGCGACGAGGACTTCGGGCAGGTGCGGGTGGGCCTCGGCCCGCAGGCCCTGGCCACTCCCTTGATCCCGCCGGAGACCGCCCCGGTGGACGAGCTGGAGCCGCTGACCGCGGGCGCCATGCAGCGCTTCCTGGCCACGCACAGCACCCTTGACGAGCTGCCGATGGCCGTGTCGCTGCGCGCCTTCTACCACGTGACGATCAGCGGCGAGCCCGGCACCGTGCGCGGCGCCGCACGTGCCGTCACCGCCTCCCTCGCCTCGCTGCACTCCCCCGAGGACCTGGTCATCGCCGTCGTCGCCGAACGTCAGTCGGCGCACGAGTGGGAGTGGGCCAAGTGGCTGCCGCACGTGCAGGCGCCGGGCCTCGCCGACGGCGCCGGCAGCATCCGCCTGATCACCACCGACCCGGTGGAGCTGGAGGACCGGCTCGCCTCCCGTCTCCAGGGCCGCCCGCGCTTCCACCCCGGTGGTCCCCCGGTCCCGGAGCAGCCGCACGTGGTGGTGGTGCTCGACGGCGTCTCCCTGCCCCCCACCGCTTTGCTGGCCAGCCCCGAGGGCATGCAGGGTGTGACGGTCCTGGAGGTCGTGCCGGGTGACCTCACGGTCGGCCGGGGCGACCTGTCCGTCGTCGTCCAGCCCAAGGAGCTGCGCCTGGAGTCGGCGCACGGCATGGTCTACGAAGGGACCCCGGACGTCCTGTCGTACGAGGCCGCCGAGGCCCTCGCCCGTCAACTGGCGCCGCTGCGAATGGCGTCGGGCGGGGACGACGACGAACCGTTGCTGGCGAACCTGGAGTTCACCGACCTGCTGAACCTGGGCGACGCGGCATCGGTCGACCCGAAGCGGACATGGCGGCCGCGTTCGCAAGGGGAGCGGCTGCGGGTGCCGATCGGTCTGGGTGAGGACGGCCGGCCCGTGATGCTCGACCTCAAGGAGGCCGCGCAGGAGGGCATGGGCCCGCACGGCCTGTGTGTCGGTGCCACCGGTTCCGGCAAGTCGGAACTGCTGCGCACGCTGGTCCTCGGCCTTGCCGTGACCCACTCCTCCGAGACGCTGAACTTCGTACTCGCCGACTTCAAGGGTGGTGCCACCTTCGCGGGCATGGCCCAGCTGCCGCACGTGGCGGCCGTGATCACCAACCTCGCGGACGACCTCACCCTCGTCGACCGCATGGGCGACTCGATCCGCGGCGAGCTCAACCGCCGCCAGGAGCTGCTGCGCGACGCGGGCAACTACGCCAACATCCACGACTACGAGAAGGCGCGCGCCGCAGGCGCCCCGCTGCAGCCCATCCCCTCCCTCGTCCTGGTGATCGACGAGTTCAGCGAGCTGCTGACCGCCAAGCCGGACTTCATCGAGATGTTCGTGCAGATCGGCCGTATCGGCCGATCGCTGGGCGTGCACCTGCTGCTGGCCTCGCAGCGCCTGGAGGAGGGCCGCCTGCGCGGCCTGGAGACGTATCTGTCGTACCGCGTCGGTCTGCGGACGTTCTCGGCGGCCGAGTCCCGCGCCGCGATCGGCGTCCCGGACGCCTACGAGCTTCCGAACGTCCCGGGTTCCGGCTTCCTCAAGTTCGGCACCGACGAGATGTTGCGCTTCAAGGCGGCGTACGTCTCCGGCGTGTACCGCACCAGCTCGCAGCAGGCCGCGGCGCTCGGCGGCCCACTGCCCGTCGACCGCAGGCCCGTCCTGTTCACCGCGGCGGAGGTGCCGGTGCAGTACGCACCGATCCCGCAGCAGCGCCAGGAGGCGCCGACCGAGCAGCAGGACGACGCGCTCGCCGACACCGTGCTCGACGTGATCGTGCGGCGCCTGGAGGCGCAGGGTCCGGCGGCCCACCAGGTGTGGCTGCCCCCGCTGGACAGCCCGCCGTCGCTCGACGCGCTGCTGCCGGGCCTGGCCCCGGTACCGGGCCGCGGGATGACCCAGCCCGGCTATGAGGGCGCGGGCCGGCTGGTGGTCCCCGTCGGCCTCATCGACAAGCCCTACGAGCAGCGGCGCGACCCGTTGTGGCTCGACTTCGGCGGCGCGGCCGGTCACATGCAGATCGTCGGCGGCCCGCAGTCCGGCAAGTCGACCTTGGTGCGCTCGATCATCGCGTCGTTCGCCCTCACCCACACCCCGTGGGAAGTGCAGTTCTACGGCCTGGACTTCGGTGGCGGCGGTATGGCCGCGGTGGCCGGCCTGCCCCACGTGGGCGGCGTGGCCTCCCGCCTCGACCCGGAGAAGGTCCGTCGTACGGCGGCCGAGGTGTACGGCGTCATGACCCGGCGCGAGGAGTACTTCCGGTCCGCGGGCATCTCCTCCATCGCGGAGTTCCGCTCCCGCCGGGCACGCGGCGACATCTCGGTGACCGACCAGCCCTGGGGTGACGTCTTCCTCGTCATCGACGGCTGGGGCAACTTCCGCGCCGACTACGAGGCCTTGGAGCCGCTGGTCCTGGACATGGCTCAGCGCGGCCTCGGCTATGGCATCCACGTGATCATCACCGCGTCGCGTTCGATGGAGGTCCGGGCGAACCTCAAGGACCACCTGATGAACCGCCTCGAGCTGCGGCTCGGTGATCCCATGGACTCGGAGATCGACCGCAAGATCGCGGCCAACGTGCCCACCGGGGTGCCGGGCCGCGGCCAGACCCCGCAGAAGCAGCACTTCATGGCGGCGGTGCCACGCATCGACGGGCTCTCCTCCGACACGGACCTGGCTGAGGCGACGACGGCTCTCGCGGCCGAAGTCACCCGCCACTGGCAGGAGCCCGGCGCACCCGAGGTACGCCTGCTGCCCCGCGAGTTCCCTGCGACCCAGCTCCCGCCCGGCGACCGCTTCCCGAACCGGGGCATCTCCTTCGCCCTGGACGAGGACAACCTCGAGCCGGTGTTCGTGGACTTCGAACAGGATCCGTTCTTCCTGGTGTTCGGAGAGAGCGAGTCCGGCAAGTCGAACCTGCTCAAGCTGCTGATCAAGCGCCTCACCGAGCGCTACGACGGCCACAGCTGCAAGCTGTTCGTCGTCGACAACCGACGGTCGCTGCTCGGGGTGACCCCGGACTCGCACCTGGCCGAGTACATCCCCATGTCGAACCAGATGCAGCACCACATGGACGCCCTGGCCGACCTGATGCAGCGCCGCACCCCGACGGCCGACGTGACCCCCGAGCAGCTGCGCAACCGCAGCTGGTGGCGGGGCCCCACGGTGTACGTCGTCATCGACGACTACGACCTGGTGTCCACGTCCAGCGGCAACCCGCTGGCAGGCCTGACGGAACTCCTCCCCTTCGCCCGCGACGTCGGCGTCCGCTTCATCATCGCCCGCTCCACGGCGGGCGCCGGACGCGCCGGCTACGAGACCTTCATGCAGCGCATCAAGGAACTCGGCGCCCAGGGCGTGGTCCTCGCGGGCGATCCCGCCGAGGGCGAACTGCTGGGCGGAGTAAGGCCACGGCCGATGCCGACGGGGCGGGGCATCTTCGTGTCGCGGAAGCGGGGGAAGCCGATGGTGCAGGTGGGGCTGGTGGACTCCTAGGAGACCACCGCTTTCGGAGTCGTTCTCGGGCAACTGGGCCTGGCCCGACCTGGATGCCGCGGATCGTTCTGGTCCGCGGCATCCGGCGTTCTCGGGGCGCTGCGGGACCGAAGTGGAGGTTTCGGGGACGGTTGGGGTTGCCGCCGCGCCTGTGCCGACGCAGGAGCAGCTCAAGTCGGACGCGCTGGCGCGACAGCAGGCCGGGGCGGCGCATACGCAGCTCAACCACGTGCCGGACGATCCCGGAGGGGGCTCAGCCGCCCTTCCCAGCGAAGCAGTTCACCGAGGAAGTGTCCGCTCAGAACGTCGTCAGGGCCTGGACCCCACTGTCGTGCATGAGGAAGACGCGGTTGGCGGCGGAGGCCAAGTGACCATAGGTGAATTGGTCGACGTCGTACGCCCATCCCTGGCTGCCGTCGGTCGCCTTCGCTGTCTTGAGCTCCATCGGGTCCGTCTCGGAGTAACCGTTGTCCAACGCCCATACGCCGTGACCGCTCAGCACCACGCGGCTGTGGGTCAGGGCGGTCATCGGTGAGCTGTAGACCCCCAAGCGCTCGGGCGTCCACATGTCGCTGCCGTCGCGCTTGTCCCGCCGTGTGAGGTAGGAGCCCCTGGTGGCGTAGACCGCGTCCGTGGACACCGCCGGCGCACCGAAACCGTCTTCGTCGCCAGGCTTGGCGGCCCAGGTGATCTGCCCGTCGCTGAGCCGACGAGCCTCCAGCGTCTTGCCGTTGAGGTACACGGTGTCGCCGTCGGCCGCCGGGCGGACCGTGAAGTCGTCACTGCTGAGGTGAGCCGTCCGGCTCCACACCGTGCGGCCGTCGCTGGTGCGTAGGGCGAGGACGCTGCCGTTCGACGCCGGGATGATGACCCTGCCCTGGCCGACGGCGCCGGGCGGGATCACCTTCTGGCGGAAGTCGGCCGGAACGGTGGCCGTCCAGCGGACCTTCGCATCCGCGCGGCCGATGCTGCGCACTCTGCCCTCCTTGGTGAGGACGTACACCGCCTCCGCGTCGGCGCCGAGCAGCGTCATGGCCTCGGCGCCGGGGCATGTCCACTTGGGCTCGCCGGTGGACGGGACGAAGGTCCGCAGCACCCCCTGGCTGTCCGCGCCGGCCACGAGCCGGTCCGACAGGGACAGATAGCCGGCCTTCGCCACCATGCCGGGCGCCGTCCAGCGCTTCCTGCCGTCCCTGACGTCGTACGCGGCGATGCCGCCGCTCGCGGCGCCGAAGACCAGGACGTCGCGTACGGGCAGGAGCAGGGGCGAGTAGACGTCGGCCAGGTCGCCCAGTGACCAGATGCTGGCCGGTTGCCCGGTTCTGCTCGGATCCTTGTCGGGGTCTGGGTCCAACGGCTGCACGGGGGTACGCACGGCTGGGGGGATGTCGAAGGGGTCGCTCTTCTTGATGGTCCGGGACGTGGTGCCTCCGCGGGTACCCAACCACCAGGCCGTCGTACCGCCCCCGGCCGCGACGACGACGCCCGCCGTCGAGAGTCCGACGAGTAGGCGCCGCCGGCCGACGGAGGGTGCTCCGACCGTCGAGTGCGCCGTGATCTGCGTGGTCAGGCGATAAGCCTCGGCTTCCCGCTTCTTGATCGCATCGGCGATCTTCCCGCGCCGCCACGCCCGGTCCGCTCCCCTCGGTGCCGACATGGCCTGGGCGATCTGAGCGGGCAGCGGGCGGGCGGCCGGGTCCTTCGCGAGGCACGGAGCGATGAGCTCCTGCAACTGCGGTGGCATGTCACCGAGCCGGGGCTCACCGTGCACCACCTCGTACTGCAGCGCCGCCACGTGCCCGCCGTCGAAGGCTCGTCGGCCGGTGGCGGCGTACACGAGCAGGGCGCCGAGCGAGAACACGTCCGCGGGCGGGGCGACTCGTCGCCCGAGTACCTGCTCGGGTGCGCCGTAGCCCGGCGTGACCGGGATCTGTCCGGTGGTCGTGAGAGTGAGCCCGTGTTCCGGCCGGGCGATGCCGAAGTCGATGACGCGCGGCCCGTTCGAGGTGAGCACGATGTTCGGCGGCTTGAGATCCCGGTGGACGAAGCCCGCCGCGTGGATGTCGGCGAGGGTCAGCGCCAGGGAAGTGGCCAAGGCCCGCAGTGCCGGTTCGGCAAGTGGGCCGTATGTGTCGACCACCTGGTCCAAGGTGGGTCCCGCGAGGAACTCGGTGGCGATCCACGGCCGCGCGCCCTCGGTGTGCGCCCCGAGCACGGCAGCGACTCCCTTGCTGCGCACCGCCTGTGCGGCCTGTGCCTCGCGCACGAAGCGCTGGGCCAGGTCGGTGTCGTGGGCGAGTTCCGGCCGCAGCACCTTGACGGCGGCCAGGACGCCGGCGCCGTCCTGTCCGACGTAGACCTTGCCCATGCCGCCCTCGCCGAGGACGCCGAGCAAGCGGTAGGGGCCGAGACGGACAGGGTCGCCGGTACCGAGTGGTTTCATCGAGGGCTGGTCTTTCTGCCGAGAAGAACGGGGCGGTTCCCGGACGGCGGTGCGGACCTTGACCTGCTACAGGGTCCGTCCGTGGTCACTTCAGTGGGTAGGCGGAGAGGTCGTCGGGCTCCACACCGAGAACCAGACCCGACTGGGTGTCCGCGTGGAACTCCACAGCGGTCGTCTTGTAGGTCAGGGCGACGTTGTGGGCCGACAGCGAAACGGCCCGAAGCTGCAGTCCGTTCTTGTAGTACCCGTAGCGGGTGCCGATGATCGGCTGCCAGCCCATGTACGCCTGGTCCGCTTCGGCTGTCGCCTCGGTCCACAGGACCTTGCCGCGTTGCGTGTCCACCGCCATGAGCCCGACGCCCTCGGCGACGGCGTACAGCACACCCTTCGCCAGCGTCGGCGGGCTGTATCGTTGCCCGCTCTTGCTCGCCCAGACCTGAGTCCCGTCGCTCAGTCGCAGGGCCCGGAGCTGGGCGCCACCGACGTAGAGGTGCGTGTCGTCCGCGGCGATCTCGCTCCTGAGGGAGTCGATGTCCTCGATGTCATAAGGCTTGTCCCACAGGACGACCCCGCTGGCGATGTCACGTGCGACGATGTGCGGCTTGTTGTCCGTCACCTCCTGGAAGGTCACCAGGCGGCCGCCGGCGACCTTCGCGGCGAGGAAGTGCAGTCGGTGACTCTTGCTCGACCGCTTCGGCAACGGCTTCGTCCAGAGCGTCTTACCGCTCTTGAAATCGGCGGCCCGCAGGGTCCAGGTCTGCGAGGGAAGGAACCCTTGGTCCTCGAGGTCCTTCCCGTAGCCCAATGCGACGTAGGCGACGCCGTCGGTGATGCAGAGGAGCTGGTTCGGCTTGATGGTGGACGTGGCGGACGCGAATCGGGTCGAGGTCGGCCCCTCGTAGTTCTGACCTTCGTCCCAGATGTCGATCGACATCACGCCATGGGGCGTCTTGCCGTTCTCCGGGTAGTACTGCTGGAGCATGTACAGCCGGTCGTTCACCGCAGCCGCCTGCCACCAGTTCCCGCCGAACAGCACGTCCCGGAAAGTCCCGGTGGACGGGTTGAGGCGCTTCATGACGGCGTTGTAGGGGAGCCAGATCGATCCGTTGGCGCGATACGGGTGGATCAGTCCCCAGGAGTCCATCTCCATCGCCCCCTTACCGCCGTAATGCCACAGCGGGTCGAGGTTGCGCGTCTGCTGGGGCGCCTTCTTGGCCAGGGGCTTGGCACGCCCGCGGTACCACCACAGTCCCCCACCCGCGGCCGCGGTCACCGCGAGCCCCCCACCCGCCGCCAGGAACCCACGGCGCGAGAGGCCCCGCTTGGGCACCGAAGTGACCGTGGTGGGACCCGCCTCGGCTGCCGGCGCCGGCAGCCGTTGCGGCGTCAGCCGCCAGACGTCGGCGGCCCGCCGCCCGATGTCCGCCAGCAGCTCATGGGGCAGGTGGTCGGCGAACTCGCCCTTCCCGTCGTGCAGTTGGACCGCGAGTTGAGCCGTGGTGGGGCGAGCCCCAGGTTCCTTGGCCAGGCACTGGGCCAGAACGGGCACGAGAGCGGCCGGTACACCGCTGAGGTCCGCCTCCGCGTACCGCACCCGGTACAGCAGATCCGCCGTCTGCCCGTGCCCGAACGGGCCGCGCCCGGTGGCGGCGTACACCAGCACTCCGGCGAGCGCGAACACATCGCCGGCCGCGTCGTGATCCTGCCCGGTGGCCTGTTCCGGAGACATGAAGGCGGGTGTACCGACAGCGGCTCCGGCACGGGTCAGCCGCTCGTCGCCGATGGCCCGTGCGATGCCGAAGTCGATGACCTTCGGGCCGTAGGCGGTGAGAAGGATGTTGGACGGCTTGAGGTCGCGGTGGACGACGTCCGAGCGGTGCAACTGGCCGAGCGCCGAGCACAGGGCGGCGCCCAGGGCCCGTACGGACTGCTCGGGCAGAGGCCCCCCGCCTTCGACGGCCTCGTCGAGCGGGGGTCCCAGCACGTACTCCGTGGCCAGCCAGGGCGTCTCCGCGAGTGGATCGGCGTCCATCACCCGCGCCCCGAACTGGTCACCGATGACCCGGGCCGCGTCCACCTCCAGCCGGAAACGGGTGCGGGCCGCCGGGTCGGTGGCGATGGCGGCGTGCATGGTCTTCAGGGCGACGGTACGCCCGCCGGCGGAGCGCGCCACGTAGACGGTGCCCATGCCTCCGCTGCCGAGCCGGGCTATGAGCCGGAAAGGGCCGAGGGCAACGGGGTCGTCATGGGTAAGTGGAGTCGGCATAGGGTTCTTGTCGTCAGTGGCTGGGGTGGAGTACGGGCGCCGGGGTCGGCGCTTCGCCCAGCGGCCGGGCCGGATGCGCGGGTAGCCGTACCTCGGCGGCCAGCACGGACGCCGACTGGTGGACGATCGCGGCAATGAGTCGGGCAGGCAACCAACCGGGGCCCAGGAACGCGTCCGCACGCGAGGGCGGTGCGAAACCCACGGGAGCGTCCGACTGAGCACTCCCCGTCAACTCATCAATCACATCGATCAGTTGCGGCCGGTGGGCGGGGTCGCGGCTCAGGCACCTGGTGGTGATCGACCGCAGCCCGGAGGGAAGCTCATCCCGTTCGGGCATGGTGTACCCGGTGGCGGCGTAGGCGAGCGTCGCGCCGAGTGCGTATACGTCCCCCAGCGGGCGCGGCTGCCCACCGGCGGCCTGCTCGGGGGGCAGGCTGCCGGGGTCGAGCCCGGGTACATCCTGTCGGGCCGAACCGTCCGACACGGCAGCCCGTACCGCCCCGAAGCAGGTGAGCCGGGGTCCGTCGGTGGCGATCAGCACGGCGGCCGGGCAGAGCCCCGCGTGGGTCAGGTTCTGGCTGTGCACGATGGCCAGGTTCTCGGCCAGCGCGACACCGAGCGCGCGAACCGTCCGCTCGGGCAGCGGGCCGCCGTGCAGGGCGAGAGCGATGGGCAGCGGGAGCGCGGGCAGGTAGGGGCGCGCGTGCCACGGCTGCTCGCCGGGGGCGGCGAGTTCGACGGCCGGCAGGACCCAGGGCCCAAGGAGGTAGCGGGAGGCATCGGCTTCGGCCATGAAGCGCTGCGGGTCGGCGGTCGCCAGAGGGCTGCTGAGCAGCACGGTGCGGTCGCCGTCGGCGCTGCGGGCGATGAAGCGGTGCTCGGGGACGGGGGTGTGCGCGGGAAGGCCGGAGTCGAGCCGCGTGACGACCGTGTACGGGCCGAACTGCCGGGTGTCTCGGGTACTCGGTCCGGACCCTGACTCGCGCATGCTCACTCTTTACCTCTCTGGTTCAAAAGCTCGGCTTTGTCGCTCGGCACAACAGCAGGGTGGGCGCCTCCCGCGCGCGCCCACCCTGGAGTTGATTCTGCGAGCCTCGGCCTACTGGAAGTAGCTGGCCGCCTTCTTGTCGCCTTCCATGTAGGTACCGCCGGACTGGGCGACGACGTGGCCGATACCCTGCAGGGCCTGGTGGATGTGAGCGGCTTCCTTGTCCCAGCGCTGCAGCTTCTCGTGGAAGGTGCCCTGGGCCTGGCCCTCCCAGTACTGCTGGCTGTTCACCACCAGGCCGCGCAGGTCCTGCAGATCCTGCTCGAGCTGGCTCGCCTGGTTACCGATGCTGGTCGCCGCGGTGTCGAGCCCGTCATAAGTGACTGACAGCCCCTCAGCGTTGTTGGCCATGCCTCTTTACCTCGTCTCGCTGGTGTGTGTAGCTGATGACTGCGCCGGTTGCCCGGCAGACGCTTCTGAGACCTGTTCGGCTCAGTAGGAGCTCAGGGCCGACGGCGGGGTAGAGGAAGCACCGTCGTGGATGTCGATCTTGTTGACCGCCGCGCGGACCTCGTCTTCCTTGCTGTCCTTGATGTTGCGCGTCGTGGTCATGGCCTCGATGACGTCACCGAGGATGCCGCCGATGTTGCGCAGCGACTCGTTGATCTCGATCTGCTTCTTGTCGAACGCGGCACGGCCGATACCCTGCCACTGGCCCTCGAGGCCGTCGATGACGCCCTGGAGCGTGTGCACACGCTTCTGGATGTTCTCGTACTTCTCGAGCATCTGCTTCTCGAGACGGATTACTGCATCATCTTGGAGCTTCTGCGTTCCGCCGGCCATGGTCGGCCCTGCCTTTCGTGTGTCCGTTGTTGATCTGACGGTTTCGGCTCACCGCTGTTGCTTGTCGCGTCCAGCGGTGAGCCCACAGTGCCTGCCCTGTCCGAACGGCACCGGGGTGCTACGGCTGTTGATGCCGAGGACTTCACCTGGCGCGTCGCGCCCGCGCGATGGCCAGAGCGCCGCCGCCGACCACGACGACGGCGCCAACGGCGCCCAGTGCGATCCAAGTGGTGTTGCTGCTACCGCCACTTGACGACTCCACGCTCGATCCTGCCGCCGAGGTCGCGCCGGAGGAACCCTTTTCCGGGGCCTGTGACGGGGTTGATGCAGAGTCAGAGGAGGACGAAGCGGCAACCGAAGAACCGGACTTGGCCAGCAGGTCGCCGCCGTTGTCCTTCGCGAGCGGGTCGACGTGCGCCGGCCCGGGGTTGTAGTTGGCGTTCGCGAGAACCAGACGAGGACGAATGAGCCCGTAGCCGGCGTACTTGCTCGGGTTGTTCTTCGGCCACGTGCGACCGGCCGTGTCGATCAGGGCGCGGGTTACCTGGTTCACCGTCCAGTCGGGGTGGGCGGACCAGATCAGGGCGGCAGCTCCCGAGGTGATCGCTGCTGCCGAGCTCGTGCCGTTCATGTTGTCGCAGTACGAGTGGAAGGTCGCGTCACACCAGCCGGGGAATCCCTGGCCTGGGGCCGAGAGGTCGACGTAGTTTCCAGAGGAGGAGAACTTCGACACCGTAAGGGACTTGTCCGCTGCCGCTACGCCGACCACGTAAGGGAAAGCAGCCGGATAACCGATCGTGTCACCCGATTTCTGACCGTCATTACCGACTGCAGCAATCAGCAGCTTCCCCTTCGAGGCAGCGTATTCGATCGCAGCCTTTTCCTCGGAGCTCGGCCCCTCGGAACCAAAGGACATGTTAATGATCTTTGCGTCGGTGTCGGCTGCAGCCCTGATCGCCTGCGTGGGGTCAGGCGTTTTCTTCAGCTCGGACGCACTGCCCTTGAGGTCATCGAACTTTACACGGAACGGAATGATCCTGGCTCCAGGCGCCAGGCCCTTCAGGCCGCCCCCTGCTCCCGTCCCGGCGATCAACTCCGCAATGGTCGTACCGTGGCCGTCGTAATCGTCGGTGGTCCGATAGTCGACCGATTTCGGGACCTCGTCCGTCAGGACCTGCCCCTTGAGCGACGAGGTGTTCGCGTTCACCCCGCTGTCAATGACAGCGACCTTCACGCCCTTCCCCGTGCTGACCTTCCACATATTCTGGGCCTGCATCGGCCCCAGGTACCACTGCTTCGACTGGGCGTCGGCAGCGGCCGCACTCGGGGCCAGGCCCACAGTCGTGGCGGCCAGGGCGCCGACGGCCGCGGCCACAGCCCACACTCGTCTACCGCGGCGTGTTCCGTGAACCGTGGCCTGCTCGGCTCGTCGGCTGATCCCTGACTTCATCGTCTTTTCTGTCCTCGCTCGCGCTCAGTTGACCACCGGCGGCACATCACGCCGGGGCTTGTCGGGCAGGTGTGTCTCTTCGTCCTCGACGAGGTAGTCGGGCCGCGGCGATCCCTCCGTCTTCCGTGCGTCGCCGGGCTTTCCGTTGTGGCCGGCGCCGCGAGTGAGACCGGCACCACCACGGGTCATGCCGTTGCGCTCAGCGCCTGCCGCGGAGTTGCGCGAGGTGGGACTGCCGGTGACGGGCTCGGATGTTCCCGCACCAAGTCGGGAGCCGGTCGCTCTCGCACCGGGTCGCGCCGTGGACTCGGGCGGTCCGAAGACACCACGCTGGCCGAGCCGACCGGTCGTGGACCGGGAGTTGGCCTCCTCCTCCCCCCCGATGACCGTGCCTCGTGGAAGCCGAGACCCGTTCTTCGACGTGGGATTCGTGGCGGAGGGGCGCCCCCCGACGACTCCGTTGGACCGTCCGGCGCCGGTGGCCGGCCCGCTGCTCGTGCGTGCTGCCTCGGCACCTCCGGGCCGTGGCGTACCGCCTGTGACCCCTCGGCCCATCGGCGATGACGACCTCGCTCCGGAAGCGGTGCCCTTGGCAGTGGACTGGCCCGCCGACGCTGCACGGCCCATCTCGTCCATGGGCCCTCTCGCGGTGGCACGCCCGGAGCCCGGGTTGGTCAAACGGGACGTTCCCGTTCGCCCCTGGGCGGACGGCGGCGTACGGAACCCGCCGGCGCCGCTCAGACCGCGGCCCGAGGTGGCATTGGGCATCGGAAGCCGGTATCCACCGCCGCCGAACACATCGGGCTGACCACCAGTGGTGGGAGGAGTGCTCGTGACCGGCGGAGTATGGCTGGGCCCAGGGGTGCTGGTCGTGGGCGGAGGCAACGTGCCGGTGTGGTCGATGTGTGTGCCCACAGGCTGGTCGGGATGCGACGGGATCCGGTCGGTTATGTGCTGGGCAGGTGTCGGGCCGTCACTGGTGACGTGCCTGGGAGCATCACTGTTCGGAACCATCGCCGTCGCGTGATGACCGCCACCGGATACCGGTCCGGTGCCTCCGTGAGCGCCTGACCCCACAGCCGAGACCGGCTGGTCAACGCCATACCTCTTCGAGGGCTGCGGAACACCCACGTCGGGCATCGACGTGAACGCCGGAGTCTTGTCCTTCTCAGGCAGGAGCGACAGCACCTCTTCGGACACCGCGTAGTACGACGCCAACCGGTTCATCTGGTTGATCGCCTCTTGGCGGTCCTTCTCCACTTTTACGGCAGTGGCGTACCCCTCTTTGTCCGCCGCCTTCTCGGCCGCCGTGAACTTGTCGGGCCGAGTCCGGTTCGCCTCCGTGTCACGAGGCGGCATGGCGCCACGGACGGCGGCAAGACCGACGGCAGCGGCCGTGATCTGGTCACCCGCAGCTCCGGCGAACTCACTCAAATAGTGAGTATGTGTGACGAGCTTGCCACCCCATTCACGGAACGAGTCACCCGACTTTCCGACCCAATGGACCTTCTGGATGTGACCGTCGAGCTCATCTGCTGCCGCCTTGATGGCGTCGCGCGCGTCCCACAACGCCTTGCCGGAGGACTCGAGGTCCTCAGGGTCGGTCTGCTCAACCAGGTCGATCATCTTGTTGAGAGGAAGGTCGAGGTGGCCGAAGTCTGTCCGAGCGGCGACCCCTGCCCCGACAGGCGTGGCCCTGATCGCTGTGTCAACCCAACCGAAAAGCATCCCGCTGTGCGGGCTGCTCTCGTAGCCCCGAACCCAGTCAGTGGCTTTGTTCTGATCGCCGACTCGCTGCAGATCGGCATCATGCTTGTCGGTCATCGTCACGCCTTCATCTGTGTGCCGGTGCCGGTGCGCTGCTTGCCGTCATTGGTGTCCTGCGTGCCCTGGATGTGCTGCTGGATCGCCCAGAACCGCTGACGCTGCTCCTCTTCGAGGTTGTCGAAGCCAACGCGCGCACCCTGCACCGCGATACCGATCGCCTCGATCTGCAGATGCAGATTCCTGGACAGCTTCGTCAGTTCGCCGTGGACTCGCGTGTACTGGTAGTACAGGCCGTGCGCCTCGGGAAAGATGTCGGCCCCGCCCGAGGTCAAGGACGTCTGCCTGATCTTCTGAGCCTCGACCTTCGCCGGGTTGCCGGCGGACCCCTCAAGCGTCTTCAGGACGTTGTCCACTCGCTTCACGAACGCATCCAGCGCCTCACCGCTGGCTTCCAGGTTCGCCGCCCTGGTCGCCGACACGCCCCCCACCATGTCTGCCGGAAGCACGACGCTCCTCCCCGTTTCCCCGTACATCCATCGGTCCCGACAGGAGCCGGACCGACCAACCGCTCGCCGTACGATCACAAAGCGAGCCGCGCCTGACAACGCGTTTACCACTGTAGTCACCCCGCGCAACGGGTCCAACCGGGCTGTGTGTTAACTCAGTTACGAACCTGACCCGACATCACACTTTGCCCGGTTTGCCGGTGCGCCCAGTGGCTTCGCCCGGCCTTGATCACATCGCCAGGTGAGGCGACATTCCATCGTGGCCATGACCGACGCCTGCGACGCCGCATCGTTTGCGATCTTCATCGAACTTCTACAACCGTTCGACCATCGCTCCCCACCCAGTGGGCGAGGCGTCGGCCCGGTCTCTTGCCGTCCTGAACATCGGACATAATCGCGTGCCATGACCATACTGATGCCCGTGCTCATGATCCTGGTCGTCGGCGGGTTGTTCGCCTTCGTCATCTCCATGATGGTGCGCGCTCAGAGGAGCCGGGCCCGCGGTATGCAGGAGAGAACCGCGGCGATCCGGCTCGCGCAGGAGCGCGGCTGGAGCTACCAGCAGACCACGTACGGGACGATCGACCGGCTCTGCGGGATGGCACCGCTGCCCAACCGGGGCCACAACCTGCGGGCCTCCCACTACATCACCGGCGAATTCCGGGGCCGCCGCTTCTGCTGCTTCGAGTACACGACCGGCACTCTCAACATCAACGACGGCCCCGGCCGCACTCAGCCGGCCTTCTGGACGGTGTTCGCAGTCACCGCCCCGGCAGCCGGGCCGGAGCTGGTCGTGCGCCGGCCGCAGGCACTCGACGGGGTGACCCAGCACGGACGCCTTGTGCAGCTTGGTGTGCCCGGGTTCGACGAGGCGTTCAGGGTGTTCACGGACGACGAGTCGTTCGCCCGTGACGCGCTGACGAGTGGGGTGGCGCCCTTCCTCGTCACCGACCCGCGAGCCACCAAGGACGCCCCGGTCCGACTGCACAACGACGAACTGCTCACCTGGCGGCGCGGCCGGCTCAGCCCTGCCGACCTCGACGAGCGGCTCGGCTACCTGTGTGACGTCCTCGACCGGATCCCGGCAGGTGTCTGGTCGCCGGCCTGAGGCCCTCGACGCCTCTCAGGAGCCTTCGTCCGCCCGCACCGAGCGGACGAACTCCTTGAAGTCGTCCAGCACCGCCTCCAACTGCGTCGGCTTCGCCGTCAGCACGAGCTCGATCACCGCACGCTGGGACGGGCGGTCGACGTCCTCCATACCGAGGTACACCTGACTTTGAACCAGCTCGAGCGGCTCACCGTGCAGGGAGGTGGACAAGCGCAGGTTCTGCACGACACCCGGGGCATCGGTCAGACCGGGAATGTCAGGCGTGCCCACCTCTTCCTGCTTGGTGACCTCGACCGTCCCTGCCTCCGAGAGCCGCTGCACCGACTCGTCGGCGATCTGCCGCATGGTAGCGCTGTCGTTGCGCATCCGCCCGGCGATGGTGATGTTCGCCGTGAACCCGTCGATGGAGGCAGGATGAAGCGCGACGAAGGCGACTCCGGGCGCTCCCACCTCGTCCGGTGGCGCCGACCGCCAGCCGTCCGGCAACGAGAACGAGATCTTGACCGGCAACGTGGCCGTCATCGTGAATCCACTTCCTTCGTGAGCCTTGGTCCAGCCTAGAACAACTGGCCGAGCGAGTGGTCCCAGGCTGAACTGGCGGCGTCGCCGATCGCGTCGCCCGCATCGCTGACCGTGTCGACGACCTCGCCCGGGTCGACCGTGACCTGGAAACCGACCTTGCCGCCGATACCCAGGCCGGCGCCCAGCTCGCCACCGATGTGGTACTTGCCGTCGTCGCCCTTGCCGACGTCGATGCTGGCCGAGGCTCCGGCTCCGGCCCAGGCCTCCCCGGTGACACCGGCGCCGACACCGCCCACGGACGCGGATGCCGACCCCTCGGCCTTGGCGCCGATGAACCCCTCCGCGCCCCCGTGCAGCCCATCCTTGCCGATCGTGGCCTTCGCCTCGGCATTGGCACCGACGATGGCGCTGCCCTGCGCCTGAACGCCGATGTGCCCGTACTGTGCGCTGCCCGCGGCCTCAGCCTTCGCGAGGTACGCACTGCCCGTCGCCTTAAGCTCCGCGTTTCCGTCCGTGATACCGGCGGACAGACCACCGTCCACGCCGAGCACCGAGACACCGGTGCTCCCGGACAGCTTGACACCGCCCACCGTCGTCTCGCCCTTGGCGTCGGCGGACCAGACACTGGCTCCGCCGCTGACTTCCGCGATCTTCACGGACCAGCTGAGCTTCTTCTTCTCGCCGTCCGGGTCTTCATCAGTGGCGTTGGGGTTCTGGTGTCCCCATGTCCTCTTGTTCTTGTCGGCGGGGTTGTTGCCGTACTGCCAGAGCTCGTCTTCCTTGACGGTGGTCTGCCCGAGCCCGAGGTCCTTGGCGAGCTTGGCGGCCTGGGTCAGCCAGCTGGGGCTGTCCTTGGCGCCGCCGGAGAGGTTCTTCAGCTTGGTCGAGAGTGTCGTGGCCTCGTGCTCCAGCTGGGTGCGCGCGGCGTTGAGAACGTGCTGTGCTCCCGCGTGGTTCCCGGCGTCCCACTTGTCTATCGCGTCGGCGGCCTGCCCTTGGGCCCAGTGCAGCACGTGAATGTACGACTTGATCGCGGTCGACGCATCGGACATGTGGTCCGAGGCGATGTACCAGTTGCCCTTCTCGCCGTTCAGGCTCTTCCAGAACGCGGCGCTGGCCTGTCCGCTCCAGTCGGGGATCTTTACGTCCCGCAGGTTGGACCCCACCTTGTCGAACTTGTCCGACCAGTGCTTCAGCGTGTCGGCGAGCTCGGTCAGCGCGTGTACATCACCGGGAATGAGCTCCTTGGGGTCCTTCGTCGACCCGAGTGCCGCTGCCACTGCTTCCCCCGCTCTTGCCCTATTTGCCCTAGTTAGTCTTGACGGAGTTCGCCGCGTCGCGAACCCTTCCGTCCGTGTCCGTGAAAGTACCGTTCGCCGAGACGAGCCCCGCCGCCTTTCCGGCCGTGCTCCCGCTGAGAATCTGCGCGCCCGCCTGCCAGGTGGCACAGAACTCCACGAACGACGAGGCCGCCGAAGAGTGCCCGAAAGAAGAGCTCTGCCCTGCCGCCCCTTCGAGATCGAAGCCCTCGGTGGGACGCAAGGCCTCGACGATATCCTTGGCGCCTTTCTTGAGGTTCTCCGAGTCCGTGCCCAGATCAGGACCAGCCATCGACTGCCTCCACTTTATCAACTCCAGCCGCACGTACGTTCTTTGAGTGCTCTTTGATCGGCGCGCGAAGTCTAGCACCGGAGCCTCACTCGTTCAGGGAGCGGACTCAGCCCGCCTTCACCCGAAATACGTACGCGCAATTCTGGGCCAACACCCCTATCAGTGACCGTAATCGGCAGGCGGAGTGAAGGTTTTATGGAGTTCTCTGATCCACCGATTTCGTTCTGTCGATATGCTTCGGGCGCATCCTTTTCTTGATCTACGGAAGTGGAGTCCACCATGTCCAAGGCCCGTATGTCCGCAGCAGCTTGGAGCCTCACGGCCGTGGCCGCCGGCACACTGCTCGTCGGCTGCTCGGGTTCGGTGAGCGTGGGGAAGTCCGAGCCGAAGGTGTCCGCCGGCAAGCTGGCCACCACGGTTTCCGAGCGGCTCGCCGCGCAGACGGGCCGGCCCAAGCCGCACATCACCTGCCCCGAGGACCTCACCGGGAAGGTGGGCAGCAGCACCCGTTGCAAGCTGACCGCGGACGACGGCAGCACCCTGGGGGTGACGGTCACCGTCACTTCCGTTCAGGGCTCCCAGATCAACTTCGACATCAAGGCCGACGACAAGGCCTCCCCGGCCCCGAACTGACCGCAGCGTTCTTCGTAGGGTTGACCCCATGGGACTCTTCGACAGGCTCACGGGCACCCAGCACCCGCCGGAGGGAGTTTCGCCGGTCTCGGGTGAGGAGTTGCGGGCAGCCCTGCTCGGGCTCAATCAGCCCGATGTTCCGTACGTCGTCCGCTACGGCGGGGGTGAGGGGTGCGACCTGCTGGCGGAGTGGCGGTTGACGGAGCCCGCCTGGCAGCAGGTCTTCGTGCAGTCCCAGATCAGTCACGCCGTGCGGATCCGGATGCGGCTGGACCGCAAGGAGCACGAGGTGCGCGCTCTTGAGGAGCAGTGGGAGGTCAAGCGGGTCGGACATCCGACGAGGCTCGAGGTGACGTCCTCTTACACGCGCGGGCCGAGCCGGACCATCAGCCGCTCTGGGACCATCGGGCGGGGGGAGAACGGTCGGCTGCAAGTGACCGAGACCTTCCGCTTCGACAGCGCCGAGCTGCGCGAGCCGCTGCGCGACACCGTCCTGAAGTCCGGCTGGACCTGGCGCGCAGTGGTCTTCGGCAAGCTGTGAGGTCAGCCGGCCTGCCCACCACCGCCCCGGGTCAGCACTCGCCCTTCTGTGTCGTCACCGCGATCCGGTATCCCCGGTACGTCAGTGAGCTCTCCCCGCCGTTGAGTCCCGGCGGGGAGTAGTCGTCCTTCTTGGCGCGGCTGCGCTCGATGCGGGTGCAGAACGACGCGTCCGTGCCGTCCGCCGTGACGGTGAGGTGCGCGTCGTCGGCCGTGTCGGCGTCGGACGGGGTGACCGTCACTCCGTCCTGCGGGGCGTCGCCGCCGCCGTCCTCGACCACCTTGTCCTCGAGCAGCGAGGCGTAGTCGGTGACGTACAGCGGCGTGCCGGAGTCGTCGACCGTGAACCGGTAGCCGTCCAGGTCGTCCGTGGCCTGATGCACCGCGCTGGTCAGCTCGCCGTCGTCCCACGACATGCGGTCCGAGACGCCGAAGCCCTGTACGGGGGTGTAGAGGCCATAGCCGGCCGAGGCTCACGAAGAGGGTCCGCGCGAAGACGAAGGCGCCGTCGGGCAGCTCCGGGGCCGATGGACTGATACGCGCGCCAGGCCCGCACCCGGTCCGCCTTCACGCAGGCCATGGCCAGCAGCACGGCGTACAGGATCAGGCCCAGCACGTTCAGTTTGTCCACAGGGCGTTCATCGCCCGGCCCCCAGCCGGGCGCGCCTGCGCCGCGCGTCCCGTACCGCCACGGCCGTACCGCTCAGGCCCGCCACCAGGACCAGGCCGCCCACGACCACGTAGGTCGCCATGCGGCTGTCCCGTTGCTCCGCGGTCTCGCCGAAGTGCAGCGGCGTGACCGAGGGGGCTTCCGCCTTGGAGACGCCGCCCTCGGGTTGCGGTGACTGCACGGGGTGTTCCGGATCCACGTCCGACAGCGCCTTCACCGGGTCCACCACGCCCCAGCCCACCAGGCGGTCGTGCCCCGGGATCGAGCGCTCCGCGGTCTGCTCGATCTGGGCGACGACCTCCTGGGCCGTCCACTTGGGGTACTTGGCCTTCAACAGGGCCGCCACGCCCGCCACATAGGGGGCCGAGAAGCTTGTGCCGTTGTCCGAGCAGTGGCCGCCGCCGGGAACTGTGGAGATCATGTCGACACCGGGTGCGGCGACGCCCACGGTGTCCTGCGACTGTGAAAACGGCGCCCGTTCGTTGTTGCGGTCGGACGCCGCCACGGCCAGGACGCCTTGGTACGACGCCGGGTAGGTCAACTTCACGTTGCCGCCGAGGCCGTCGTTGCCGGCCGAGGCCACGACCACGACCTGGTTGCGCAGGGCGTAGTCGACGGCCGCCTGCAGCCTCGGGCCGCCCGTGACGGCGTTGGCCGTGTCCTGGGAGATGTTGATGACGTCCGCGCCCTTGGCGACCGCATCGCGAATCGCCTGGGCCAGGGTGTCCGCCGTGCCGTCGCCATCGGCGTCGTTCTGCTTGATCGGGATGATCGTCGCCTCCGGGGCCAGGCCGACGAAGCCCGTTCCCTTCATCGGGCGGGCCGCGATGATGCCCGCCACGCGCGTGCCGTGGCCGACCGTGTCCGTGGTGCCCGAGTTGTTGCCACGGTCGATCTTCTCGCCCTTGCCGTTCTTCGAGGGCAGCAGATTCTCGCCCTTCGACGCGTCCACGGCCTTGGTGAGCTGCGCGTTCTTGACGTCGACCCCGGTGTCGATCACGGCCACCTGGACGCCCTTGCCCTTCGACAGCGCCCACAACTCGTCCAGGTTGACGCGCTGCAGCGCCCACGGGCGGCCCGTGTACGGCTTCGACGGGAACGTGCACTGACCGTCGTCCGCCAGGGCGGGGCCGGCGGGGAGGGCGATCACCGTCGTGGTCGCGGTGAGGACCGTCGCGGCGGCCAGGGCCGCCGCTCGTGCCGCGCTCCCCGGCGTCCTTGCCTTCGCCATCAGCATGCTTCCGTTCTCCTCCGCCCGCCGCTTACGAGCCCTGCGGCTGCCGCGCCGCCGCCTCCGACAGGCGCGGACCCGTCGGCAGGAACGTCGACCACTCCATCGGGACCGGGGTGGGGGTCACCTTCTCGTAGCCGAGATGGGTCTGGGCGATCCTCGCCTCCTGCAGCTCCTCCTTGCGCTTCTGGGCAGAGGTGCCGATGCCCTCGTTGTTGCTGTCGCTGTCGCTGTTGGACTGGAGGGCGTAGCGCAGGCCGGTGTCCGTCACCAGGAAGACACCGCCGACCGAGGTCTCCGTGCCCTGGAACTGGCGGTAGAGCTGGCCGGAGCCCGGGGTGACGTACCCGCTGGAGGAGCCGGTGGGCAGCTGGGCCGGGAAGTCCGTGCCCACCCACGTCGACAGGGTGGTGCTGCCCTTGGCTCCGACCGAGCGCAGCACGTTGCAGACCGTGTTGCGGCCGCTGGTGGCGCTGGAGCCGTCGTTCACCGTCCTCGGCTTGTACGCCGGCCAGTTCTTGTCGCCCTCGAACGTGGTGCTGTCGGCGACCGCGCCGGGGCTCACCTGCTGGGCCTCACCGGCCTGGCCGACCTTCACGAGCTGTCCACTGTTGAGCAGGAGCGTGGCGGTGAACTCGGAGATGCGGGCCACCTTGCCCTGCAGCACGACGTAGTACTGGAGCGTCTGACCGTCGTACGCCTTGATGACCTCGCCGACCTTGTCGTACTGCGCCGGCAGCCCTGCGCCGGCCTTCGCGCCGGGCGTGCCCGGAACGGTGGGGATCGAGACGGCGTTGCCCTTGTGCAGGGTGGCGAGCCACTCCTGGGAGACCCGCTGCGGGGCGCGGCCCTGGGTGTCGAGGGCCTTGAGCAGTTCCTTGTCGTTCGGGTTGGCGATCTGGTACGCCGTGCCCTGTGCGTCGACGACGTACTGCGTCTTGCCGTCCGGGCCGACCACGTACATCAGGTCGCCGTGGGTGAGCCGGTCGGGTCCCTCCGTCTTGGACCATTCCTTCTTCGCGAGGACGAAGGCCGCCTTCTGGATGGCCCGGCCGCCGGCGCCGGGGCGCTCGCAGACCGCCCAGTGCTTGGCGGCCGAGGCCTCGTCCGAGGAGGGCAGGCGGTCGGGGGCGTAGGGGATGCCGATGGTCACGCCGTGCGGGGGCTTGCCGCTGTCCAGGACCTTCTCGTCGACGGTGATGACGCTGTCGTTCTCCGGGCTCAGCAGCAGCTTGGCGGAGGCCATGTTGAGGACCGGGTGCAGCTGGACCTGGTTACCCGTCTTCAGGACGACGTACCGCGTGGTCGACTCGCTGGCGACGATGACGTGTTTCTCCGGGTCGTCCCACCCCTTGGGCGCCGTCGGACTGAACATCCCGATCGCGCCGAACACCGCGAGCACCACGGCGCCGACGACGAGGCCGGGCACCAGCGCGCTCAGCGGCTTGGGGGCACCCTCCTCCGAGCCGGAGGGCGAAGGCTGAAGGAATGCTGCGAGCGTGCGGCGCTTCGCGAAGGTGTAGGCGCTGAGTTCGTCCCGCCGTGATGCCATCTCTGTCCGCTCTCTCCCCGTTGCGGAGCCGTGGGGGACCTGTGAAGATCCGTCCCCCGCCCTCGGTTGCCTCTGGTGACTCGACTGTCAGACCCGCCCCCTACTATGCCTGTTGCGTGGAGGTGCTTGTGGCACGGGTAGGGTGCTCACGGCTTGAAGGGACCGGAGCTCAAAGGGTTTCCGGGTGAGTTCGGGGGTTTTGGAGTGATGGCTTCCGCAACGCGGACCCGGTCGCGATCGCAATCGGGATCACGTCCTCGTCGCGCGCGCCGGTCGGTTGACCGCGGCTCGTCTTCCTCTCGGCCCTCCACCCAGCAGGCACCGGCCGCGTATCAGGGCGCGTTCGCGCCGCACCTGGAGTCCCGCTCGGGCCGTGGCGGTTCGTTCGGGCTGCAGCGGCTGGTGCTGCTGGAGATCGCGGCCGCCCTCGCGCTGTGCGGCTGGCTCGTGGGCATGGTCGCGCTGATCGCCGTCGCCCCGGTCGCCGTCCTGTTCGTGGTGCTCGCGGTCGTACGACGCCGTGGGCGGTCCCTGCCGGAATGGCTCAGCACCCTGCTGGCGCTGCGGGCCCGCAACCGGCGTGCGGCGAGCACACCGCTGCCGCCGGGAACCGACGCCGGGCTCGCACCGGCCGTGGAGTGCGACCCGACCCTGCGCACCTACAGCTACAGCCGCGGCGACGACCGCGACCAGCGGCCGATCGGCATGGTCGGTGACGGCGGCTTCCTGACCGCGGTGCTGCAGGTGGAATCGGACGCCGACGCGTTGCGCGCGGAGCGCGGCCGCAGACCGCTGCCGGTGGGCCTGGTGCGGGACGCCCTCGAAGTCGACGGGATCCGGCTGGAGTCGGCGCAGATCGTCGTGCACACCCAGCCCGCACCCGCGCTGCACCTGCCCCAGCAGTCGGTCGTGGTCAGCAACTACGCGCCGCTGCAGGCCCAGACCGGCTCCCCGGCGGTGCGTATCACATGGATCGCGCTGAAGCTGGATCCCGAGCTGTGCCCGGAGGCGGTGGCCGCGCGCGGCGGCGGAATGACGGGCGCGCAGAAGTGCCTGACCCGCGCGGCCGAGCATCTGTCGAGCCGGCTGACCGGCGCCGGGTTCCGGGCGAGCCTGCTCACCGAGGAGGAACTGACGGCCGCCATCGCGACGTCCGCGTGCGCCAACCCCATGGTGACGGCCCAGGCCGGGCGCGGCGAGGCGCCGCAGCGCCGCACCGAGGAGTCCAGCCGCAGCTGGCGCTGCGACAACCGCCGCCACACCACCTACTGGGTGCGCCGCTGGCCCCAACTGGGCGGATCCGGCGGCTCGCTGGCGCAGTTGGTGGCGCGGCTGACGGAGGTGCCCGCCCTGGCGACGACCTTCAGCCTGACCCTGGCGAAGGGCGCGCAGCAGGACGTGGCCATCACCGGCCATGTGCGCATCACCGGCCGCAGCAACCAGGAACTGACCGACGCACGGCGCAATCTGGAGCAGGCGGCACGGGAGTCGCGGACCGGCCTCGCCCGCCTGGACCGGGAACAACTGCCCGGCGTTCTGGCCACCCTGCCGCTTGGAGGTGCCCGCTGATGGCCCTGTCGACTTCCCCCACGCCGTCGCGCACGCCCTCACCGGCGCCGGGCGTCGGCGAACGGCTCCGCACCGGCTTCGGCCTCCTCGGCCCGCGCCATCCGCGGCACACCCTCCCGGTGGAGCAGGCCGACGCGCTGTCCCTGCCCATCGGCGACGACGGCGTGGTGGTCGGCGTCAACGCCGAGGGCCAGCCCGCCGTGCTCGGCGTGAACCGCCCCACGCCGTACGACATCGTGCTCATCGGCGGCCTGTGGACCGCGCAGGTCATGGCGCTGCGGGCGGCGGCGACGGGAGCACGCGTGGCGGTCGAGACGGGGCGCGCGCAGGCCTGGATGCCCATGGTGCACGCCATGGGCGGCGGGCAGAACGGCCTCGCGGTGTACGACGTCGGCCGGGTGCCCCCGCAGGGCGCCTCCGCCGGTACGCCCGTGTTGGTGGTGCGGGACTGCGGCATGCGGCCGCCGCGCGGACGCGTGGTGTCGGCGCCCTGGCAGTCCGTGCTGACGCTGCTGCCGTATCTCAGCCCGGTCGCGCCGCGGTTGATGCGTCAGGCGCGTCTGGTGGGCGTGCAGCGGGTGTCGCCGGACGAAGCGGTGGAGATCGGGCGGGTGATGGGGCTTCCGCGCCCCGAACTCGAGACACTGCCCACGCTTCCGGACGGCGTGACCCTCTGGTGCACCGAGCGGGACCGGCAGTACGTCGTGACCCGGGCGACCGACGCCGAGACGGGACTGCTGGGCGTGGCACGCCGGATGGACTGACTCGTCCAACTTGCCTGGTTTCTCACGGGCACTGTTGTCACGTTTTGATGTACGTCCAGGTGTGCCGTGGCGGTCTCCGGCCCGGTGTGACGCGTCGGACGGGCATGAAGGGGCAGCCGGGCCTGCCAGTCGCGTCGCTTTGGTGATTAGGCTGGGACCGGGCAGTCGCGAGTTCCCACGAGCCGGTGGTGCGCGCTCCGCGACAAAGGGGTCCATTGACCCAAGGGGGAAGCCCGGCGAATCGTACGACAGGAACGGTCGCCCCCAAGCACGGCATGAGGGTGTTCGACCACACCAGGAGGAACTGTGAACAGCGATCGGGACGGGATCCGCGGGGGCTGGGACACACCCGACGACGACCAGACCGACGCGGAGTCCGCCATCGAGATGACGGGCGAGTTCACGATCGACTACGCGCCGCCCGCCTGGTACACGCAGAACGCGCAGGGCTCGTCCGCCGCGCCTTCGCCGGCCCCGGCGCCCCCGCCGGCGCACGGCGCCCACTACGCCCCGCCTGTGCCGGACCAGGGAGCCCCCTACGCCGCACCCATGCCGCCCGCGCCGCCCGTCGGGAATCCCGTTCCGATGCCGCGCTTGCCGGAGGGCTTCGAGGCGCAGCAGCCGCAGACCGCCGAGCAGGCGCAGCCGGTTCAGCAGGCGCAGCCGGACGTGCCGGCGTCCGCGGTCGAGCCGGAGACGAGCAACGGGGACCTGGAGAGCGGGGCCACCATGCGGTTCTCCGCCGTGGCCCTGAAACGCGAGATGGCGGAGATCGCCGAGCGCGCGGCCGCGCTGCGGAGCGGCGCCGGTGACGAGGGCTGCACGGAGGGTACGGCCACGGGCGCCGCCTCCGCCGAGGGCGACGCGTCCACTCCGGGGGGGTCCGCCGAGGGCGCCGAGGAGCGGGCGGACGCGAAGGCCGCGGACGTGGTTCCCGCGGAGGCCGGCTCCGGGCACGACGCCGGTCCCGGTGCGGACGCGGCTGTCTCCGTGGCCGACTCGGACGAGGGCACGGACGCGGACGCGGACGAAGGCGAGGGCAAGGCCCAGGTCGAGGACGCTGCCGAGGGCGACGCCGGTGCCGGGGCCGGGTACACCGACGGTGCCCAGGACGGGGCCACCGACAACGCCCAGTCCGGCGACGCCGAGGCCGACGCCTCCGGGGCCGCGGACGCCGTGGCGCAGGATGCCGTCGCCGCCGGCGCCCCCACCGAAGCCACCCCGCAGGACGGCGTGCCTCAGCCCGGCGTACCCGCCGACGGCGCCCAGCCGGACGGCTCCGCCCCGACCGGCACCGCGCAGACCGACGCGCCCGAGGCCTCCGTGCCGCCCGCTCCGGGCCAGGACGCCCAGCCCGGCTGGACACCTCCGCCCGCGCCGCAGAGCGGGGTGCCCCCGCTGCCGCCCTCCTACCAGCCCGCGGCGCCCGCTCCGGCGGCCCAGTGGCCCGCGCAGCAGCAGCCCCAGCAGCCCGGCCCGATGCCCGGTCAGCAGCCGCCGTTCCAGCCGCAGGCGCCGCAGCCCGCGCCCGCCGCCTGGAACCAGCAGAACCAGGCGAACCCGGCGAACCAGCCCGGCGCGCCCACCGCACCGCAGCCGGGCCAGCCCGGTCAGCCGGGTCAGCCCGGTCAGCCGAACGCGGCCGGGCAGCCGACCGCGGGTCCTGGACCGCAGCCGCACCCGGCGGCCCCCGCCGCGGCGGGCGGTTACGGCTTCCCGCCGCCCCTCGCACAGCCGCAGCCGCAGCCGCAGCCGCAGCCGCAGCCGCAGCCCAACGGTCCCAACGCGGCCGGTGGCTACGGCTTCCCCCAGCCCGGCACCCCCAACCCCCAGCCCCAGCCCGGCGGTTACGGCTTCCCGCAGCCGCCCGCGCCACAGCCCCAGCCGCCGGCGCCCAACGGCCCCAACGCGGCCGGTGGCTACGGCTTCCCCCAGCCCGGCACCCCCAACCCCCAGCCCCAGCCCGGCGGTTACGGCTTCCCGCGGCCGCCGCAGGCACCGGACGGCGCGCCCTCCGCCCCGCAGGCCCCGCAGGCGCCACAAGCCCCGCAGGCGCCGGTGGATCCGCGGTCCGGTGCGGCGTGGCCGCAGCCCGTTCAGCACGACCAGCGGCAGCCGACCAACCCCGGTGCCGCGCCGCTCGGTTACACGGCCGCCGTGGAGCTGTCCTCGGACCGGCTGCTGAACAACAAGAAGCAGAAGGCGAAGAGCGGGCGGCCCGCTGCGGCGGGCGGCCGGTTCAAGCTCGGCGGCAAGAAGGAGGAGGCCGAGCGGCAGCGCAAGCTGGAGCTGATCCGCACGCCGGTGCTGTCCTGCTACCGGATCGCGGTCATCAGCCTCAAGGGCGGCGTGGGCAAGACCACGACGACCACCGCGCTCGGCTCCACCCTCGCCACCGAGCGGCAGGACAAGATCCTCGCCATCGACGCCAACCCGGACGCCGGTACGCTCGGGCGGCGCGTGCGCCGGGAGACGGGGGCCACCATCCGTGACCTCGTCCAGGCGATCCCGTACCTGAACTCGTACATGGACATCCGGCGGTTCACCTCGCAGGCGCCCTCCGGTCTGGAGATCATCGCCAACGACGTGGACCCGGCCGTCTCGACCACGTTCAACGACGAGGACTACCGGCGCGCGATCGACGTGCTCGGCCGCCAGTACCCGATCATCCTGACCGACTCGGGCACCGGTCTGCTCTACAGCGCCATGCGCGGGGTGCTCGACCTCGCCGACCAGCTGATCATCATCTCCACGCCGTCCGTGGACGGCGCCAGCAGTGCCAGTACGACGCTGGACTGGCTGAGCGCGCACGGATACGCCGACCTGGTCTCCCGCTCGCTCACCGTGATCTCCGGTGTCCGCGAGACCGGCAAGATGATCAAGGTCGAGGACATCGTGGCGCACTTCGAGACGCGCACCCGCGCGGTCGTGGTCGTGCCCTTCGACGAGCACCTGGCCGCCGGTGCCGAGGTCGACCTCGACATGATGCGGCCCAAGACGCGCGAGGCGTACTTCAACCTCGCCGCGCTGATCGCCGAGGACTTCGTCCGGCACCAGCAGGCGCACGGCCTGTGGACCAGCGACGGCAACCCGCCGCCGGTGGCCGCCCCGCCGATGCCGGGCCAGCCGATGCCGGGCCAGCCCTACCCGCAGGCACCCGGCCCCGAGCTGTACACCGGGCCGCCGCAGCCCTACCCGCCCCAGCAGGGCCAGCCGCCGTACCCGCAGGCACCGGGTCAGCAGCCCTATCCGCAGGCCGCGCCGGGTCAGCAGCCCTACCCGCCGCAGCAGCCCTACCCGCCGCAGCAGGGCCAGCCGCCGCAGCAGGGCCAGCCGCCGCAGCAGGGTCAGCCACAGCAGCAGGCCCAGCAGCAGCCCGGTCAGTCCTACGGCTACCCCCAGCCGCCGCAGGGGCAGCCGCAGCCCGGCTACCCGCCGCAGCAGTAGGAGTGGGCGGCAGGAGGAGTTGAGCGAAGGGCGGCCGGTGCGCATCGCACCGGCCGCCCTTTCGCGTCATGGCGGCGCCGGAGGTTTCAGCCCTCCGCCGCCACGATCTCCCGGCACTTCTTCACGTCCGCGGCCATCTGCTCCAGCAGGGCCTCCAGCGAGTCGAACTTCGCCTGCCCGCGCACGTAGGCGAGGAAGTCGACGGCGACGTGCAGGCCGTACAGGTCGAGGCCGACGCGGTCGATGGCGTACGCCTCCACCGTGCGCTCGGTGCCGTCGAACTGCGGGTTCGTGCCGACGGAGATCGCGGCCGGCATGGCCTCGCCCTCGACGTGCAGATAGCCGGCGTACACACCGTCGGCGGGGATGGCGGTGTGCGGGAGCGTCTCGACGTTGGCCGTCGGGAAGCCCATTTCGCGGCCGCGCTGGGCGCCGCGGACGACCACGCCCTCCACGCGGTGCGGGCGGCCCAGGATCTCGCGGGCGCCCTCGACGTCGCCCTCGGCGACCAGGCGCCGGGTGAGGGTCGAGGAGAACGGGAGGCCGCCGCCCGCCGCGCCGGTGACGTACAGGTCGACGACCTCGACCTCGAAGTCGTAGACCTTGCCCTGCTCGGCGAGGAACTCCACGTTGCCGGCGGCCTTGTGGCCGAAGCGGAAGTTCGGGCCCTCCACGACCGCCTTCGCGTGCAGCTTGTCCACCAGGACCTTCACCACGAAGTCGGCGGGCGAGAGCTTCGAGAACTCGGTGGTGAAGGGAAGGATGAGGACCGCGTCCACGCCCAGGTCCGCCATCAGCTCGGCGCGGCGGTGGTGCGGCGCGAGCAGCGGCGGGTGGCTGCCGGGGCGGACGACCTCGCTGGGGTGCGGGTCGAAGGTGACCACGACGGCCGGGACGCCCAGCTCGCGGGCGCGGTCGACGGTGTGCTTGATGATCAGCTGGTGGCCGCGGTGGACGCCGTCGTAGGAACCGATGGTGACGACGCTGCGCCCCCAGTCCTGGGGGATGTCCTCCAAGCCACGCCAGCGCTGCACTGTGACCGCTCCTCGAACCCGTGTCCAAATCGACGCCTAAGACTTGCGCAGGTCTAAGGGTGCCATGCCGGGTGCCCCGGGCCCGCATCGGTATCGGGGCTGTGACCGGGCGCACGTTCCCTGCGACGCCCTGTGGCCGCTCACGCCGGTACGCGGACGCCGGCGAGGTTCTCGAGCGTGCGGCGGGTGCTGGGGCCGACGACGGCGGCCCAGTCGTCCGGGGCGGCGGCCAGCCAGCCGGCCATCCGCACGGCGAAGCCGGGCACGTGCCGGCCCAGGTCGACCAGGCCGCGGTCGAAGCGGGTGGCGCCCTCGGGCGTGCGGACGAGGAGCAGACCGACGCGGTGGACGAGGCCGCGCACCTCCTCGTCCCGACCGTCGCCGTGGCCGCCGCCGTCGCCGTCGCCGTGCTCGGCGGCCGCGTGCAGGACGGCGTCCAGCACGGACGGTTCCTGTTCCCGGGCGAGCAGCAGCTCCAGGAGCTCCCGGCGCAGCGGACGGCAGGCGGGGGTGCCGGCGGCGGCGAGGACGGTGGCCAGGGCGGCGCGCAGCTGTTCGGGGGCGCCGTCGAGCAGGCCGGTGACCAGGGGCAGCAGGACCGGGCGGGCGGTGGGGCCCTGGGTGAGGCGGCGGTCGACGTGGGTGGCGATGTGCCCCGCGGTCGGCGGGCGCAGCCGTACCGCCTCCTGGAGCAGGGGCGCGACGCGGCGGGCGAGGGCCGGGGCGGTGACCTCGGTGAGGGTGCGCAGCGCCTCCTCCGCGTGCGGGCCGCACAGCCGGGCGCGGAAGGCCTCCAGGACCGGTTCGGGGTGGGTGGTCAGGGCGGGGGCCAGGGCGTCCGGCGGGAACTGCGGATCGCCGTCGGCGAAGTGCCGGAGGGCCGCCGCGAGGTGCCGGTCGCGGCTGCGCGGGTCGCGGACCAGCAGGGCGAGGGCGGCGCCGTGCAGGGCGCGGTCGGCGGGGCGGGCCAGCAGGGTGAGAGCGGCGTAGCGCAGCAGTTCGCGGTCGGCCTCCGAGCGGACGTGCGGGGCCGCGCGCAGTCCGTGGGCCACGGCGGCGGCCCGGCGGGCGGGGCGCTCGTCGTGCGCCCAGCGGTCGACGGCCCGGCAGACGGCTGACGGCTCGTCCTCGGCGAGGGTCGCGAGCAGTTCGTCGGCGCGCCGGTGCACGCTCGCCACCAGGGTCTCGGTGAGGTCGTCCAGCGCGCCGTGCCGGTGGGTGTGCAGCAGCGCCTGTGCGGCGGTCGCGACGGTGGCGTGCGGGGTCGCGGGCAGGGGCCGTTCGTCGTCGAACCAGCAGGTCAGCCGTGGCTGTACGACGGCGGGTGCGGCCTCGAGCAGCCGGGCGACGGCGTCCAGGTAACGCTCACCGGTCTCCGGGGGCGCCTGGTCGGCCAGCACGAGCCGGCGCAGCAGATCGAGCCGCTCGCTGTCGGACACCGGCAGGTCGGTCCAGAAGCCCGGACCGAACTCGCCCGGCACGGGCCGCCGGGAGCGGCGCCAGGCGACGATCCGGTCGGCGAGCAGTCGCAGCACCTCCGTGTACGGCGTCGCGTCCGGGACCTGCAGCAGGGTCTGGGCGAGCAGCCGGGCGGCCCACCAGGATCCGGGGGCGCGTTCCAGGGCGTCGGTCAAGTCCCGCAGCCGGGCGGCGAGTTGGCGGGCTCCCTGCTGCCGGGCGAGGAGCAGCAGGGCCTGGACGACGGGGCCGACGCGGTGGTGGGGCACCGGCACGGTGGCGGTGTCACGGTCGGCCCGGGGGCGGTGGACCAGGGCGCGCAGGGCCTCGTCGAGGTCGAGGTGCATGCCCTGGATCCAGTCGGCCAGCTCCTCGTGCGCGAAGCGGTAGCCCTGGCCGGCCGGGACGAGCAGGCCCTCGGTCAGTACGGCGGACGCCCAGCCGGTGCCGCCGCCGAGCCGGGCCGGGGCGGGCCCCCAGGGGAACACCGCCTCGAACGACGCCCGGTCCAGCTCGCCCTGCCCGGGCCCGAGGCTCCGCCGGGCGGCCTCGTGCACCTGCCCGGCCACGCGCGCGGCGAGCCGGCGTACGGCGGTGCCGCGCAGTCCGCTCTCGGCGGCGAGCCGGACCGCGATCCGCAGGCACATCAGGTCCAGGTGGGCGGCGAACACCTCGTGCCGGTCGACCGGGCCCGCGATCTCCGCGTCCGGGCCGGCGGCCCGGACTTCGGCCAGCAGCCGGAGGGTCAGCGGATGCCGCGCGTCCCGCTCGGTGAGAACACCCTCGGGAATCGCGAGCCGGATCCGCGCCAGGCGGGCCTCGTCCGGGGTCAGATCGGCCAGGTGCAGGCAAGGAGGGAGCGGCGCCGTCGGCCTGCCGGGGGCGGCGGCGGTACACGGCTCGGCGGGGGCTGCGGGGGCCGTGACCGAGGGAATCGGGGGAACTGCCTGAGCGGCGGGATCGACGGCACCGGCCGAGGCGGCGTCCGCGGCCGACGTGGGTGGCGTGGCCGCAGCCTCGGGAGTCCCCGGCCCCGCAGAGCCGGGGGAAGCCACGGGACCGGCAGGGGCACCGGCAGTCACGGAAGCGTCCGGAGCCCCAGCACCGGAAGGCGCGCCCCAAGCCACCGGACCGGTAGACGCACCCGACGCCACAGAACCGGCCGGAGCCGCGTGGTCGGCCGACGCGGCGGAAGGCCCGCGATCGGCCGGAGCCGGCCCACCGGCCGAAGCCCGCCGAGCGGCGGAAGTGCCCGGCACCCTGGAGCCGGGCCAGGCCTCGGCCGCCGTGGATCCCGTCGGAGCCCCGGAAAGAGCAGGGCCGGGGGAAGACACCGGAGCCGGCGGAGGGGCGACGGCCGCGGAGGGTGTCGGTGCGGTGGAAGACCCACGGTCGGAGCCCTGGGTCGACCAACCGGCCGAAGCCCGCCGAGCGGCGGAAGTGCCCGGCACCCTGGAGCCGGGCCAGGCCTCGGCCGCCGTGGATTCCGTCGGAGCCCCGGAAAGAGCAGGGCCGGGGGAAGACACCGGAGCCGGCGGAGGGGCGACGGCCGCGGAGGGTGTCGGTGCGGTGGAAGACCCACGGTCGGAGCCCTGGGTCGACCAACCGGCCGAAGCCCGCCGAGCGGCGGAAGTGCCCGGCACCCTGGAGCCGGGCCAGGCCTCGGCCGCCGTGGATTCCGTCGGAGCCCCGGAAAGAGCAGGGCCGGGGGAAGACACCGGAGCCGGCGGAGGGGCGACGGCCGCGGAGGGTGTCGGGGTGTGCAGCAGGTCGGCGGGGAATTCCGCGCCCGCTCGCTCCCAGTACTCCTCCCGGCAGGCCACCGCCAGGCGTGCCCCCGTCCTGCGCAGCCAGGCGGCAGTCTCCCTGGTCCAGTCGGGAAGGCGGTGGGCCAGGACGGGGGGCATCTCCTCGGGGCCGTCCAGGACGAGCAGGAGCGGGCGGCCGGACCGGGCGGCGAGGTGGGCCAGGTGTTCGGGGGTGAGGTCGCCGAGGGATTCGGGGCGGACGGCGCGGGCGGCGGCGACGATCCTGGCGGCCCGTTCCAGGGTGCGGCGGGCCGCGTCGGCCACCGAGTCGTCGGCGTCCTCCAGGTCGGCGCCGCGCAGCCACAGCGTCGGGGCGGCCCGCTCGCCGTGGGCCCGGCGGGCGGCGAGGGCCGCGAGTGCCGTCGTACGGCCGCTGCCGGGGGCGCCGACGAGCCCGAGCACGGCCCGGTCGCCGTCCGTGAAGGCGGTCAACTCCCCCATGACGGCGTGGCGTTCGACCGGTTCCACGGCGCCGGCGAGGAAGCTCTGCGGGCCGTCCTGGCCCACCGACGTGGCGGTCAGCTGCAGGATTCCCGCGAGGTTGAGGTCGGCGCCGTAGGCGGGCACGGTGGCCGCGTTGCGGTCGAGCAGCGTGCCGAGGGGGCCGTCGGCGGGCCGCAGCGGCACCGCGAAGCCCGTGTCCCGCTGCGCGGAGTGCAGGGCGGTGCCGAGCACTCCGATCACCGCGCCGGTCTCCGCGTCGAGCACCGGTCCCCCGGCCGCACCGCCGCCCAGCCGCAGCGCGTCCTGGCCCGCGGTGCCGATCGCCAGTTCCAGCACGTCCTGGAGGAGGTGGAAGCGGTCGGTGGCGGTGTACGTCACCTCGGTGGCGGCCAGGATCCGGGCCTCGCGCCAGCAGCCCGCGGGGATCCGTACATACGCCCCGGCGTCGATCCGCTCCCGCACGGACAGCGGCAGCGGTTCGAGGCCCAGGCCCTCGGTGCGGACCAGGGCCAGGTCGCGCCCGGGCAGCGGGGTGACGGCGTCGGCGGCGACCACACAAGTGCGGTCGGTGCCGGCGACGTGCAGCACCAGCCGGGGCAGGCCGTCGACCGTCTCATGGCTGGTGAGCAGGGTGCCCTGGTGATCGGCGAGGAAGCCGACGCCTCGGGGGCGGCCGGCGAGGTCGCGGATCTGGACGAGGGCGGGGTCGGTGCGGGGGGCGGCTGTGGGATTCGAGGGGCCGACGTCGATGCCGGCACCCATGGTCTTACTGGTACCCGTGGTGTAGGTGGTGGCGCCTCTTCCGGTGCACGGGCCCCGTCCCGCCATGGCCGTACCTCCCCGCCCTTGCCCGCGTGCCCTGTGCGACGACGGTAGGCCTGCGGTGATCGACGGGACAGATCGTGTGGCGAACGCGCCCCCTTCCGCTCCCCCGGTTCACTCCGAGCGCCTGCCCGGTCGGGTGAATAGGCGGGTGCCGCTGGATAACCCTAGGGGTGGGGGAACCGAGGGGGGACCGTGGAGCGGCGGCAGGAGCCCACCCCGTGGCCGGCCGCCGCTCCACGGACAATGCCCACGGCAGGTGTCTCGGGCGCCTCAGCCGAAGACGGCCAGGCTCTTGGCCTTGCCCTTGTGCTGTTCGACGAGCGCGAGGAAGCGGCCCTCGGCGTCGAAGACGGCGACGGGACCGGCGCCCGCGTACTCGTCGGGCATCTCCAGCCGGACGCCGTTCAGCAGCAGCCGGGCGCGCCGGGCGTCCACCTGCCAGCACGGGAACGCGGCCGCGGCGGCGTCCGCGATCGGCATCACGGTCAGCTCCTGCTGGAGCTGGTCCAGCGTCTTCGCCGCATCGATCCTGTACGGTCCGACGCGCGTCCGGCGCAGCGCGGTGAGGTGGCCGCCGACGCCGAGGTCGGCGCCCAGGTCACGGGCGAGGGCACGGATGTAGGTGCCGGAGGAGCAGGCGACCGAGACGATCAGGTCGAGGACCTGGGTGCCGTCGTCGGTCACGGCGTCCCGGACGTCGTACACCGTGAAGGAGGAGACGGTCACCGGCCGGGCGGGGATCTCGAAGTCCTCGCCCTCGCGGGCCCGCTTGTACGACCGTACGCCGTCGATCTTGATGGCGCTGACCTTGGACGGCACCTGCATGATGTCGCCGGTCAGCTTGGCGATGCCGGCGTCGATGGCGTCCCGGGTCACCTTGGCGGCGTCGGTGGACGAGGTGACCTCACCCTCGGCGTCGTCGGTGACCGTGTTCTGGCCCAGGCGGATGGTGCCCAGGTACTCCTTCTCGGTGAGGGCGAGGTGCCCGAGGAGCTTGGTGGCGCGCTCGACACCGAGGACCAGGACGCCGGTCGCCATCGGGTCGAGGGTGCCCGCGTGGCCGACCCGGCGGGTCCTGGCGATGCCGCGCATCTTGGCGACCACGTCGTGCGAAGTGAAGCCCGACGGCTTGTCGACGATGACGAGGCCGTCGGGCGTGGTGTGCTTCTGGGTCATTCCGCGGCGTCGCCGTCCGTGTCGGTCGTGTCGTCGTCCGCCGGCTTGCGGTAGGGGTCCGCGCCGCCGGCGTACGAGGCGCCGGTGGCCGTCTCGCGGACCTTCGCGTCGGACTGCCGCGCCTTGTCGAGGAGGTCCTCGATGGTCCGGGCGGTGTCCGGGAGGGCGTCCGCGACGAAGGTCAGGGTCGGCGTGAACTTCACACCGGCGGCGCGGCCGACCTCGGAGCGCAGGATGCCCTTGGCGCTCTCCAGGCCCGCGGCCGCGGCCTTCCGCTCCTCGTCGTCGCCGTAGACCGTGTAGAAGACGGTCGCCTCCCGCAGGTCGCCCGTGACCCGGGTGTCCGTGATGGTGACGTGCGAGCCGAGCCGCGGGTCCTTGATCCCGCGCTGCAGCTTCTGGGCCACCACCTCCCGGATGAGGTCCGCCAGCCTTTTCGCCCGCGCGTTGTCGGCCACTGGTCCGTCTCCCGTTCTTTCTTCTGCTTGCTCTGGTGTGGGGGCTGGTCGTCAGTCGTCTTCGCCGTGGAAGCGCCGTCGCACGGACAGCAGCTCGACCTCGGGGCGGCCGGCGACCAGCCGTTCGCACCGGTCCAGTACGTCGGTGAGGTGCGCCGCGTCGCCGGAGACCATGGCGAGGCCGATGACCGCTCGCCGGTGGAGGTCCATGTGGTCCACCTCTGCCGCGCTCACCGCGTACTTCCGCTGGAGTTCGGCGACGATCGGGCGGACGACGGAGCGCTTCTCCTTCAGCGAGTGGACGTCGCCGAGGAGGAGGTCGAAGGACAGAGTCCCCACGTACATGTATGTAGCCGGTTCACCCGCCGGTACGGGATCGATGGCCCCGGGCCCGTGTGGGCCGGGGACACCAAAAGGTTACGCGAACCTGCGCGGTCGCTCGACGGGGTTTCCGTGGCCCCCGCGACAGCGCCCGCAACGGCAAGCTGGCCGGCAGGACCGCAGTCCCGCCGGCCAGCAGCAAACCGTCGGCGATTACGCCCGCGGCTTCTCCCGCATCTCGTACGTCGCGATGACGTCGTCGACCTTGATGTCGTTGAAGTTGCCGAGGTTGATACCGCCCTCGTAGCCTTCGCGGATCTCGGTGACGTCGTCCTTGAAGCGACGCAGGCCCTCGATGGTGAGGTTCTCCGCGACCACCTTGCCGTCGCGGATGAGGCGGGCCTTGGTGTTGCGGCGCACCTCGCCGGACCGGATGAGGACACCGGCGATGTTGCCCAGCTTGGACGACTTGAAGACCTCGCGGATCTCCGCCGTACCGAGCTCGACCTCCTCGAACTCCGGCTTGAGCATGCCCTTGAGGGCCGCCTCGATCTCCTCGATCGCCTGGTAGATGACCGAGTAGTACCGGACGTCCACGCCCTCGCGCTCGGCCATCTGCGCCGCGCGGCCGGCCGCACGGACGTTGAAGCCGATCACGATGGCGTCGGAGCCCATCGCCAGGTCGATGTCGGACTCCGTGACCGCACCGACGCCGCGGTGCAGGACGCGGATGTCGACCTCTTCGCCGACGTCCAGCTGGAGCAGGGAGGACTCCAGGGCCTCGACGGAGCCAGAAGCGTCACCCTTGATGATCAGGTTCAGCTGCTGGACCTCGCCGGCCTTGAGCACCTTGTCCAGGTCCTCCAGGGACACGCGGCGCGTGCGCTTGGCGAAGGCCGCGTTGCGCTCACGGGCGGCACGCTTCTCGGCGATCTGACGGGCCGTACGGTCCTCGTCCACCACCAGGAAGTTGTCGCCCGCACCCGGGACGTTGGTCAGGCCCAGGACCTGGACCGGCGTCGACGGGCCGGCCTCGGCCACGTTGTTGCCGTTGTCGTCGAGCATCGCCCGGACGCGGCCGTACGCGTCGCCGACCACCATCGTGTCGCCGACCCGCAGCGTGCCTCGCTGGACGAGGACCGTCGCCACGGCACCACGGCCGCGGTCGAGGCGGGACTCGATCGAGATGCCCTGCGCGTCCTGGTTCGGGTTGGCCCGCAGGTCGAGCGAGGCGTCGGCCGTGAGGATCACGGCCTCCAGCAGCGAGTCGATGTGCAGACCCTGCTTGGCGGAGATGTCGACGAACATGGTGTCGCCGCCGTACTCCTCGGCCACCAGGCCGTACTCGGTCAGCTGACCGCGCACCTTGGTCGGGTCGGCACCCTCGACGTCGATCTTGTTGACCGCGACGACGATCGGCACGTCGGCCGCCTTGGCGTGGTTGAGCGCCTCGACGGTCTGCGGCATGACGCCGTCGTTGGCCGCGACGACCAGGATCGCGATGTCGGTCGACTTCGCACCACGGGCACGCATGGCGGTGAACGCCTCGTGACCCGGGGTGTCGATGAAGGTGATCTTGCGCTCTTCGTCGTTGACCTCGGTCGCGACCTGGTAGGCACCGATGTGCTGGGTGATGCCGCCGGCCTCGCCCGCGATGACGTTCGTCTTGCGGATGGCGTCGAGCAGGCGGGTCTTACCGTGGTCGACGTGACCCATGACGGTGACGACCGGCGGACGGACCACCAGGTCCTCCTCGTCGCCCTCGTCCTCGCCGAACTCGATGTCGAAGGACTCGAGCAGCTCGCGGTCCTCCTCCTCCGGGCTGACGATCTGAACCGCGTAGTTCATCTCGTCGGCGAGGAGCTGCAGGGTCTCGTCGGAGACGGACTGCGTCGCGGTGACCATCTCGCCGAGGTTCATCATGACCGCGACGAGGGACGCCGGGTTGGCGTTGATCTTCTCCGCGAAGTCGGTGAGCGACGCGCCGCGGGAGAGACGGATGGTCTCGCCGTTGCCGCGCGGCAGCATCACGCCGCCGACGCTCGGGGCCTGCATGGCCTCGTACTCCTGGCGCCTCTGCCGCTTCGACTTGCGGCCACGACGCGCCGGACCGCCGGGACGGCCGAAGGCGCCCTGCGTGCCACCGCGGCCACCGGGACCGCCGGGACGGCCACCGAAGCCGGGACGGCCACCGCCGCCACCACCGGGACCGCCGCCGAAGCCGCCACCGCCACCGGGACGACCGGCGAAACCGCCGCCACCGCCCGGACGGGCGCCGCCGCCGCCACCGGGACGGCCGGCGAAGCCGCCGCCACCCGGACGACCGCCGCCGCCGGGACGACCGGCACCGGCCGGGCCGCGACCGCCGCCACCGGGGCCGGGACGCGGGCCGGCAGCGGGACGCTGCGGCATCATGCCGGGGTTCGGGCGCGGACCGGACGGGCCGGGACGCGGACCGCCCTGCGGGCGGGGCATGCCGGCGGGCGACGGACGGGCACCGCCCGGAGCCTGCGGACGCGGACCGCCGCCCTGCTGGCCGGGGCCCTGCGGACGGGGACCGGCGCCGGGGGCACCGGGGCCACCCGGACGCGGGCCGCCCTGCGGGCGCGGGGCCTGCGGACGGGCCATGCCGGTGGAACCACCGGAGGTGAAGGGGTTGTTACCCGGACGCGGACCGGCCGGACGGCCACCCGGACGCGGGGCCTGGCCACCGGCACGCGGACCACCCTGGCCCGGACGGGCCTGGCCCTGACCGGGACCACCCGGACGGGCACCGCCGGGCTTCGGGGCACCCGGACGGGCGCCGGGACGCGGTCCCTGCGCGGCCGGAGCCTGCGGGGCCTGGGCGGCCGGCGGAGCGGTGAACTCCGGGGCGGCCGGAGCCGGACGCGGCGCGGGCTTCGGACCCGGCACCGGACGCGGGCCCGGGGCCGACGCGGGCGCCGAGGGGGCCGACGGTGCGGCGGGCTGCTGCGCAGCGGGTGCCGGGGCCGTCGGGGGCTTGGGGGCTGCCGGCCTCGGGGCCGGGGCAGCAGGACGGGCCGCCTGCGCCGGAGAGGGCGCGGCGGGCCTGGGGGCAGCCTTGCGCGGGGCGGGCTTACCGGCGGACTTGCCGTTGCCACCGCCCTGGAAGGCGTCGGTCAGCTTGCGTACTACGGGCGCTTCGATGGTCGAAGACGCCGAACGGACGAATTCACCGAGCTCCTGGAGCTTGGCCATGACGACCTTGCTCTCAACGCCGAACTCCTTGGCGAGTTCGTAGACCCGGACCTTAGCCACTTCGCTCCTTTGAGGTCCGGGTGAAGCCGGACCGTCGCTAGTTCATGGGCGTACTCATCGCGTACTCATCGAGTGCTCATCGCAATCTCGACCTGCTTTCGACTCGCGAGGTACCAGGCCGCACGGGGTATCCGTACGGCACGTCTTACGGTGTTGCCTGCTCGGCAACTGTTGTCTGCTCGACGTATCGGCGCAACGCCTTTGTGTCGAGCGGTCCCGGGGCGCGCAGTGCCCGCGGGAACGCCCGGCGGCGTACCGCCTGGTCGAGACAGACCAGGGCGGGGTGTACATAGGCACCCCGGCCGGGCAGCGTACCGCGAGGATCGGGGGCGCATGCGTCCTCGATCTTCACGATCCGCAGTAGATCGTCCTTGGCCGCCCGCTTCCGGCACCCCACACAGGTGCGTTCAGGGCATGCTCCGGCGTGCGTCCGGCCAGACACAGTTAAGTCTACCTCCCCGCACCGACCTCACCCCTTTGGGGCAAAGATCGAACGGCTGTTGTCGTAAACCAAGCGACCTGCGGCTTGGATCTATTCCCGGGGCCGCCCGGTCACTCGACGTCACCGGGCGTTGCCGGATTGTTACTCGGCCGCCTGTTCGGTGTCGGGCCGGATGTCGATACGCCAGCCGGTGAGGCGGGCGGCGAGGCGGGCGTTCTGCCCCTCCTTGCCGATCGCGAGCGACAGCTGGTAGTCCGGCACGGTCACCCGGGCGGAGCGGGCGGCCAGGTCCACGACCTCCACCTTGCTCACCCGAGCGGGTGACAGGGCGTTCGCCACCATCTCGGCCGGGTCGTCCGACCAGTCCACGATGTCGATCTTCTCGCCGTTCAGCTCGCCCATCACATTGCGCACCCGGCCGCCCATGGGACCGATGCAGGCACCCTTGGCGTTCAGGCCCGAACGGGTGGACCGTACGGCGATCTTGGTGCGGTGACCGGCCTCACGGGCGATCGCGGCGATCTCCACCGAGCCGTCGGCGATCTCCGGCACCTCCAGGGCGAAGAGCTTCTTCACCAGGTTGGGGTGCGTACGGGAGAGGGTGACCGACGGTCCGCGCACGCCCTTGGCCACCCGGACGACGTACGACCGAAGGCGCATGCCGTGCGGGTAGGTCTCGCCCGGCACCTGCTCCTGCACCGGCAGGATGGCCTCGAGCCTGCCGATGTCGACCAGCACGTTCTTCGGGTCGCGGCCCTGCTGGACCACGCCGGTGACGATGTCGCCCTCGCGGCCGGCGTACTCGCCGAGCGTCGCGTCGTCCTCCGCGTCGCGCAGCCGCTGCAGGATGACCTGCTTGGCGGTGGTGGCGGCGATGCGCCCGAAGCCCGACGGGGTGTCGTCGAACTCGCGCGCCTCCTGCCCCTCCTCCAGGTCCTCGGGATCCTCCTTCGCCCACACGGTCACATGCCCGGTCTCCCGGTTGAGCTCCACGCGCGCGTGTCGGCGGCTTCCCTCGGTGCGGTGGTAGGCGATGAGGAGGGCCGACTCGATCGCCTCGACCAGCAGGTCGAAGGAGATCTCCTTCTCCCTGACCAAGCCCCGCAGGGCGCTCATGTCGATGTCCACGGCTACGCCTCCTCCTCTTCCTTCATGTCCTTCTTGACCTTGTCGTCCTTGCGGTTGAACTCGACCTGCACGCGCGCCCTGGCGATCTCCGGGAAGCCGAGCCTGCGGGTGGTGGCCTTGCGGCCCTTCACCCCGGGCACCTCGAGGTCGAGGCCCTCGTCGTCGACGTCCAGGATCCTGGCGACCAGCTCGCCGCCCTCGGTCAGCTGGAACTTCACGAGCCGGTCGGTGGCGCGCACGAAGTGCCGGTGCTCGGTGAGGAGGCGCTCCGCGCCGGGGGTTCCGACCTCCAGGTCGTACGCCGCGTCGCCCATCGCGTTGGTCTCGTCGAGCTTCGCCGAGAGCGCACGGCTCACATCGGCGATGGCATCCAGATCCGCCCCGGTGTCGGAGTCGACGACCACGCGCAGCACACGCTTCCGTCCGACGGAGTCCACGGCGATCTCTTCGAGATCCAGCCCCTGGGAGGTGACGAGCGGTTCCAGCAGCTCTCGCAGCCTCTCGCTCTGGGTGGTGCTCATCCGGGTGACTCCTCGGCCGCGTGTGCTGTTGTGGGATGGGTCGCGTGTCTGGTCAAAGGGTATCCGGTCGCGAGGGGTGTTTGCGTGTTGCCTCCGGCGGCGGTCGGTCCACTGAGCCGGTGACAGGAGGCGGACGGATGCGCGGGTAACGTGATCACTGCGGGCCGCCCTCCCGCCTGTGTGTTCGTACGAGCCCCCGAGGACGTCAGCCGTGCCGTACCCCCCGCCGCCGCGCACCCCCTCGGGGCCGCGCAGAAGATCCCTGCTCGCCTCGGCCGCCGGGGCCGCCCTGCTGCCGGGCTGCACGGCCGATCCGGACTCCGGTGGCAGCGGCGCCTCGTCGGCGGCGGAACGGGCACGCGCGCGTGCGGCCCGGGACAGCCAGGGGCTGTTGGAGCGGTACGACGCCGTACTCGCCGCGCACCCCGGCCTGGCGACGCGTCTGGGCCCGCTGCGCGCGCAGGTGGCGGCCCATGTCCGGGCGTTCACGGAGGGTACGACGCCCACGCCCGCGAAGTCCTCGGCCTCCCCCTCCGCCCGTGCGACCGTCCCGGCCACCGAGAAGGACGCCCTCGCCGGCCTGGCCGCCGCCGAACGCGCCCTCGCCGACCGGCGCGCCAAGGCCCTGCTGGAGGTTCCGGGCGAGCTGGCGCGGCTGCTGGCGTCGGTGGCCGCGGCGGGGGCCACGCACGCTTACCTGCTGGCGGAGGGGGCGAAGTGAGCGACGGGACGAAGCAGGCCGAGCTGACCGCACTGCAGGCGGCGCTGGCGGCGGAGCACGCGGCGGTGTACGGCTACGGTGTCGTCGGCGGCCGGATCGGCGCGGCGCGCCGGACCGAGGCGCGGGCGGCGTACGACGCCCACCGGGCGCGCCGGGACGCGCTGATCCGCGAGATCCGCGACCTGGGGGGGCAGCCGGTCGCGGCGAACGCGGCGTACGCGCTGCCGTTCCCGGTGCACGACCCGGCCACCGCCGTGCGGCTCGCCGCCCGGCTGGAGGAGCGGGTGGCGGGTGTCTACGCGGACCTGGTGCGGGCCGCGGCGGGCGCGCGGCGCGGGGCGGCCGCCGCCGCGCTGCGGGAGGCCGCGGTGCGCGCGGTGCGCTGGAGCGGGGAGAGCGTAGCCTTCCCTGGGCTCGCCGAGCGGTCCTCCGATGACGGAACCGGTGCGGCCGGAACGGCGCCGTCGGCCACTGCCCCGGTGTCCCCGTGACCGCGTAGGCACCCGTACGACAGGACCCGGACTGGAAGGGAACGACTCGCGCATGGCTTTCGAACCGCCGCCGCGCCTGGTTCGGGCGCTCGGTGAGACGGCACCGGCCGGGGACGACTGGCTCGCTCAGCTGCCCGCGGCCGCCGAACGGGCCGTTGTCAGGCGCGAGTTGACCGTGGAGCGGGTTCAGGTGCCGGGCGGGCGCAGCAGCCTGGTGGTGCTGGTGCGGCGGGCCGACGGCACCCCGGCCGTACTGAAGCTGGCCCCGCCCCGGGCCCGTCCGGAGAGCGAGCGGGCGGCGCTGGCGCACTGGGGCGGGCTGGGCGCCGTACAGCTGCTGGAAGCCGACGCGGAGGACGGTGTGCTGCTGCTGGAGCGGCTGCACCCGGATGTGTCGGTGCGGTCGCTGCCGGAGGCGAAGGCGCTGCTGGAGGCGGCGGGCACGCTGCGGCGGCTGTGGGTCGAGCCGCCGGCCGGCCATGTCTTCGAGACCGTCGCCGAGCGCACGGGGCGCCAGGCGGCGGCGATGCGGGCGGGCGCGGAGGCCGAGCCCGAGGTGGCGCCGCTGGTCGACGCGGCACTCGCGGTCCGCGAGCGACTGCTGGCGGCCCCGCCCGAACACCGGTTGCTGCACGGTACGTTCCGGCAGAGCAAGGTGCTGGCCGGTGAGCGCATGCCGTGGCTCGCGGTGGGCCCCGACCCGGTGGTAGGTGAGTGCGCGTTCGATCTGGCGCGGTTGGTGCGGGACCGGGTGGAGGACCTGATCGCCGCTCCGTCCGGCCCGGCGACGACCCGCCGCCGGATCAAACGGCTCGCGGAGTCGCTGGAAGTGGACCAGGAGCGGCTGCGGGGCTGGACGCTGTTCCGGGCGGTGGAGTCGGGGGTGCGGGCACGGCGCGTCGGCCGTGAGAAGGACGCGGAACTGCTGCTGGAGTTCGCGAGCTGGCTGTAGGCATGGGTAGGCGTACTCATGCGCATGGGTAGGCGGACCCGTGCCGGCTGGGCCGGGTGCCGGGCAGAGTCGCCGCATGCGGACAACATGGCGCAGGGGGATGCTCACGGCGCTGGCCGGGCTGCTGGTGGCGGGCTGCTCCGCCGCGCAGCCGGATGCCGGCGAACGCCACCGTCTGGCGATGTCGTCGGCGGCGCGGCACCAGCGGGCAGCGGCGGAACGGGCCGTTCGTGAGCGGGCGAAGGCCTTCGCCGCGCTTCCCTCACTGGAACCCGTCCTGCTGCGGTTCAGCGACTTCTGCTTCGGCCCGCGCCAGCCCGATCTCTTCGACCAGTCCGAGGACCCCGACGTGGTGCACTGCCGGATGGACGCCATCGCCTACTACGGCGCGCCCCGTGGGGTGACGTCGACGCTTAGGGACATCGGCCGGGCGCACCTCGGCGACTGGGGCGGCCTGACGGGCGGGGGCCCGGACACCGGCGGGGTCGGCGGGCTCCGGTACGCCCTGGAGTACCAGCGGGACAAGGGTCGGCAGGCCGACGGGCTGCGCCTGTCCGAGCCGGAGCTCAACGATCCGTCGTTCACCGTCGAGTGGGACGACCCGTGGGACCCGGCGTGGCGCGTCCAGGACCCCACGCCGTGTCCCTCGCCCGCCCCGGACGGGCGGTGCGCTCTGGAGCCCGGCGGCACCACCCTCGCCGAGGCACGCGCCCGCTACGGCACCGTCTTCTCCGTCACCTTCAGAAGCCGGGAGTACTGGACGCTCTCCCGGCAGGAGTGGCGGCGCTCACGCGCGTGACCGCCGCCCTCACCGTCGTCAGGCCGTGAGGCGGGCGATCGCTTCCTCGACCGTCAGTTCCTCGCGCTCGCCGGTCTTGCGGTCCTTCAGCTCCAGGACGCCCTCGCCGGAGCGGCGGCCGGCGACCAGGATCTGCGGGACGCCGATCAGCTCCGCGTCGGTGAACTTCACGCCCGGGGAGACACCGGCCCGGTCGTCGACGAGGACACGGAGGCCGGCGGCGCGCAGCTTCTCGGAGACCTCGAGGGCCAGCTCGGTCTGCAGGGCCTTGCCGGCGGCGACCACATGCACGTCGGCCGGGGCGATCTCCTTGGGCCACACCAGGCCCTTGTCGTCGGCGCTCTGCTCGGCGATGGCCGCGACCGCGCGGGAGACGCCGATGCCGTAGGAGCCCATGGTGACGCGGACCGGCTTGCCGTTCTGGCCGAGGACGTCGAGCTTGAGGGCGTCGGTGTACTTCCGGCCGAGCTGGAAGATGTGCCCGATCTCGATGGCGCGGTCCAGCTTCAGGCCGGTGCCGCACTTCGGGCAGGGGTCGCCCTCCTGGACCACGACCACGTCCACGTACTCGTCGACCTCGAAGTCACGGCCGGCGACGACGTTCCTGGCGTGGGTGTGCTCCTTGTTGGCGCCGGTGATCCAGGAGGTGCCGGGGGCCACGCGCGGGTCGGCGATGTACTTGACCTTCTCACCGAGGCCCTGCGGGCCGACGTAGCCGCGGACCAGGTCGGGACGGCCGGCGAAGTCCGCCTCGGTGACCATCTCGACCACGGCCGGGGCGAAGTGCGCCTCGACCTTGCCCAGGTCGACCTCGCGGTCGCCGGGGACGCCGACGGCGACGATCTCGCCGTCCACCTTCACCAGCAGGTTCTTCAGCGTGGCGGAGGCCGGGACGCCGAGGGAGGCGGCCAGGGTCTCGATGGTCGGGGTGTCGGGGGTCGGGATCTCCTCCAGGGCGGGGAGGGCCGAGCCGTCCACCGGCTGGAGCGCGTACGTGATCGCCTCGGTGTTGGCGGCGAAGTCGCAGTTCGGGCAGTCCGCGAAGGTGTCCTCGCCGGCCTCGGCCGGGGCCAGGAACTCCTCCGACTTCGAGCCGCCCATCGCGCCGGCGGTGGCCGCGCAGATGCGGTAGTCGAGGCCGAGGCGCTCGAAGATGCGCTGGTAGGCCTCGCGGTGCAGGGCGTAGGACTGGGCGAGGCCGTCGTCCGCCAGATCGAAGGAGTAGGAGTCCTTCATCTGGAACTCACGGCCGCGCAGGATGCCGGCCCGGGGCCGGGCCTCGTCACGGAACTTGGTCTGGATCTGGTAGAGGATCACCGGCAGGTCCTTGTAGGACGTGCACTGGTCCTTGACCAGGAGGGTGAAGATCTCCTCGTGGGTGGGGCCGAGGAGGTAGTCGCCGCCCTTGCGGTCCTTGAGCCGGAACAGCTCCTGGCCGTACTCGTCCCAGCGGCCGGTCGCCTCGTACGGCTCCCGGGGCAGGAGGGCGGGGAGCAGCACCTCCTGGGCGCCGATGGCGTCCATCTCCTCGCGCACGATCCGCTCCACGTTGGAGAGGACCTTCTTGCCGAGGGGCAGCCAGCTCCAGATGCCGGCGGCGGTGCGGCGGACGTAGCCGGCGCGGACGAGGAGCTTGTGGCTGAGGACCTCGGCATCCGCCGGGTCGTCGCGCAGCGTCTTCGCCATCAACTGGGACATGCGCTGGACCGGTGCGTTCGCCATGGCTCTCGTACTCCTGCCGGGTATTAGGTGATGGCATAGGAGGTTAGCCGGGCCGCCTGTGCGGGCGGAAATCGGTTAGCGCCTGCGGAGGGGAAGCGGGGCGCCCATCACGGCGTACGGCCGCGGCGCGCTCGGGAAGTGGACCTGGCGGGCGAGGTCGACGTACCCGAGGGAGAAGTACAGGCCCCGGGCGGGGCTGTCGGTGTCGATCGCGGAGAGGATCGAGCGGGGTTCGGTGGCGGAGTCCGTGATGGTGGTGATCAGGCGGCGGCCGATGCCCCGGTTCTGGTGGTCGGGGTGGACGTGCAGCTCCGTGATCACGAAGGAGTCGTCCAGCCAGAAGTCGTTGCCGGCCGCGCGCAGGTACGGCTCCACGACGGTGGACCACCAGTGGGTGCGGGAGTTCGGCATGCCATAGACGAAGCCGACGAGGTGCCCGCCGACGCTCGCGCCGAGGGCCCGCGCGCCCGGGAACTGCATGTGGCGCTGGACGATCTGCCGGCGTACGGCGACCTCGTCGGGGCCCAGCCCGAAGGCTACGGCCTGGACGGCCAGGGCCTCGTCGACGCGGGCAGCGAGGTCCAGGGAGCCGATCACGAGGTCCATGCCCGGGAGCGTACAGCGGGTTCAGAACAGGACGCTCATGAAAGCGCCCACCTCCTGGAAGCCCACCCTGCGGTAGGTCCGCCGCGCCGCCGTGTTGAAGTCGTTGACGTACAGGCTGACGACCGGGGCCACGTCGGCGAGGGCGTAGCGCAGGACCGCCGCCATGCCGGGGGCCGCCAGGCCCCTCCCCCGGTACTCGGGGGCCACCCAGACGCCCTGGATCTGGCAGGCCTGGCTGGTCGCCGCGCCGATCTCCGCCTTGAAGACGACCCTGCCGTGCTCGTCGAGGCGGGCGAAGGAGCGGCCGGAGCCGACGAGTTCGGCGACCCGGGCCTGGTACAGCAGCCCGCCGTCACCCGCCAGCGGCGATACACCCACCTCCTCGGTGAACATCGACACGCAGGCCGGCATGATCGTCTCCATCTCGTCCTTGCGGACGCGGCGGACGTACGGGTCCGGGGCGATGTCGGCGGGCATCCGGTCGGTGACCATCAGGGGCTGGTGGGGGCGGACCTCGCGGGCGGGGCCCCAGTGGGGTTCCAGCAGGCGCCACAGCGCGGCGGTGGATCCGGCGGGGCCGACGATGGAGGAGCAGCGCCGGCCGGCCCTTCTCGCCCGGTCCGCGAAGGCGCGGACGGCGCGCGGGGTGGCGCAGACCGGGACCAGGTTGGCGCCCGCGTAGCACAGGGACGTGAGCATGCCGTCCTCGTACCAGCCCCACATCTCGCCGCCGAGCCGCCAGGGGTCGAGGCCGGCGACCTGGACCCGGGAGGTCACGAAGGCGTTCGCGACCGGCTCGCGGTCGAGGACGGCGAGCGCGGCGTCAAGGTCGCTCGGTTCGAGCACCCGTGAGGTGGTCTGGGTCAACACGTGCGGGGCCTCACCCTGGGGTTCTGCTGGTCCCGGAACTTTACCCCGAGCTTTTGCGGAGCGCTTCTGGGTGAGAACGGCCCAGCAGGACGACGTCCAGGGAGGTGGGCTTCTGCTGCCCCGGCGGCTTCCGTCCGGCACGCGACGGCGCCGTCCAGGGCGCGCAGCCGCGAGTCAAGAACTCTTCACCTCTTCCGCAGGCAGTGCGACGGTCGGAACAACGGCGTTGCCCCAGAAAACAACCAAGAGGGATGTCGGTGACGTGGTGCGCGTCGCGTTCTCCAGAGGTGAACTCCTGGTCCAGGAAGGCGGCCGCCGCCCAGTCGATGCCCTCCCAGGCAGAGTGAGGAAACCTGTTCAGGCCGCACGCCTCGAATGTATCGTTTTCCCCTTCTCAAGGATCAGTACATTCTTCCGAATCAGCGGGCGTGCGCATCAGACGGGCGGGCCTGGGTGTGTAGGCGAGCGGATCCCCTGTGGCACCGGTAAAACCGACTTTCTCTGCAGGCAGGCTTACTGCGCGTTGGACGGGCGTCGTCGCTGATGTCGGCACCGCAGAAATATCGAGCTCCGGGCGAGCCGGCATACAGTGTGTCGAGGTCGGCCAGGCCCTCGTCCCTCCTGCCGGCAGGACCAACTTGCCCCGGTGCGTAGGCAACCATGATGAAGTCATGGCGACCAAGTGGAGTATCGGAGAATCTGTCGACCCACTTCGGCCGAGAATCGCCGTCACCGAAGGGAATGGGGAGGTTCGGGAGTTTACCCCAATCCAGTCTGCTGATTCCCCAGGGGAAAGTGTGCAAGTAGTATCGAATAGTTGGGGTGCACCTGTTTCTCCTAGGTGCGTGGAAGGTGTGCCAGTACGACCCTGCATTCCCGTTATGCGACCTGCCTGTGGACCGATCTCCTGCACGAACGGGATCGCATCGCCCACGATGAAGCGGCGGAGCAGGAGGCATCTACGGGCGCAGAAGTTCGGCGCGCAGCGTTTCGTGAATGTCGGACGGGCACAGCAGTACGACGTCGAAGCTGGATTTTTCCTGTCCCGGGAGTTCCGGTTTTCCCGCCCAGAACGTCACGGAGTCATTCAGTGCACGCCATAGGATTTCGCGTTCTTCAGGTTCTTCGGAGAGTACCGCTTCGGCGTCGTCGATGACCAGGAGGAAGTGCGTGGCAGCAAGCCAGTGAAGATCTTGCAAGCAGTCCCGCAACGCGTTCCAGTTCCAGCCGAAATAGCTCGGGAGCCGCAGCGCTTCGTAGAACTGGGTGAACACTCCGTCGGCATCGCGCATCTCCTGGCCCTGCATTCGGGCGGAGTAGATCAGGCCGGTGGGCGGAAGGGCCCGGCTCGCAGGAATCAAGGAGTCGGTCGACGTGACGCGAACTTCGGCTTCCTCCCGCGTCCACCAGAATCTTTCATTCATCGGCCGGTCTCCATGACGATGTAGGTCTGATAATGGGTCGGAGTGTAGTAGGCGGAGCCGTCGGAACCTGTAACGATTCTCTCGCCACCCCAGTTCGGATTGTCGATTGACTGCACGGTTCCCCATTCCGTGTATTTGATCGGTTTCCCCTGACTGTCGAACTCGGGGAGTTTGTAGCCGCCATTCTTTCCACTGTTCTCGAACGGCTTCGGAAGGGACGGCCCCATGCGCTGAGGGCCGGCGCCCTGCGCTTCGACACCGTACTCGCGTATGTCACGCAGAACTGCCTTCGACTCCTCCGGCACGTCGGCGGGGATCCACCCGGTGAGCTTTGACGTGTCGCCCAGGGTCTGGCCCACCTGGTAGTTCGGGGAGAGCCCCAGCGGGTCGCTCCAGGTATGCGGGTGAGGGACGTACGTATGGGGGTTGGGAGCAGGTGCCAGGCCGAGCGGGTCCGGGGTGACGTACCGGGCGACCTCGGGATCGTAGTGACGGAAGTAGTTGTAGTGGAGGCCGGTCTCGGGGTCGTAGTACTGCCCGGGGAAGCGGAGCGGCGTGTAGCCAGTGGCATCGGTGTTCCAGGCCGTGGTGCCCCAGAGTGTCCTGCGGGTGCGCCAGGCGACGTGCCCCTGTTCGTCGACGAGCTCGCTGGGGGTACCCACGAGATCGGTGACGATGGCGAAGAAGCGGGAGTCGATCTCCTGCTGCGGGGCGTCTATGGAGGTGATGCGCTCGGTCTGGGCAACGGGATGGAGACCCTGGTGGTCCCAGGTAAGGGTGACCTGGTGCGTCAAGTCGTGGCTGCGTGTGGTCTGTTCACACAGTGTGGTGCCGTCCCACGTGAAATCGGTGCGTTCCAGCACCGTCCGCCCGTCGTCGGCGTAGCGGAGTTTGGCCGTGCGGCGGCCGAGAGGGTCGTAGGTGTAGCGCCAGCAGGTTCCGTCAGGGGTGATGACGGAGACGAGACGGTCTTCGGCGTCCCATTCGTAACGCCATGTGTCGGGCTTGCGGGACAGCCGGGTCTTCTGGCGCAGGATGACGCGACCGAGGGCGTCGTGCTCGTAGCGGACGTTGCCCGCACGGGTGATGCGGGTGCCCGTGTAGCCGCGCTCACCGGTCGCCTCATGACCCGGGTGGCTGATCGGCCAGAGGGCGAGGGCTTGGTTGCCCGCTGAGTCGTAGGCGTACGTCTCGGTCCACGTCCCGGCCCGCACGGCAGTGACCCGGCCGATCGCGTCCAGTTCGAAGCGGTGGGTGCCGCCCAGTTGGTCCTCGATGGCGGTGACATTGCCGTCCGCGCGATAGGTGTATGCCCGGTGCTGGATCGTGCGGCCGACCGCATCGGTCACGGACTGCGTGGCGAGGCGGCCCCCGGAATCGAAGGTGTTGAGCAGACTGATCCGTTGGCCGATGTGGCGAGCCAGTTCGCGACCGGCCGCGTCGTGGACGAGGTGGATGGTTCGGCCGGAGGTGACCAGGTCGGTGCGGCGGCCCGCCGCGTCGTAGGACCAGCTGGTGCTGACGCCGGTCGGAGTGATGCGCCCGGTGCGACGCCGCAACGCGTCGTAGGTGTACCGCAGCTCCCGGTTGCACACGGTTTCCGAGCGGATCCGGCCGTACTGGTCGCGCAGGATCGTCAGCTCGGCGCCGTCGGGACCGGTGGCGCGCGCGAGTTCGTCGGTCAGGTCGTAAGCGAAGGTCGTGACTTGGCCGTCGGCGTCCTTGCGGATGATCTGGCCGAGCTCGTTGCGGTCGAACGTCACCGTCTGCCCGAGCGTGTTCGTGCGGGAGGTGAGCCGTCCGGCGGCATCATACGAGTAGGTGAGGGTGCGCTGGTCGAAGTCGGTCTCGGCCATGAGACGGCTGGCCGCGTCATAGGTGTAACTCCAGGTCAGGCCCTGTGGGTCGGTGACCTTGGTGAGGCGCAGCTCGGTGTCATGATCGAAGGTGTAGCGGGCGCCATCGGGGGTGGTGCGGGCGGTGAGCAGGTCGAAGTGGGTGTACTCGAAGCGGGTGACGCCACCGACAGCGTCGGTGTGGCTGGTGCAGTTGCCCTCGCCGTCGTAAGTCCACGACTCGGTACTGCCGTCAGGGGCGACATGCCGGGCCAGATTGCCTTCGACGGTCCATTCCAGGCGCGTGGTCGCCCCGGTCGGATCGGTGATGGTCACGGGACGACCGAAGGCGTCCCGGACGTAGGTGGTCGTCGCGCCGAGCGGATCGGTGATCTCGACGGGCAGACCGGCTGGGTTACAGTGGACGGTTGTGACGTCGCCGGCCGGATCCGTGACCGCCGTGAGGCGGCCCGCGTCGTCATAGGCGAAAGTCGTGGTCCGGCCATCGGGACGGACAATGGCCGTACGATTGCCGTGCTCGTCGTACTCCTGGCGGTGGGTGGCGCCGTCCGTGCCGGTCACCTTCACGACAAGGCCGTGATCGTCATAGGCGGCCCGAGCCTCGCGGCCGTCCGGGCGGACGACGGAGATCAGATTGCCTTCGGTGTCATAGCGGTAGGTGGTCGTGTGACCGAGCGCATCGACACGGGCGAGCAAACGGCCACGCCGGTCACGCTCGAAACGGGTTACCGCGCCCAACGGGTCGGTCTCGGCAACGACGTGGCCGTACTCGTCGATGTGGTAGCGGCGGGTGTGGCCTTCGCCGGTCACCGTGGTGGTGATGCGGTGGCCGGTCGTCGAGTCGGTGTCGTCGTACGACAGGCGCAGAGCCATGTGCCCGTGTGAGCCACTCTCTGCTGTGCAGCGGTCCTGGTCGTCGTACTCGTAGGCGTAGGAGCGGTCGTTGGAGTCGGTCCAGGAGGTGACCCGGCCACGCTCGTCGTAGCCGAAACGGAGGGAGAGACCGCTGGAGTTGACGACCTCGGTGAGGTGGCCTGCGGTGTCGTAGCGGTACCGCTTGATCTCCTGGTCACGGCCGCCCGGGGCAGCGCCCACCAGGTGGAGAGCGGTGACCCGGCCGTCGGCCGTGGTGACCTTGAGTCGGTAGCCGCCGGAGGAGGCGATCGCGAGTGGTGCGCCTTCAGCGTCGTACTCGAAGGTGAGCCAGTTGCCGTTGCGGTCGTCGATTTGCTCGATCGCCGCCCGGCCCGCTTCCCTGTCGGCGAAGTGCCAGGTGCGGCCGGTGTCCGGGGCAGTGATCGTGTAGCCCTCGTCCGTGCGGGCCAGGGGCCAGCGGAAGCTGCCGTGAGTGGGCAGGGTGGGGACGCCCGGTTGCGGGTGGGGATAAGTGAGGAGGAGGCCGTCCTCGGTGACGAAGATGACGCCCTCGGCATCGATTGCCAGGTGCTGATCGACAGTGGAGGACCAGGAGGGGCCGAACCAACGGCCCAAGCGGTAGCCGGACTCCACACGGCGGGTGAAGACCAGGGGCAGCGCGCCGGGCAGAGTGATGTCAGTCTGTGGCAGATACATCTTGCCGGTGACCAGGTCGATCGGGTCGCTGGGGTCCGTCTCGACCTTTCGCGGCGCTGGTTCGGCCGCGCCGTCGGGGTCCTTGCTAGCGGCCTCGCGGGCGGTACTGCGGGCATCCCCAGCCGCCACGTCACCCAGCCCGTCGAGTTCGCTGGGCAGCGCCCGGGCGCCGGGGATGGAGATGCCGTCGAAGAGGGCGCCGAAGCCGCCCGCCTCGCCGGCCACCTTGGCCATGGCTCCGGCCCCGCCGAACATGCCGCCGAACACCATCCCGGACGTCGCCGCGTCGCTGGCCTCGTCCAGGCTGAAGCCCTTGCTCTCGCCGGTGGCGATGGCGACCGGCTGGCTGACCGCCAGGTCCACGGTCACCGACTCCACGCCGCCGATCGCGGCCGTGGCCAGCGTGGTACCCGCGATCGTGGCGATCTCGGTGGAGACCTCGATGCCCAGCGTCCCGGCCAGTTCCACGATGCCCGCCGTGGCCGCGGCCGCCGCGCCCTCGGAGATACCGGCCGTGAAGATGGCCAGCGCGGTGCCCGCGACGATCGTTGCGCCGACGATCTCCAGCTCGTGTTCCAGGCGCTTGACCGCCTTGTGCACGATGTCGGCGTACTTGTCCAGCGCCTTGGCCATGTCCCGGGCGGCGTCGGCCATGTCCTTCAGCCAGCCGTGCCCGTCGTAGTAATAACGGCGCCAGTACGGGTCGTCGAAGGCCGAGATCGCCTCGCCCTTGTTGTCCTCGATGATGTGCCGCGCCGTCTTGTTCGCCGCGGACAGCACGTCCTCGATGTCGTCGGCGAAGGTCCGCCAGGCCTTGGCGGCATCCCGCAGACCGTCCTCGTCGGCCGCCGGCCACCACATGCCGGTCATGTCCTTGACGATCTGCTTCGCCTTGTCGGCCGCGCTCACTTGGACTGGCCCCCGCCCTGGCCGTGGCCCTGCACATGGATCCGGCTGAACATCGAGCGGACGAGCTGCTCGTTGTCGATGTGGCCGTCCGCCATGTCGCTCATCGCCTCATGGATGCTGGCCAGGCCCTGGGCGAGGATGTCCGCCGCATGCTCGATCTTCGTGACGTTCGGGCCGTAGGACTTGTGGAACTCCTTGCCCTGCTTGTCGTCACCCCACGGCGAACCGGCCGCCGCGAGCGCCGTCTTGAGCTTGTTCAGCGCCTTGGTGAGATCCTGGCTGTACGTCTGGAAATGCGGAGCCGTCTGCTTCAGATCGGCGATCTTGATGTCGAGTATCTTGCCGTCGCCGCCGCTGCCGCCCTGGTCACCCATGGTGCCGCGTCCCTCCCCGTCAGCCTGTACATCAGCCCGAAAGCCCTATGTATCAAGACGAGTTCGCAATCGGGAGCGGCACCAAGGGGCAGTAAAGATCCGTTCAGGATTGCATAAGCCCGAGGAACGCCTGCCAGGCCGCGGGGGGCAGGGCGAGGGTGGGGGCCGTGGCGGGGTTCTGCTTGGAGTCCCGTACGTGGATGGTGGTGGGGCTGGTGGCGACTTCCACGCACTCGCCGCCATCGCCACTGCTGTAGCTGCTCTTGAACCACACCAGTTCGGACGTCTCTTCGGCGTTCATGCCGCTCCCAACAACTTCTCTACGAAGGCCAGCGATTCTCGCGGCGTCAGAGCCTGGGCCCGCAGGAGGCTGTACTGCTCCTCCACTTCCCTGACCGTCGAGCGGTCAGCGAAGAGGCGACTGGCCTTGTACGCCGGTACGTAGGCGATCCTGCGTCCTTTCGTCGTCTCGATCAAGGTGAACGGACCGTTGAGGGAGGCGTGCTCCTCGCGATCGTCCGGCATCACCTGGATCTCCACGTTACGCCGCTGGCCGACAAGCAGGATGTGCTCCAACTGGCCACGCCACACAGCCAATCCACCCAGTCGCCTGCGCACGACAGCCTCCTCCATCACGAAGGTCACCGTGGGTGCCGGTTTCTGGGCGAAGATCTCCTGCCGGGCCAGCCGCGCCGCCACCCGCTGCTCGATCGTCTCCTCGTCCAGGGGCGGCCGCCACATGGTGAACACCGCACGCGCGTAATCCTCCGTCTGCAGCAGACCGGGAACGCCTTGCACGGCGAAGAAGTGCAACGCGACAGCCTTCTTCTCCAGCGCCGCCGCATCCTGGAAGAACGCCGGATACTGCGCCCTCTCCATCTCCTCGATGAAATCGACCAGCACCCCCTGCGCGCCCAGCACCTCGTCGGCCCGCATGATGAACCGCGCCGGTGGAATGCGCCTGCCCTGCTCGAACGACGCGATGGTCGCCGCCGAGTAGCCGGTACGGGAACCGAGGTCGGCGCGTTCCATGCCGGCTTGTGTCCGCAGCCGCTTCAACAGCCGCCCGAAGAGGAGCGGGACCACCGAATCCGCCCCGGAATCCCCCTCCGTCTCCGGTGCTTCAGGTTCTGCCTGTACTTCCTCGCTCACGTACACCCCCAATACCCTCGCGCCGCCGTCAGTCACGGGGCGCACGCCGACAGCGGCACCCCACCCTCGTACAACGCGAGTTGGTCAAGGTGCAGCCGCTGTTCAACGTTACTGAGCGTGCGAAAGTGTAAGCAGCATGAAGTCGGAAATCTCCACCCGCGAATTCGCCATGCGCTTCACCTCCACCCCACGCGGCGCCCGCCTCGCCCGGCGGCTCGTCTCGCTGGACGAGTGGGGGCACCCCTACGCCGGCCCCGCCAACGAAGCCGTCACAATGATCGCCGCCGAACTCGTCGCGAACGCCGTCCGGCACGGTCACGTACCCGGACGGGACTTCCATCTCCGGCTCACCGAGTCGGCCGGCACCCTGCGTCTGGAGGTCTCCGACACCCGTACCGAGCGGCTGCCCGAGCTGCGGGTCCCGGCCGGCGAGTCCGGGCGGGCTGCTGCTGGTCGGGGCGCTCGCCGACAAGTGGGGCGTCATGCCGTGACAGCCCGGCAAGTGCGTCTGGGCGGAGGTACGTCTGAGCCCCGCCACCCAGCGGTGACGGGGCTCACGAAAGCCGAAAAGATCAGCCGGCCACCGACACCGACGGCTCGCCCGACTCCACGCCCTCGTCCTGCATCTTCTCGGCCAGCTTCATGGCCTCCTCGATGAGGGTCTCCACGATCTTGGACTCGGGGACGGTCTTGATGACCTCGCCCTTGACGAAGATCTGGCCCTTGCCGTTGCCGGAGGCGACGCCGAGGTCGGCCTCGCGGGCCTCGCCGGGGCCGTTCACCACGCAGCCCATGACGGCCACGCGCAGCGGGACCTCCATGCCGGTCAGACCGGCCGTGACCTCCTCCGCGAGCTTGTAGACGTCGACCTGGGCGCGGCCGCAGGACGGGCAGGAGACGATCTCCAGGCCACGCTGGCGCAGGCCCAGCGACTGCAGGATCTGGAGGCCGACCTTGACCTCTTCGACGGGCGGGGCCGACAGGGAGACGCGGATCGTGTCGCCGATGCCCTGGGAGAGCAGCGCGCCGAACGCCACCGCCGACTTGATCGTGCCCTGGAAGGCCGGGCCGGCCTCCGTCACGCCGAGGTGCAGCGGGTAGTCACACTGGGCCGCGAGCTGCTTGTACGCCTCGATCATGACGACCGGGTCGTTGTGCTTGACGGAGATCTTGATGTCCCGGAAGTCGTGCTCCTCGAAGAGGGACGCCTCCCACAGGGCCGACTCCACCAGGGCCTCGGGGGTCGCCTTGCCGTACTTCTGCAGGAGGCGCCTGTCCAGGGAGCCGGCGTTGACGCCGATGCGGATCGGGGTGCCGTGGTCCTTGGCGGCCTTGGCGATCTCCTTGACTTTGTCGTCGAACTGCTTGATGTTGCCGGGGTTGACGCGGACCGCGGCACAGCCGGCCTCGATGGCGGCGAAGACGTACTTGGGCTGGAAGTGGATGTCCGCGATCACCGGGATCTGGGACTTCTTCGCGATGGTCGCCAGGGCGTCGGCGTCGTCCTGCGTGGGGCAGGCCACACGGACGATCTGGCAGCCGGACGCCGTCAGCTCGGCGATCTGCTGGAGGGTGGCGCCCACGTCGGACGTACGGGTCGTCGTCATCGACTGGACCGAGACGGGCGCGTCTCCGCCGACCGCCACGCTTCCGACCTGGATCTGCCGGCTCTTCCGGCGCTCGGCGAGCTTGGTCGGAACGGACGGCATGCCGAGAGAAATCGCAGTCATCTGCTGTGCAACCCCAAGTCGTGGATCAAGGTCCGGTCCCGTCGTCGGGCGGGCTCCAGGCTTCGAGATTACGGCACGGCCCTTGGCGCGAGCACATCCCACCCGCCAAACCCACTCGATGGAAGGCGGCCCGGAGCCCAGGGTTCCGGGCCGCCGAGAACGTCGTACGGCTACGAGATGTTCACCGGGTTAACCACGGCCGGACCGTCTTGCGCACTCGGGGGATCTTCAACGTCGAGCGCCGTACGGATGGCCAGTTCCGGCCCTGCCGCGTAGCTCAAGACCGGTGTGCCCACCCCCTCCTCATCGAGGAGCTTCACGATCTCCCGCCACACGCCGTCCGCCAACCATGTGCGCTGCCTCCAGCGGACCTTTTCTGGGACACCGAACCGGTCTGGAAGGTCGCGCCAAAGGATGCCGGTACGCAGGCGGTGCAGCATCCCCGTGAGGGCTGCTCGCAGATCCAGAGCTGAGCGAAAGTGGTGCGCCCCGTACCTGGAACGGAGCAAATCCTCGATCCGGACCCACTGGCTGCCTGTGGGATCGGGAGGAACAGGCGTCCCTGTGCGCTCATGCCACTGAATAGTCAAGCACTTCCTCCCCTCCCGATACCGGAACTCCGGGTCCACGATGTCCACGCGTACACCGACCAACTCGATCAGCCGGCGCTGCTCGGAGGGCGAGAGCGACCGAATGTCCGGAGCGGCTGCCTCCAGGACAGCCCTGCGCCGGGCGTCCCCGTCGCGCAGGTTCTCCAGCTCGCTCAGCCAGTCCCGCGCGTGGGCCAGGATCCGTTCCAAGACCCTCTGCTCCGCTTCGAGCTGGCGCATCGCAGCCACGATGACACGGTTGTGCTGTGCCTGGTGCCTAAGATCACCAAGCTCCTCGGCGCACTGCGCGACGATTCGCTCCAGCGAGGCCACCCGTTCAAGATGCCGCATCAGCTGCGCCTGCGCCCGCGAAGAAGCCGATAACGTCGGCCTGCTCTGCACCGGCATCGAAGCGAGCAAGTCATTGACGTGTCGTGCCACCTGTTCCTCCACGCGATCAGCGGGAAGAAAGACGCAGCTGCAGGGGTCAGCTGCGTTCCATCCTGAGCAGCGATATGTACGGATCTCGTCCTTACTACGGAAACACCCGACGTAGGGACGCCCGCACTGACCACGGATTCGCCCGGTGAGCGCGTAGGCCTGGATGGGGTTCCGGCGCTGACGGGTCAGCGCAGCCAATGCCTCCTTAAAGGCGCGGACCCGGTGTGCCGGGAGAATCGGAGGGAGCGGGATCACCACGGTCTCACCGTGCAAGGGACGTCCGTCACCGCCGAGCCTGGTGCAGTGGCCGCCCCATTGCCGATCAGAACGGCGAAAGACCGCCTCTCCGGCAAATGCCGCGCCCTGCAATCGTCGGTAAAGGTTCACCGCTGTCCAGCGCTTACCGTTCCGGGTGGGAATTCCGCGGCTGTTCAGTTCCTCCGCGAGTCCCGAGAGGGTGCGTCCGCCCTCGATCACGAGGTCAGCCAGAAGCCTCACCACCTCCGCCTCGCCCGGATCCACTTCGAGAGTCGAGCCGAAGGCGCCCTTCCCGCTGATCATGTAGCCGAAGGGAGGCGGACCGCCTGGCCATCCGCCATCGACCGCCTTCAATTGCCGACCGGACTGTGTACGGCTGACGATTCGCCGGTAGTCGGCCTCCACCTCCCGTGCAAGTCGGTCTACCGTGAGCCACCATTCGAGACCGGGTTCACCCAGGGGCTCGGCACAGCACTCAACCCGCGCTCCGGCATCCTCGATCTGCCAGATGCAACGCCAGATGGCCGCCTCCGTTCGCCCCAGACGGTCGAGGCGATGCACGAGGACAACATCCACCTGCCCCGTGGAGATGTCACCAAGGAGTGCCTTCAGACCAGGACGCGAGTCCGTCGAGCCCGACTCACCCATGTCCTCACGAGCCCCCACCAGACGCCATGACGACCGCTCTCCCGCGAACGCACGAATGGCCTGCGCCTGGGCCGGAATTCCGTACTTCCCCTTCTGTTCCGCAGTGGAGACCCGCATGTATGCGGCGACAGCAACGATCTCCGTGTCCTTGGCCTTGTCATCTGCGCGCGGCGCAGTAACTTGCTGCATGTCAGTCCCTTCCAGACTGGCCAGACCCCAGGGTGTTGGCGCACCGCTGGGGTCACCCATGAACAGCAAGAACGTACGAAGTCCGCTTCCGCATCGTACGAAAAAGTCGCGCCCTTCACCCGTGTGAGTTACACGAGTGAAGGGCGCACCCTGTGAACATCGTGACAGAAATCGACCGGCTCCTAGCTGATCCGGACTGGGTTAACGACATCCGCGATCAGGACGAGAACGGTAAAACAGACAAAGATCCCCGCCACCACATACGCCACCGGCATCAGCTTCGCCACGTCGAACGGACCCGGGTCCGGCCGGCGCAGCACGCGCGCGACGTTCCTGCGGAGGGACTCCCACAGGGCGCCCGCGATGTGGCCGCCGTCGAGCGGGAGGAGCGGGAGCATGTTGAACAGGAACAGGGAGAGGTTGAAGCCGGCGAGGAGCATCACGAACATCGCCACCTGCTGGGAGGCGGGGATGTCGAGGGTGGCGATGTCGCCGGTGATGCGGGCCGCGCCGACGATGCCCACCGGGGAGTCCGGCTGGCGCGGGGCGTTGCCGAAGGCCGCGTCCCACAGGGCCGGGATCTTGGCGGGCAGTGCGGCGAGGGAGTCGACGGCGTCGCCGACCCGGTCGGTCATCCAGGTCACGGACTGGCCGAAGTCCTGGTGGACGACGCCGGTGGCGGCGCTGAAGCCGAGGAAGCCGGCCTTGACGTACTTGCCCTGGACGTACTGGCCGCTGGAGTCCTTCTTGGCGACCTGGTTGGTGGCGATGGTGGCGTGCAGGGTGACCTGCTTGCCGTCGCGCTGGACGACGATGGGGACGGTCTTGCCGGCGCTGTCCCGGATCAGGTCCGACAGGGTGTTCCAGTCCTTGGTCGGTCGGCCGTCGAAGGAGACGATCTTGTCGCGCTTCTTCATGCCGGCGGCCTCGGCCGGGGACGCCGGGTCGGACTTCTTGCAGCTGTCGCGGTGCTCGCTCTCCGCGATGACGCAGGGCGAGACCGAGGCGACCGTGGTCGTCTGCTGCTGGATGCCGAAGCCCATCAGGACCGTGAAGAACAGGGCGATCGCGAGGATCAGGTTCATGAACGGGCCCGCGAACATGACGATGACGCGTTTCCACGGCTTGCGCGTGTAGAACATGCGCGTCTCGTCGCCTGGCCGGAGCTCCTCGAAGGCCGCCGAGCGGGCGTCCTCGATCATGCCGCGCCACGGGGAGGTGGAGCGGGCGGAGACGCGGCCCCGGTCGTCGGGCGGGAACATGCCGATCATGCGGATGTAGCCGCCGAGCGGGACGGCCTTGATGCCGTACTCGGTCTCGCCCTTCTTCCGCGACCAGACGGTCGGGCCGAAGCCGACCATGTACTGGGGCACGCGGATGCCGAAGAGCTTGGCCGTGGACAGATGCCCCAGTTCGTGCCACGCGATGGAGACGAGCAGGCCGACCGCGAAGACCAGTATGCCGAGGATGAACATCAAGGTCGTCATGCACGCGCCTCCGCGGTCGCCTTCGTGCCGGTGAGTTCACGGGCCCGGGCACGGGCCCAGGTCTCCGCTTCGAGGACGTCCGACACGGTGAGTGAAGTTCCCGTGACCGGGGTGCCGTGCTCCTCGACCACCCGGGTGACGGTCTCCATGATGCCGTTGAAGGGCAGAGCGCCGCTGCGGAAGGCCTCGACGCACTCCTCGTTGGCCGCATTGAACACCGCCGGGGCCGTGCCCGCGAGCTGCCCCACGTGCCGGGCGAGGTTCACCGAGGGGAAGGCCTCGTTGTCCAGCGGGAAGAACTCCCAGGTGGAGGCCTTGCTCCAGTCGAAGGCGGGCGCGGCGTCGGGGACGCGTTCGGGCCAGCCCAGACCGATGGCGATGGGCCCGCGCATGTCGGGGGGCGTCGCCTGGGCGATCGTGGATCCGTCGGTGAACTCGACCATCGAGTGGACATACGACTGGGGATGCACGACCACCTCAATGCGGTCGAAGGGAATGTCGTAGAGCAGGTGTGCCTCGATGACCTCCAGACCCTTGTTGACGAGGGTCGCGGAGTTGATCGTGATCACCGGTCCCATGGCCCAGGTGGGGTGGGCGAGGGCGTCCTCGACGGTGACGTGCGCCAGCTCCTGCTTGGTACGGCCGCGGAAGGGGCCGCCGGAGGCCGTCACCACGAGCTTGCGGACGTCGGCCCGCGTTCCTGCCGCCAGGGCCTGGAAGAGGGCGGCGTGCTCGGAGTCGACCGGGATGATCTGCCCCGGTTTGGCGAGCGCCTTGACCAGCGGGCCGCCGACGATCAGGGACTCCTTGTTGGCGAGTGCGAGGGTGCGGCCGGCCTCCAGGGCGGCGAGGGTGGGCGCGAGGCCGATGGAGCCGGTGATGCCGTTCAGCACGGTGTGACAGCCGGAGGCGGCGACCTGGGTGGCCGCGTCCGGTCCGGCGAGGATCTCGGGCAGCGGCTCGCCGGGGCCGTACTCGGCGGCGAGCGCCTCGCGCAGGGCCGGTACGGCGTCCTCGCGGGCGACCGCGACGGTCCGCACCCGCAGCCGGTGCGCCTGCTCGGCGAGGAGGGCGATGCGGCCGCCGTTCGCGGACAGGGCGGTGACCCGGAACCGGTCGGGGTGGCGCAGCACGAGGTCGATGGCCTGGGTGCCGATGGATCCGGTGGAGCCGAGGATCACCACGTCCTTGGGGCTGTCGCCCGCGAGGGGGTCGTAGACGAGGTGCGGATCGGCGAGGGGTGCCGGATGGGCGTGGCTGTCGGTCATCCCCCCATTGTTGCCGCATGCGGTGGCCGTCCGGACAGGGCGTCCCCCGGGCGGGTGCCTCGGAGGGTTTCGTCGCCGATGAGCGGATTTCCCGTTGTGAAGGCGTAATGAAGATCATACTTCTGAAATCGCACGCAACCGGCCCGTCGTTGATGGCATCCTTCCCGTGGCGCCCCTTGATGGGGGCGCATTCACAGGGGGAGGAACATCACCTTGAACCGCATGCGTACGACCGCGGCTGCGCTGGCCACCGCCGGTGTCCTGGCAGCCACTCAGCTCGCTTTCGCCGGGGGCGCGGCCGCCGCCACCCGGGCTCCGCAGAGCACCGGCTGCCCGATCGACATCGTGTACCCGAGCCGCTTCTACATCGACTCGCACGGCTGGGTCACGAACGGGGGCCTGTACTTCGGCATCAAGAGCAAGACGGCCACGAGCTTCAAGAAGGTCACGTTCAGCGTCACGAACGTCAAGAACCTCCGCTTCGGCAAGGCCAAGCCCACCGGCGGCAGGATCACCCACAACTCGTCCACCTCGGTGTCCGTCTACACGGGCACGTTCAAGGGCAAGGCGAGCCTGGGCATGAGGATCCCCACGCACCTGCTCAACACCCGCAGCTACCAGCTGAAGTTCACCCTGCACGGCTCGGGCTGGACCTGCGCCGTGAACCAGGGCACCTGGGGCAACTGACCCCAGGCGCCCGGTCGGCCGGCGGGAGGGCGGCTCAGTCCCCGAAGGGGCGGCGCTCGCTCTCCCGCGCGGAGGGTCCGGGGGTCGCGTCGGCGATCCACGGACCGTCCCCGGACGGGTCGACGACGCCTTCCTCCAGCCAGGTGTAGGCACCGCCCAGCACGCCCTTGACCACCGTGCGGTCGACAGCGTCGGTGTTGGTCCACAGCCGGTCGAAGAGCTCCTCGACGCGGATGCGGGCCTGCCGGCAGAAGGCGTCGGCCAGCTGGTAGGCCTCGCGGCCGTGTTCGTCCCGGCTGCGCAGCAGCTCGGCCCGGACGCAGGCCGCGCTCATCGCGAACAGCTCGGCGCCGATGTCCACGATCCGCCCGAGGAAGCCCTGCTTGGTCTCCATCCGGCCCTGCCAGCGGGACATGGCGTAGAAGGTGGAGCGGGCCAGTTTGCGGGCGGCGCGCTCGACGTAGCGCAGATGCCCGGACAGGTCGACCTCGTGCTTGAACTCACTGTAGGCCATGGGCAGTTGACCGGGCCCGGCGACCAGTTTCGGCAGCCACTTGGCGTAGAACACGCCCGCGTTCGCGCCCGCCTTCGCCTTGTCGGACAGGGATTTGTCGGGGTCGATGAGGTCACCGGCGACCGACAGGTGGGCATCGACGGCCTCGCGGGCGATCAGCAGGTGCATGATCTCCGTCGAGCCCTCGAAGATGCGGTTGATGCGCAGGTCGCGCAGGATCTGCTCGGCCGGGACCGCCCGCTCGCCGCGCGCCCTCAGGGACTCGGCGGTCTCGTAGCCGCGGCCGCCCCGGATCTGGACCAGTTCGTCGGCCATCCTCCAGGCCGTCTCGGAGCCGTAGAGCTTGGCGAGGGCGGCCTCGATGCGGATGTCGTTGCGGTCCTCGTCGGCCATCTGGGAGGACAGGTCGAGGACGGCCTCCAGGGCGAAGGTGGTGGCCGCGATGTAGCTGATCTTGGATCCGACGGCCTCGTGCAGCGCCACCGGCTTGCCCCACTGCTCGCGCTCCGCCGACCACTCGCGGGCGATCTTCAGGCACCACTTCCCGGCTCCCGCGCACATCGCGGGCAGCGACAGCCGGCCGGTGTTCAGAGTGGTCAGGGCGATCTTCAGGCCCGCGCCCTCGGGGCCGATCCGGTTGGCGGCCGTGACCCGCACCTGATGGAAGCGGGTGACGCCGTTCTCGATGCCGCGCAGCCCCATGAAGGCGTTGCGGTTCTCGACGGTGATGCCCTCGCTGGTCGCCTCGACCACGAACGCGGTGATGCCGCCCTTGTGCCCCTCGGACTTCGGCACCCGCGCCATGACCACGAGCAGGTCGGCGACCACCCCGTTGGTGGTCCACAGTTTCACCCCGTCGAGGACGTAGTCGTCCCCGTCCGGTACGGCCGTGGTGGCGAGGCGCGCCGGGTCGGAGCCGACGTCCGGCTCGGTGAGCAGGAAGGCGGAGATGTCGGTGCGGGCGCAGCGGGGCAGGAAGGTGTCCTTCTGCTCCTGGGTGCCGAAGAGCTTCAGCGGCTGGGGTACGCCGATCGACTGGTGGGCGGAGAGCAGCGCGCCGACGGCGGGGCTCGCGGAGCCGACCAGTGCGAGGGCCTTGTTGTAGTAGAGCTGGGTGAGGCCGAGACCGCCGTACTTGGGGTCGATCTTCATGCCGAGGGCGCCGAGCTCCTTCAGCCCGGTCACGACCTCGTCGGGGATGCGGGCCTCGCGCTCGATGCGGGCGGAGTCGATCGTGGACTCGCAGAACGCGCGCAGCTTGGCGAGGAACTCCTCGCCGCGCTGGACGCTGTCGGGGTCCGGGAGCGGGTGGGGGTGGATGAGGTCGAGCCGGAAGCGCCCGAGGAACAGTTCCTTGGCGAAGCTTGGCTTGTGCCAGTCCTGCTGCCGGGCGGCCTCCGCCACCTGGCGTGCCTCGCGTTCGGTGACGGTGGTGCGTGACTGAGTGGGGGCGGACATGAGGCTCACCTCGCCGCGAAGAGGGATGATTGCGGGCCGTTCGCTACCGACCAGTGCTACTGGATCGTTGGTACCCGAAACGGGCCGACCCCACCACCCCTCGCGCGTCCGAACGGCCGAAAGGACTGCCGAAGCCCGGCGGGGCGGTGTGTACTGCTGCTCGGTGGCGCGTTCGGGATATCGGCCATGAACGGACTTCGCGGGGACCGCGGGAAAATCTGTCGAAGCGCTTCGACACCCTATGGACACCCCGGCCCCGCTGAAGCTAGTGTCGCTCTCACCCCTCACTCGCCCCCGTCAGCAGCGCGCGCCAGTCGAAGCGCTTCACAAAGCTTGGAGCACGGATGGTCACCCTCGCCGAGGTCGCCCAGCACGCCGGAGTCTCGGCGAGCACGGTGAGCTATGTCCTCAGCGGCAAGCGGTCCATCTCCGCGACCACCCGGCAGCGGGTCGAGCAGAGCATCCGGGAACTCGGCTACCACCCCAACGCCGGCGCCCGTGCCCTGGCCGGCAAGCGGTCGAACATCATCGCGCTGATGATCCCGCTGCGCACCGACATGTACGTGCCGGTGATGATGGAGATCGCCATCGCGGTGGCCACCACCGCCCGCACCCATGGCTACGACGTCCTGCTGCTCACCGGAGAGGAGGGACCCGACGCCGTGCGCCGGGTGACCGGCAGCGGTCTCGCCGACGCGATGATCCTGATGGACGTCGAGCTGGAGGACGAGCGGCTGCCGCTGCTCAGGCGGACCGACCAGCCCTCGGTACTCATCGGGCTGCCCGCCGACACGGACGGCCTGACCTGCGTCGACCTGGACTGGGCGGCGACCGGCGCGCTGTGCGTGGAGCACCTGGCGGGGCTCGGTCACCGTGACATCGCTGTCATCGGCGAGGCCCCGGCCGTCTACGAGCGGCACACCGGCTTCGCCGAGCGCACCCTCGACGGGCTGCGTACCCGGGCGCGCGAGACGGGCGTACGGGTGCTGCACCGCCCGTGCGACGGCGGCTACGACGCGATGGCCCTGACCCTGGCCCGGATCCTCGACGAGCGCCCGGCGACGACCGGATTCGTGGTGCAGAACGAGTCGGCGGTGGAGCCGCTGCTCGCGCTGCTGCGCCAGCAGGGCCGGGCCGTGCCGGAGGACGTGTCCGTCGTCGCGATCTGCCCCGACCAGGTCGCCGTGCAGGCCTCGGTGCGGCTGACCTCGGTCGCCGTCCCGGCGCAGGAGATGGGCCGGTACGCGGTCCAGCATCTGGTGGCCAAGCTGGACGGTCGGGACGGCGACGAACTCGTGCTGATCGCGCCCGAGCTGACGGTACGCGCGAGTTCGGGACCGGCACCGGCCGCGTCCTGACGTACCTTCCCGTGCCCCGGCGCGACCGGGGCATGCCTCTGCCTGCCTTGTCCGAAGTCCCGCCCTCCTTCAGGAGCACGCAGTGAATCAGCCTGCCGTCACGCAGCCCAAGGTCTCGCTCGCCCAGTCCTCCCCCACCGCCGGCACCTTCCACGAGCGGGACGCGGCGCTGGAGTGGAGCGGCCGCCAGGAGACGGTGCGGATCGAGCCGTGGGGTCCGGACGCGGTCCGGGTGCGCGCCCGGCTCGGCGGCCCGGTGCTTCAGGGGCTTCCGGGCGCCCTCCTCGACACCCCGCCCGCCGAGGACGCCCGGGTCGAGATCGGTGACGGCGAGGCGCGGCTGACGGTCGGCGCGCTGACCGTCGAGGTGAGCGCCGAGGGCCTCGTCCGCTTCCTGCGCACCGAGGACCGTACGGAACTGCTCGCCGAGGAGCGGGCGCACTTCTGGTGGCCCGGGTCGCGGCTCTACACGGCGGTCGGAGGCGGCCACCACCGGCTGGAGCAGCGGTTCGCCGCCTACGAGGGCGAGAAGCTGTACGGCCTCGGGCAGCACCAGCACGGGCGGCTCGACCAGAAGGGCCTGGTGCTGGACCTGGTGCAGCGCAACACAGAGGTGAGCGTCCCGGTGCTGGTGTCCAGCCGCGGGTACACCCTGCTGTGGAACAACCCGGCGATCGGCCGGGTGGAGCTGGCGGGCAACGGCACCCGCTGGGTCGCGGACTCCGCCCGGCAGATCGACTACTGGATCACGGCGGGCACCCCGGCCGACGGGCAGCGTGCCTACAGCGCGGTGACCGGACGTGCGCCGATGCTGCCGGAGTGGGCGGCCGGCTTCTGGCAGTGCAAGCTGCGCTACCGCACCCAGGACGAACTCCTCGGCGTCGCCCGGGAGTACAAGCGCCGGGGCCTGCCCCTGTCGGCGATCGTGTGCGACTTCTTCCACTGGACCCACCTCGGCGAGTGGCGGTTCGACCCGAAGGAGTGGCCGGACCCGGCGGCGATGGTCCGCGAGCTTCAGGAGCTGGGCGTCAAGCTGGTGGTGTCCGTGTGGCCCTCGGTGTCGCCGCTGAGCGAGAACCACCAGCTCATGGAGCAGCGCGGCTATTTCATCGGCACCCAGTACGGCCCGATGGCGCACGCGGACTGGCCCGACAAGGGGGTCGACTCCACCGTCCAGGTGGCGTTCTACGACGCCACGAACCCCGAGGCGCGGGCGTTCGTATGGTCGAAGGTCCGCGACAACTACCTTGTCCCGTACGGCATCACGGCCTTCTGGCTGGACGCCTGCGAGCCGGAACTGAAGCCGGGATTCCCGGAGAACCTGCGCTACTGGGCGGGCCCGGGCCTGGAGGTCGGCAACCTCTACCCGCGTGAGCACGCCCGCACCTTCCACGAGGGCCTGCGCGCCCGGGGTGAGGAGGTCATCACCCTCAACCGCTCGGCGTGGGCGGGCAGTCAGCGCTACGGCGCGGCCCTGTGGTCCGGTGACATCGGCACCGACTTCGCCACCCTGCGCCGCCAGCTCGCGGCCGGCCTCAACACCGCGCTGTCCGGCATCCCCTGGTGGAACACCGACATCGGCGGCTTCCACGGCGGCGACCCGGACGACCCGGCGTACCGCGAGGTGATGGTCCGCTGGTTCCAGTTCGGCGCGCTGTCCCCGCTGATGCGGCTGCACGGCTTCCGCGACCCGGGCATGCCGCTCGGCCCGGAGATGACGGGCGGCCCGAACGAGGTGTGGTCGTACGGCGAGGAGGCCGGCGCGATCCTGGAGAAGTACCTGCGCCTGCGCGAGCGTCTGCGGCCGTACGTCCTGACCGTCATGCGGGAGGCCCACGAGGAGGGGCTGCCGGTGATGCGCCCGCTGTTCCTGGAGTTCCCCGACGACCAGGCGGCCTGGGCGGTGGACGACGCCTACCTCTTCGGCCGGGACCTCCTGGTCGCCCCGGTGCTGACGGCCGGCGCGACGGCCCGGACGGCCTACCTCCCGGCGGGCGCCCGCTGGACGGACGCCTGGACGGGTGAGTCGTACGAGGGCGGTGCGGCCGTGACGGTGGACGCGCCGCTGGACCGGATCCCGTTGTTCCTGCGGGACGGCGCGCGGTTGCCGGTGGCGCAGTGACGGCGGCGAGGGGCCGGTGCCGCGACGGGACCGGCCCCTCGCGGCTCAGCTCCCGCAGACCGACCGCAACGACCGGGCCAGCGCCTTGGTGTGCAGGTGATCGAGGCCCTTGTCGCGGTGGACCTGGACGGCCGAAAGGACGAGCTCCGGCAGACAGACGGGTGCCTCGCGCTCCGCGGCCGTGCCGGCGATCGCCTGGACGAGGGCCGTTTGGACGCGCCGCTGGACCGGATCCCGTTGTTCCTGCGGGACGGCGCGCGGTTGCCGGTGGCGCAGTGACGGCGGCGAGGGGCCGGTGCCGCGACGGGACCGGCCCCTCGCGGCTCAGCTCCCGCAGACCGACCGCAACGACCGGGCCAGCGCCTTGGTGTGCAGGTGATCGAGGCCCTTGTCGCGGTGGACCTGCACGGCCGAAAGGACGAGCTCCGGCAGACAGACGGGTGCCTCGCGCTCCGCGGCCGTGCCGGCGATCGCCTGGACGAGGGCCGTGTTGATGCGGTTGATCTCCTTGCGGATCACACTCAGGTCGGGCCTGGTGGTGGGCGCCTGCTCCGGGTGATCGGTCCACCGCTGGAACAGGGCGCGCTGCACGAGTTTGTTCGCTTCGATCTGGTCGCGGAAGATCGCCCGGACCTCGTCGGGGTCGGCACCGAGCTGTACGGCCTGCGCGGCCACGGAGTCGAGGACCTGCTGCTCACGGGCGGGGTCGTCGATGGGGCTGTCGGTGCCCCACTTCGCGGCGGCGACCAGGTCGGCGGTGGCGAGCCGCTCGGCGGAGAGTTCGACGACCGGGTGCAGGGCGGTGGGGTCGGGGGCCGAAGACCTGGCAACGGCTGACGCCTGCGACCGTGCGGGCGCCGTGCCGGATGCCGGAACCGCGACCGCGGTGCCCGTCGCGGTGAGCACGACGGCCGCGGTCGCGGTGACGGTGGCCAGGATGCGGCTCAGGGGCCTGATTGTTGGCATGTCCCCTATGAAACCGCATGGCCGACCGGTCAACTGCTGCTGACACTCTCGCTGTTGACGGTGAAGTTCAGCCCGCCGGAGGACGAGGTGATCTCGAAGCCGAACTGGAGATCACCGATGGTCACGTCGCCGAACCAGCCCTTGGCGTCCTTGATCCACTTCAGGATCGGCAGGATGTTCACCGTGCCGGAGCCGGAGTTGGAGCTGCGGACGAAGGAGAAGACGTCGTTGGAGCCGTTGTTGCCCTTGTAGACGGTCCAGGTGGAGCCGCCGAGGGTGACGCTGCCCTGGGAGGTGCCGAGCGGACCGACGGCGCCGGTCTTGTTGACCCAGAGCATGATCTCGTACTTGTAGCCCGTGTCCCAGATGTCGTACGCCGTCTCGTAGGCGCCGGACGACGGGACGGTGACGTTGTAGCTGCTGGAGAGCGAGCCCATGGAGGTGATCGACTTGTTGATCACCTTCTTGGCGTTGGGGTAGGACTTGATGCCGCCGGTGTTCGGATGGTTCGCCCAGACGCCCCAGTTGGTGCCGGAGTTGGCCCAGATGCACTGGCTGCCGGCGCCGGAGCCCCAGACGTCGTTGTACAGGGTGTAGCCGTTCAGTGTGGTGCTGGCCCACTGGTCGCAGGAGCTCCAGACGGCGGCGGAAGCGGGGGCCGAGGCGAGGCCGACGGTGGCGCCGAGCGCGAGGGCGGGGGCGATCAGGGCTTCCGCGACCTTGCGACGCGTGCTTGTTGCCATGGTGTCCCTTCCATGGGTGGGGGGAATTGCCGGTGTTTCCCGGTCACCGCGCCCCCAGGGTGAGGACGCGGTCCTCTCCGGCGACGAGGTGGAGCGGTTCGCTGCCGGAGGAAGTCCGCAGCTCGACCGTTCCCGGCCAGGAAGGCGTCCTCCCAGCGGGCCGCCGGGGCCGGCTCCCAGGTGCCGTGGACCGGTCCGCCGCTCATGGCAGCAGCACCGCCACGCCGTACCGGGCCAGGGTGACCGAGCCGGTCACGGTCCCGCCGCCGAGCAGGTCGTGATGGCTGCCCGGGACCTCGACGGTGACCGGCTCGCGCCCGTGGTTCAGCAGGAACAGCAGCTCGCCCCGGCGCACCGCCTCGACACCGTCGGGCAGCCCCTCCAGCACCGGGCGTACCCCGGCCCCGGCGGCGACGGTGGCGAGCAGCGCGCGCAGCGCCTCCGGTTCCGGCAGCGTGGAGACGTACCAGGCGCGGCCCCGGCGCAGCACGGCGGGCAGCCCGTCCAGCTCGCCGCCCTGGTACGGCACGATCTCCGCGGCCCCAGGCTCCGGCTCGATCTCCTCCGACCACAGCGTCCCGCGGAACCCCTCGCACTCCACGGTCTCCCCCGCCTGAAGCGGCCACCACTCGTGCAGCACGCGGATGCCGAACAGCTCGCGCAGCCGGGCGTCCATGCCGCCGGGCCGGATCCGGTCGTCCTCGTCGGCGATGCCGGTGAGAAAACCGCAGACCAGGGTGCCGCCGCCGCGTACATGGGCGAGGAGGTTGTCGAGGGCGGTGTCGGTGAGGAGGTAGAGCTGGGGTACGACGACGAGCCGGTAGCCGGACAGGTCGTGCTCAGGGTGGGCGAAGTCGCAGGTCAGGTGGGCTTCCCAGAGCGCCCGGTGCCAGGCGGTGAGCACCTGGGGCAGGTCCACCTCCGTGGACAGCCGCCCCTCGTGCTCGCCGGCCCACCAGGAGTGCCAGTCGTGCAGGATCGCGACGTCGGAGTCGATCCGGCTCCCTGCCACCTGGGCGCCGAGCGCGGCGAGTTCGGCGCCGAGCCGCCGCACCTCCTGATAGGTGCGGCCCTCCTCCCCCGCGTGACTGACCATCCCCGAGTGGAACTTCTCGGCGCCCTGCCGGGACTGGCGCCACTGGAAGTAGCAGACGGCGTCGGCGCCGCGGGCGACGGCCTGGAGGGACCAGAGCCGGTTGAGACCGCGTGGCTTGGGATGGTTCACCCCGCGCCAGTTGACCGGTCCGGCCGCCTGTTCCATGAGCATCCACGGGCCGCGCGCCTGCGAGCGGGTCAGGTCCTGCACCAGGGCCCCGTGCTGCGCGCCCAGCGGATCACGCGGGTCGGGATACAGATCGACGGAGACGGCGTCCTCCTCCCCCGCCCAGCGCCAGCCGTCCTGGCATACCCACAGCGGCATGAAGTTGCTGGTCACCGGGATGTGCGGGGTGTACCGGCGGACGATGTCGCGTTCGGCGGTGAAGCACTCCAGGAGCATGTCGGAGGTGAAACGCCGGAAGTCCAGCACCTGGGCGGGGTTCTTCAGATAGTGGGCGTGCCGGGCGGGCTGGATGCCGTCCCAGGTGTCGTACGCCTGGCTCCAGAAGGCGGTGCCCCAGGCGGAGTTGAGGGCGTCAAGGGTGCCGTACTTCTCGCGCAGCCAGCGGCGGAAGGCGGCGGCCGCCTCGTCGCCGTGGTCGACGGTGCAGTACTCGTTGTTGATGTGCCACATCCTCAGGGCCGGGTGGCTGCCGTAGCGGGCGGCCAGGTCCTCGGTGATGGCGGCGGCGTAGCGCCGGTAGGTGGCGCTGGAGTGCGAGAAGTGCTGCCGGCCGCCCCACCACTCGGTCCGTCCGTCGGCGTCGCGGGGCAGCGTGTCCGGGTGCAGCCGGCCCATCCACGGCGGCGGGGAGGCGGTCGGGGTGGCGAGGACGACCCCGATGCCGCCCGCGTCCATGAGGTCCATCAGCCGGTCGAGCCAACCGAACTCCCGTGCTCCCGGCTCGGGTTCGAGCTTCGCCCAGGAGAAGACGCCGACCGTGACGGAGTTGACCGACGCCTGCTTCATCAGCCGTACGTCGTCCTGCCAGGTCTCCTCGGGCCACTGCTCGGGGTTGTAGTCACCGCCGAACAGGATGCGGCCCCGGCCGGCGTCGGCGAGGGTCGGTGTCATACGGGCTCCCCGTACTGGATGCCGCGCCCGTTGGTGGCGAGGTACACGCGGCCGTGCACACGCGGATCGCCGATGATGGCCTGGCCGGTCCAGCCCCATTGGTGCGCGTCGTCGTTGATCCGGATCCAGGTCTTCGCCCGGTCGTCGGAGCGGTACACGGCGGTGACCGTGTCCGTGACGCCGACGAGGTAGATCGCCGGGTAGTCGGCGCCGGGCGCGGCCTTGCCGAACCCGAGGGTGTGCGCGGCCCGGACGCCGGCGACCTTGGCGAAGGTGGCGCCTGCGTCGGTGGACCGGTACAGCCCGTTCCCCTTGGTGCTCAGCCACAGGTCGCCACGGCGCCGAGGTGCGGCGACGAGCTGGAACTGGCTGTCGCCGGACGGCAGTCCGCCGGCGCGGGCGGCGAAGGTGCGGCCGCCGTCGGTGCCGGCGTACAGGGTGCCGGTGGTCGTGTCGTAGGCGTAGAACGTGCCGGGCTCGACCGGGTCGGCGACCGGGGTGGCGCCCTTGGGGAAGGTGGCCACCTCGGCCCAGGTCGCCCCGCCGTCCGCCGAGCGGTGGGCGGGGTAGGTGGTGCCGTCCCAGTGCACGAAGGTCCACAGCAGGACGGAGCCGTCGGCACTGACGGCGATGGGCCCCGGGGCGTCCTTGGCGAGAGCGGGCTGACTCGGGAAGGGCGCCCAGCTGCGTCCGCCGTCGGCCGAGAAGGCCCCGTTGCCGTGATCGCCCCATCCGGTGCGCACGACGTACGACGGCTTCGCCGCCGCCTGGGCGAGTCCGGTGGCCGTGCCGAAGACGGGGTCGGTGGCCATGCCGCGCGCCGGGGACGCGGTGAGCCGGTCGTGGTACAGCACGCCGATGTCACCGTTCGCGCTGATCAGATGGGCCTCTCCGGTGGGCGGCGAGATGAGCTGCCGCACCGAGGTCTCCTCCAGTCCCCGGACCCGGGGTGCCCAGTTCCGCAGATCGCGGGTGCCGTAGAGGGTGGCTCCGGTGCCGTAGAGCACGTGCTCGGGGTCGTACGGGTCGACGGCGACGGCCTGGATCCACCAGCCGAACTTGGGCTGGTCCGCTCCCCACGTCAGGTAGGGCGTCTCGGAGACGTCGAGTACGGCGGTGTCCTTCAGGGAGATCCAGCTGCGGCCGCCGTCGGTGGTGCGGTACAGGGTGTCCACGGCGGACCAGCGGTTGTTGGTGGAGACGACGACGGTGCCGGGACGGCGGGCCGCCACCGCGAGGCCTCCGTATCCGAAGGTGTCGGTGCCTTGGGGGACGGCCGGCGTGACGTCGGTCCAGGCGCCGGCGGCGAGGTCCAGCTTGTGCACGCTGCCGTCGGTCTGGCCGTTCGGACCCGGGGTGTTCGCGTACGTCAGATACAGCTCGCGGGTGTGACGGTCGTACGCGGCGCGGATCGGGACCTTGGCGGCGGTGCCGGTGGGCTGTCCCGGTACGGGCTCCCAGGTGGTGCCGTCGGTGGTGCGGTAGAGGTTGGGTGCGGCCCCGTCGGCGTCTCCCCAGCCGGCGTAGAGGGCGCGGCCCGCGGCGACGAGGAGGGTGACGCCCTGGCCGGCGGGGGTGGGGGCGGGCGGAAACCCGGTGTCCTGAGCCCAAGTGGCTCCCCCGTCAGTCGACTTGAGGAGTCCGTCGTGGCGGGTGCCGAGCCAGAGGGTGTCGCTGTCGCGGGGGTCGACAAGGAGGCGTTCACCCGTGCCGCGGCCGTCCTCGTTGGCGCCGAGCTTCACGGAGAGATCGGTGCGCTGCCAGGTGGTGCCCCGGTCCTCGGAGCGCAGGACCGCTCCGTTGCCGGCCCAGGACTGGGCGTACGTGCCGAGGGCCAGGTACAGCCGGCCGGGGTGCGCCGGGTCGACGGCCAGCGCCTCCACACCGAGGAGGTTCCAGTCGTCCCAGCCGAGGTGGTCGGTGAGGGGGATCCAGCGGGCGGTGTCCGCGTCCCAGCGGTAGGCGCCGCCGATGTCCGTGCGGGCGTAGGCGAGGGCGGGGGCGGTGGGGTGGAACAGGATGCCGGTGATGAAGCCGGTGCCGCCGATGACCGCGTTGCGCCAACGGTATCTCTGCGCGGCTCGGGCGGCGTATGCCCTGGTGGGGAGGCTCAGCAGTGCGGCGGTTGCTGCGGTGGCGGTCAGGACGGTTCTGCGGGTTGGTCTGGGCATGAGGTACCTCGGTGGTCGTGGGTCTGGTGGCTGGACCGGCGCTGATGCGGGCCGGGGGTGGGGCTCGCTCGCCCGCGCTGGCGGGGTGCCTCCCCCGCTCTCGGCTTCGCTCGAGCGGGGGGACCCCCACCGCCCACCCGTGCCGCCTGGGGGTCCCCCCAGGCCCTTAAGGCACTGGGGGAGGCACGACTGCCCGCAGCTAGGCGGGTCGGCGCCTCGAAGGCCGACGGCAGTGAGACTCCCTAGGGGCGCGGGGAAGTGCGCGATCAGCCCCCACTCAGCCGCAGTCGCCCGCGAGCCGGCACAACCCCTCCGAGCAGGCGCCCGGTCACCCCTTGACCGCCCCCGTCAGCATCCCCTTCTTGAAGTGCTTCTGGACGAACGGCGACAGCACGGCCACCGGCAGCAGGGCCATCACCATGACCGCCATCTGCACGGCCAGCCCGGACAACTGCCCGGTCCTGATCGCCTGTCCCAGCCCCACCGGCGCCTGCTGCTTCTGCACCAGTTGGATCATGACGTTCTGCAACGGCATCTTGTTCTGGTCGTTCAGGTACAGAGACGCGTTGAACCACGCGCTCCAGTACCCGACGGCGTAGAAGAGGGTGATCACCGCGAGGACCGCCCGGGACAGCGGCATCACGATCTGCCACAGAATCCGGACATCCCCGGCGCCGTCGATCCGCGCGCTGTCGATGAGCTCCTGGGAGATGCCCAGGAAGAAGCCCCGCAGCACCAGGATGTTGAACACGCTGATCGCGCTCGGCAGGATCAGCGCGAGATAGGTGTCCGTCAGTCCGAGAGACTGCACCAGCAGATAGGTCGGGATGAGCCCGGCGCTGAAGAACATGGTGGCCAGCAGGGTCATCAGGATCCACCGGTGCCCCAGTGAGCCGCTCCGGGAGAGGCCGTAGGCGCAGAGCACGGACACCGTCATCGAGAACAGCGTGCCGACCACGGTGATGCCGATGCTGATGATCGCGGCCCGGGTGACCTGGCCCCCGCTGAGCAGTTCCTCGTAGGCGACGAAGGTGATGCCTTTCGGCACCATCACCAGCCCGCCTGCCTCGTTGATGGTCCTGCGCGAGGACAGGCTGGTGACCACGACGATCCAGAGCGGGAACAGGACCCCCAGGCAGGCGAGGGTCAGCACGAGCCCCTTGCCCGCCAGTCCGGCCTTGCTCGGCTCCTCCTCCCACACCGGGCGGGGCGGCGCGGCCCACCGGGACGGCGTCCGCTTTCCCACGGGCGGCTGGTCGATGACGGCGGTCACTTCTTGTACACCCCCTGCTCGCCCATGAGATGGGCCACCTTGTTCGCGGCGAGCACCAGTGCGATGCTGACGACGCCCTTGACGAGGCCGGCGGCGGCCGCGTAGCTGAAGTCCTGGTTGCGGACGCCGTTCCACCACACGAAGGTGTCGAGGACCTCTCCCGCTCCGGGTCCGACGGCATCCCGCTGGAGCAGGATCTGTTCGAAGCCGACGGTCAGCGCGTCGCCTACGCGCAGCACCAGCAGCAGTGCGATCACCGGCCGCAGCGCCGGCAGGGTGACGTGCCACATGCGCCGCCGGCGCCCGGCGCCGTCCATCGCGGCGGCCTCGTACAGATCCGGCGGAACGGAGGCCAGCGCGGCGAGGAAGACGATGATCCCCCAGCCCGCGTCCTTCCACACGCTCTGCGCGGTGACGAGGAACTTGAAGGTCGACGGGTCGGTCATGATGTTCAGTCCGTCGAAGCCGTGTTGCCGCAGCAGCTGCGACAACAGGCCCGCTCCGCCGAAGAGTTGCTGGAAGACGGCGATGACCAGCACCCAGGAGAAGAAGTGCGGAAGATAGAGGACCGCCTGGGAGAACGCCCGGATCCGGGGCCTGACCACGCTGTTGATGAGCAGGGCGAGCAGGATCGGGATCGGGAAGTAGAGCACGAGCTGGATGAAGAACAGCACCAGTGTGTTCTCGACCGCGTTCCAGAAGGCCGGGTCCTGGAAGATCTGCTGGAAGTTCTCCAGGCCCACCCAGGGGCTGTGCAGGATCGAGACGATGCCGTTGTCGCTGATGTAGGGGTCGTAGTCCTGGAAGGCGACCACATTGCCGAGGATCGGCACGTAGTTGAAGACCAGGACCAGGACGAGCGCCGGTACCGTCATCAGGATCAGGACGCGGTCGCGTCGGAACCTCAGCCGGAAGCTCAGCCTGTCCGACGCCTTCTTCTCCCGGGAACCGGTGGCGCCCCCGGATGTCACCGGGGTCTTCGCCGGCGTGCTGGCCTCGGCGTTCCGAGGCACCGTGCTGTGGGACACGGCGGATCTCCTTGCCTCGGTGAGGGGTCAGCTCGCCGCCGGACCGTTGTCGTCGAGGAGCTTCTTGTACCAGTCGCGCAGCTTGTCGCCGCCCCTGCTCTTCCAGTCGGAGATGAACTGCTGCATGTCGCTGATCTTCTTGTGACCGCGGACGATGTCGTCCTCCAACTGCTCCATGTCGTCGGTGAGGTTGGTCCACCGGCTGGGCTCGACGACCTGCAGGCCCCAGAAGGAGGACTTCTTGGTGAAGGCGCCCATCCGCTGCTGCCACCCGACCATGCCCTTGGTGTAGTCGGGGAGGTCGGGGTGGGCGATGGTCGCGGCGGGGCTCGCGACCATGACGTACGCGTTGGCCACCTCGTTGTTGCCCTTGTCCGTCTTGACGGGCACGCCGTTCCTGAGCGTGTAGTGGGTGCCTTCGACGCCGTAGTTGGTCATCATCCACTCCTTGGTGCCGTACGGCGCCGCGGTGACGTTGGCGACGGCCAGCACGTCGCGGACGACGGACTCGGAGGCCTTCTTGTTGACGAAGGCGAAGATGGAGGCCGGGTTCGCGGCCCACAGGACGGGGTTGCCGCCGTCGTGTCCCCACAGGTCCATGCCCCAGACCTTGAAGCCGGGGTTCTGGGCGGCCTGGACGGCCTGCTGCCCGTACCAGTTGGAGATGTCGTTGTTCCAGATCAGGAACTCGCCCGCGGCGAACTTGGCGCTGGGGTCGGTGGCCTGGCTCTTGCCCAGCCTGGCGTCGGGGTGGACGTATCCGGCGGCGAACAGCTTCCGCGTCCACTCCAGCGCCTCGAGGTACTCCGGGGTCTCCATGCGGTGGGTCATCCGGCCGTCGACCATGGTCCAGCTGAGCGACTTCTCACCACCGCTGATCACGCCGAAGGTGTTGAAAGCGGTCCACTTCATGTCACCGCAGGCCCACCGCTTGGCCTTGGCGTTGGTGATCTCCTTGGCCAGGGCCATGAACTCGTCGGCGGACTTCGGGACTTCGTAGCCCTGTTTGTCGAAGATGTCCTGGCGGTACAGGGGCACGATGTTCTGGACGTACGAGGCGGGCATCGGCAGGCCCATCAGCCTGCCGCCGAAGATGGACCGCTGCCAGGCGTCGGACGGGATCGCCGCGAGGTTCGGGTACTCCTTGACCTTGTCGCCGGACAGGTAGGGACCGAGGTCGGCGAACTTGCCGATGATGGCGCTGGGTATCCTGGCGGTCATGTTCCAGCCCGGGATGACCACCACGTCCGGGATGTCGCTGGAGGCGAGGACCGCGCCCAGCTTCTGGTCGTACGTGTTTCCGTCCTGGTTCTGCCACTGGACGTCGACGCCGATCATCGCGTTCGCCGCCGTGTAGTAGGCGCAGTTCTGCTTCGGCGGCGAGCCCCAGAACGGCGACATGATGGTGACCTTGCCGCCCTTGCCGAGCCTCTTCGGGACCGAGGTCTTGAGGGTGGCGACGTCGAGCTTGCCGGTGAAGCCCATCGAGGAGCCGTTCCTGGACGGGATGTCCGGCGTCACCACATTGCCGGCCACGTAGGCCGGCAGGATCTTCTTCGCGCTCTTGCCCGCGGTGGTGCCTCCGTGCGAGCCGCCGTCCGAACCCCCGCAGGCGGTGAGCAGCGGCATCCCCCCGGCGACCGCCGCGGCGGCGACCGCGGTGGAGGCGAGGAAGCTCCTCCGGCTGGGGGAGCTTCTCCTGCTGGGCGCGGAGGATGCGGAGGCGGCGTTCGGCGTCATTGCGTCAACCCTTCATGGCGCACCAGGACACCCGGCGGTGGCCGTCGGCTGCGGTGTCTCGAGTGGATCTGGCTGAGCGGAAGCGCGCTTCGGCGAAGGCGGAAGTCGGGCCCAGCGTGCGTCGAAGCGCTTCGATGTTGCTGCGAGGTTAAGTGAACGCCTGGGGGCGCACAAGGGTCGCTCCCAAGATTCCCCGAATGCGCAACGCAACCCGCCGGTGGTCTACGCCCCCTTGGCAAGTCGGCGAGAACTACGCCTTCTTCACGTCCAGCACCTTGACACCGAACGCACGTCCCCCTGAGCATCGAAGCGCTTCGAAAGCCCTCTCGTCGCTCCCTCCGCAAGGGGAACCACTCGTGACCGTTGACTCGCCGCGCACGCCACCCTTCCGCGATCCTCGACTGCCGTTCCCGAAGCGCGTCGACGACCTGCTGGCGCGGCTCACCCTTGACGAGAGGATCACCTTCCTGCACCAGTTCACGCCCGCCGTGGAACGCCTGGGCATCGCCGCCTTCCGCACCGGCCAGGAGACGCTGCACGGCGTCGCCTGGATGGGTCCGGCGACGGTGTTCCCGCAGGCCGTGGGCCTCGGCGCGACCTGGAACCCGGCGCTGGTGCGGCGGGTCGGCGAGGCGGTGTCCAAGGAGGTGCGCGCGATGCGGGCCCGGGACGACCGGGTCGGCCTCAACGTCTGGTCGCCGACGGTCAACCTGCTCCGGCATCCGCTGTGGGGCCGTAACGAGGAGGGCTACTCGGAGGACCCGAAGCTGACCTCGGCGATCGCCACGGCGTACACGCACGGCCTGCGCGGCGACCATCCGGTGTACTGGCGCACCGCCCCCGTGCTGAAGCACTGGCTGGCCCACAACAACGAGACGGACCGGGCCACCTGCTCCGTCTCCGTCCGCCCGCGCGTGCTGCACGAGTACGACCTGCGCGCCTTCAAGGAGACCGTCGAGGCCGGTGCCGTGGCCGGGGTGATGCCGGCCTACAACCTGGTCAACGGCCGCCCCAACCACCTCTCCCCCTATCTGCGCTCCGAGCTGCGCACCTGGACCGAGGACGACCTGCTGGTCTGCTCGGACGCGGGCGCGCCCTCCAATCTGGTCGACGCCGAGCACTACTTCGGCACCCACGAGGAGGCCACCGCCGCCGCCCTGCTGGCCGGCGTGGACAGCTTCACCGACCACGGGACGGACAGCTCGCGGATCACCGGCCGGGTCAGGAAGGCCTACGAGGAGGGGCTGTTGACGGAGGCGGACATCGACACCGCGGTACGCCGTCAGCTCTCCGTCCGGTTCCGGCTCGGCGAGTTCGACCCGCACTACGACCCGCACGCCGGCACCGGCAAGTTCGACACCCCGGCACACCGGGCGCTCGCCCGGGAGGCGGCCGAGCAGGCGATCGTCCTGCTGAAGAACGACGACGGCCTGCTCCCGCTCGCACCTGACACCCGTATCGCGGTGGTCGGCCTGCTCGCCGACGAGTGCAAGCTCGACTGGTACAGCGGCAGCCTGCTGCACCGCTCCACGCCCCTGGAGGGCCTGTACGAGCGGTTCGGCGCGGACCGGGTGGAGTTCGCCGAGGGCGTGGACCGCGTCCGGCTGCGCACCGCCACCGGCGCCTTCCTGCAGGTGCCGGACACGGACGCCCCGGACGAGGCGCGCGGCGCCGGAGGCGCCCTGGACCCGGCCCTGCTGGGTGGCCGCACCGATCTGCCGCCGCTCACCGCGGACCCCGTCGGCACCGAGTTCGCGCTGGTGGACTGGGGCGAGGGCGTGCTCACACTGCGCGCCCCGGACGGCCGGTACCTGTCGGTCGCCGAGGACGGCCGGGTGCGCGCCGCCGCGGACCAGCCCGGCGGCTGGGTGGTCCAGGAGACCTTCCGCCTCGAACCGCACCGGGGCGGTCACCTCCTCACGCATCTGGGCACGGGCCGTCATGTCCGGGTCGCCGCCGACGGCGTGAAGGTTGCCGAGGCGGAGGAATCCGGGGACGTGTTCGAGGTGATCACGGTCGAACGGGGCGAGGAGGCCGTGACCCGGGTGGCCGAGCGGGCGGACGTCGTCGTCGTGGTCGCGGGCAACGACCCGCACATCGCCGGACGGGAGACCGAGGACCGTACGACGCTTCGGCTGCCCGCCCACCAGCAGCGGCTGCTGCGCGCGGCCCGGGCCGCGAATCCGCGCACCGTGCTGGTCCTGACCTCGGCCTATCCGTACGCGCTGGACGTGGTCCGGCTGCCGGCGGTGCTGTGGACCGCGCACGGCGGCCAGGCTGCGGGCACGGCCCTGGCCCGCACCCTCGCCGGCGACGTCTCCCCGGCCGGCCGCCTCCCCCAGACCTGGTACGCCTCCGACGCCGACCTGCCCGATCTGCTGGACTACGACATCATCGGCAGCCGGCAGACGTACCTCTACTTCGAGGGCACCCCGCTCTTCCCCTTCGGCCACGGCCTGTCGTACGCGTCCTTCGCGTACGCCGACCCGGCGGCCCGCGTCGAGGGCGGCACGGTGCGCGTCTCGTGCGCGGTGACGAACACCGGGGACCGGGCGGCGGACGAGGTGGTGCAGCTCTACGGCCGGGCCGCCGACCCCTCGGTGGCCCGCCCGCGCCGCCAGCTCCTGGCCCACCGCCGGCTCACCCTGGCCCCCGGCGGGACGGCGCCCGTCTCCTTCGAAGTCCCGCTGACGGACCTGGAGTTCTGGGACGTGGCCCTGGATCGCCCGCGACTGGAGGACGGACCGTACGAGCTGTTGCTCGGCGCGTCCAGCGAGGACATCCGCCTGCGCACGACCGTGCACCTCGACGGCACGCCCCCGGCCCCGCGCCAGGTCGTCCGACGGGGCCTGCCGGCGGCCGACTTCGACGAGCAGTCCGGCGTCGCGATCGTGGACCGGACGAGGACGGCGGGTGACGCGGTGACACCGGCACACGACGGCCCCGCCGAACTGGTCTACCGCGCCTGCGACTTCGGCCCGGGCGTGAGCGAGGTGACGGCGCAGGTGGCGGGCGAGGGCGTACTGGAGGTGTCCCTGGACGACGGCCCGGTGCTGGCCACGCTGACCCCGGCCGCCCCCACCACCGACGTCTACGCCTACACCACCCTGTCCGCCGGCATCACTGCCGCCGGCGTGCACGACGTCCGCCTCCGACTGCGCGGCCCGCTGCGGCTCGCGCACGTCGGCTTCTCCGGTTGAGGGTCCGGAGAGGACCGACGACGTGTTGGGGCCCGGCACCGGAAGGCAGCGGTGCCGGGCCCCTTCTGCATGGCGGGCAACGCCACGCCCAGCCTACATGGAAATGGTTCCCATTAGTGGTTCTTGGGTTCCCGTCAGTGGTTCTTGGCGAGGGCCGCCACGAGACGCACGGCGTCCAGGGTGCCCACACCGGTGGCCATGTCGTAGCCGTTGACGGCCTTGTAGCCCTTGACGCCCTGGTAGCTGTTGTCCGTGCCGTCGTTGACGTCGACGATGCCCGGGTTCTTCTGCTTCAGCAGGGTGTAGAGGGCCGGGTTGATGTCGCCCAGACGGCGGCCGGCCGCCTGGTCGGCGAGGGCGACGATGCCCGAGAACAGCGGGCTGGCCTCGCTGGTGCCGCCGGAGACGTCCCAGCCGGTGGCGGTCGGGTCGTAGCTGGAGTACACCCAGGCACCGCCGTTGACCGCGGCGGCCATCGAGATGTCCGGGGTGCCGCGGCGGGTGCCGACCACGTTCTTGACGCCGTCCTGGAAGGACGGACGGGTGAAGACGTGGGACTGGCCGCCGCCACCCGCGCCGTAGTCGTTGTAGACGCTGTCCGGCTTGATCCGCTCGCCCTTGTCGTTCAGGTGGAGCTGGGTGCCGCCGATGGAGGTGACCAACGGGTCGGAGGACGGCCAGGAGTTGACGCGCTTGTTGTAGTACGTCTTGCCGTCCAGCTTCATGTCGGTGGCGCCGCCGTCACCGGAGGAGGCGAGGACCGTCACGTGCTTGCGCTGCGCGGCCTCGAAGGCGTACCGCAGCTTCTTGATGCTGGAGAAGTCGCCCTTGTCGAAGCCCGGGAAGGTGTTCTCGGTGGCGCCGAAGCTCTGGCTGACGACGTCGCCGACACCCTGGTCGATCAGGTGCTTCTCGGCGGACATCATCTCCGGCAGACCGGTGGTGCCCTCGGTCTCGGAGACCGCCGTCTCCACCAGGACGATCTTGGCGCCGGGCGCGACGGCGTGGGCCATCTCGACGTCCAGCGTGGTCTCGCCGGCCCAGCCGGTCATGTCGGAGTTCTTCGGGTCGAACTTGGGGACGTGACCCCACTTGACGACCTTGACCTTGGTGCTGGGCAGGCCGAACTGCTTGCTGTAGACGTCCAGATCGTGCTGGACGGTCGGGGACCCGAAGGAGTCGACGATGACGATCGTACGGCCCTTGCCCGTGATGCCCTTCTTGTAGAGCGGGTTCAGGTTGTACGCGGTGCGGTACTGCAGCGGGTTGTAGCAGTTGATGTGCCACTTGGCCTGGCACTGGGCGATGGGGAGGGGGCTGGCCACGCCGTGGACCAGGGTGTGCCCCGCGATGGCCGGCTGCGCGAAGGTGTGCGGTACGCCGGCGGGCGCGGCGGTGGTGGCGCCGGCCGAGGAGATGGTCGCCAGTCCTGCGGCGACGAGTGCGGCGGTGGCGGCGGAGGCCGCGAGGCCGCGCCCGGTACGGGCTATGCGCATGTGTTCCCCTGAGAGGTCCTGAGACGTCCTGGACAGGACGAACCCGAGCAGGACGAAGTGGTCAGGCGCATCTCATCGGGTGAGTCATGGACAGAACAAGACCAAGGGCATGACTCTTGAACCGCCGATGCCGAATCCTTTACCAAGACGCAGGAAACGACAGCGGCCGGTGCCCCCGCACAGTGGGCACCGGCCGCCGCCGTTCCTGACCTGTCCGTGGCAGGTCAGAGCGCGAGACCGGTCAGGACCAGCACGCGCTCGTAGGTGTAGTCCTCCATCGCGAACCGCACGCCTTCGCGGCCCACACCGGACTGCTTGGCGCCGCCGTACGGCATCTGGTCGGCGCGGTAGGACGGAACGTCACCGATCACCACGCCGCCGACCTCGAGGGCACGGTGGGCACGGAAGGCGACCTGCAGGTCGTGGGTGAACACGCCCGCCTGGAGGCCGTACTTGGAGGCGTTGACCGCGGCGAAGGCCTCCACCTCGCCGTCCACCTTCTGCACGGTGAGGACCGGCCCGAAGACCTCCTCGCAGGCGAGGGTGACGTCCGCCGGTACGTCGGTGAGGACGGTCGGCGCGTAGGAGGCACCGTCGCGGTCGCCTCCGGTGAGCAGGTTGGCGCCGGCCTCGACCGCCTCCTTCACCCAGGACTCCACGCGCTTGGCGGCGTCCTCGCTGACCAGCGGGCCGACATCCGTCCCGGCGTCGGACGGGTCGCCGGTGACCTGGGCCTCGACGGCGGCGACGATGCGCGGCAGCAGGCGGTCGTAGACGGACGCGTCGGCGATCACGCGCTGCACGGAGATGCAGGACTGGCCGCCCTGGTAGTTGGAGAAGGTCGCGATGCGGTTCGCGGCCCAGTCCAGGTCGGTGTCGCTCGCGTAGTCGGCGAGGACGACGGCCGCGCCGTTGCCGCCCAGCTCCAGCGTGCAGTGCTTGCGCGGCACCGAGTCCATGATCGCGTAACCGACCTTGTCGGAACCGGTGAAGGAGATCACCGGCAGACGCTCGTCCTGGACGAGGGCGGGCATGCGGTCGTTGGGGACCGGCAGGACCGACCAGGAACCGGCCGGCAGGTCGGTCTCGGCCAGCAGCTCGCCGAGGATCAGGCCGGAGAGCGGGGTGGCCGGGGCGGGCTTGAGGATGATGGGCGCGCCGACGGCGATCGCCGGGGCGATCTTGTGGGCGCACAGGTTCAGCGGGAAGTTGAACGGCGCGATGCCGAGCACGACACCCTTGGGGAAGCGGCGGGTCAGCGCCAGCCGGCCCTGGCCGCCGGCGTCGGTGTCGAGGCGCTGGGCCTCGCCGCCGTTGAACCGCCGGGCCTCCTCGGCGGCGAAGCGGAACACGGAGACGGCACGGCCGACCTCGCCCCGGGCCCACTTGATGGGCTTGCCGTTCTCGGCGGAGATCAGCTGGGCGATCTCCTCGGTCCGCTCGGCCAGCCGCTTGCTGACGTGGTCGAGGGCGGCGGCGCGCACGTGGGCCGGGGTGGCGGCGAACTCGTCCCGCACGGCGTACGCGGCGGCCACGGCCTCCTCGACCTGGGCCTCGGTCGGCACGCCGACCTTGCCGACGAGCCGGCCGTCCCACGGGGAGGTGACGTCGAAGGTGTCCTCGCCGGTGACCTGGCGGCCGGCGAGCCAGAAGGCGTGGGTGGAAGTCATAGGAGTCCCGGCCCTTCCGCGTTGGGGGTGTGCTTGGCTTGCGTGGTCAACGGTAGGGCGGGGGTGAGCGGGGGTCGCTTGTCCGAGTCGTAGCAGTAGCCGGACCGGGCACTACTGTTTGGACTAGTCGGTGCCGGACGGTTCGGCCTGCCCGGACTGCCGGGCCTATTCGGCGCTGGTCGCCTTCAGGGCCAGCCACAGCTCCATCCGGACGTCGGGATCGTCCAGGGACCGCCCCAGGATCTCCTCGACCCGCCGCATCCGGTACCGCAGCGTGTGCCGGTGCACCCCCAGGTCCGCCGCGGCCGCGTCCCACTGCCCGTGCCGCGACAGCCACGCCCGCAGCGAGGCGACCAGGTCCCCCCGCCCTGTCGCGTCGTGCTCGTGCAGCGCCCGCAGCAACCCGTCGGCGAACGCCTTCACCGCGTCGTCGGCGAGCAACGGCAGCACGGACCCGGCGGCCAGCTGCTCGTGCTCCACCAGCACCCGCCCGCGCCGCCGCGCCACCGACAGCGCCTGCTCGGCCTGCTTGTAGGCCGCCGCCGCGGCGATCGGCCCGGCCGGCGCGGACAACCCGACGACCAGCTCGTCCTCGTCGCCCCCGGCCTGCTCGGGCACCGCCCGCGCCGCCTCCAGCGCCGCCGCGTGACTCGTGCAGGCGGCCACCGCGGCGCCCCCGTCGGCGGCCAGCACCACCAGCCGCTCCCTCTCGGGCACGACGAGTACGGCCTCCCCGGAGCGCGCGGCGGCGGACTCCACGCCCTCCGCCAGCCCGCCGAGCGGATCACCGCCCGGGTCACCGGTGGCAGGCACGCCGCCGGCCCCCGCCGTCCGCGCGTGACCATGGGCGTCGGCGTGCGCCCGGGCGGCGGACCCCGGCACCGGCTCGGCGACGATCATCCGGAACGGCGCGTCGAGCAGCCCGCCGTACAGGTCCCCGGCGACGGCCCGGGCGTGGTCGGGCTCCCCGGCGAGGAGCATGCGCAGCACCGCCGCGCCGACGCGCTGCTCGGCCGCGTGCAGGGAGCGGGAGCGTTCGGTGGTGAGGGTGAGCAGGGCGATGGCGGAGTGCACGGCGTACCGCTCTGCGGTGCCGAGGGCGGCGGCGGTGCCGACGGCGAGCGCCGCGCGCGGCCGCCGGCCCGTGCCCAGGGAGTGCAGCTCCACCCGGTCCTCGTGTTCCGGCCCGCCGACCACGGAGGAGGCGGGCGCGGGCCGCTCCCGCAACCGCTCCACCTCGGCGGTCAGCCGGGCGGCACGCCGTCCGGCCCACTCGGGTGCGGCGGCGACGACGGAGCCGGAGGCGTCGTACAGCGCGGCCCACCCGTCGACCTGCCCGGCGAGCGCGCCGAGCAGCCCCTCGGGCCCGGAGTTCAGCGCCTGCTTGGTCAGCTCGCGCTGCGCGGCGAACCCGGCGGTGACGGCCCGGTACTGATCGGCGGCGATGGCGGCCGAGACGGCCTTGCTGATGGCGAGGAAGGGGGTGCGGCGGGGCACCTCCAGCAACGGCAGCCCCTCCAGCCGGCAGGCGTCGACGAGGGCCGCCGGGATCTCCTCGTAATTGACCCCCACGGCGAACCCGAGCCCCACGACACCCGCCCCGACCAGCCGCTTCACATACCGCCGCATGGCCTCGGGATCCTCCGCGTCCAGCTTCAGCGCGGTGATCAGCAGCAGCTCACCGCCCTCCATGTACGGCACGGGGTCGGCCAGCTCACTGACGTGCGCCCAGCGCACGGGCACGTCGAGACGGTCCTCGCCCGCGCGCACGGTCAGCTTCAGCGCGGAGTGGTGGACGAGCGAGGCGAGGGTGGGGGGCATGGGGCCTTCACGGTGAGGAGGTGATCTCCTGCATCACGGCGATGGTCGGCGATCACGGCGATCTCTTGGCCGAACCGTATGAACGACCTACCCCGATTCTGCCTCACCGTACGATCCCTCGCCGCCCCGTCACCCCCTCAGATCCACCAGCAACGGCGGCGCGTGCTCCCCCTCGACACTCGTCAACGACAACACGGCATGCCCCGCCGGCACCCCATGAGCCAACTCGGACGCAGACCACCGCTCACGCTCCACCTGACGGACGGTGACGGCGCGAGCGGTGGGCGCCTGTCCTGTGATGACCCGGCGCAGGATGTGCACGGCTTTGCCGGCCGGGGTCTCGGCGATGATCTGCCGATCGGTCACGTCCCGGGTCTCGGTCCACTCCTTGCCCCACACCTCGGCGAAGTCCTGCCCGTCCCAGGGGGTGACCCCGGACAGTGCCATCCGGCAGCCGGTGGCGCCGAGCAGCGGACTGCGCAGCGGCCGGGGTACGTCGTCCAGGGTGCGCAGGGCGAGCACCGCGCCGGCACCCGCCGAGCGGAGCCGCTGGATGCCACGGACCGCCTCCGGGGTGACGGCCCCGGAGGCGTCGTCGAGGATCAGGCAGGCGAAGAGCGACCGGTCCTCCCGCACGGTCACGGCTGCCGTGAACTGAGCGAGCACCAGGCGGGCCAGGATCCGGGAGGCGTCGGCGTGCCCGCGCTGGGGCAGGTCGACGCGAACGCGTACCGGGTGGTCGAGGGCCTTGAGCGAGAACGGCCGGGTCTGTCCGGAGGTGTCGAAGAAGGTGGTGAAGGCGGGCCGGTCGAGCAGAGCGATCCGGTCGGCGAGGACGGTGCCGACATCGCCCGGGTGGGCCATCTGCCGTTCGCGGGCGTCGAGTTCCCGCAGGAATCCTTCCTGTCCGGTGTCCGTCAGCGCTTTGCGCAGCGCGGCGAGCGGGCCGGGAGCGCCGTCGAGGAGCCGGCGCAGCTCGGGCACGGACGGAAAGCGGCCGTGGACGGCACGGAAGGGGCCGAGCAACTGGGCGAGCACCGTGGTGGAGCGGCGGCTGTCGCTGCCCGGCTGCGGGTCGGCGAGATCGCCCACGAGGGCCTCGGCGAGTATGGCAGCGGCCTCGTCGGGGTCGGTGGTGCCGCCGTAGAGGTCGAGGTCGTAGACGGACTCCGGGTCACCGATGCGTACGACGACGTCGTAGGCCTCGGCCGGGCCGAGGCCGGCGCCCGCCGCGCCGACTACCACGACGGAGGCGCGCCCGGCGAGGGCGTGCAGGCACAGGGACTCGGCGAGCGGCCGTACCACCGCGCCGGTCTTCCCGGAGCCGGACGGTCCGACGACGAGCAGCGAGGTACCGAGCAGGCCGGGGTCGAGGCCGAGACCCGCGCCACGGTAGTGGTAGGGGTTGCGGGGGTCGTCGACGGTGGTGCCGAGCCGGACCTGGCCGGTGAGCAGGTCGTGGCGAGCGTGCCGCACGGGCAGGTCTCGTTCCCCTGAGGGGTGCAGGCAGGCGGCGGAGCCGTCCTTGAGCACGGCGCCGGTGAAGGTGGCCAGGGTGTGCCGCCCCGACCGCACCCCCTGCCAGGCCCGGCTGATCCGCGCGTGATCGACATCTTTCATGAGGCCGGCCTTGGCCTCGGCGGCGAGCCGGTCGGCAGCCTCGTGGGCACCGGCACGGCGCAGGTGGGGCCATTCGGCCGGGTCCTGCTCGGGGGCGGGCGGTCGCTCGGCCACCGGCATGGCCGGACGCCAGGCCGGCGGGCCGTAGCGGCGCCACACCTCACCCCAACGGCCGAGACGGCCGACGATCAGCAGAATGCCCAGGGCGATGACGGTGTAGTAGCCGTACCAGAGGAAGGCCTGCGACACATGGCTGTCGCTGCTGCGCCAGGAGTCGGGGACGAGCAGTTCCAGCGGCAGCACCCACCAGCTGCCGAGGTAGCCGTTCCACAGCAGGGACCAGACCAGCCAGCCGACCAGGAAGGCGATGAGGGCGCCGCTGATCAGCTGCCGGGCCGGGATCTGCTCCGGCTCCCGTTCGGGCCGGGGCCGGTGCCCGAGGCGCCACACGCCGGGCGCCGCCTCCGGGCGGGGGGTCCGCAGCCAGGTCAGGAACGCGGAGCCGTCCGGTTTTGGGGGAAAGCTGGGCGGTACCACCGGCATCGGCGGCACCGTGCCCGCCTCCGTCGGTGGTGCCGGGCGGGGTACAGGATGCGCATGCGTGCCGCGTGTGTCCCGCGTGCTGTCGCTGTCCATCGCCCTTGCCCCCTGACCAGCCGTTCCGTCCACCATCAGCGAGCAATCTAACGCCCCGGCAAGGGGAGTTCACCGCTTACGCGGCCGAGAGCGCCCGCCGACCGGGCGTACTCCGGCCACCCGACTATGTCCACCACGGACAATCAGGGTGACCGACAGCGCCCACATGGAGCATGCCCACCCCCCACCCCCGGCCCTAGCCTGCGAAGAAAGATAGGTAAGCGGCCGAAAACTCACCGCCCGGAATCGTCCGGGACGCCGGATCGGACCGTTCGGTACGCAAGATCATCAGGAGCCCCCATGACCGCACTTCCGCAGGAGCGTCGCGTCGTCACCGCCATCCCCGGCCCGAAGTCGCAGGAGCTGCAGGCCCGCCGTACCGCTGCGGTCGCGCAGGGCGTGGGCTCCGTGCTGCCGGTCTTCACCACGCGCGCCGGTGGCGGGATCATCGAGGACGTCGACGGCAACCGGCTCATCGACTTCGGGTCCGGTATCGCCGTGACCAGCGTCGGCGCCTCCGCCGAGGCCGTCGTGCGGCGTGCCTCCGCCCAGCTCGCCGACTTCACCCACACCTGTTTCATGGTCACCCCGTACGAGGGGTACGTGGAGGTCGCGGAGGCGCTCGCCGAGCTCACGCCCGGTGACCACGCCAAGAAGTCCGCGCTGTTCAACTCCGGCGCCGAGGCCGTCGAGAACGCCGTCAAGATCGCCCGTGCCTACACCAAGCGGCAGGCCGTGGTGGTGTTCGACCACGGGTACCACGGACGGACCAACCTGACCATGGCGCTGACGGCGAAGAACATGCCGTACAAGCACGGGTTCGGGCCGTTCGCGCCCGAGGTGTACCGGGTGCCGGTGGCGTACGGCTACCGGTGGCCGACCGGGGCGGAGAACGCCGGTCCGGAGGCCGCCGCGCAGGCCATCGACCAGATCACCAAGCAGGTCGGCCCGGACAACGTGGCCGCGATCATCATCGAGCCGGTGCTCGGCGAGGGTGGCTTCATCGAGCCGGCCAAGGGATTCCTGCCGGCGATCCGGAAGTTCGCCGCCGACAACGGGATCGTCTTCGTCGCCGATGAGATCCAGTCCGGCTTCTGCCGTACCGGGCAGTGGTTCGCGTGCGAGGACGAGGGGATCGTTCCCGACCTGATCACGACCGCCAAGGGCATCGCCGGCGGCCTTCCGCTCGCCGCCGTCACCGGCCGCGCCGAGATCATGGACGCCGCGCACGCCGGTGGGCTGGGCGGTACGTACGGCGGTAACCCGGTCGCCTGTGCGGGCGCGCTCGGCGCCATCGAGACCATGAAGGAGCTCGACCTCAACGGCAAGGCCAAGCGCATCGAGGAGATCATGAAGGGTCGCCTCACCGCCATGGCCGAGAAGTTCGACGTCATCGGTGACGTGCGTGGGCGCGGCGCGATGATCGCCATCGAGCTGGTCAAGGACCGCACCACCAAGGAGCCGAACCCGGAGGCCACCGCCGCCCTCGCCAAGGCCTGCCACGCCGAGGGCCTGCTGGTCCTGACCTGCGGCACCTACGGCAACGTGCTGCGCTTCCTGCCGCCGCTGGTGATCGGCGAGGACCTGCTGGGCGAGGGCCTGGACATCATCGAGCAGGCGTTCGCGCGCATCTGAGCATCACTCCGGCGGTGCCTGCGGCAGGCCGTGTGAAGAAGGTGTGCGGGGTGGATGGCGGGAGCCGATTCCGTCTGCCCAAGCGGCCCGGCCTGCCGTAGGTTCTACCCAGATGAGAGATACACCCCGCCCACAGGGGACTGTGGGCGATTTCAGGCCGAGGCCTCCCCAGCTTCGACCTGGTCGTGCCCTCGCGCACACAACCGGCGCCTGACGGCTCCGGGATCTCCTCACCGATCGGACGGTCGCCGCCCCAAACCCCCCGGGGCGCGCGACGTTCCGATCCGGACGGCCGCCTCGGAACTACCCCCCCTGTTCCGGGGCGGCCGACCTCCTTCCTCTTGCTTCCCCCGCTTGCCCCCCCGCGCGTCGCCCGGTCATCCCGTACGACCATCGGTCGTCCGGTACGGCCGTGTGACGCATTCCGGCTTTCCGGGCCGGGCGGACCTGCGAAGCTGGACAGCGTGTCAACCCGTCGTTCCCTGCTCCTCGGCGTCCCGGCCGCCCTCTTCGCCCTGATCACCTGGCAGGTCGTCGCCCACGGACCGCTGCTGCGCCTGGACTCCCGCCTCAGCCGGGCCCTGGTCCACCCGGACGGGTTCGGCCAGTTCCTCTCCGACCTCGGCGACGTCCAGGTCGCCGTCCCGGTCCTCGCCGCGGCCATGGTCCTCGCCCTCCGGCGGGGCCGCGCCGCCGGCGCGCACCGGTGGTGGCTGCCACCCGCCGCGGCGGCCGTCCTGATGGCGCTGGTCCCGGCGATCGTCGTACCGCTCAAGGACTGGACCGCGCGGCCGGCGACCCCCGTGGAGCCCCCGGGCGTCGGCTACTTCCCCTCCGGGCACACGGCCACGGCGGCCGTCGCCTACGGCTCCGCGACCCTGCTGCTGCTCTCCTGGCTGCGCTCCACGGCGGCCCGCCGGAGCCTGGTCGCCGGCTGCGCCGCCGTGGTCCTCGGGGTGTCGTACGGCCTGGTGCGCCACGGCTATCACTGGCCGCTGGACGTGGTGGCCAGCTGGTGCCTGGGCACCGTGCTGCTGACCGCCCTGTCCCTGGTGCCGGGGGTCGGCCGGAGCACGCGTCGAGGCTCTCGCGGAACTCCCCTTCCGGACGGGGACGAGGTGGACGATCGCGGGGGCGTGGCATCGGCTTCTTGAGGTCGGGGAGTCGCTCATCGGGTTCCGGACGCCGATCGGGCTAGCCGCCACCGTCTCCTCCCCGGGCCAGTCGCGCCGCCGCCTCGTGCATCGCCAGCTCCAGCAGCGCGGGGTCGGTCAGGGTGCCGGAGCCGTCCGGCGACACCAGCCAGCGCACGCCCCGGGTCGCCCGGCCCGGATGCGGTACGACGATCCAGGTGCCGGTTCCGGCGGTGCGGACGCCGGTGCCGACCCAGCGGGCCGCGGTGCCCGGCGGCACGAAGAACCCGACCCGGTCGTCGCCGAAGTCGGCGAGCACGGGGCCGGGCTGGTCGAGCACCCGGATGAGCACGTCCACGGTCGGGTAGCCGAGGTCGCCCGGCAGGATCAGTACGTCCCAGGCGCGGCCTGCGGGCAGCAGCGCGACCCCGAGCGGGTGGCGCTCCCATTCCCAGCGGCAGGCTTCGGGGTCCGGTGCGACGGATGCCAGCCATTCGACGGCCGTCTTCGCCCCAGTCATCGCAAGGCCTCCCTCTCTCACCCGACCGTCCGGCGCGGTCGCGTCAGGTGGAGAGAGGGAGGCCTCCGGGGGGCATTACGCGGGTTCCCTGCCCCCTTTTAGGTGACCTAGGTCACGAGTGCGGGCCGCCGGATCCTAGTAGTAGTACCAATACCAGTACCCGTCGTCGTCACAGTGGTGGTGATGGTGGTCCCAGTCGTCGTGGTCGTGGTGGTAGTAGTCCCCGTCGTGGTGGTCGTGCTGGGGGGCCATGGTCACCACGGATGTCTGGGGCATCGGAGCCGCCGAGGCGGCCGCCGCCGGCAGCATGACGCCTCCGGCGACGACGGCCGAGGCCGCCGCCGTCGCCAGGCCCAGACCCAGGCGGCGCTTGGGGCGGGTGTCGTCGTGCTTGCGGGTGAAGCGGTCGATGAGAGTCATGGTCTTCTCCTGCTGATCCGGTGTGGAAGTCGGTGCCTCCGGTGAGGCCCGTGCTTCCAGTACGCCGGAACGCGGGAGCGGGGTCATGCTCCGGAAACTCGTGGCTTGACGCCGCCATGAGGGCCGGGTAAAAACCCGCCCCACGCCACGGCCGCCGCACCGCAGTCGGCGCACCGCAGTCGGCGCACCTCAGCCGGCGCACCTCAGCTGTCGAAGCCCAGCCCCAGCCGGTCCATCGTCCGCAGCCACAGGTTGCGGCGGCCGCCGTGCGCGTCCGCGCGGGCCAGGGACCACTTGGTGAGTGCGATCCCGGTCCAGGCGAACGGCTCGGGCGGGAACGGCAGCGGCTTCTTGCGGACCATCTCCAGCTCCGTCCGCTCGGTCCGCTCCCCGTCCAGCAGGTCGAGCATCACGTCCGCGCCGAAGCGGGTCGCGCCGACGCCGAGGCCGGTGTACCCGGCCGCGTACGCCACCTTCCCCCGGTGCGCCGTGCCGAAGAACGCCGAGAAGCGCGAGCAGGTGTCGATCGCACCGCCCCAGGCGTGGGTGAAGCGGACGCCCTCCAGCTGCGGGAAGCAGGTGAAGAAGTGCCCGGCGAGCTTGGCGTACGTCTCCGGCCGGTCGTCGTACTCGGCGCGCACCCGGCCGCCGTAGTGGTGGATCGCGTCGTAGCCGCCCCACAGGATGCGGTTGTCGGCGGAGAGGCGGAAGTAGTGGAACTGGTTGGCCGAGTCGCCGAGGCCCTGACGGTTCTTCCAGCCGATGGACGCCAGCTGCTCGTCGCTCAACGGCTCGGTCATCAGCGCGTAGTCGTAGACCGGGACGGTGTAGGAACGCACCCGGCGCAGCAGGTTGGGGAAGATGTTCGTGGCGAGGGCGACCCTGCGGGCACGGACCGAGCCGTACGGGGTGCGTACGGCCATCCCGGCGCCGTACTGCTTCAGCGTCAGCGCGGGTGTGTGCTCGTACACCCGCACCCCGAGTTCGAGACACGCCCTCTTCAGGCCCCAGGCCAGCTTCGCCGGGTGCAGCATGGCCACGCCCCGGCGGTCCCACAGGCCGGCCTCGAAGGTGGGTGAGTTCACCTGCTCGCGCACGGCGTCGGCGTCCAGGAACTCGATGCCGTCCGCGAGGCCCTTCCGTTCCAACTCCTGGTGCCAGTCACGCAGTTCCCAGGCCTGGTAGGGCTCGGTGGCGACGTCGATCTCGCCGGTGCGCTCGAAGTCGCAGTCGATGCCGTGCCGGGCGACGGCGGCCTCGATCTCGTCGAGGTTGCGCCGGCCCAGCTCCTCCAGCGTGTGGATCTCGTCCGGCCAGCGGGTGAGGCCGTTGGGCAGGCCGTGGGTGAGGGAGGCGGCGCAGAAGCCGCCGTTGCGGCCCGAGGCGGCCCAGCCCGCCTCGCGGCCTTCCAGCAGGACCACGTCCCGCTGCGGATCGCGCTCTTTCGCGTTGAGCGCGGTCCACAGGCCGCTGTAGCCGCCGCCGACGACCAGCAGGTCGCAGGTCTCGGCGGAGGTGAGGGCGGGCTCGGGGTGGGGCTTGCCGGGGTCCTCCAGCCAGTACGGGACCGGCTGGGCTTCGGAGAGAGAAGCGATCCAGTTGTCTTTGCCACGGCTCATGGCGCTCGGGGCCATGATTTCAACTCCCTACAGAGGACTTTCCTGAAAGGCCTATGCCTTCTGGTTGTTACGGCGATTGGTGACGAGCATCGAGAACAGCGTGATCAGAACGGCGACGAGGAACATGGCCGTGCCGATCACATTGATCTGGACCGGTGTGCCGCGCTGCGCCGAACCCCACACGAACATCGGGAAGGTGACGGTCGAGCCGGCGTTGAAGTTCGTGATGATGAAGTCGTCGAAGGAGAGCGCGAACGACAGCAGCGCGCCCGCGGCGATGCCCGGTGCCGCGATCGGCAGGGTGACCCGCAGGAAGGTCTGCACGGGGCCGGCGTACAGGTCCCGGGCGGCCTCCTCCAGGCGCGGGTCCATCGACATCACGCGCGCCTTGACCGCGGTGACGACGAAGCTGAGGCAGAACATGATGTGGGCGATGAGGATCGTCCAGAAGCCGAGCTGCGCGCCCATGTTGAGGAACAGGGTGAGCAGGGAGGCGGCCATGACGACCTCGGGCATCGCCATCGGCAGGAAGATCAGCGAGTTGACGGCGCCGCGGGCGCGGAAGCGGTAGCGGACCAGCGCGAAGGCGATCATCGTGCCGAGGAGGGTGGCGCCGATCGTCGCCCACACGGCTATCTGGAGGCTGATGGACAGCGAGCCGCACATGTCGGCGACGCCGCACGGCTGCTTCCAGGCGTCCAGGGAGAACTGCTGCCACTCGTAGTTGAAGCGGCCCTTCGGCTTGTTGAAGGAGAACACCGTCACGATGACGTTGGGCAGCAGCAGGTAGGCGAGCGTCAGGATGCCCGCCATGACGACCAGATGGCGCTTGAGCCAGTTGACGAAGGGCATTTAGACCAGGTCCTCCGTCCCGGACCGGCGGATGTAGATCGTGACCATGGCCAGGATGGCGGCCATGAGGATGAAGGAGAGGGCCGCTGCGGTCGGGTAGTCCAGGATCCGCAGGAACTGCGTCTGGATGACGTTGCCGATCATGCGGGTGTCGGTGGAGCCGAGCAGTTCGGAGTTGACGTAGTCGCCGGCCGCCGGGATGAAGGTCAGCAGTGTGCCGGAGACCACGCCCGGCATCGACAGCGGGAAGGTGACCTTGCGGAAGGTGGTCCAGGGCCTGGCGTACAGGTCGCCGGCCGCCTCGTGCAGCCGGGGGTCGATCCGCTCCAGCGAGGTGTACAGCGGAAGGATCATGAACGGCAGGAAGTTGTACGTCAGTCCGCACACCACCGCGAGCGGGGTGGCCAGCACGCGGTCGCCGGCCGTCCAGCCGAGCCAGTTGGTGAGGTCCAGGATGTGCAGCGAGTTCAGTACGTGCACCACCGGGCCGTTGTCGGCGAGGATCGTCTTCCAGGCCAGGGTGCGGATCAGGAAGCTGGTGAAGAACGGCGCGATCACCAGAATCATGATCAGGTTCCGCCAGCGGCCCGCGCGGAAGGCGATCAGATAGGCCAGCGGGTAACCGAGCAGCAGGCACAGGACCGTGGCCCCGGCCGCGTAGAGGACGGACCGCAGGAACTGCGGCCAGTACTCGCTGAACGCGTCCCAGTAGGTGGCGAAGTGCCAGGTGACCTTGTAGCCCTCCTCCAGGGAGCCCTGCTGCACGGAGGTGGAGGCCTGGTAGATCATCGGCAGCGCGAAGAAGACGACCAGCCACAGGATGCCGGGCAGCAGCAGCCAGTACGGCGTGAACCGGCCGCGTTTGCGCGGGGGCTTCTTCTCCGGTGCGGTGGGCGCGAGGGGCGGGGGCGCCTCGGCTTCGGTGAGCGTCGTCATCAGGCGGCCGCCTCTTCTTCGAGACCCGCGTCGATGTCCTGGGCCGCGTCCAGACCGAAGGTGTGCGCCGGGCTCCAGTGCAGGACGACGTCGGCGCCGGGCACGAGCCGCCCGTCGCGCTCGACGTTCTGGACGTACACCGAGAGTTCGTCGCAGACGGGGCTGTCGATCACGTACTGGGTGGAGACCCCGATGAAGCTGGCGTCGGCGATCCTGCCGGTGAGCCGGTTGCGGCCCTCGGGAATGTCCCCCGCGTCGTCGGCGTGCGTGAGGGATATCTTCTCCGGCCGGATACCGACGAGCACCTTGCCGCCGGCCGTCGCCGGGGCCGAACATCGCGCCTCGGGCAGCACCAGCTTGCCGCCGCCCGCCTTGAGCACGATGTCGTCGCCGCTCTTGGTGTCGACCTCGGCCTCGATGAGGTTGGAGGTGCCGAGGAAGTTCGCGACGAAGGTGGTGTTCGGGTTCTCGTACAGGTCGGTCGGCGAGCCGAGCTGCTCGACGCGGCCCGCGTTCATCACGGCGACCGTGTCGGCCATGGTCATGGCCTCCTCCTGGTCGTGCGTGACATGGATGAAGGTGATGCCGACCTCGGTCTGGATGCGCTTGAGCTCCAGCTGCATCTGGCGGCGCAGCTTGAGGTCGAGGGCGCCGAGCGGCTCGTCCAGCAGGAGCACCTTGGGGTGGTTGATGAGCGCGCGGGCGACGGCGACGCGCTGCTGCTGGCCGCCGGAGAGCTGGTGCGGCTTCTTGCGGGCCTGCTCACCCAGCTGGACCAGCTCCAGCATGTCCTCGACCTGCTTCTTCACGCTCTTTATGCCGCGCCGGCGCAGGCCGAAGGCGACGTTCTCGAAGATGTCGAGGTGCGGGAAGAGGGCGTAGGACTGGAAGACGGTGTTCACCGGGCGCTTGTACGGCGGCAGGTGGGTGACGTCCTGGTCGCCGAGGCGCACGGTGCCGGAGGAGGGTTCCTCCAGCCCGGCGATCATGCGCAGCGTGGTGGTCTTGCCACAGCCGGAGGCGCCGAGCAGGGCGAAGAAGGAGCCCTGCGGCACGGTCAGGTCCAGCGGCTGCACGGCCGTGAAGCCGTTGTCGTAGGTCTTGCTGATACCGGAGAGGCGGACGTCGCCGCTGTTGTCTGGTGTCGTCATCGTCGTCACGCCCCTGTGAGCTTCGAGAACTTCTGCTGGTAGGCCGTCTCTTCCTTCTGCGTCAGCGCGCGGAAGGCATGGGACTTCGCCTGCATGGCCTTGTCGGGGAGGATCAGCGGGTTGCTCGCCGCCGACTTGTCGATCTTCGCAAGGTAGGGCTGCACTCCCGCGACGGGGCTCACGTAGTTGACGTAGGCGGCGAGCTCGGCGGCCGGCTCGGGCTCGTAGAAGAAGTCGATGAGCCGCTCGGCGTTCGTCTTGTGGCGCGCCTTGTTGGGGATCAGCATGTTGTCGGTCGACGTCATGTAGCCGCTGTCGGGGATGACGTAGCCGACGTCCGGGTTGTCCGCCTGGAGCTGCACGATGTCGCCGCCCCACGCCACGCACGCCGCGAAGTCGCCCTTGGTGAGGTCCGACGTGTAGTCGTTGCCGGTGAAGCGGCGGATCTGGCCCTTGTCGACGGCCTTCTGCAGGCGGGCGATCACCTTGTCGTAGTCGTCACCGGTGAACTTCGCCGGGTCGATGCCCATGTCGAGCATCGTCATGCCGATGCTGTCCCGCATCTCGGTCAGGAAGCCGACGCGGCCCTTGAGCCGGGGGTTGTCCAGCAGGTCGGAGATCGACTTCACCTCGATGCCGTCGAGCGCCTTCTTGTTGTAGGCGATGACGGTCGAGATGCCCTGCCAGGGGTACGAGTACGCCCGGCCCGGGTCCCAGTCGGGGGCGCGGAACTGGTCCGACAGGTTGGCGAAGGCGTGCGGCAGGTTGGCCGGGTCCAGTTTCTGGACGTACCCGAGGCGGATCATGCGGGCGGCCAGCCAGTCGGTGAGCACGACGAGGTCGCGGCCGGTGTCCTGGCCCGCGGCGAGCTGCGGCTGGATCTTGCCGAAGAACTCGTCGTTGTCGTTGACGTCCTCGGTGTACTTGACCTGGATGCCGGTCCGCCTGGCGAACGCGTCGAGCGTGGGATGGCGTTTCGTCTTGTCGTCCACGTCGATGTACTCGGGCCAGTTGGAGAAGTTGACGATCTTCTCCTTGGCCGAGTGGTCGTCCGCGGACACGCCCCCTTGCGTCTTGTTGGCCGCGGGGATCCCGCAGGCGCTCAGCGCCCCGAGTCCGCCGACCGCGAGCGCGCCGCCCGCGGAGGCGCGCAGCAACGACCTGCGGGTCATCGCGGCCCTGCCGCCTCGCAGACTGCGCCGTATGGCGGCGGCTTCGACCGGGGTGAGGCGGTCGGGCTCGTACTGCTCCATGCGCGTGGTGCCCTTTCGGGAGGAATGGCTGGTCGGCCTGGTCGAGGGCCGGAACGTCACACCCGGCGGCGGCCGGCTCCTGCTGGTCTCCGGCTGCTACCGGTCCCCGAAGATCGTGCGGTGCCAGTCCTTGCGGGCGACCGCCGTGTTGTCGAACATTACGTGCTTGACCTGCGTGTACTCCTCGAAGGAGTACGCCGACATGTCCTTGCCGAAGCCGGACGCCTTGTATCCGCCGTGCGGCATCTCGCTGATGATCGGGATGTGGTCGTTGATCCACACGCAGCCCGCCTTGATCTCGCGGGTGGCGCGGTTCGCGCGGTAGACACTGCGGCTCCACGCGGAGGCGGCGAGGCCGTACGGGGTGTCGTTGGCCAGCCGGATGCCCTCGTCATCGCCGTCGAACGGGAGGACGACCAGGACCGGGCCGAAGATCTCGGACTGGACGATCTCGCTGTCCTGGGCGGCGTCGGCGATCAGGGTCGGCCGGTAGTAGGCGCCCTTCTCCAGGTCGCCCTTCGGTGCCTCGCCGCCGGTCACCACGCGCGCGTAGGCACGCGCACGGTCCACGAAGGCCGCGACCCGGTCCCGCTGGACGTGCGAGATGAGCGGGCCGAGGTCGGTGCCGGGGGCGAAGGGATCACCGAGCCGCACGGTCTCCATCAAGGCGGCCGTCTGCTCCACGAAGGCCTCGTACAGCGGCCGCTGCACGTACGCGCGCGTGGCGGCCGTGCAGTCCTGGCCGGTGTTGATGAGCGCACCGGCGACGGCCCCGTGGACGGCGGCCTCCAGGTCGGCGTCGTCGAAGACGACGAACGGCGCCTTGCCGCCGAGCTCCAGGTGCAGCCGCTTGACCGTGGCGGTGGCGACCTCCGCGACGCGCTTGCCGACGGCGGTGGACCCGGTGAAGGAGGTCATGGCGACGTCGGGGTGGCCGACGAGGTGCTCCCCCGCCTCCTTCCCGGTCCCGGTGACGATGTTGATCACACCGTCCGGGATGCCGGCGTCCGTGGCGGCCTGCGCGAAGAGCAGCGAGGTGAGTGGGGTCAGCTCGGCGGGCTTCAGCACGATGGTGTTGCCGGCGGCGATCGCCGGGAGGATCTTCCAGGCGGCCATCTGGAGCGGGTAGTTCCAGGGCGCGATCGACCCGACGACACCGATCGGCTCGCGCCGGACGTACGACGTGTGGTCCCCGGAGTACTCACCGGCGGACTGCCCCTGCAGGTGCCGGGCGGCGCCCGCGAAGAAGGCGGTGTTGTCGACGGTCCCCGGCACGTCGAACTCGCGGGTCAGCTTCAGCGGCTTGCCGCACTGCAGGGACTCGGCGCGGGCGAAGTCCTCGGCGCGGTCGGCGAGCACGGCGGCGAACCGGTGCAGGGCGTCGGAGCGCTCGCCCGGGGTGGCCGAGGCCCAGCCCGGGAAGGCCTCGCGCGCGCCGGCGACGGCCGCGTCGACGTCGTCCGTGCCGGCCAGCTCGTAGGTGTACACCTCCTCGCCGGTGGCGGGGTCGACCACGGCGTGGGTACGGCCCGAGGTGCCCTTCGCCGGCCGGCCCGCGATGAACTGCGCGCCGTCCGCGAATCGCTCCTCGGCGGGAAATCGTTCCGGGGTGGCGGTGCCCGGGTTGTGCATGTCGCTCTCCTCCGCCGTTCGCCCCGTCCCGGGGGTGGGTGGCGTAGCTCCAGCTCGATTTGAGTGCCGATCCTGACAGAGCTATAGGACTCCAACAAGTGATTCCGTTGTTGCCTTTTGGTTACGCGACGGAATCTGTCGACCAGGTGTCGAGTGGGAGCTGAAAAGGGCGGACGGAGTGTCAGTGGTGCGTGCCAGACTCGCGTGCATGGGGAAGATCGACGGGGTGGAAGCCCTGATCAGGGAGGTCCGGGCCGGATCCCGGATCAAGTACCTCCACTTCTGGGGGCACCGGCCGAGGCCGGACGGCAGGATCGGCGCGAGCTGCCTGAGCCAGTGGTGGCCCTCGCCGTTCACGGTCGACGGGGTGGAGTACGCGACGGCCGAGCACTGGATGATGGCGGGCAAGGCGCGGCTGTTCGGGGATGCCGAGGCGGAGCGCCGGGTCCTGGCCGCGGGGCATCCTTCTCAGGCCAAGAAAGCGGGGCGGCTGGTCCGGGGTTTCGACGAGGCGATATGGGAGCGGGAGCGGTTCCGGATCGTGGTCGAGGGCAGCGTGCACAAGTTCGCGGCCGACGACGCGCTCCGGCAGTTCCTGCTCGGCACCGGTGAGCGGGTGCTGGTGGAGGCGAGCCCCGTGGACCGTGTGTGGGGGATCGGGCTCGCCGCGGACGACGACGCGGCTTCGGATCCCGAGCGGTGGAGGGGGCCGAACCTGCTGGGCTTCGCCCTGATGGAGGCGCGGGAGCGGCTGGCGGGGGCGGGGGCCTGAGCCGGCCGAAGCCACCGAACCGGGTCCGGCCGGGCCGGGCCCGAACGTGGAGGGCCGGCCCGATGCCCGGCCCTCCCCTGTCGCCCGTGGTCCGCCGGGACGGTCAGAACGTGCTGCCGGCGCTGAACACGCTGGCGAACACCAGGAAGACCAGCACCGGCAGGAGCACCGTGGCGATGATGCCGCAGACGAGACCGGCGGTCGCCGCGCCCTTGTTGGTGGCCTCACCCCGGTTGGCCTTGCCCCGGCCGATGGCACCGAAGATGATCGCCAGGATGCCCAGGATCATCCCGAGGATCTCCATGGCGATGGTGAGGCTGCAGACCACTCCGATGATGCCCAGCACCAGTCCCGTGGTGCCCATGCCGTTGCTCGGCTGCATCGGCATCGCGTAGCCGGGGGCCTGCGGATATCCCATGGGCGGCGCGGCCGGGTAGCCCGGAGCCGACTGGGGGTGGCCGTAGCCGGGCGCGGGCTGCTGGGGGTATCCGTATCCCGGTGCGGGCTGCTGGTCCGGCTGACCGAAACCACCGGGTTCGGGGTTGAAGTTGGACATGAAGTGGCTTTCCCCTCCGTTGACGATCAAGGCATCGTAATGGGCGCGCGGCGGGGAGGGAGCCGGTTCCGGCCGACGGGCGGCCGGAAGGGCGGGGCCCGGTGTGCTCAGCGGTCGGCGGCCACCGTCACCGAGATGCGCGGGGCGGAGTCGTCGTAGGGATCGGGGCTCGTGCTGTGGTCGTGGATGGCGGCGGTGATCCCGATCGCGAGCAGGACGACCACGACCAGGCCGATCACGATGCCGATGATGCCCATGAGCAGGCCCGCCTGGGCCTGGCCGTGGTTGGTGGCCTCGCCGCGGTCGGCCCGCCGGCGGCCCTTGATGCCGAAGATCACCGCGAGGGTGCCCAGCACCACCGAGACGACGCCGTACAGGCAGAACAGGCACAGGGAGAGGATGCCGAGCACCATCGCCGCGGTGCCCATGCCGTTCTGCGGGGCCATGGGCATGCCGGGCCAGCCGTAGCCCACCGGGTAGCCGGGGTAGCCGTAGCCGCCGGCGGCGGGCGGGGCGGGTATGCCGGGGCCGAAGGGCGCGATCGGCGGCGGCGGTACGGCCTCCCCGCCGGCCGGGGCCGGACCGGGCACACCGAATCCGGCAGCGGCGGGCGACGCGGGCGCAGTGGGCCCGGCGGGATACGCGGGCGGGGCGAAGCCTCCGGTGTCCAGGGAGGTCATGGTGGCCTGGTCGTGCACCGACGGCGGCCGCACGGGCGGCTGGTCCTGCGGCTCGGCCGGCTGCTTCTCCAGCGAAAGGCGCTGCTCGGGCGGCGCCCACGGGTTGTAGTCGCCGTCCGAGGCTCCACTCGGCTGCGCTCCGTCGCTCACGGGCACGTCCCCCCAACTCGTTCGTCCCGCCATGCTAAGGCCTCACCTCGGCACCCCTGCGGGCCGGTCCGGTCCCGCCCGGGATCCCCGGGACCGGGACGGCGGCCGGACCTCGGGGAGCGGCCCGGCAGAGCGCACCCGGTCCCCGCCTACGATGGCGTCCGTACCACCGATCAGCCGATCATCCGCGCCGCGCCCGTACCGGGCCGTCGGTGCCCTGCCCGGGGAGGTTCCCTTGACCGACAGCAGCTCCGTGCCCGCGACCGGTACCGCCGACCGCGATCTGCGGACCTTCATCGCCGGACTGCCCAAGGCCGAACTGCACGTCCACCACGTCGGCTCCGCCTCCCCGCGCATCGTCTCGGAACTGGCCGCCCGCCACCCCGACTCCAAGGTCCCCAGCGACCCGGAGGCCCTGGCGGACTTCTTCACCTTCACCGACTTCGCGCACTTCATCGACGTGTACCTGTCGGTCGTGGACCTGATCCGCACGCCCGAGGACATCCGGCTGCTCACCTACGAGGTGGCGCGCGACCTGGCCCGGCAGCAGGTGCGCTACGCCGAGCTGACCGTCACCCCCTTCTCCTCCACCCGGCGCGGCATCGACGAGCTGGGCTTCATGGCGGCGATCGAGGACGCGCGCAAGGCGGCCGAGGCCGAGTTCGGCACCGTGCTGCGCTGGTGCTTCGACATCCCCGGCGAGGCGGGGCTGGAGTCCGCGGAGGAGACGGCACGGCTGGCCACCGACGACCGGATCCGGCCGGAGGGGCTGGTGTCGTTCGGGCTCGGCGGGCCCGAGATCGGCGTGCCCCGGCCGCAGTTCAAGCCGTACTTCGACCGGGCCATCGCCGCCGGTCTGCACTCGGTCCCGCACGCCGGCGAGACGACCGGCCCGCAGACGGTGTGGGACGCGCTGACCGAGCTGCGCGCCGACCGCATCGGGCACGGCACCAGCTCCGCGCAGGATCCGAAGCTGCTCGCCCACCTCGCCGAGCGGCGCATCCCGCTGGAGGTCTGCCCGACCTCCAACATCGCCACCCGCGCGGTCCGCACCCTGGACGAACACCCGATCAAGGAGTTCGTGCGGGCCGGGGTGCTGGTGACGATCAACTCCGACGACCCGCCGATGTTCGGCACCGACCTCAACAACGAGTACGCGGTGGCCGCCCGGCTGCTCGACCTGGACGAGCGGGGCCTCGCCGAGCTCGCGAAGAACGCCGTGGAGGCGTCGTTCCTGGACGCCGTCGGCAAGGCCCGGATCGCGGCGGAGATCGACACGTACACCAGCACCTGGCTCGCCTCCTGACACAGCCCACGAGGGGGCACCCCCACAATGGGGGGCATGCAGACCGTGACCGCCGTGGCCCACCGCGGCGACCCCTACCGGGTCCGTGAGAACACCATCGACTCGCTGCGTTCCGCGCTCGGCCGGGGCGCGGACGCGGTCGAGATCGACGTACGGCTCACCCGTGACGGCGTTCCCGTGCTGCTGCACGACGACACGCTGCAGCGGCTGTGGGAGGTCGGCCGGCCGCTCGGCGCGCTGTCCGCCGAGGAGGTGCGCGGGCTCACGGCGGGCGGGGTGCCGACGCTGGCGGAGACGCTGGCCGCGACCGGTGACTGCCGGGTGATGGTGGATCTGTGCGGACGGGTCGAGCGGCGGATGGTGGACCGGGTGATGGACGTGGTCCGGCAGAGCGGGGCCGGCGAGCGCGTCTACTACTGCGCGGGCCCGGAGGCGATGCTCGCCGTGCGCGCCGCCGACCCGGCCGCCGAGATCGCGCTGACCTGGACGAGCCTCGCCCCGCCCCGGCAGGCGCTGCTGGACGTGGTCCGCCCGCGCTGGCTCAACTACCGCTTCTCCCTGGTGAGCCGGGAGCTCGCGGCCCGTGTCCACCGCGACGGCTACCTGCTGTCCGTCTGGACCCCGGACACCCGCCGCTCGATGAGCCGCCTGCTGGACCTGGGCGCCGACTCGATCACCACGAACCGGGTCGACGTCCTGCACGCCCTGCGCGAGGGCACCGGCCTCGGCAGCTGTTAGGCCCTGTCGTCACGGGAGTTCGGCGGCGTTGGCGAGCTGGTAGCCGTGGAGCCCGGTGGCGAGGAAGCGGTCGGCGTTGCCGGTGACCGTGGTGAGGGTGGCCGACCAGGCGTCGAGGATGGCGACCGCGGTGTCGCCGTTGGCCTTGGTGCCGCCGATCCGCCGGCGCAGGGCGTTCTGGTGGGCGGCATGGATGTCGTTGTAGAGCGTGGGGCAGTTCTGCCCGGAACCCGTTCCGCGGTACACGGTGGCCTGCGGGCGGGCCTGCCAGGTGCTCTGGGAGTGCGGGTGGGCGGTGAGCCGCCGCCGCCGGCCGGCCAGGGGTCCCGGCCGGCGGTGACGCGCACCTTGGCGCGGTGCAGGTCGCCGGCGTTGTGGAGCAGACCCGCGTGGGCGAACGCCCGCCGGCGCGGTCTGGGCCGCGTCGGCCCCGGCGCCGAAACCGCGGCGATCCCACCGCCGAGGGCTCCGGCCGCCGAGGGTGAACAGGCCCCGGCGGGGGCCGGAGCGGGGGCCGGAGCGACAACAGTTATCAGGCGGGCAGCGCTTCCAGGCGCTTGATCTTCTTCCGCACGACATACAGCGGGATCACGCCGAAGACCCCGAACGACATGTCGACCAGGCTCCACCAGAAGGGGATCCCGCGGATCGGCCCGCAGACCAGGGCGAGCGGGATGATCCCGGCGCAGGCGATCATCCCGAACTCGACGACCCAGATGTTGCGCACCGGGTCGCGGTAGGGGCCGTAGAAGGCGACCGCGATGACGAGGTGGGCGAAGGCGAGCCAGTCGGTGCCGTAGAGGACGAAGGGGTACTTGGCGTCCACGGAGTCGAGGCCGTCGCGAACCCTTGCGATCCAGGCCATGAGCCCCGGCAGGTACTCCCGCACCGACAGCGCCCGCAACGCGCTCTCGGTCCAGCGCAGTTCGTGCACCAGGGGGAAGGCGGTGGCGCCGCTGAGGACCAGGCACACCACGAAGAGGGCCAGCCAGACGCGAATGCCCTTGAGCAGGGCGGCTCTGTCGCTCATGGCATGAGCGTACGCCTCCTTTTGAACACGTTCAAAAGCACCCCCGCCGCCTTTCCCGACGTCACTCCAGCGCTTCCTCCAACGGCACCTGCCACATCCCCGGAAGATGCCCGTCCAGCTCCCCCGGTTCGAAGCGGCACATGCCGACCGCGTGCCAGAACTCGCCGGTGACGTCCCCCTCGTACTTGTATCCGCCCGACGCGGACAGCGCCGCCCAGCCGCCGGGCATGCCGACCAGGGTGGCCCGCAGGGCGGCCGGGCCGTCGGCGGGCACGTTCCACAGCCGTACCGTGCCGTCCTCGCCACCGCTGGCCAGCACGGAGCCGTCGGGGCTGAAGGCGACGGCCAGGATCCGGCCGGTGTGGCCCGTCAGCACGGCCGCCTCCTCACCGGTGTCCGGGTTCCACAGGCGGACGGTGCGGTCGTCGCCCGCCGTGGCCAGCAGGGGGCGCCGGGGGTGGACGGCCGCCGTCCAGAGCTTGCCGGTGTGGCCGGTCAGCCGGTGGGCGATCTCGCCGTCCTTCCAGATCACCGCCGTGCCGTCCCAGGAGGCGCCCGCCAGCCACGAGCCGTCGGGGGCGAACGCCACGGCGTACACCCGGTCGGTGTGGCCGTCGAGGACAGAGGTGATCCGGCGTTCCGTCACGTCCCAGATCCGCACCTTGCGGTCGTCGCACCCGGTGGCCAGGACCGCGCCGTCGGACCGGAAGGCGATCGCCCGGACCCGCCCGAAGTGCTCGGTGATGGTGGCGACGTGCGCCCCGGTGGCCCGGTACCACAGCCGTACCGTGTCGTCGTCGTTGGCGGTGGCGAGGAGTTCGCCGTCGGCGCTGAACGCCTCGGCCCACACGTGGTCGGTCTCCACGTCGAGTTCGCGCTGGTACTCCCCCGTGGCCGCGTTCCACAGGTAGAGGTCGCCGTCGCTGCTCGCGGTGGCCAGCAGCGGTCCGGCGGGGCCGAACGCCGCCGACACCAGGCGGTCGCTCTGCCCGGTCAGTTCGCGCAGCCGCCGCCCGGAGGCGGCGTGCCACACCCGGACGACACCGTCGTTGCCGCCGGCCGCCAGCATCGAGCCGTCGGCGCTGAAGGACAGCGTGCCGACGCGCCGCCCGTGGCCGCGCAGAATGCGCCGGCCCTGTCCGGTGGCCGGCTCCCACAGCCGTACGACGCCGTCGTTGCCGCCGGTCACCAGCAGCGCGCCGGGGCCCTGGGCGGGCGTGTCGCCGTGCGGGCGGAACTTGCACACCCACACCGAGCCGCGGTGCTCGGCGGGCTGGCGGTGCAGCGGCGCCGCGACCGGGTCGGCCTCCGGGTCGATCCGCCACAGCCGGACCACTCCGGCGCTGTCCCCGGCGGCGAGCAGGGTCCCGTCGGGGTCGAACAGCACCTGGTACACGGCCCCGCGGCAGCCGCCGAGCAGCCCGGCCGAGCGGCGGTCGGCCAGGTCCCACAGCCGTACCTCCCCTTCGGTGTCCCCGCTGACCAGCAGGGCGCCGCCGGGGTGGAAGTCCAGGGTGTAGACGCGGCCGGAGTGCCCGGTGAACTCGTGGCGCGCGGCTCCGGTCGCCGGGTCCCACACCCGGACCGTGGCGCCCTGCCCGTCGTCGCCCTGGTCGGCGGTGGCCAGCACGGTGCCGTCCGGGCTGAACCGCGCCCGGTACACCGCGCCGCGATGGCCGGGCAGTTCGCCGGTCTGCCGCCCGGTGTCCAGGTCCCACAGCCGTACGGCGCCGGCGGCGTCCCCGGTGACCAGGGCGGTGTCGCCGGGTGCGAACGCCACGGTGTAGACGGGCGCGGAGTGACCGGGCAGCCGGTGCAGCGGGGTGCCCGAGGCGGTGTCCCAGACGGTGACCAGACCGTCGGCGTCGCCGGTGGCCAGCAGGGTGCCCTCGGCGTCGAGGACGAGCGGCCAGACGCCGGTCTCATGGATCTCCAGGCGGTGCAGGCAGCGGCCGGAGACCGGGTCCCACAGCCGTACGGTGCCGTCGGAGCTGCCGGTGGCCAGGACACGGCCGCGGAACTTGACGGCGTAGACCCGGCCGGTGTGGCCCTGCAGGGTGCGCAGGGGGATGCCGGTGGCGGCCTCGCACACCAGGATGCCGCCGTCCTCGCTGCCGACGGCTAGCAGTTCGCCGTCGGGGCTGTAGGAGATGGGTTCGGGCAGCCGGCTGGTGCGCATGTCGTAGCCGTACGGCACACCGACCGCGGAGGGCCGGAAGCCGGAGTCGACGGCCATGCCGGGCGCGATCGCGGCGGTGGCCAGCTCGGGACTGCGGTCCAGGGAGCCCAGCGTCGCCGAGATCAGCGCCGCCCGCCGCCACCGGCCGCCCGCCACCCGGGCGCCGGTCAGGTCGGTGCCGATCAGCCGGGCCCGCCTCAGGTCGGCACCGCGCAGGTCCGCGCCGGTCAGATCGGCGCCGTCGAGCCGGGCGCCGACCAGGCGGGCGCCGCGCAGGACGGCTCCGGAGAGGTTGGCGCCGACCAGCCGGGCGTCGGTGAGGTCGGCGCGGGTGAGGTCCACGCCCGAGAAGTCGCGGTGGGACAGGTCCTCCCCGGCCAGGGCGGCGCCGCGCAGATCGGTGTGGGCGGGCACCCGGAGCCGGCCGAGGATCCGCACGGCGTTGCCGCGGGCCGCGTCCGAGGAGGCGTCCTGGGAGGTGCCGGACAGCTCCCGCTCGGCCCACGCCTGGCAGATCCGGTGGTCGGCGAGGTCGCACAGGAACTCCACGGCCAGCCGGCTGAGCTGTCGCCGGCCCAGCAGGCCGCTGTCGCCGCCGGTGATCCTGCGGGCGCACTCCCGGGCGACCAGCCACTCCACCACCGAGCCGTGGATGAACCGGAACACGCCGTCGTCGCTGCGCACCAGCAGACTGCCGGACCCGATGGCGTGGGCGGTCTGCGGCACCGACAGCCGGGCGTCCGCGAGCCCGCTCAGGGTCTCGGCGACGTCGGTGAGCTCGTCCAGCCGCAGCGAGTCCTGCCCGCTCTCCCACAGCCGCAGCGCGAGCGCGGTGACCGCGTCCCACAACTGCTCCAGGGACAGCCCGGGCGCCCGGCCGGGGCTGCCGCTGCCGCGCTGGACCTCGAAGTTCAGCCAGGCGGTGAGGACCTCCTCGTACAGTCCGGCTGGGCTGAGGGCGCGCCCGGCGCCGGCGACCGCGCGCAGCCGGTCGTCGTCGAGGTCGGCGACGAAGCCGAGCAGCCGGGGGTTGCGGCACAGGGCGAGCAGGTCGGGGATGGCGTCCAGCAGCCGGATCCGGCGGTCGGCGGCGCGTTCGTCGCCGTCGTAGCGGTTCACCAGATAGGCGCGGATCTGCTGCGGGCTGAACTCCCGTACGGCCAGCACCCGGCGGTGCGGGAGCAGGCCGACGCGTTCGCCGAGCGCGGTGAGCACCTGGCCCTGGGAGCGGAAGTGCTGGGTACGGCTGGACACCACGATCTTGGCGCTGTCCACGGCGGAGTCCAGCAGCACCTGCAGCCGCTCGGCGGCACGGTCGTACGTCACCTGGTTCACGAGCTCGTCGAAGCCGTCGAAGAGCAGCACGATCCGGCCCTGCTGGAGCATGTACCTGAAGGCCCGCAGGTCGATGTTGTCGACGCCGTGGGCGGCGAGGTGCGCGGCGACGAGCCCCTCGAACGAATAGGCCCGGTCGAGGGCGTGCAGCTCGATCAACAGCGGGACGAGATGCGGCAGTTCACCCGGGATCCGGCGGGCCAGCTCGCGCAGCGCGAAGGTCTTGCCGTGCCCGAAGTCGCCGAGCAGCAGCAGGAAGCGCCCCTGGTCGGAGTCGAGCAGCCGCAGCATCTCGTCCACCAGCCCGTCGCGGTCCTCGGCGTCGAGGCGCTCCACCTCCCGGTACCGCTGCGGCAGGTACATGCCCGGGGGATAGCGGGGGTCGGTGCGCAGCCGCTCGCTCTGCCCGGCGACATACCCGCGCAGGTCCAGCAGCCCCTGGAACTCGGTGAAGCTGCGCACCCGCACCCCCCGGCGACGGGCGGCGTCGCGCAGCTCGCGGGCGGGCGGCGGCCCGTCGTGGACGAGTTCGGCCTCCGCCTCGGCGTCGGCGGCGTGCACGAGGGCCACGAACCGGTCGACGTCCTGCGCGGTCGGCGTACCGATGTGCACCGCCACCCGCTGCTGCCGCACGAAGCCCGACTGGCTCCAGGTGACGAGCAGTTGCGGCACCGGCCCGTCCACCGGGCGGATCTGGGCGCCCTCGTGCCGGGTGCGGCAGACCTCCGCGACCCGGGCGAGCAGGATCTCGGCGGGGGTCTGCACGGCGCGCGGCTCGGGCTCGTGGGCGGGCGCGGCAGTGCCCTCGTGGTCACCGGCGGGCGCGGCCTCGGGCCCGAAGGCCCGCTCGGCCCGCCGCCACTGGACGGCGCGCCGCCGGGGCTCCCCCGGCCCCTGCCAGACGGCCACGCCCTCCCGGCCGACCCGCACCAGCTGGTGCCCGCCGGGCCGCCCGGCGCCGATCACCGGCACCTCACCGGCCGCGGTGGCCAGGGCGGGCAGCGCGCCGGGCTCGGCCGGACCGTGCAGCAGCAGGTGCAGCCGGGGCGCGGTCAGCCGGCTCAGCACATCGGTGTCCCGCAGCGGCCCGGCCCCGTCCAGTGCCGCCGTACCGGCGCGACGGACACCGGGGGCGGCGACACGGGTGGCACCCGGCGCATGCCGCACCACCCCGATCCGCAGCCACCCCTCCGTCTCGTGCGGCCGCAGCGCCTGCGCGAACCAGGCGGCCTGCTCGCGCCCGACCAGCCCGTACTGGTCGTCGCGCCGGTGGCTGTACGCCATGGAGGAGTTGAGCCCCGCGACCACGGTGTGCAGCTCGGGCACGGGGAAGAGCGTCCACGGCTGATCGCTGTCGAAGACGACGTCGAGCCCCTGGTACAGCTCCTGGAACAGCCGGGCGAAGTGCCGCCACTTGGGCCAGTACGGCGGCCGGGGCGGCATCTCGTCGGCCTCGCAGGTGCTGAAGTAGGCCTGGCAGGCCGCCAGGTTGACGTCCTGACCACCCGGGACCAGGGCGACCCGGTGCGGTTCGAGCCCGAGCAGGGCCCGCAGCCCGGTGAGGAACGCGAGGGCCTGCTCGAACTCGCGCCGGCTGCCCGAAGCGGTGAGATCCCCGGTGACGACCAGCAGATCGGGCGAGGGCGCCCCGGAGTCCGCCAGCTCCACCAGATCACCCCAGATCGCCGCCTGTAACTCGGCGGGGTCCTGCCCCCGGCCGAAGGCGGGCCCGGCCAGCTGGAGCACGGTGACCGCGTCCCGCTCCCGGACCGCCCCGGACACGCGCGGGTACGACGGCGGCGCGGCGGGTCTGCGACGCCCCGCCCACCCGGGCCCGCCGAGCGGCCGCCCGGGGCTCGGCACCGCCGGGGCGGCGGGCACGGGACCGCCGTTCGCACCACCCGGGTAACCGGGCGGCAGGCTGGGCCGGGCCCGCCCGTCGAGGGCCTGCCGGACCCGGGCGAGCAGCAGCTCCCGGGCCGCCGCCGGATCGGCGACCGGCACCAGGTCCACGTACGTGATGGTGGCGAGCAGCCCCTCCACCGGGATGTCCTCGACCCGTACGGTGATCAGCCGCCGCTCCGGCGCGTCCGGATCGGCCCGCAGGGCGGCCTGCCACTCCATCCGCCCGTACCGGGACCGCTCGTAGTTCCTGGACAGCACGGCGATGACGGCGGCGGACTCGCTCACGCCCCGGTCCATGAAGTCCACGAAGTTGGTGCCCGGCACGAAGTCCCAGGCCTGCAGCACCGTCCGGTACCCGGCCTCCTCCAGGGTCCAGGCGATCCAGGACGCCCAGCGCTCGTCGGCCGGTGAGTAGCTGATGAAGAAGTCCAATGGCCCGGTGTCCCCCGGGTTGTTCTGTCGAGCCACCATGTACTGATGATGCCGTGAAAAGAGAGGCTGATACCGGTCGTTTCCAGGCGTTCGACGGCGCCCTGGTCACAGCGACGCACAAACGTGCGACCCTTCCCATCGTGCGTGCCTTATTGCTGCGTCTGCATGTCCTCGACCGGGTGGCGATCGGTCTGCTGGCGACCGGACTGCTGTGCGTGGCCACGGGACTGCTGCCGACCGGTTCCGCGTCCGACGCGATGACCCGCATCGCCCCGCTGCTGGCCTTCCTGGGCACGGTGATCGTGCTGGCCGAACTGACCAGCCGGGCCGGGGTGTTCGACGTGGTGGCGGCGCGGGTGGCGAGGGCGGGGAAGGGCAGCTATCCGCTGTTGTTCCTGCTGTGCGTGCTGTTCGCGTCGGTCACCACGGTCGCCCTCAACCTGGACACGACGGCCGTCCTGCTGACTCCGGTGATGCTGGCGCTCGCCTCCCGGGTGGGTATCGCGCCGGTGCCGCTGGCCATGACGACGGTCTGGCTGGCCAACACCGCGAGCCTGCTCCTGCCGGTGTCCAACCTGACGAACCTGCTGGCCGCCAACCGGGTCGCGCTGTCCCCGCTGGGCCTGGCGGGGCGCATGTGGGCACCGCAACTCGCCGCGCTGGTCGTGACGATGGCTTGTTTGTGGCTGTTCTTCTGGCGCCGGGGGCGGCGTGGGGGGCCTGTTGTCGACGATTACGGCCTGATGGCGGCCGTACCGGTGTCGGGGCCGGGTGCCGCGCGTGCGGCGGACGTGCGGGTGGACGCCGCCGACCGTTATGTGCCGCCCGCCGTGCACCGCCCCGCCGACCGGGTGCTGTTCCGGGCCTGCGCGCTCGCCTGCGCCGGCTTTCTGCTGGCCATCCTGGTGGCCGACGTCCCGCTGTGGATGGCCTCCGCAACGGCCGCGCTCGTCGCCGTGACGGCGTTCGGAGTGCGGCAGCGGTCCGCGCTCCGGCTGTCGCTCGTCCCCTGGCGGCTGCTGGTCATGGTGCCGGGCATGTTCCTGGTGGTCGAGACCTTCGACGCACACGGGCTGCACCATCTGCTCGCCTCGGCGGTCGGTACCGACGGCGGCACCCGCGGCCTGTTCCGCGCCGCGGCGGTGGGCGGCGGCCTGTCCAACGCCCTCAACAACCTGCCGGTCTATCTGGCCGGGGAGGCGGCGGTGCCGGTGGGCAACCACGACCAGCTGCTGGCCCTGCTGGTCGGCACCAACGCCGGTCCGGTGATCACCCCTTGGGCGTCCCTGGCGACGCTGCTGTGGTACGAGCGCTGCCATGCGTACGGCGTCCGGGTGCCGGTTGGCCGGTTGATGGGGACGGGGGCGGTGCTGGCCGCGTGCGCGGTGGTCGCGGCGGTGGCCGCCCTGGCTGTGACGCGTTAGGCGTTCGTCTTCACGGCACCGACGAACGCCGACCAGGCGGGTGCCGAGAAGACGACGGCGGGGCCGGTGGGGCGCTTGCTGTCGCGGACGGGGACGTGGGTGGGGGCGGCGGTGTCGTTGACTTCGAGGCAGTCACCGCTGCTCGCTCCGCTGTGGGTCGACTTGCGCCAGGCGGTGGCTTCGAGGCAGTCGCCGCCGCTTTCACCGCTGTAGCTCGACTTGCGCCAGACGGTGACTTCCAGGCAGTTGCTGCTACCCCCGTCGCTGTACGACGACTTGTGCCAGCCGGACAGCACCGAGGCGTCAGGAATGGAGTGCTCGCTGCGCTTCATGTTCGTAATCCTCCGCGACGGACCTGAGCAGATCCAGGGACTTTCGGTGCGACAGGGCATCGCCCAGCGCCTGATCGTAGATCTCCTGACACTCGCGCACCATGGACGGCAGTTCGATGATCCGCCCGCTCTTCACGCCTTCCGCATAGGCGATGGGCGGGAGGTCTTCGAACCACATAAGGGAGAGAAAGCCCGCCTGCAGGGCATGGGCGCCCAGGGAGTACGGGAGGACATGGACGCGAATTCGGCGGCTCGCGCCCAACTCCGCGATGTGACGAAGCTGCTCGCACATCACGAGCGGTCCCCCGACCACACGGCGTAGCACCGCTTCGTCGAGGAGGCAGCAAACCTCGGGCGAGTGGAAACTGTCCAGGATGCGGGCCCGTTCCAGCCGAGTGGCCACCAACTCCTCGAGCTCCTCGTCGCTCCTGCGCGGATAGCCGAAGCCCAGTACCTCGGATGCATACTCCCTGGTCTGCAGGAGTCCCGGCACCACCGCAGGCGCGTATTCCCGGATCTCTCTCGCCCGGCCCTCGTACTCCAGCGCCTCCTCGAAATACTCGGCCACCTTCCTGCCGTCCAGCACCGGCAGGAACCGCTCGAAGAACCCGCCAGTGTTCAGCACCTTGTCCAGCCGCCGCGCGTCCTCCACATCCGGCCTCCGCCTGCCCGCCTCGATGTGGGCGATGTGCGTGCGGGACATCGCGACAAGTTGGCCCAGCTCCTCCTGGGTGAGCCCGGCCGCCTCCCTCCGTCGCCTGAGTTCCTCCCCGTACCGCACCCGCGAGATGGGATTGTCCTCGATGGCCACCTTTCCACTCCCCCTCGTGCTGACTGCGTCGTCACGCTCGGTCATCTACCGAAGGTACTCGCGCCCGCAGCACGCTGTGCATGAATCAGCACGGATAGTGAAAGGCGCTGGAATGCAGGAGCAGGACGACGGCTACGTCGGGGTGTTTCTCACGCTGAGGGTCTCCCGGGACGGTGGCCGGACGTGGGGGCCGAGGGTGACGTACCGGCCGCCGAAGAACGCCGCGCCGCTGGACCTGTCGGGGCGGTTTCCGCCGTGTGAGTGCCCTCGGTGCCGGGAGAGAAAGGGCTGACGAGGTCCAGCAGGTGGGGCAGGAGTTCGGGGCGCCCGGCGACGAAGGAGCGCCCGGTGTCGGGGCCGCCGTACCCGCCGCCGAACTCCGCGCCGTCGAGGTGCCGCAGGGCGATGCCGGCCTCGCGGGCGAGCAGCGCACCGGCGGGCAGGTCGATCGCCTCCGCGCGGTAGCCCACGAAGCCGTCGATGTCCCCCCGGGCCAGCATCGCCCAGGCCACCAGGGGCGCCCAGAGCTGCAGGAGGCGCCGGGAGCGGAGTTCGAGGGAGTGCCGGAGGGAGCAGGCGAAGGGGTCGTCGCGGGGGACGGCGTGGCCCTGGGTCCAGGCCAGCAGGGGTCCGGCGGCGGACAGCGGGCGGCCGTATGCGGGAGCGGCGAGCCGCCCGGCGGGACCGTGTGCCCCGCCGCCCCGCAGGGCGGACCAGGTACGGCCGGTCATCGGATCGTGGACGACCCCGACCACGGGGGTGTCGTCGACGCACAGGGCGATGCCGACGACGTACACGGCCAGCCCGATCACCACGTTGTTGCTGCCGTCGAGCGGGTCCACCAGCCAGGTGCGGCCCCCGCCGTCCCCCGCCAGTTCACCGGACTCCTCCGCGAGGATGCGGTCGTGCGGGAAGTGCTCGCGGATCCGGCCGACCACCAGGCGCTCGGCGGCGAGGTCCAAGTCGGTGACCACGTCGCCGAGTCGGCCCTTGGCCCGGGCGGCGAACCCGTCGGGGAAGCGGGACCGCAGCAGTGCCCCGGCCTCCTCGGCGGCGCCCACGGCCGTACGGTGCTCGGCGTCGTAACCGGCCGGTGCGGACCAGGGGTCAGGGTTCGGGCTCATGGATCCTCCTGAGGGCGGCCCGAGCGATCCGGGCGGTCTGGGTCGCGTCACAGGTCCGGCGGACCATGCGGTGCCCGGCGGCGGACGGCGGGCCCAGGGAGAGGTCCACCCGGCCGGGCAGGGTCCGCCCCAGGACCAGCGTGGCGGTGGGGCGGCCGTCCGGCACCACACTGGTGTGGAATTCGCCCGCCGGGAGGGCGTAGCTCTGGCCCCGCGCACTGGTCTGCCCCGCACCGGGGCGGCAGCGCACCAGCCGCTCGGTGGGCCTCAGTTCGTCCACGCCCGAGGGGTCGCTGAGCACTTCGAAGACCCGGTGTGTGGGCTCACCGGTGTCGTCGTCGACGTGGACCCGCCGGTTGTCGAGCCGTCCGTACAGCACGGTGCTGGTCAAGTCCCAGCTGTGGCAGTGCACTTGGGGCACCGAGCGGTCGGGCTGTGCCTCCGGGGTGCCGAAGACGTGGACGCAGACGCCGTCATGGCCGTCGCGCAGGATGGGCAGGCAGACGAATCCGAGTGGGTGGCGCACCGCGCGCAGGGCGCGGCGGCCGGAGGCGATCAGGTCGAGCTCCGATACGGCGTGTCGTGTCAGCTCGGCGGTGGCGTGCCGCCGGGCGGCCCGTTCCAGGGCCGGGTAGTCCATGTTCCTCCCCCTTGCTCCCCCTTGGCCGGAACACGGCGCTCGCTCATCTGCGGTACGGGTTCTCCGCGCGCAGCGCCTTGTCGATGATGTCGCCGACGTCACGGTCGGTGAAGCTCGGCGGAAGTGGCAGGCCGAGCCGGTCGAGCAGGCGTCTGACCTCGTCGACGGTCGGTTCGTCGGCGAGCGGGACGGCCTCGCGCAGATCGAGCTTGACCGCCTGCTCGCGGCTCTGGTGCAGCTCGGTGACGTAGTAGTCGTAGAGCGGCCGGTCGCGCTCCACGTAGAGGCTGACCCGGCTGGGGTCGTCCTGGGTGATGATCAGGCAGCTGTCCGAGAGGTCGAACCGCAGCGCCGGTGCGACGGAGGACAGATGGACGTCGATCTCCAGGGTGTCCAGCCGCTGCCGGTGCCAGCCGGCGGCGACGACGGTGGCGTACGCCTCCTTGCGGGTGCGCTCCACGGTCCACTCGGCGTCGCCGGGGCCGGGGCCGAAGGTGCTGCGGAACCGCGCGTAGGCGGCGCACACCTGCTCGTCGGCGGGGTTGATGATGTCGATCTTCATGGTGAGCGAGCGCCGTTGCCGCTGCGCCTCCAGCACGCACTGGGGCAGCGTGACGGCCCGTAGATAGGTGCCGGTGCCGCCCTTGAACACCCAGCGACTGGTGGTGTGCCGGGCCCGCTCGTGCGCGAGCGCGACCTCGGCGCCGGAGAGCGTGCGGACCATCGCCAGGTCCTCGATGGCCCTGCTCGTCCCGGCGGACGCGGCGCGGAGGTCGGCCATCCGGCGGCGGCGCTCGGTGAGCCCTCCGTACACCAGTGCCGCGAGCACGAGCAGGGTGGCGCCGGAGACGACGTTGTCGTCCATGTTCTGGTTGAGCACGTCCATCAGCCCGACGACCAGGGCGACGACGATGGCGACGATCCCGTCCGCGTTCCGGACCGCCCAGGCGATCCCCTCCTCCAGCCGGCGCCCGGTCCCCTGTGGTGCGCTGTTCGTCACGTCCACCCTCCCCCGACGGTGGCTTCCATCGTAGGAGCAAGGGGAGTTGGTCAGCCATGCGTCAATCGGCCGTGCACGGCACGGATCCCGACGCACCCCGCTCACGGAAGGTCGTGGCGCCCCAGCCAGGCCGGCTTGACCGGTACGCCGTCCGCGTACCGCTCGATCTGGTCGCCCTGTCCGCCCTGTTCCTGCGGTCCTTCCGGCTCCTCCGACCCGTGCGGTGCCGCCTCGGTCCCGGTCGGTGTGTCCACGGGTTGCGGGGCGACGGGCGCGGCGGAGTCCTCCAGCAGCTCCGCCACCGTGAATCGGGTGGCGAACGACTGCCACGCCCCGTCCACGACGACCAGGAATCCGTCGCTCACCCGAAGGAGCCGCCGGCGCCGGGGACTTCTGGGATGCTCGGGCGCATGGCTCCGAGCGCGCCGCTCGAGCTCCGCGAGCGCGGCGGCCCGGGACCCGGAGACATGCGCCACCACATGGGCCTCCACGTGCTTGCGCTCACTGGCCCCCACGGTCGTCTCGACGACCAACGCCCATATCGTCATGCTCTCCGCCCCGTTCACTCGTGTTCCTGGCCCGGCCAAGGATGACCGATGCGCCTCCGTCAACTGGCCAGCGGGTCCTGGTATTTGTGCGGCCAGTGGGGTATGTCCCTCGTGTGAGTGAACGGGGACAGGGGAATCCAGGGCTGGAGATGGCCCGGGTCGCAGAGGTGATCGTGGTTCACGGCACAGGTTCACGGGGCCGCCGGGGGTCCGGTTACCGCGTGGGCGAGCGGTACGTCCTGACCGCCGCTCACCTGGTCGAGCCGCCCTTGACCACGGTGGTGGTCCGCTTCCAGGCCGACCGGCCCGACGAGTGGCACGCCGAGGCCGGCGTCGTCCTGCGCTCCGGCCCCGCCGATCTCGCCCTGCTGGAAATGGCCCAGCGCCCGTCCACGGCCCCACCCGTCCAGCACACGCCCAGCTACGCCGTTCTCCCGGAAACCGACGTCACCCTGCCCGTCACCGCCGTCGGCTTCCCCCGCTTCAAACTGCGCGAGGACGTCGGCCCGGGTCCCCTCGCGGAGGGCGAGGTCAGCCGGTACCGCGACTCCTGTCACGTCGACGGCACGGTGTCCGTCCTCTCCAACCGGCGGGAGGGCACCCTGGAGGTGGCCGTCCGGCCTCCGGCCGACGTGGCAGGCCCGGAGCACTCGCCCTGGGAGGGCATGTCCGGCGCGGCCCTCTGGTCGGGCGGCGCCGTCGTCGGCCTGATCACCGCTCACCACCGCTCGGACGGCCTCGGCCGGCTCGCTGCGGTGCGGGTGCGGCGCTGGTACGACGTGCTGACCCCGGCCGAGCTCGAACTGCTCCAGGCCTGCGCGGGCCTCCCGGCCCGTCTCGGCCCGCTCTTTCTCGACGGCACGTCATCGCGGCCCCCGAGCCTCGGCTCACTGCCGCACACCCTGACCATGCGCGAACTCAAGGACTTGGTGGACGCGTTGACGGCCCTGCCGACGCTGCGGCGGCCGAACGGACTCGACACCGTCCTGGAAGGCATCGACCCCCGGGTGTCCGCCCACCGGCCCCGCGACGACCGGCTGCGCCACGAGGTGTACGGCGTTGTGCGCACGTGCCTGCGCTATCCCGGCACCCTCGATAGTTTCATGGAAGTGCTGCGGGACTGGGAGGAGGACTCGGAAGAACTACGCGAAGTCGACCGCGCGGCGGCCGAACTGGTCATGCGGCACAGCTGACTTGTATGACAACTGGCCGGTACGCAGGGTTTCGGCCCCCCGTTGCCTGGGCCATCATTAGGAAGAAACGACGGCGCGGACGATCATGCAGGGGGAGGGGACTTGGCAGCCGTGGAGCGTGCGACGCCGGCCTTCGAATCCGGACTCATGGACCTCTCAGGAGTGTCACTTCAGGCACTGCGTTCTCTGGACGGCCCCGCCTTGTCCGAGTCACTCGAACGGTTGCTGGAGGATGTCGACGACCCCCACGCCCTTACGGTGGCCGGCCACAACCCGCCCCACGGAGTCGATGAGAAGTAGGGCAGCCACCGTGGTGCGGCGAGAATGCCGGTGCGCTCGGTGAGCGGCGCACCCGACGATCGATCCGCTTTTCACAGTATCTCGGCCGCCGGCCTCCACGGGCTTCTGCAGGGGGGCGGCGACGGTGCTGTCATCGAGGAGCTGCTCGGCGCCGAGCGCAGTCGCCGGCTGTTGCTGCTGCGGGCCCTGTACGACCGGAGCGTCCGCGTCGCCTCCGGTTCCGGCGATTTCCCCGTGTCGCTCCACGAAGCCTGGGACTCGCTGGAGCGGGCTCAGGCCAAGGCACCCGGAGTGGTCGAACAGGTCCTGTCGGCGCCGGGGACCGGAACGTGGGTGTCCACCGCTTTGCGCCGCCTGCGGGGCACGCTGCACAGCGACGTCCCCCTCTGGGCAACGCTGGGACACCTGTCCTCTCTCGCCGCCGCAGCAGCCGCCTCGGCCCGCATCGAGTTCACGCTCGAGGTTCCGGTGTGCGAGGGTACGGTGGCCCTTCCCGGCCTGGGGTGCGCGGTTCTTCCGTTACAGGAGGAGTGGACGACCGCGTGCGTCACCGGCAACCGGTGGGGCGTACGGATCAGCTGTGACGGCGACGAGGTCGTCGCCGGACCCGACTGGGAGCTGCAGGCGCCGGGCTGGCGGCCCACGCGCCGGTTGAGGGTGGGACAGGGCGCCGCTGCCGGGTCCGTGATCCTCGAGGAGCACGACCCCTATCGCACCTTCTTCGGACCCACCGCCCCCCACATCCTCTCGGAGCCCGAGGCACGATCCTGGCAGTCCTCCCTGGCCGAGGCGTGGACCATACTGCTGCGCGACGCACCGGCGGACGCGGACGCGATGCGGCGAGGCCTGATGTCCATCACTCCCTTACCCAGAGGAGAAAGGTTTCGGCCTTTCAGCAGCTCCTCCGCGGAGGCCTTTGGCGGCATCAACGCGTCGCTTCCCGAAGAGAGTTCCGAGCTGGCCGCGACCCTGGTGCATGAGTTCCAGCACGTGAAACTGGGCGCGCTCACGCACCTGTCGCCGCTGGTGCGAAGGGCTGAGAAGACACATGAGCGGGCGGAGTTGTTCCATGCGCCGTGGCGGGACGACCCACGGCCACTTGAGGGAGTTTTACAAGGGATCTATGCCTTTTTCGGGGTGGCCCGGTTCTGGCGCGCCAACCGCCGTGCCGTGGACACGGCGCATGCGCCGCTGGCGCACTTCGAGTTCGCTCTCTGGCGAGACGCGGTGTGGTCGACGCTGGGCAGCGTCAGGGACCATGAACGGCTGACGCCTCTGGGACGCCGGCTTCTGCAAGCGCTGGTGCAGAGGTGTGCCGGATGGCTCGGCGACGACGTCCCCGACGCGCAGTTACGACTGGCCCGTGAAGCGGCGGCCAGTCACCGTGCGCGGTGGCGCGAGCATCACGTACGGCCCTCGCCGGACCTGGTGGACGAGGCAGTGCGTGCGTGGCTGCGAGGAGACAGGTGTCCCCCGCTGGCCGACACCGCGTCGTCGTTGGTGCCGGACAGCGATGCCCGCTTCCTCGACACGGCCGCGGTACTGGTCAGACATCGTCTCACCGACCCGGACGGCTCCTGGCGGGACCCCGTCGCCATGGGTGACCGGGTGCCTGGAGCCGGGTTGGTCGATGTCCTCCTGGCCTGTGAGAAACGGTCCACCGCCCAGCGGGAGTTAACCGAGCACCTGCTGCACGGCGATGCTGCGGTGGGCTCGTGGGCGGCGCTGGGCCGGGCCCTGGCGGACAGTCCCGGCCACCGGCCTGCGAGCCGGTTTCTGCTGCGGTCACCTGAGTGGGCCCGCGCCGTACGGGACGCCCTGCAGCAGGAGCACGGTCGGCGGCCCGATCCGCTGGCCCTGGCCGCATGGCTGAGTGTCGCCACGAGACGGCCGGGGCCGTTCGACTGAGGGGCTGACCGAGCGTGACGTGCGGCCGCTTCGGCCTCTGTCTGCAATTACAGCGGCATGGGGTCGATGTCGCAGTTCAGGCGTGTGCCGTTCAGGAAGGCCACCGTCGCCGGGTGGGGCGTGGGCTCCTTCGTGTCGGCATCCGGGGTGTCCAGTACGCGACGCATGCGTTCCTCGGTGTCGCCTCGGAGCTCCGCGGCCTCGCTCTCGAGCCCCATGGACATGAGATCGAACGAGAGGTTCCCCGCGCAGGCCAGGGTGGTCGGGTGGTCGGGACCGAAGGTCTGCCGGCACCGCGCCAGCGTGTCACGCCCTCGGGCCGTCGCCGCCTCGTACTCGCCGAGCGCCGCCAGGTCACTGGCCAGGTTCACCGCGGTCACCAGGGTGAAGGGGTGGTCGGCTCCGAGCCCCTCGGACAGTGCGACGAGCGCCGCGTCGTCCAGCCGACGGGCCTCCTCCGGCTTGCCCAGTAGCCGTTCGGACACCGCGAGACCGACGTCGGCGGACAGGACGTACGGGTGCTGTGCGTGGAAGACCTTGCGATAGCCGGCGCAGGCCTGGGCCCCCCGGGCGCGTGCCGCCTCCAGGTCGCCGTTCTGCCGCAGGGCGATGGCGAGGGGCAGGGCCGTGGCCAGCGACTGGGGGTGGGTGTCGCCGTAACGCCGGGTGAAGGCTTCGTGAGCCTTGATGGCCAGTTCCAGGGCACGGGCGTGCAGGCCGGCCTTTCGGCACGCGATGCCCAGTTCGCGTCCGGTGCTGATGGTGGCGGGATTGTTGTCCCCGAAGACGTCCTGAAAGGCGTCGAACGCGGCTTCCTGGAGCCGGAGCGCACCGACGTAGTCCCCGGACTCGCGCTCGTCGATGGCGATCGAGTTCTCCGTGATGAGACTGCGCTGGTCGTCGCGTCCGAACAGGCGCAGCTTCAGGTGCCAGGTCTTCCGGTCGAGTTCCAGGGCTTCGCGGATCTCGCCGGTGAGGCGGAGACTGACGCCCAGGTTGTGGGCCATTCTCAGGCTTGCCGGGTCGTCCTCGCCGAAGGCCCTGCGCGCCCGTTCGTAGACGACCCTGTCCAGTTCGGCCCCGTCGAGGAAGCGGCCTTGGACGCGACGTACGGCGGCTTCCGTCTGGATGATGTCCAGAGACTCCTCACTGTCCGGTGAGGAGACGCGCTCGAAGGCGGCCCTGACGCGCTCCACCAGAGCGGAGGCGTCGCTGTACCGACCGGTATTCAAATAGACGTATACCAGCCACTGGCCCATGAGGAGCGTCTGCACGTCCTCTTCGCCGAAGGTGTCCAGCCAGGCGTTCCAGGCGTTCTCCGAGAAGTCCAGGCAGACGTTGTGGTCTCCCCAGTACCACAGGTACTTGGCGACGTTCATCACCAGCTGTCGCACCCAGGGCTGGTCGGAGGTGATGGCATCGGAGGCGATGACGTGCGTATACAGCTCCGCATAGCGAGGCCAGCTCTCCGGACTTGTGGGTGTCCGGGGGTCGGCGGACGCCATCAGGGCGTGGGCGCCTTCGCGCATGCGGCTCTGCTCCTCTGGGCTCATACGGTTGATCAGCACGTGCTGGACCAGCCGGTGCATCTCGATGGAGTTCGTGCGGTGATCAATTCGGGCGAGGGAATAGCGGTTTATCTCCCGTATCGCACGCGCGAGCTTCATCGGGTCGTTCAGAGCCGCATCCAGCTCGGGAAATCCGGTGTTGTATCCCGGGCCGGAGAGGATTTGCCTGGAGATCGGGTCGGGGGCGAAGTACGAGCACAGCTGCAGCAGCCGCAGGGCTCCCGGGCTGCGTGTCTCCAGATGGTCGAGGGAGACGTTCCAGGCGGCGGCCACCGGCAGTTGGTAGTCCGGCGGCGGCGCCGTCTCCAGGAGTTCGTTCTGCTTGCTCTCGAAGAGGCGGAGGTATTCGGACGCGGGCATGCCCGTCTCCGCGCGCCAGGCGGCCGCCTGTACCAGAGCGAGGGGCAGGTCGCCCAGCGCCTCGGCCAGTGCCTCGGCCTCCTCGTCCGCGAGCTCGGGCCCCGATCCGCGCAGGAGTTCCTTGCTCTCCTCGCGGGTGAACACATCCACTTCGAGGGAGCCGCCCACGAGCCCCCAGCGGCGGTTGCGGGACGTGACCAGGATCGTGCCGGTGCCGCCGGTCGGGAAGTACGGGCGTACCTGCTCGGGGCTGTCCGCGTTGTCGAAGATCAGCAGCCACCTGGAGTACGGGCGCCCCTCGCGCAGTGCCTCCCGGACCGCCGGGCCGGCGATGTTGGCCTCGGACGTGGTCACCAGCCCCAGTCGCTTGGCCAGCTCCACCAGCGACTGGCCGATCTGGCCCGGTCGCTCCGAGGGGATCCACCACACGATGTCGTACTGCGACTGGTGCCGGTAGGCGTACTCGATCGCCAGCTGTGTCTTGCCGACGCCGCCCATGCCGTGGATCGCCTCGGGCAGAACCGTCGTCGTGCCCTCGCGCAGCCGCTGTTCGAGCAGGTCGAGGAGTTCCGTGCGGCCGGTGAAGTTCTGGTTTCGCGGCGGCAAGTTCCCCCAGACGCGTGGCTGTACGGTGCGCTCTCCTTCCACGGTGCGCTGGGGCGTGGTGGACATCGGCGGGGCTCCTTCGGTGGCTCCTGAAGCGGCGGACGGGGCTATGGCGGCTCCGGCAGGCGGGACCTTGGCAAGCGAGACTGCATACCGCTGATCGTGCCATTTCAGCGCATGTCGCAACAATCGGGCGCGCTGAAGGTGTGACCCGGACAAGGCATCCAGAGCAGTCAGTTCGATGCGGAGAAACGGTGCGCTCTTCTGTGTCACCCGCGGCTGCGACGCCTTGCCCAGCGGTTCCGTGGGCGGCGGCAGGAGCGACGCGGCGGACGGATCCGAGGCCAGCACCTCACGGACCTCGCGCAACGTGCGGAGGGTGGCACTGCGGCGGCCCAGGGCCAGCAGTTGCTCGCGGGTGTCGGGGAGGAAGTCGTAGACCACGGCCCCGGGGGCGTCGAGGTGTACGCCGGTCGGCTGGACCAGGCCGCTCATGAAGAACTCGGACGCGTGAACCGGCCCGGCGCCCGGAGTCGACCGGATCAGCCTGCGGACGACCGGCAGAGTGAGTGGTGCCGCGGCCAGACGGGTGCCCAGCCGGAAGGCCGTGGGGGACGCCGCCGCGCGAAAATCGAAAACACGGTCGACAGCCGAGGGTGGCCCGGCGGAATCGTCGAACTCCGTCGCCCAGGGAAAGCTCCGGGCGGCGTCCGGCCGCCCCTTCCACGCGTTGGCCGGCGTCGCGGGCAGGTCCAGCGCGCGCGGCTGCGGCCCGCCCAGCACGGCGGACAGGGCGCGCGCGCCGTGGTGCCTGAGGGAGAGGACGGGTACCGCGACCGCGGGGGATGCGCCGTCCGGGTCCGTGCCCGGCTGCGCCGGGTCGGCCGGCCCGTGTCCCGGCGCGGCGGGGACCTCTCGTTCGTACCAGTCCCAGCGGGCGTTGGCGGCCCAGGGGCCGAGTGCCCTGATCCGCGCGTGCAGCACGTCGAGGCCGGTACGGAACCACAGGTGGGGCGGCAATGGATTGATCAGGGCGACGGGCCGGGACTGCCCCCAGCGCCGCAGCAGGGGCTGCACCGCACCCAGATGCCAGCCTGCCGCCAGCCCGTCCGTGACCACGAGGATCATGCGGCGCGTTCCGTCCGACGCCGCGTCCGCTTCGAGGTCGGTATCGGTACGCACGCCGGCCGGCAGCATCTCGTCCGTGCCGAGCAGGGCCACATCGTGCACCGCGGCGAAGCTCCGGGCCAGCGCGCGGGAGAGGCCGTCGATCGACTCGTCCCACACACGCATGGTCACGTGGGCGTCGGTGACGAGGAAGACTTCCCGGGGTAATGCCTCGTCCTCGAAACGCCAGTCGCCCCACAACTGCGTCAGGTCGGCTCCGGACCCTGACCGGTCACGCCGAGCGTTGTCACTGGCCATGGTCACTCTCAAGGCGTCGCTGCGGTCGCGGAGTTGAGGACGGAAGGCCTGCGGTTGCGGTCGTGCGCCCCCCGTAGCGGGGCCAGCCTACCGATACTCCGGGCGGGTTGTGGCCGTGCTCTTCGGACGATGCACTCGACATCACAGAGGCCCTCCCTCCTGTCCCCCGTCCATGGTCAACGTCTCACGCACTGTGCGGTTCGCCGCCCGCTCCCGAGGGGCCGGGTATGCGTTCCGGGTCGTCCAGGAGCAGGGCCAGGTGCCGGCCCACGTGTCTGTGCCATTCGTCCGGTCCCAGCGCCAGGGCCTCGTTGCGCCATCGGCGGGTGCGCTCCAGGACTCCGGCCAGGCCGCGTTCCTGGACTATGTCCGCGGCCGCCTCCCGGAACGCGGGGCCATGGCCGCCCCGGTCCCAGAGGATGGCCGGGATTCCGGCGCGCAGGGCGGCGACGAATTCCTGGCGGGCAGCGGGGGAGTCGGTGCCGGGAGGTGCGCTCAGCACGAGGCACACGATCTGCTGGTCGTCCTTGAGTTCGCGCTCGAGATGGAAGGCCGGCTGGTCCGGCTCGCTCCAGTGCGAGCGGCTGTCCGCAGGCCGTTCCTTGAAGTGCCGCCAGCGGTTGTTCCACGGCCGGTGCCAGGCCGCCTTGCGCAGGCGTTCGAAGCTGCGCACGACAACGGTGTAGTCCATAACCAAAGGTGTGGGTATGTCCGCGTCGGTCTCCTTGTGCCACCATTCCACGGGCTCTCCCAAGAGTGCCCACGGAAGAATGAATTCGATCACGACGGGCTGCCGCAGATCCCACCACCGTTCCTCCGCCTGTTCGATGAGGCGGTCGACGGCGGCCGGAAGCTGGTCCCGGTGCAGCTTGAGGGTCTCACCGGGTACGGGGTGCCAGCCCTCGGAGTCGGACTGGCGCCAGTGGGCCACCCAGAAGCTGTCGGGGTCCACACCGTCCGGTTCGAACTGGATCAGCAGGTAGGCCGGATGTAACGAGGCCTCCGTCGGGGAGACGAACTCACCCTGCTGCCAGGTCGTCATCTCCTCGGTCACTCCGCGCAGTTGGGCCTGCTTGCGGTTCCAGCGACGCAGCTCCTCCGCCTCGTCGGTGCGGCCCTCCTTCACCAGGTACTCGGAGACGAGCGACAAGAAGGCCATGGACGGGGGCAGTTCGTCCGCCGCCGTGTTGTTCCCGGCCAGGTGCAGGAAGACCTCCCAGCCGGTGTCGCACCATTCCTCCAGTTCCTGGGTGCGTGCATGGCTGGCCCTGCGGGCGAGCGCCGTGAGGAGCGACGTGGAACGGATCTCGCCGAGAACAGGGCGCAGGGGGCGCAGATCCGTGTCCTTGAAGAAGGAGGTGGCCTCCCATTCGTCCACCAGACGCCACAGGGCGAGCACGTTCACGGACCCCTGTTCCGCGTAGCCGAGGCAGCGGGCCAGGGTCTGGAGTCCCTCGTCCGTCTCCGCACACGCCTTGACCACCCGCCGTGCCCACAGCCCGAGCGGTTGGTCCTGCCGCGGATCCACGGACAGGCGCAGCTCCGAGCGGAGGTCTTCCACGAGCATCTCCGCGCCGGTCTGCCGCCGGACCGTCTCCGTCGCCGCGAGCACGCCGGCCATCTCGGCCATGAGTTCGTTGCGAACGCGTGCGGCGCTGCGCCCCTCCACCTCGTGACCCCCTCCGGCCGTCATCGAGTTCGTCCGCAGTCCGGTCCGGACAGCGTACGACTAGCCTTCCCGCTGCGTCAGCGGCGTGAACAAGGCGGAATCCTCAACGCTCCCCGTGCGTCTCGTCACCTGAGATCAGAACCCGGTGGCGCGTGCCGTCGGGAGCCAGGAGGGTGGGCTGGAGCGTGAGAGTGACGCGATGGGTCCGCGAGTCGGCGACGGACGCCTCGCCGCTTGCCTCGACGACCCAGAATTTCACCTTGCCGCCGACACCACCGGTGCGGTCGACCGTGACGGTCGCCTCGATCTCCACCTCACCGAGGTCGAAGCGCAGGGGACTGGATCCGGTCTCGGCCATCGCGTGGCTGAGCTGTTCCCTCAACTCACGGACCATTTCGGCGAGTTCGATCAAGATTCCTCCCCCGGAAGCATCGCAGCGGTGTGATGGTACCGAGGAACGGGGGTGCGCCGGGCCCATGTGTCTAAAGCCCCACGATCCTGTTCCACCGCTTGGCGAACTCCACCCGCTCCATGGAGGTGATGTCCCGGGCGATCGCCAAACGTCTGCGCATGCCGGCGTCGGGGAAGATGAGCGGGTTGTCGGCGAGGGAGGCGGTGTCCTTGTCCTGGGAGGAGGCAAGGACGTCCTGGGCGGCCGGGACCGGGCAGACGTAGTTGACCCAGGCGGCGAGTTCCGCGGCGGTCTCGGGGGCGTAGTAGTAGTCGATCAGCCGCTCGGCGTTGGCCTTGTGGCGGGCCCGGTTGGGGATCATCAGGGAGTCCGACCACAGCTCGGCGCCCTCCTCGGGCACGACGAAGCGGATGCCGGGGTTGTCGGCCTGCAGCTGGATGACGTCGCCGGAGTAGGCCTGGCAGGCCAGGACGTCCCCGCTGACCAGGTCCTTGGTGTAGTCGTTGCCGGTGAAGCGGCGGATCTGCCCGCGGTGGATCTGCCGCTCCACCTCGTCGCAGACGTGGTGGAAGTCGTCGGCGGTCCACCTGGTGATGTCCACGCCGTTGCCCTGCATCAGCAGGGCGAAGGACTCGTCAAGGCCGGACAGGAGCGTCACGCGGCCCTTGAGGTCGCTCGCCCAGAGATCCTTGACGTTCCGGATCTCGCGGCCCAGCTTCCTGCGGTTGTAGGCGATGCCGGTGATGCCCGACTGCCACGGCACCGTGAACCGGCGGCCCTTGTCGAAGGCGGGCGTACGCAGCAGCGGGTCGAGGTACTTCGCGACGTTCGGCTGGTGGGCGCGGTCCATCTCCTGGACCCAGCCGAGCCGGACGAACCGGGCGCACATCCAGTCGCTGATGACGATCAGGTCGCGGCCGGTGGACTGATGGTTCATCAGGGCCGGGCTGATCTTGCCGAAGAACTCGTCGTTGTCGTTGATCTCCTCGACGTAGTCCACGGAGATACCCGTGCGCTTCTCGAAGGCGTCCACGGTGGGCCGCCTGTTGGGGTTCTTGTCATCAGTGTCGATGTACAGCGGCCAGTTCGCCCAGGTCAGCTTCATGTCGGCCGCCGACTCGTCGGCGACGCCCCGGTCGCCGGGCGCGACATAGGCGGCGGGCACCCCGCAGCCGGCCAGGGCACCGAGCGCGGCGGTGCCGCCGAGTGCGCGCAGGAGGGAGCGGCGGGACATCGGTGACGTACGGGAAGAAGTCTGGGGCACCACGGAAGGATGCCGCCGCGGAGCTCCGAGGGGCAATCGACGCTGCGTCGAGCATGCCCCCGCCTGCCCGACACCCTGTCGATCAGTGCCGGTCACGCACCGGCCGGCCTCCAGCTGCCGATCAGTTCCAGGGCCTGGGCCGCCTCCCACTCCAGGGCGGGGAGACAGCTGACCAGCACCTGGCGGGGATCGTTGGTGGCGAGCACCTCGAAGTCCAGGGTGAGCGGCCCGACCAGCGGGTGGCGCAGGGTGTAGCGGCCGGGTCCCTTGTCCGCCACGTCCTGGCGGGCCCACAGCACCGCGAACTCCTCGCTCCTCATGGCGAGGTGCCGATGAGGGAGACAGGAGGCGAGCCCCGGATCGTCGGGATACCGGCGCCCGCCCCGACCGCGCCCTGCCCGATCCGGCACCGGCCGCCGAGACGGTACGGCCGTCCCTGCCCCGGCTGATCGACGCCCAGCCCGGCCCGGTGTACGTCTGCGGCCCCCTCCTCAACCGCTCCGCCGAGCCGGAGATCGACTGGGCCGCCGACCACGGCACCGGCGTGCTCCCCTACCAGCCGCTCCACTCGGGCCTGCTCAGCGGCACCTTCACCCGGGAGCGGCTCGACTCCCCCGACCCCGCCGACCGGCGCCGCACCCACCCGGACTTCACGACGAACCTGGACGCGAGCCTCCGTACGGTGGACCGGCTCCGCACCGTGGACCGGCTCCTGACGGTCGCCCAGGCGCACACGTACCGTGGACCGGCTCCTGACGGTCGCCCAGGCGCACGGCACGACGGTGGGAGCGGTGGCGCTCGCCCGGGTGCCGGCCCGCAGGGGCGTCACGGGGGCGATCGCGGGAGCGCGCAGGCCGGAGCAGACGGCGGACTGGGAGCGGGCGGCGGCACTCCGACCGACCGAGGAGCAGCTGGAGTTCGTGGCCGGGGAATGACACGGCGCGGCCCCCGGACGGGGAGGTGACCCGTCCGGGGGCCGCTCGCTGCCGCTCGGGGTGCTTACTCGCCGAGCGAGGTCATCACGTGCTTGATCCGCGTGTAGTCCTCGAACCCGTACGCCGACAGGTCCTTGCCGTAGCCGGACTTCTTGAAGCCGCCGTGCGGCATCTCCGCGACCAGCGGGATGTGGGTGTTGATCCACACGCAGCCGAAGTCGAGCTTCTTGGACATGCGCATCGCGCGGGCGTGGTCCTTGGTCCACACGGAGGAGGCGAGGGCGTACTCCACGCCGTTGGCCCACTCGACGGCCTGGTTCTCGTCGGAGAAGGACTGGACGGTGATGACCGGGCCGAAGACCTCCTTCTGGATGATCTCGTCGTCCTGCTTGACGCCGGAGACGACGGTCGGCGCGAAGAAGTAGCCCTTGTCGCCGACGCGCTTGCCGCCGGCCTCCACGCGCGCGTGGGCGGGCAGCCGCTCGATGAAGCCCTCGACCTGCTTGAGCTGGTTGGGGTTGTTGAGCGGGCCGAAGAGCACGTCCTCGTCGTCCGGCTGTCCGGTCTTGGTGTCCTCGGCGGCCTTCGCGAGGGCGGCCACGAACTCGTCGTGGATGGCCTCGTGGACGAGGACGCGGCAGGCGGCCGTACAGTCCTGGCCGGCGTTGAAGAAGCCCGCCACGGAGATGTCCTCGACGGCCTTGGCGATGTCGGTGTCCTCGAAGACGACGACCGGGGCCTTGCCGCCGAGCTCCAGGTGGACCCGCTTGAGGTCCTTGGACGCGGACTCGGCCACCGACATGCCGGCCCGGACCGAGCCGGTGATGGAGGCCATCGCCGGGATGTCGTGCTCGACCATCAGCCGGCCGGTCTCGCGGTCGCCGCAGACGACGTTGAAGACACCCTTGGGCAGGATCGCGCCGATGATGTCCGCGATCAGGACGGTCGACGCCGGGGTCGTGTCCGACGGCTTCAGCACCACCGTGTTGCCCGCCGCGATCGCCGGGGCGAACTTCCACACGGCCATCATCATCGGGTAGTTCCACGGCGCGACCTGCGCGCAGACGCCGACCGGCTCACGGCGGATGATCGAGGTCATCCCCTCCATGTACTCGCCGGCCGAGCGGCCCTCCAGCATCCGCGCCGCGCCCGCGAAGAAGCGGATCTGGTCGACCATCGGCGGGATCTCCTCGGAGCGGGTGAGCCCGGTCGGCTTGCCCGTGTTCTCCACCTCGGCCGCGATCAGTTCCTCGGCACGCTCCTCGAACGCGTCGGCGATCTTGAGGAGGGCCTTCTGCCGCTCGGCGGGGGTGGTGTCGCGCCAGGCCGGGAAGGCGCGGGCGGCGGCCTCCATGGCGGCGTCCACGTCCGCCTTGCCGGACAGCGGCGCGGTCGCGTACGCCTCGCCCGTCGCGGGGTTGACCACCTCGGTGGTCCGTCCGTCGGCGGCGTCCCGGAACTCACCGTCGATGTAGTTGCGCAGACGACGCAGCTCGGTGCTCACTGCCGGCCTCCTGATCTGGTTCAACTGTCCACTCACTGAGACACCCACACTAGTCGCCGAGCCGACGTTTTCAACACCCCCACCGCCACCAGTTCTGCGAAATCCGCAAGCTTCGGTCTCACAAACAACGAATTTCATCGATCGGGGCTTGCGAAACTGTCGAGACCTCGTGCACAGTGAGGTCGTGGCCAGTCGAAGCGCAGACCAGAGGGACTCCACCCGCGAGTCCAGGAACGGCGGCACCCCCCAGCTGGATGCCGTCTCCCTCGCCATCATCCAGCAGCTCCAGGAGGACGGCCGCCGGCCGTACGCCGCGATCGGCAAGGCCGTCGGCCTGTCCGAGGCGGCCGTGCGCCAGCGCGTCCAGAAGCTGCTGGACCAGGGCGTGATGCAGATCGTCGCCGTCACGGACCCGCTCACCGTGGGCTTCCGCCGGCAGGCGATGGTCGGGATCAACGTCGAGGGCGATGTCGAGAAGATCGCGGACGCGCTGACTGACATGTCGGAAGTCGAGTACGTGGTGATGACCGCGGGCTCGTTCGACATCCTCGCCGAGATCGTCTGCGAGGACGACGACCACCTGCTGGACGTCATCAACAAACGCATCCGGGCGCTTCCCGGCGTGCGCTCCACCGAGAGCTTCGTCTACCTGAAGCTGAAGAAGCAGACCTATATGTGGGGAACCCGATAACCGTGACCCAGAAGGACCTCAGCCGCACCGCGTACGACCACCTGTGGATGCACTTCACCCGCATGTCCTCGTACGAGAACTCCCCCGTCCCGACCATCGTCCGGGGTGAGGGCACCTACATCTACGACGACAAGGGCAAGCGCTACCTGGACGGTCTCGCCGGTCTGTTCGTGGTCCAGGCCGGTCACGGCCGCACGGAGCTCGCCGAGACCGCCTTCAAGCAGGCCCAGGAGCTGGCCTTCTTCCCGGTGTGGTCCTACGCCCACCCGAAGGCCGTCGAGCTGGCCGAGCGCCTCGCCGACTACGCCCCGGGCGACCTGAACAAGGTCTTCTTCACCACCGGTGGCGGCGAGGCCGTCGAGACCGCCTGGAAGCTCGCCAAGCAGTACTTCAAGCTGCAGGGCAAGCCGACCAAGTACAAGGTCATCTCGCGTGCGGTCGCCTACCACGGCACCCCGCAGGGCGCCCTGTCCATCACCGGCCTGCCCGGTCTGAAGGCGCCCTTCGAGCCGCTGGTCCCCGGCGCCCACAAGGTCCCGAACACCAACATCTACCGCGCCCCGATCTTCGGCGACGACCCGGAGGCCTTCGGCCGCTGGGCCGCCGACCAGATCGAGCAGCAGATCCTCTTCGAGGGCCCGGACACCGTCGCCGCGGTCTTCCTGGAGCCCGTGCAGAACGCCGGCGGCTGCTTCCCGCCCCCGCCCGGCTACTTCCAGCGCGTGCGCGAGATCTGCGACAAGTACGACGTGCTGCTCGTGTCGGACGAGGTCATCTGCGCCTTCGGCCGCCTAGGCACGATGTTCGCCTGCGACAAGTTCGGCTACGTCCCGGACATGATCACCTGCGCCAAGGGCATGACCTCGGGCTACTCCCCGATCGGCGCCTGCATCATCTCCGACAAGCTCGCCGAGCCGTTCTACAAGGGCGACAACACCTTCCTGCACGGCTACACCTTCGGCGGCCACCCGGTGTCCGCCGCGGTGGGTCTCGCCAACCTCGACCTGTTCGAGCGCGAGGGCCTGAACCAGCACGTGCTGGACAACGAGGGCGCCTTCCTGCAGACCCTGCAGAAGCTGCACGACCTGCCGATCGTCGGCGACGTCCGCGGCAACGGCTTCTTCTACGGCATCGAGCTGGTGAAGGACAAGAACACCAAGGAGTCCTTCAACGAGGAGGAGACCGAGCGCGTCCTGTACGGCTTCCTCTCCAAGGCGCTGTTCGACAACGGCCTGTACTGCCGTGCCGACGACCGCGGCGACCCGGTCGTCCAGCTCGCCCCGCCGCTGATCTCCAACCAGGAGACCTTCGACGAGATCGAGCAGATCCTGCGCGCCACCCTCACGGAGGCGTGGACCAAGCTCTGAGCCCTCCGGAGCTCCGACCATCCGACTGGATGACCGACACCGGCCCCGGTGCCGCCCGTTCGAGTGAGAACGGCGGCCCGGGGCCGTGTGCTGTCCGGCCTCCCGATCACGGCTGCCTAGCGTTCCCTGCGTTCCAGTGACCGATCGTCCCAGCCTTCGTTCCCCCGGACGAGGGATGAGGCACGGGAAAACGGATCAGAACCGAGGTGTACGCCCATGGAGGCCCCGCCGGACAACGACGTGCTCTGGGCACGCTCCCTGCACTTCAGGCACCCCGACGGCTCCCCCGGGCTCGCGGGGGTCTCGATCGGTGTGCGCGAGGGCGAGATCGTCGCCGTCACCGGACCGCGCGGCAGCGGCAAGACGACCCTGCTGCGCTGTCTGTCCGGCCTGGTACCGGTGCGCAGCGGCGAGGTGTGGTTCAACAGCTCGCCCCTGCACACCCTGGGCCCGATGCGCCGCGAGCGAGTGCGCCGGGACCGCTTCGGCTGGATCGACCCGGAGCCGGTGCTGGTCCCCGAGCTGAACGCCTGGGAGAACGCCGCGCTCCCCCTGATGCTGCGCGGCACCGGCCGCCGCAGGGCCAAGGTCGCCGCGCTGGAGTGGCTGGAACGGCTCGACGTCGGCGACCGGGCCCGCAACCGGCCGCACGAACTGAGGCAGGCCGAGCGCCAGCGCGTCGCCATCGCCCGGGCGCTGGCCCACGCGCCCGCGGTCCTCTTCGCCGACGAGCCCACGGCTCCGCTGCACCACGCCGACCGCACCCATGTGCTGCGCACCCTCACCTCGGCCGCCCGCTCGCACGGCATCACCGTGGTCCTCGCCACGCACGACCCCGACACCGCCGCCCTCGCCGACCGCACCGTGGCCCTGCTGGACGGCCGGCGCGTCAGCACCGTGCACCTGCCGGACGCCCCCGAGACGGAAGGCCGCGCCGCGTGGTCGCTCTCCGTCTGACCTGGGCGGCCCGGCCCGCCGTCCAGCTGCGCCGCCTGCTGGTGGCCGCGGCCTCGGCGGGCACCGGCTTCCTGCTGCTGTCCTGCTTCGGCTACGCCCTGAACCACCCCGAGGCCGCGGACGCCGCCGCGCTGCGGCTGGCCTGGTGCGCGGTGCCGCTCGCCGCCACCACGTACTTCGCGCTCGCCGTCGCGCGCACCGACCCGGGCACCCGGCCGCGTACGGGCCTGTCCGCCGTGGGTCTCGGTCCGGCGCGCCTGATGGCGTTCTCCGCGCTGACCACGGCCCTGTCCTGCGCCCTGGGCTCGCTGCTGGCCCTGCTGGTCTTCCTCCAGCTGCGCGGTGACCTCGCGGGCCTGCCCTACAGCGGCGCGGCGGCGGACGTCCTGGCCTCCGGCGAACACCTCCCCCTCCCGGCGACCCTGACCCTGCTGGCCGTGGTCCCGGCCCTCGCCTCGGCCACGGTGGCCCTGGCCCTGCGCCCCAAGGACCCCCGCCCCGCCACTCCGCTCCTGCGCAGGTACGGCCGCTTCGGGGCGTACGGCTACGCGGTGGCCCGGGAGACGTTCGGGACGTACGGCCGGTTCGGGGCACGGTCACGGGCGGGGGCCGGTGCTCCTCGCGGCAAGCACGGGCAGGGGGACGAGCCGGCACAGGGCGACGAGCACGGGCAGGCGGACGCCGGCGAGCAGCCCGGCCCTCACCCGGCGGCCGCACGCGAGGACGGCGAGCACCCCGGACATCACCCGGCGGCCGCGGACGCCCACGGCGAACAGCCCCGGCATCAGCCCGCAGTCGCAGAGGCCCACGGCGAACAGCCCGGCCGTCACCCCGTAGGCGCACCCGACGACGGCGCGCAACTCCCTCCGCATCCCGCGGGCAGTCGTGCCGCCGCGGCGATGGGGGTGCCCCCGCGCGAGCGCAACCGGGCGCGGGGGAGGGTGGGCGCGGACGGTAGCCCGCCGGCACCGGGCGGCGAAACCGGCCCCGAGCCCCCGGCGCCGGACGCGGACTGGACCGACGGCACCGCCCACGCCCCCGGAACGGCCCCCGCCGGCCTCCCCTGGGGTATCGCCCTGCTGGCCACCGGCCTCGCGGTCCAGGCCTACGCAGGCCACGCGAACGCCGCCGTACTCCTCGGCTGGCTCCTCACCGCGACCGGCCTGGTGCTGGCCGCCCCCGGCCTGACCCACCTGTGCGGCCTGCTTCTGCAGGTCACCCGCCCCGGTGCCCTGCGCCTGCTGGCCGGCCGGGTCCTCATGGCGGAGGCCACCCGCATCGGCCGCCCCCTGGGCGTCGTCTGCGCGGTCGCGTCCGCCGGTTACGCCATGACCACGCTGTACAGGAGCTCGGCACCGGCGTTCGGCCCCCTGACCACCCTCGGCGGGTTGCTCGTCACCGGCTGCACGGTCGCCACGCTCCTGACCGCGGCCGTGGAGAGCCGCCAGTGCCGCGCCGACACGACCGCCGCGCTGCTCCGGCTCGGCGCCCCGGCGTCGATGCTGCGCGCGGCCGCGGCCCTGCGCGCGGCGGCCCTGCTGACGCTGTTCGGCCCGCTCACCCTCGTCGTCGCCGCCCTGGCGGCCCTCCCCGCGGGGCGCTGAAAAAAAAGATCCCCGGCGGCCGATGAGTTCTCCCGGGACCCCCGGTCTACCCACCGAACACGCCGAACCCGGCACGACGGACCACCATGGGAGAGAACCCGTCATGTACCAGCAGATGATCTTCGTGAACCTGCCCGTGAACGACCTCGACGCCTCCAAGAAGTTCTTCACCGAGCTCGGCTACACGATCAACCCGCAGTTCAGCGACGAGAAGGCCGCCTCCGTGGTGATCAGCGACACCATCGTCGCGATGCTGCTCACCAAGCCGTTCTACGCCACGTTCACCAAGAAGGAGATCGCCGACGCCACGAAGACGAGTGAGGTGCTGGTCGCGCTGAGCGCCGAGAGCCGCGAGAAGGTGGACGAACTGGTGGACAAGGCCCTCGCGTCGGGCGCCACCCCGAGCGGCGAGACCCAGGACCACGGCTTCATGTACGGCCGCGCCTTCGACGACCTCGACGGCCACACCTGGGAGGTCATCTGGATGGACCCGGCCGCGGTCCAGGGCTGACCCCGCACCACCCAAAACGGCGCCAAACGTCACGGTGATTAATAAGAAGGCAAAGCCAACGGCCGTTGGCGGCATATGCGTTGACACTCTTACAGAGCGCTTATAAACCTGTGAGCCTCGTGGGGGTGGTGGGGCACTCACCTCATCCGGTGCCTCAAACACCCCCGAACCCCCCGCAGTTGCACTCTGTAAAGGACAAACGTTGTCCATAACTCACCGTGGCGCACGCCGTTCCGTGCGCGTTCTGGGTGTTGCCTCCGCCTCGGCCGCGGTCGTGCTGGGTCTGTCCAGCTCCGCGTTCGCGTGCAACATCAGCGAATTCAAGGCCGAAGCCAAGTGTGACGGCTCCAAGGGCGTCATCGTCGTCACCGACACCGACGGCTCCGGTACCCCTGCCACCATCACCGTGTTCCGCACGAACAACGGTGGGGTCGAGAAGCAGATCGGCCGGCAGGAGGTCAAGGGCTCCGCCCAGGGCACCTCGGTCACCTTCTCGGAGAAGTGGAAGCCGAACGCGACGTACCGCGTCCACGTCACGGCCAGCCCCTACGTCGACGAGGACATCGCGGGCGGCCTGACGACCCCGTCGGCCGCCTGCGAGACCGACACCCCGACCCCGGCCCCGTCGGCCCCCAAGCCGACGGCGACGCCGTCGAAGTCCGCCCCGGCCGAGTCGGCGACCCCGACCCCGTCGGCCTCCGCGTCCAGCTCCGCCCCGGCGGCCACGTCGAGCAACGCGCCGTCCCCGGCGGCGGGTGACTCCAACCTCGCCGAGACCGGTGCCAGCTCCAACACCGGCCTGATCGCCGGCATCGCGGGCGCGCTGGTCGTCGTCGGCGGCGGCGCGGTCTACTTCGGCATGCGCCGTCGTGGCGCCCGCGGCAACGGCTGACGCCTCGCCCCTCCTCACCAGTACGCCACCGCGGCCCGTCCCCCTATCCCCAGGGGACGGGCCGCGGTCGTGCACGGCGGCCGGGAATCAGAAGCCGGTCCGCTCCAGCCAGAACTCCAGCAACTCCCGCTCGCCCAGCACGTCGAGCCCCGGCGTGTCCAGCGGCAGCCGCCGGTAGAAGGCCAGCAGCACCGAGGTGAGCGGGCCGCGCAGGGCGACCGTGGCCTTCTCGTGGCCGCGCCGCCAGGTGACTCCGTCCTCGCCCAGCTCGATCAGCCACTCGGCGTTCAGGGACGGGTCGGCGTCGGTGGCGTGCAGATGGATGCTGCGGCCCGGCCCGCGCAGCTCCTTCGCCTCCCCCTTCACCCCGCTGCGCTGCGCCCACTCCACGATTTCCAGCCACTCGTCCAGTGTGTCGGCGGCGATCTCGGGGGCGACCTCGTAGGGCGCGCCGACGGTGCGCGCGGCGTCCGCGCGGTGGATGGTGATCTCGTGGGTCATCCGGCGGGTCCAGAACCCGCTCGTGGCCGCGCCGGTCCAGGACCACACCTTGGCCTCGGGACCGGCCTCGCGCAGCGCCCCGACGACCAGCTCGCCGGTCTCCGCGAGCCATGCGTCGAGGGCCGGCGCGTCCCCCTCGGCCTCCGGCCCGTCACCGAGCGGCACCTGCTCGCGCGGCACCATGTCCTGGGCCCGGAGCCGGACCTGCGTGGCCACCCAGCGCAGGGCGCCGCCCGTGTGCCGTACGAGCCGTTCCAGGGTCCACTCGGGGCAGGTCGGCACGGTGGCCGACAGATCGGCGCCGGAGGTCACCAGGGACCGGAACCGGCCCAGCTGGTGGGCGATTTCGTCACAGTAGCGATCATGCGCGAGGAGCGTCATGGGCTCACCCTAAGGGGCCGGTGATCAGTCGAGTACGACGATTTCGGCCGCGTCGAACTCCACGCCGACCCCGTCCCCGGCCTCGGGTGCCTCCCGCAGCGCGCAGGCCGCCTCCAGGCGCGGCCCGTCGGCGGGCTGGAGGTGGACGGCCACATGGGTGCCCTTGAAGGTGCGGGCGGTCACCGTGCACGGCAGGCCGGTGTCGGCCGCCACGAGCCGCACCCCGGCGGGCCGGACCAGGAGGGTGCGCGCGCCCTGCGGGGAGCCGTCGGGGACCGGCAGCTTGCCCCAGGGGCTGTCGGCGGCCGTCCCCGCGACGGTCGCGGGGACCACGTTGTCGAAGCCGAGGAAGCGTGCCACGAACGCGTCGGCGGGCCGCTGCCACACCTGAAGCGGCGTACCGGACTGTGCGATCCGCCCGTCCCGCATCACCACCACCCGGTCGGCCAGCGCGAACGCCTCGCCCTGGTCGTGGGTGACGGCGAGCACGGTCGTACCCAACCGGCCGAAGAGCTCCCGCAGCTCGACCACCAGGCGTTCCCGCAGGGAGCGGTCGAGCTGGCCGAGCGGTTCGTCGAGCATGAGCAGCCGGGGCCGGGGCGCCAGCGCCCGGGCGAGGGCCACGCGCTGCTGCTCGCCGCCGGACAGGGAGGCCACGGCCCGCCGGCCGGCCCCGGGGAGCCCGACGAGGTCCAGCAACTGCCCCACCTCTGTGTCCCGTTCGCCCTTGGCGACGCCGTGCATGCGCAGTCCGAACGCCACGTTCGCGCCGACGTCCCGCTGCGGGAAGAGCTGGTGGTCCTGGAACATCAGGCCGACGCCCCGCCGGTGCGCGGGCACCCCCGACTGGTCGCGGCCGTCGAGCAACACCCGTCCGTCCGACAGGGGTTGAAGCCCGGCGACGGCCCGCAGCAGGGTCGACTTCCCGCTGCCGCTGGGGCCCAGCACACACACCACCTCGTGCTCGGCGACGTCCAGATCGACCGCGTCGAGCGCGGCCCGCCCGCCGAAGCGCACGGTCGCGGCATCCAGGCTCAGCAGCATCGGGCACCCATCCGTCCGGTCAGCAGCATCAGAACTCCACCGTCGGCATCTAGAACTCCCCCGTGCGGTCGGTGCGCAGTCGCTCCAGGAGCAGCAGGGCGGCGGCGCACACCACCATCAGGATGGTCGAAAGGGCCATCGCCTGGCCGTAGTTGAGGTCTCCGGGGCGGCTGAGCAGCCGGGCCACGGCGACCGGGAGCGTCGGGTTGTCGGGCCGGGCGATGAACACCGTCGCCCCGAACTCGCCGAGCGAGACGGCGAACGCGAACCCGGCCGCGACCAGCAGCGCCCGCCGCACCAACGGCAGATCCACCTCCCGCCACACCCGCCAGGGCGAGGCCCCGAGCACCGCGGCGGCCTCCCGCAGCCGTCCGTCCACCGCGCGCAGCACCGGCAGCATGGTCCGTACGACGAAGGGGGCGCCGACCAGCGCCTGGGCGAGCGGGACGAGGATCCAGGACTGCCTGAGGTCCAGCGGCGGCTTGTCGAGGGCGATCAGGAAGCCGAAGCCGACGGTCACCGCGGATACGCCGAGCGGCAGCATCAGCAGCGCGTCGAAGCCCCGGACCAGCCGTCCGGCGTCCCGGCGGGCCAGCGCGGCGGCGGCGAGACCTCCGATCACGACGGCGATGGCGGTGGCGGCGACGGCGTACTGCAGCGAGGTCCACACCGCGTGCACGGGCGCCACCAGGAACGTACCGCCGTCGGCGTTCGTGAGCGCCCGGTAGTAGCCGAATCCGGGCGCGTCCAGGGAGCGCTGGACGAGGACGGCGAGCGGCAGCACGAGGAGCAGCGCGATGGTGGCGAGGACACCGGCGAGCAGGGCCCACTGCCCGGCGCCGCGCGGGCGGCGGGCGGTCACCGCGGGGTCGACCAGCCGCAGCGCGCTCTCCCGGCGCCGTACCGTCCACGCGTGCACGGCGAGGATCGCGCCGACGGCGGCGAACTGGACGAGGGTGAGGACGGCGGCCGTGGAGAGGTCGAAGACCTCGGAGGTCTGCCGGTAGATCTCCACTTCCAGGGTGGAGAAGGTGGGGCCGCCGAGGATCTGCACGACGCCGAAGGAGGTGAAGGTGAACAGGAACACCATCAGCGCGGCGGCGGCCACGGCGGGCGCGAGGGCGGGCAGCGTCACCTTCCGCCAGGCCCGCCACGGTGACGCGCCGAGCATCCGGGCCGCCTCCTCCTGGCGGGGGTCGAGCTGGGACCACAGCCCGCCGACGGTCCGTACGACGACCGCGTAGTTGAAGAAGACATGGGCCAGCAGGATGGCCCACACCGTGGTGTCCAGCCGTACGCCCCACAGCTCGTCCAGCAGCCCGCCGTGCCCGACGAGGGCGAGGAACGCGCTGCCGGCGACGACGGTCGGCAGCACGAACGGGACGGTGACGACGGCCCGCAGCACCTGCTTGCCCGGGAAGTCGAGGCGGGCGAAGACATGGGCGGCGGGCAGCGCGAGCAGCAGGGTGAGCGCGGTGGAGGCGAGCGCCTGCCAGGTGGTGAACCACAGCACGTGCCGGATGTCCGGCTGCGCGACGACGTCCGCGATCCGCCCCAGCCGCCAGGCGCCGTCCACCTTCAGCCCGCGCGTGACGATCGCGGCCACGGGCCAGGCGAAGAACAGCGCGAAGAACGCGACGGGCAGGGCCAGCAGCCCGAGCCGCGCCGCGCTCCCGCGCCAGTCCCTCGTGCGGGGGACTACTTCAGTACGAGCGAGGTCCACGACTTGACCCACTGGTCACGGTTGGCGGCGATCCTGCCGGGGGCCATGGTCTCGGGGTGCTCGGCGGCCTTGCCGTACTGGGTGAACTCGGCGGGGACCTTCGCGCCCTGCAGCACCGGGTAGACGAACATGTTCAGCGGCATGTCCTCCTGGAACTCCTTGGAGACCAGGAAGTCGATGAACGCCTTGGCGCCCTTGGGGTTCCTGGCGTTGCTGAGCAGCCCGGCGAACTCGATCTGCCGGAAGCAGGTGCCGTACGACACCCCGGTCGGGGCCGTGCTGGGCCGCTTCTTGGCGTAGATGACCTCGGCGGGCGGGGAGGAGGCGTACGACACCACCAGCGGCCGGTCACCGCCGGCCTTCCTGCCCTCCGACGAACCCGAGAACTCCTGGTAGTAGGCCTGGTCCCAGCCGTCGACGACCTTGACGCCGTTGGCCTTGAGCTTCTTCCAGTAGCCCTGCCACCCGTTGTCCCCGAACTGGGCCGCGCTGCCGAGCAGGAAGCCGAGCCCGGGCGAGGAGGTGGCGGCGTTCTCGGTGACGAGGAGGTTCTTGTACTCGGGCTTGGCGAGGTCCGCGAAGGACTGCGGCGGGGTGAGGTGGTGGTCGGCGAAGTACTTCTTGTCGTAGTTGACGCAGATGTCGCCGTAGTCGACGGGCGTGACCCGGTGCTTGGCCTGGTCGAGCTGGTACTGGGCGCCGGTCTTGTCGAGGCCCTTGGCCGTGTACGGCTGGAAGAGGCCGTTGTCGAGGGCGCGGGAGAGCAGGGTGTTGTCGACGCCGAAGAAGACGTCGCCCTGCGGGTTGTCCTTGGTCAGGATGGCCTTGTTGACGGCCTGCCCGGCGTCGCCGTCCTGGAGGTTGCGGACCTTGTACCCGGTCTTCTTCTCGAAGTCCTTGAGCACGCTCTTGGACACGGCCCACGAGTTGTGGCTGACGAGCGTCACGGTCCTGGAGTCCGAGGACGGCTTGGTGCCGCCGCCGGAACCGCACGCGGACAGCGCGATCAGGCCGAGCCCGACCGCCACGGCCACGAACGTCTTGTTCTGCACTGGATGTCCTCCTGGGGTTGGCCAGGAAGAGACGCGGCCCTGCCCGGGCTCCGCTGGGGAGACCCGGGCAGGGCGCAACAGCTTGAGTGATGACCGAACTCCCTACCCAGAATGACCTGGGCGAGGTTCAGAGGGTCTGCGGCCCTGTCCGCCGCACTCTCAGCGCTGTGGCGCTCCCCTGTCGGAATATGAAGATGTGATGGACGGTGGTCAGATTACCGCTCGGTGGCCGCCAGCTGACCACAGGCCCCGTCGATCTCCTGGCCACGGGTGTCCCGGATGGTGACCGGCACACCATGGGCGGCGATGGCCTCCACGAACGCCTTCTCGTCCTCGGGCCGCGAGGCGGTCCACTTCGAGCCCGGCGTCGGGTTCAGCGGAATGAGATTGACGTGCACGGGCTTGCCCCTGAGCAGCCTCCCGAGGCGATCCCCCCGCCACGCCTGGTCGTTGATGTCCCGGATGAGCGCGTACTCGATGGACAGCCGGCGCCCGCTCTTCTCGACGTACTCGAACCCGGCGTCCAGCACCTCGCGCACCTTCCAGCGCGTGTTCACGGGCACGAGGGTGTCGCGCAGTTCGTCGTCGGGGGCGTGCAGGGAGATCGCGAGCCGGCACTTGAAGCCCTCGTCGGCGAACCGGTGGATGGCCGGCACGAGCCCCACGGTGGACACGGTGATCCCGCGCTGGGACAGCCCGAGCCCATCGGGAGCCGGGTCGGTGAGCGCCCGGATGGCGTTGACCACCCGCTTGTAGTTGGCGAGCGGCTCGCCCATGCCCATGAAGACGATGTTGGAGAGCCGGGCAGGGCCTCCGGGGACTTCCCCGTCCCTCAGCGCCCGCATTCCGTCCACGATCTGGTGGACGATCTCGGCGGTGGACAGATTCCGGTCCAGCCCCGCCTGCCCGGTCGCGCAGAACGGGCAGTTCATCCCGCACCCCGCCTGCGAGCTGATGCACATGGTGACCCGGTCCGGGTACCGCATGAGCACGGACTCGACAAGGGTCCCGTCGAACAGCCGCCACAGCGTCTTGCGGGTGGTCCCCTCGTCGGTCGACAGATGCCGGACGACGGTCATCAGCTCCGGGAACAGCGCTTCCTGCAGCTTGCCGCGCGATCCGGCGGGGATGTCGGTCCACTGCTCCGGGTCGTGCGCGTACCGCGCGAAGTAGTGCTGCGAGAGCTGCTTGGCACGGAACGGCTTCTCGCCGATCTCGGCCACCGCGTCCTTGCGTTCGGCGGGCGTGAGATCGGCAAGGTGCCGCGGCGGCTTCTTGGCTCCGCGGGGGGCGACGAAAGTGAGTTCTCCGGGCTTAGGCATGGCGTTACCAGTGTCGCAGATCCACATGGGTGGCCTGCGGCCGTCGCACCTTACGACTGTCGTCAGTAGTCGCTACCAGTCGTGACTGAGTGGCTTCGGACGGCCCAGCGACGGCCCGGCCGAGGGAGCTCAACACGACCCACAAGGTGGCTTCGCCTCGTGCCTCAAGGGGCACACGGCCAGTGAGATCCCACGGGAGGTACCGAGATGAGCGCCGGAGAACGGGCCAAGGCAAAGGCCGAACAGATCGTCGGAATGACCGTGCGGAAGGCGGCCCACGCGGTGCACAAAGAGACCCTCGCGGCGAAAGGCGCCGCTCTCGAATCACGGGGCAAGATGCGGGCCGCGAAAGAACAGACCAAGGGTTCCTTCAAGCGCTGAGTGCGCTGCCGCAGGCCAACAGCGGTGGCATCACCGGACGAAGTGCCGATGAGAGCGCCGGGACCAGCGCACACCGAACAGGACGAGGTCTGCCACGAAGACCACGATGCCGATGATCAGGAGGTACGACAGCCCCGCCGCCACCGTGCCGATGATTCCCAGGACGATGGCCGCGAGGATCAGGAACAGGAAAAGCGCCATGGTCAGCACATCCTCAAGCCTCGGCCGGTCAGCGGCGTGCGAGGCGGCGCCCCTTACCGCGCTCGTAAGGCCTCTCGTAGTGTTTGAAGACCTCTTCTTCCCGCTCGACCGGCAGGACGTCATCCATGCCTATGGACGGTGCCTTCCTCACCAGCCCTCTCCCGTGCGCCACCCTTACGTAGCCGGGGCCCAGCGTTGCTTCGTCGAGGGGCACGAAGACCAGTCGGTGCCGAGTCGGCAGGCCGGTACGGACGGTGGCCATGGTCGGCGCGTCGGTGGTGGTGTCCACGTAGACCGCTTCCAGCGCTCCGATCTTGTGCCCCTTGGGATCGATCACGTCCCGGTTGCGCCACTCGCGGATATCGGCTGAATGGATCATGCCCTGCTCCTTGCGGCCCGCGCCTCCCGCAGGCACTGCATCCGATTGGAGGGGTGACTACGCGAGGTTTACACCTTTTCATCGTACTCTGACCGCTGGCGCATGGTGTCGAAAATGCCTGATCACAGGCCGTCGCCGGCCACGGCGGTCGTCAGCGGTCGTCCCGCGCTGCCGTCAGATCATGAGGACGGGGTGGGGCGCCAGCAACAGGCTCGGCAGCCTGGCGCTGATCCCCCCAGGTCCAGCCGACGCCCCGCCACACGAGAAGGACTCGGCGAACGGGACCGAGCCCTCCTCGATGCGCCACTCAGATGCAGGGGACGTTGGCATAGCCCGGGTAGTAATAGCGCCCGGCCGGACCAGCGCTGTGGACGCACTGGCCGAAGCCGGGGCTCTGGGGCTTCGGACTCTCGGTGGCGGCGGTCGCGGTCGGAGCGATCAGGACGATCGCCCCGAGGACCATTGCCGCCACCGCCGATTTCTTGCCCGGGATGTGCCTCCGGAACGTCTTCATGCCGCCCTCCTTCGGGCCGAGACGGGAGCGCCGCACGGTTCACAGGGCGACGGGTCGGCGCTCGTATTCCGCATATCGTCATATGCCGCAGACATGACGTCAACACCCTAATTTGGGGCATTAACGCCGAAAATCGGCCGGACCGGGTGGCCACGATGTGCTCATGTGAGGGCCCGGATACGGGCGGTGAGCTGTGAAGTTCTCCTGACGAACGGTCGGGTTTCCTGATCGGGCCTTGTCCCGCCCCTTGGCCTGACGTAACCACATGAGGTATGAACCTTTTCGGCCGCAACTCCTTCCAGCGGCGCGCCCAGCCGACCGCCGCTCCCGTGGCGATCGCCGCACCGCGAGCCAGCGCCACCGCCGTTCTGCCCGATCCCGAGCTGGCGGGTCTCACCGGCGAGTGGCTGATCGATCCGGCACACAGCAGGATCGGGTTCTCCGTGCGGCACGCGATGGTGACGACGGTGCGCGGCGCGTTCACGCAGTACGAGAGCCGGCTCTACTTCGACGGCCGCGACCCCGCTCGCTCCCGGGCCGACATCGTGCTGTACACCGCGAGCGTGGACACCGGTGTCGAACAGCGCGACGCGCATGTGATCGGCCGGCAGTTCCTGGACTCCGGCAGCTATCCGCGGATGACCTTCACGAGCACCGCCGTACAGCTCGCGGGCCAGGACCTCTACCGTATGACCGGCGATCTCACGATCAAGGACACCACCCGCCCCGTCGACCTGGAGCTCACCTACATCGGTCATGTCATCGACGCGTTCGGTGACGAGCGGGTCGGCTTCGACGGCACCACCACCATCAACCGCTCCGACTGGGGGCTGACCTACGACGCCCGGCTGGCCCAGGGCGGGTCCATGGTGAGCGAGAAGGTCCGCCTCCAGTTCGACATCGCGGCGATCCGGGCCACGTGAAGGGCCCTTCCCGCTAGCCGGCGGTGCGCTCGAGGCACTCCTTGAGCAGCCGCTCGTTCTCCGGCAGCTCCTTGCGGACCTGGGGCCGTACGACGAGAGGGACCAGCACCCTGCCGAGACCGTGGCCCTCGAAGTCCAGGTCCATCGTCACGCGCGTACGGCCGTCCGGGAGCGGGGTGACCTCGCCGTGCACCCGGCCCCGGACCGGGCCGTCCGTGCCCCGCATGCTCCATGCGCGCGGCGGCTCGAACTCGGTGACCCGCATGGTCAGCGGGACGTCGCGGCGGCCGACGTGCCGGGTGATCCGGATCCGGGATCCGAGCCCGAAGGGGCTGTCGTCGAGCTGCTCGACCGACACCGCGCTCTTCTGCCACTCCGGCAGGTGGGACGGGTCACTGAGATACGCCCAGACCTCGCCGGGAGACCGGTCGACGTCGATCTCTTCATGGAAGGCGGCCATAACACCCTCCTTCTCCGAATAGAGGGCTCACCACCAGAATCGTCCCACCCCGGACCCCGCACGACCACACGCCGACGGGCCCTCCCCCTGCCCGGGCGAGGACCCACAAGCCGCACGACACACCGCTCACGCCACCGAGACGGCTGAGCCCGCCCTCCATCAGGCACGAGACCCACAAGCCGCACTCACGCCGAGCCGACGAACACCACCATCAGCAGCCACACCACCGGCGCCGTCGGGAGGAGGGAGTCCAGGCGGTCCATGATGCCTCCGTGGCCGGGGAGCAAGGTGCCCATGTCCTTGATGCCCAGGTCGCGCTTGATCATGGATTCGCCGAGGTCGCCCAGCGTGGCGCTGGCCGCGACCGCGAGGCCCAGCAGCAGGCCCTGCCACCAGATGCCGTCGTCGATCAGGAACTGCATGCACAGCGCGCCGGCGGCCATCGCGAACAGCACCGCGCCCAGCAGGCCCTCGCGGGTCTTGCCGGGGCTGATGCGCGGGGCCAGCTTGTGCCTGCCGAAACGCCAGCCGACCGCGTACGCGCCGGTGTCGCTGACCACCGTCAGGAGGAGGAAGGTGAGCACCCGCCAGGGGCCGTCCTCGGCCGTCAGCATCATCGCCACGAACGTGGCCAGGAAGGGTACGTAGAAGGCCGCGAAGACGCCTGCCGTGACGTCCTTGAGATAGCCCTCCGGCGACTCCGTCATGCGCCAGACCAAGGCGGCGAGGGCCGTCAACGCCATGGCCACCCATGCGCCCTCGGCGCCGCTGACGTACCCGGCGACCACCATCGCCGCACCGCCGACCGCGAGCGGCACCAGCGGCGCCTTGATCTCCTTGCGCTCCCGCAGCCTGCTGGTCAGCTCCCACAGGCCGACGACGACGGCGACCGCGATCACGCCGACGAAGACGGCCTTCTCGATGAACAGGGAGGCGATGATCACCACACCGAGCCCGACCCCGACGCCTATGGCCGCGCTCAGGTCACGGCCCGCGCTCTTCTTCTGCGGCGCTGGGGCCGGCTGGTGGGCGTCGGGCATGGGCTCCGGATTCTGGTTCTCGGCCTGGAGGGCGCGGGCCTGCTGGGGCTCGGGGCGGAACTCGTCCTGGAATTCCTGGAACAAGGGGCCGCCCCGCCGGGCGGCCCCTAGGTCGCCACCCCGCTCCGCGCCGTACACGGCTTCGTCGGGCACGACGGGCATGGGGCGAGTCTGCTGCGCCTCTGGCGCATCGTACGCGGGACCCGCCGGGACGGCCCCCGGGACAGGCTGGGCAGGCCCGCCCCCGGCGGGCCCCCAGTACCCGGCCTGGCCCGCCGCTGGCGGCGCCCCCCAGGAAGAGTCGCTCATCAGACTTCGAGCAGCTCCGCTTCCTTGTGCTTCAGGAGCTCGTCCACCTGCGCGACGTACTTGTGCGTGGTGTCGTCGAGCTCCTTCTCCGCGCGGCGGCCCTCGTCCTCGCCGACCTCGCCGTCCTTGACGAGCTTGTCGAGGGCTTCCTTGGCCTTGCGGCGCACGGAGCGGATGGACACGCGCGCGTCCTCGGCCTTGCCCTTGGCGACCTTGATGTAGTCGCGGCGGCGCTCCTCGGTCAGTTCGGGGAACACCACCCGGATGATGTTGCCGTCGTTGCTGGGGTTGACGCCCAGGTCGGAGTCGCGGATCGCCTGCTCGATGTTGCGCAGCGCGCTCTTGTCGAACGGGGTGACGACCGCCATGCGCGGCTCCGGCACGGAGAACGAGGCCAGCTGGTTGATCGGCGTCGGGGCACCGTAGTAGTCGGCCACGATCTTGTTGAACATCGCCGGGTGCGCACGGCCGGTGCGGATCGCGGCGAAGTCCTCCTTGGCGACCACGACGGCCTTCTCCATCTTCTCCTCGGCCTCGAGGAGGGTCTCTTCGATCACCACTTGCTCCTGCGTGTCTTGAGTAAGGCCCGGCTGCGGTTCCTGAAGCGGTCGGCGGCCGGCTGCGTCGCGTCTTCTTCCTGCACGGTTCCCGACCGGCAGGACATTGTCCATCCCCCGGCCAGGGTCCGGCCCCCTTACGGGGCCGCGCGCCACCGGCCGGGTTGATGCCGGGTCAGTCCCGGCTGCCGTGGTCACCCACCAGCGTGCCGATCTTCTCACCCTTGACGGCCCGGGCGATATTGCCCTCCGCGAGAAGCTCGAAGACGAGGATCGGAAGCTTGTTGTCGCGGCACAGCGTGATGGCCGTGGCGTCGGCGACCTTGAGGTCGCGGGTGATGACCTCGCCGTAGCCGAGAGCGTCGAACTTGACGGCGTCCGGGTTGGCCTTGGGGTCGGAGTCGTAGACCCCGTCCACGCCGTTCTTGCCCATGAGCAGCGCCTCGGCGTCGATCTCCAGGGCGCGCTGGGCGGCGGTGGTGTCGGTGGAGAAGTACGGCATGCCCATACCGGCGCCGAAGATGACCACACGGCCCTTCTCCAGGTGGCGCACGGCGCGCAGCGGAATGTACGGCTCCGCGACCTGGCCCATGGTGATGGCGGTCTGCACCCGGCTGTCGATGCCCTCCTTCTCCAGGAAGTCCTGGAGGGCGAGGCAGTTCATGACGGTGCCGAGCATGCCCATGTAGTCGGAGCGGGCGCGGTCCATGCCGCGCTGCTGGAGTTCGGCACCGCGGAAGAAGTTGCCGCCGCCGATGACGACCGCGATCTGCGCGCCGTCCCGTACCACGGCCGCGATCTCACGGGCGATCTTGTGCACCACGTCCGGGTCCACGCCCAGGCCCCCGCCACCGGAGAAGGCCTCTCCGGACAGCTTCAGCAGAAACCGGCCGCGTACTTTGCCGTCGTCGCTCTTCTGGGCCTTGGTGGTCATGGGAGATCCCGCCTCTTTCACGTGTTGCACATACGAAGAAGGCCATTGCCGGTGGGGTCGCTTTTCGCTCCCATGCGCGGCAATGGCCTCCTCGTCAGATCTGCTGCCGTCCGCCCCACCCCTGGGTGTGGCGGTGTGCGCGGACGACTGCTGTCGACCCTACCGAGAATTCCCCGCGGGTCGCGCGTCGATCGCGGAACGGGCTCAGATGCCGACCTTGATGCGCGAGAAGCGCTTCAGGGTGACACCAGCCTCGTCCAGCACCTTCTGGACCGACTTCTTGTTGTCGAGCGCGTACGGCTGGCCGAGCAGCGTGGCGTCCTTGAAGAAGCCGTTGAGACGACCCTCGACGATCTTGGCGATCGCGGCCTCGGGCTTGCCCTCGGCGCGGGTGGTCTCCTCGGCGATGCGACGCTCGGACTCGACGACGTCGGCCGGGACGTCCTCCTTGGAGAGGTACTTCGGCGCGAAGGCGGCGATGTGCTGGGCGACGCCCTTGGCGACCTCGGCGTTCGGCTTGTCGAGCTCGACCAGGACACCGATCTGCGGGGGCAGGTCGGGCATGGTGCGGTGCATGTAGGCGAGCACGAAGCCGTCGGAGAACTGCGCGAAGCGGTCCAGGACGATCTTCTCGCCGAGGTTGGCGTTGGCCTCGTCCACGAACGCCTGGACGGTCTTGCCGGGCTCGATCTCGGAGGCGAGCAGGGCCTCGAGGTCGGCCGGGGACGTCGCGGCGACGTGCTCGGCGATCTTGTTGGCGACGGCCTGGAACTTCTCGCCCTTGGCGACGAAGTCCGTCTCGCACTTCAGCTCGACCAGGACGCCGGAGGAGTTGTCGTCGGCGATGATGGAGACCACGGCGCCGTTCTCGGCGGAGCGGCCCTCGCGCTTGGCGACGCCCTTCTGGCCCTTGATGCGCAGCGCCTCGACGGCCTTCTCGACGTTGCCCTCGGCCTCGTCCAGCGCCTTCTTGCAGTCCATCATGCCGGCGCCGGTGAGCTCACGGAGCTTCTTGACGTCGGCGGCGGTGTAGTTCGCCATGAGTCTGTGAGTCTTTCTCGAAGTCTTGGGTGATCGGAGATCGGTACGGTCTGCGGTCCACATGTGAGCGCGGACCGCTGACTGCGCGCCGACCTACGGGTGAACAGCGGGAGCGGACTTCACCGCGCCGGAGGCGCTGCTGGATGCAGTGCCGCCCCCGCCGTCAACGCGTGCGTCAGGCCTGCTCGCCCTCGGCGGCCTTCTCCTCGGCCGGAGCGGCCTCGGCGGCCGGAGCAGCCTCGGTGGCCTCGGCGGCCGGAGCCTCTTCCTTCTTCTCACCCTCGAGCAGGTCGCGCTCCCACTCGGCGAGCGGCTCGCCCGCGGCCTTCTCGCCCTTCTCGCCGGTGGCGACGCCGGAGCGGGCGATGAGGCCCTCGGCGACGGCGTCGGCGATCACACGGGTGAGCAGGGTGACGGAGCGGATCGCGTCGTCGTTGCCCGGGATCTTGTAGTCGACCTCGTCGGGGTCGCAGTTGGTGTCGAGGATCGCGACGACCGGAATGTTCAGCTTCCGGGCCTCACCGACGGCGATGTGCTCCTTCTTGGTGTCCACGATCCAGACGGCGCTGGGCACCTTCTGCATCTCGCGGATACCGCCGAGGGTCTTCTCCAGCTTGGCCTTCTCGCGCGAGAGCACGAGAAGCTCCTTCTTGGTCAGACCGGACGCGGCGACGTCCTCGAAGTCGATCTGCTCGAGCTCCTTCAGGCGCTGCAGACGCTTGTAGACGGTCGAGAAGTTGGTGAGCATGCCGCCCAGCCAGCGCTGGTTGACGTAGGGCATGCCGACGCGGGTGGCCTGCTCGGCGATGGCCTCCTGCGCCTGCTTCTTGGTGCCGACGAACATGACCGTGCCGCCGTGGGCGACGGTCTCCTTGACGAACTCGTAGGCGCGGTCGATGTACGACAGCGACTGGAGCAGGTCGATGATGTAGATGCCGTTGCGCTCGGTGAAGATGAAGCGCTTCATCTTCGGGTTCCAGCGACGGGTCTGGTGACCGAAGTGGACGCCGCTCTCCAGCAGCTCCCGCATCGTGACGACGGCCATGGCCGTATCTCCTTGAGTTTCTCGGTTGTGCCGCGGATGCCGGACGGCTCCCGCGCCTGACGCCCGCGACGCGCCTTGCCACAAGGGACCGAGAGGCGCTGACACCGACCGCTTGACGGCCTGGTGTCGGGGCGTGCGAAGTCGACCCGGTGACCCGGATCGCCAGAAGAAGTGTACGGGACCGCCGGGGCACCGGGTGACGCCGCTGTCCACAACCGGTGGGTTGTGCACAGCCTCCGGCGGTGATCGGCGGGGGTGCGGGACGGTGGTCGTATGCGAGCACCCCTGCGATATGTCCTGCTGTCGACGGTTCTGTTCCTCGGCCTGGCCCTGGCCGCACTGCTCCCCTGCCGGTCCTGGGCGGACGCCCCGTCTCCGGCTCCCGCGCCGCCCCCTCCGGCCCCGGTCCCGGCCATCGCGCGCACCTGGCCGGTGGGCGTCCGTCCCCTGGTGTTACGCGGCTGGGAGCCACCGGCCACGGTGTACGGCCCCGGTCACCGGGGCGTGGACCTGGCAGCACCGGCCGGTTCCGGGGTACGGGCGGTCGCCCCGGGCCGGGTGTCCTTCGCGGGCCGGGTGGCGGGGCGCGGGGTCGTCTCGGTCGACCTCACGGGAACGGATCTTCGTACGACGTACGAGCCGGTGACCGCGTTGGTCCACAAGGGGGACGAGGTGGCCGCGGGAGAGGCGGTGGGCACGGTGGAACCGGCGCCCGCCTCCCACTGCCCCACGACATGCGTCCACTGGGGTTTGCTCCGGGGCAGGACCTACCTCGACCCCTTGTCCCTGCTGCCGCCCTGGCTCCTGCACAGGGGGCCACCGCGGCTACTGCCGGTGCTGGGGGTACCGCTGCCGTCGTAGCCGGGCAGCCGGGCCGCTGGGCGGCACGGGTGGGCGCAGCGGCACCCTTCCGGCGCCGGCAGGCGACCCACCCGCCCAGCGGCAGCGGGCGTCAGCCCTTCACACCCCGCAGCGCCATGGCCACCGCCGCGTCCGTCACGACCGCGGGGTCCTCCGCCGCACCGAGCTCGATACGGCGGACCGCCGCATCCACGACCCCCTGCAGCAACATCGCCGCCAGCCGAGGCTGCGCATGCCCCATCTCCCCGAGCGCCTCCGCGATCATCGCGACGAGTCCGCCGTGCGCCGCCCGGATCTTCTCCCGCGCCCCGGCGTCCAGTTCACTCGCGGAGATGGCGACGACCGCGCGATGCCGCCGGTCGCCGACCAGCGCCAGCTGCTGCCGCACATACGCCTCGACCTTGCCCTCGGCGGTCCCGGCCCGCTCCATCGCGGCCGCCACCTCCGCCGCCCACAGCGGGAAGTCGACCTCGCACAGCTCCTCGACCACCGCGGCCCGCGACCGGAAGTACTCGTACACGGACGACCGCGCCAGCCCGGTCCGCTCGGCCAGCGCGGGAAACGTCAGCGCTTCCGTCCCGCCCTCGGACAGCAACGACCGAGCCGCGTCCAGCAGGGCGGCTCGCTGCATCGACCGGTGCTCGGCCACGGAGGCCGCTCGAATCCTTGGCACGTCAACCACTTTACGGACGCCCCCACCCGAAGGGGAGCCGCTTGCCCCCATGGCGCCGGCCGCACCACCCGAACCACCGATCCGGGTGCCCGGACCCGGGCGGTCACCGTCCGAAGCTCGCCAGCTTGGCCCGCAGCTGCAGCACCGACTTGGTGTGGATCTGGCTGACCCGGCTCTCGGTGACGCCGAGGACGTTGCCGATCTCGGCGAGGGTGAGCCCCTCGTAGTAGTACAGGGTGACCACGGTCTTCTCCCGCTCGGGCAGCGTGTTGATCGCCCGCGCCAGGAAGCGGCGCAGCTCCCGGTCCTCGGCGATCTCCACGGGGTTGTCCGCGGCGGTGTCCTCCAGCGTGTCCATGAGGCTGAGCCGGTCCCCGCCCTCGCTGCCGACGTGCAGCAGCTCCTCCAGGGCGACCACGTTGGCCAGCGACAACTGGCTGAACACGGCGTGCAGTTCGTCGACCTCCATGCCCAGTTCGGCGGCAACCTCGCCCTCGCTCGGGGTGCGCCGCAGCCGCGCCTCCAGGGTGGCGTACGCCCGCTCCACGTTGCGCGCCTTCTGCCGCACGGACCGCGGGATCCAGTCCAGCGCCCGCAGCTCGTCGATCATCGCGCCCCGGATCCGGGTGATCGCGTACGTCTCGAACTTGATCTCCCGGTCGATGTCGAACTTCTCGATCGCGTCGATCAGCCCGAAGACGCCGGAGGAGACGAAGTCGGCCTGCTCGACGTTGGGCGGCAGGCCGACGCTCACCCGGCCGGCCACGTATTTCACGAGCGGCGAGTAGTGCAGGATCAGCTGCTCCCGCAGCCGGTCGTCCCCCGTCGCCTTGTACGACCGCCACAGCTCGTCGAGCGTCGAGGGAGCCGGCGGCCGCTCGCTGCCACCGTCGCGGGCGGCTGGGGGGATCGCCGCCCGGTCGGACCCGGAGGTGTGCTGGGGCATTCGTCGCCTTGTGCCGTTCTGCCGTGAAGTGCTGTGAATCGCTGCGAAGTGATGGGTGGTGGGGTCGGTGGGGCGATGTGGGCTGCCTGGGTGAGCTGTCGGTCTGGTGTCGAGTTGGCGCGTTCTGTGTGGGCGCCTTCGTGAGCGTAGCGTGACTGAGGTGTCGCGGTGTGCGAACAGAGAGGCTCCACCCGTGCGCGGGGCGCTTCCACCGGCCTCGCGCGCGGGTTTCGCAGCTCGCTCTGCGTGACCGGCCCGAGCGTCAACTCCTGGAAACCTCAAGGGCGTCGGAGGTTCCCCCGGACGGCCGAACACGCTCGGTCAGCACGGACCGTGACCGCTACGGACCGACATCACCGCCTGGCGTGTCAACTTCCAGCCGTCGCCATGTCGTTCGACGTACCCAAGTGCTCGGAGTTCGTACAGTTTCGCGATCGCCTCGTCCCGGGTGGTCGGCGTGCCGAGCGCGATCTCCTCGACGCCGGCCGCGCGGTGGCCGGGCAGGGCGGCGAGGACGGCACGGGCGGCGGGTTCCAGGAGGTCGCGCGGGAGCACGGGGCCTCGCCGGGCCGGCGCGAGTTCTCCCATGTCACCGACCAGTTCGACGACTTCCGCGGCGTCGGTGACGAGGGTCGCCTCTCCGCGCAGCAGTTCGTGCACGCCGGCGGAGAGGGCGCTGGTGACGGGTCCGGGGACACCCATGGTGAACCGTCCGAGGCGGCCGGCCGCCCGCGCGGTGGCCAGCGAGCCGCTGCGGCAGGCGGCCTCCACGACGACGGTGCCCCTGGTCAGCGCGGCGATGACGCGGTTGCGGAGGATGAACCGGCTGGGCGTCGGATGGTCGCCCGGGGGCAACTCGCCCACCACCAGTCCCTGTTCCGCGATCCGCTCGATCAGGGCGGCGTGGCCGCGCGGGTACGGCCGGTCGACACCGCAGGCCAGGACGGCGACGGTGGCTCCGCGTGCGGCCAGGGCGCCTCGGTGGGCGGCGCCGTCGATGCCGTACGCGCCGCCCGAGACCACCACCCAGCCCCGCTCGGCGAGGCCTCCGGCGAGGGTGGCGGCGACGTGGGTGCCGTACTCGGTGCAGGCCCGGGCGCCCACCACGGCCACCGACCGCAGCGCCCACATGCGCAGGCTGGGCCGCCCCCGCACCCACAGTCCGATCGGCCGGGCATCCCCCAGGTCGTCGAGCTGTCCGGGCCACTCGGCGTCCCCGGGAACCACGAACCGCGCACCGGCCTGCCCGGCCACGGCGAGATCCCGCTCCGGCGCGACCCGCCGAGCCCGGGCGGCCAGCCCGCCCCACCGCACCTCACTCACCCCCGGCAGGCCCGGCGCCCCCTCCTTCAGCCTCCGCACCACCTCCCCCACCCCGAACTCCCGAACCCACCGCCCGCCGACCTCGTCCCCCGGCTCGATCACCCGAGCGAGAAAGACCCGCCCGAGCAGCTCTTCTCCGGGGTCCTCGACCGGGGTCATGCCGGCGCCCCGATGGCCATCGGCACCCCTCGTGGTACTCCGGTGCGCAATTGCAGGGCCAGGGCGACGTCGGTGGCGTCCGGGCGGTCGTGTCCGACGAGGTCGGCGACCGTCCAGGCGACGCGCAGGACCCGGTCGATGCCCCGGGCCGTGAGCACACCCCGCTCGAGGTTGCGCTCGGCCTCGTCCATCGCGCCGGCGACGGGCTGGTAGCGACTGCGCAGTTCCCGGCCGGGGACCTCGCTGTTGGTGCGCCAGGGGGTTCCGGCCAGGCGGGCCGCCGTGCGCGCGCGGGCCTGCCGTACCCGCTCGGCCACGGTAGCCGTGGATTCGCCCCGGGCGCCTGGTTCGGTGAGCTCGGCCCGGGTGACCGGATCCACCTCGACGCGCAGGTCCACCCGGTCCAGCAGCGGACCGGAGAGCCGGGACTGGTAGCGGCGGATCGCCGACGGCGGGCACTCGCACAGGGAGTCGCGTTGCGAGAAGCGTCCACAGGGGCAGGGATTGGCCGCCAGCACCATGAGGAAGCGGGCCGGAAAGCGGACGACACCGGCGCTGCGTGCGATCACGACGTGGCCCGACTCCAGCGGCTGTCGCAGGGCGTCCAGGGTCTGGCTGTGGAACTCGGGCGCCTCGTCCAGGAACAGCACGCCGCGATGGGCGAGGGAGACCGCCCCGGGCCGTGGGACGCCGGGGCCTCCGCCGACGAGCGACTGCATGGTGGCCGAGTGGTGCGGGGCGCAGTAGGGAGCCACGTCGATGAGCGGCTTGCCCGGCGGCAGCAGCCCGGCCACCGAATGCACCGCCGTGACCTCCAGCGACTCCTCCCGGGCGAGCCGGGGAAGGACGGCGGGCAGCCGCTCGGCGAGCATCGTCTTGCCCGCGCCGGGCGGGCCCTCGAGGAACAGGTGGTGTCCACCGGCGGCGGCCACCTCCACGGCCGTACGGGCCGAGGTCTGGCCCACGACGTCCGCCAGGTCGTGATCGTGTCCGTGCTGCGCGGCGCCGACGCTGTGCATGCCGGTGGCCGCGCCCGTGCCCGGCACGCGCAGACCGGCCAGGAGGGGGTCCGGGCGGCCTTGTCCGTCCGGTTCCTCGTCGGGGACGGGCTCGTCGGTGAGGACCGCGATGAGCTGTCGCAGACTGCGGACGCCCAGCACGGAGACGCCCGGGACCAGCGAGGCCTCGGCGGCGGCGCACTCGGGTACGACGACCTGTTCGTAGCCCGCGTCGGCGGCGGCGAGGACGGCCGGGAGAATGCCGCGGACCGGTCGGACCCGGCCGTCCAGGCCCAGCTCCCCGATCATGACGATGTCCGCGAGGACACGCGGATCGATCCGCTCGGCGGCGCCGAGCACGGCGCAGGCGACGGCCAGGTCGAAACCGGAACCGGCTTTGGGCACCGACGCCGGGCTGAGGCCGACGGTGAGCTTCTTCTGCGGCCACTCGCCGCCCGAGTTCACCACCGCCGCCCGGACCCGGTCCCTGCTCTCCGTCAGGCTCTTGTCCGGGAGGCCCACCAGGGTGAAGGCGGCGACGCCGGGTTCCAGGTCGGCCTGGACCTCGACGACGACTCCCTCGACGCCGACCAGGGCGACGGAGCAGGTGCGGGCGAATCCCATTCAGGCCACCCCCCGTGCGTGCTCGACGGACGGGGCTCCGCGGTGGGGCAGCAGGACGCCGATCAGGTCGATGCGGACGCCGCCCGGCGGGGCCCCGCCGTGGGCCTGGATCCAGTGCTCGGCCAGCTCGCGCAGCCTGGCCGCCTTCTCGGGGGTCACCGCGGCCATGGGGTGTTCGTAGTCGCCGCCCGTGCGGGTCTTCACCTCGCAGACGACGAGCGCGTCACCGTCGCGCGCGACGATGTCGATCTCGCCGGAACGGCCGTTGCGCCAGTTGCGCTCCAGGATGGTCATTCCGGCCGCGGCGAGCCGCCGGGCGGCCAGGTCCTCGCCGTACTTGCCGAGTGCACTGCGTGCGTTGCTCATGTCGGCACCACCTCCGGCGCCAACCGTCACGCATCCCGCCCCAAGTTGTTGATCTTGGTGGACAACCCGGCGGTTGTGGAAAACTCCGTCACCCGCCCGGAAGCTCCAGGTCGCTCTTGTTCAGCTCCTCGATGTTCACGTCCTTGAACGTGAGGACCCGCACCTGCTTCACGAAGCGCGCCGGCCGGTACATGTCCCAGACCCAGGCATCCGCCATCGACACCTCGAAAAACACCTCACCCTGCACCGAGTGCACCTGCATCTCGTAGTCGTTCGTGAGGTAGAAACGCCGCTCGGTCTCGATCACGTATTTGAACAGACCGACGACATCTCGGTACTCCCGGTAGAGCTTCAGCTCCATCTCGGTCTCGTACTTCTCGAGGTCCTCGGCGCTCATGGCATGTTCCCCTTCAGCCGTGCGATCCCCCCATTGTGCGCCAGTCCGACGGGCCCTCAGACGATTTCCGCATCGAGGGTCACAGGACTGTCCGGGGGACCTTCGTCGAGCAGCGTGCGCAGCAGCTCGGCGAGTCTGGTCGGATACACCGTCTCATGTGCCCGGGTCAGTTCCTGACACGTCCACCAACGCGCTCCGGCGACACTGCGTCGCTCCAGCTCCGTGAGCCCCTGCGCCGCGGTGGCCGTCTGCGTCGTACGGGCCAGGTAGTACCACTCGTCCTGGTCCCAGCGGCGGCCGGCGAACGGGAAGGAGCAGATACGGCGCCACAGCACCGGGCCGAGCTCGACGTCGGTGATGCCGGTCTCCTCGGCGAGTTCCCTGAGCGCGGCCTCCTCGCGCGTCTCGGCGCCCTCCAGACCGCCGCCGGGGGTGAACCACCAGTCGTCGGCCGGATCGTCCGGCTCATGGCCGTGCAGCAGCAGGATGCGGTCCTCCGGGTCGAGCAGGACCACCCGGGCCACCTTGCGCAGCCCGCCCTCGTACGAGTCCTCGCCGGTCCGCGTGGCCTCAGCGGACACCGGCCGCCTCCGGGCGGGCGGCACGCGCGCGGGAGCGGCTCATGCGCCCCGCGATCGGGCCGTAGGCGCCACCGGCCAGGACGAGGACGGCACCGGCCACGATCAGCAGCTCGATCGTGGACAACGGCCCGGGCCGGGAGAGGCTGCCCAGGGCCTCGAAGCCGGTGGGGCGCTTGAGCGAGCCCTTCCACGGCCAGATGACCGCGTCCACGCGGGCGATCACGGCGTCGCGGGAGACGGTGCCCTTGGCCGCGTCGGTGAGGTGAGCCGTGGAGTCCAGGGACCCCTGGCGCTCGTCACCGAGGAGGAACAGGCGGCCCTGGGGGACGGTCACCGTCGGGAAGTTCTTGACCTCGGCCAGGCTGCCCTCGGGCAGATAGGGCTCGTCGATCTGCTTGCCGTTGACGGTCAGCTTGCCGTTCGTGCAGCAGGAGACGGTGTCGCCGCCGACCGCGACCACGCGCTTGACCACCTTGGCGTTGGTGACCCAGCTCTTGTCCTCGAAGACGACGACGTCCCCGCGCTTGACCTGACCGCCGTCGACCTTCTGCGCCAGCACCCGGTCCCCGGCGTCGATCGTGGGCGTCATGGAGCTGGTGGGCACGGTGTACGGCCGGTAGGTCACCGCCGCCCAGGCGAATCCGCCGAGGAACAGCACCAGTCCCAGTGCCACGGCCACTCCGGACAGGCGCTGTCCGAGCCCTTGCCTGCGCTCACCACTCATGGAAGCGGACCCTACCCGGCGGTACCTGGGCTTGCCCACCCCCGTCGACCTGCTCTCCCTGGGGTTCCGCCCCGGACCCGCCAGGGGGCTCTGCCCGCCCGACGCCTCAGCGGCGCTTCCACTCCACCGCGCGCCGGCGCCGCCACACCGCGAGCGGCAGTACCGCGGCGACGGCCACGCCCTGCGGGGCCACCGTCAGGGCGGCGGACGCCGAGGTCTGCTGGTTGATGCCGGGCTGGTCGAAGGTGTCCGGGATCGGCAGGGTGCCCCAGCGGGTGATCGGCCAGGCCTTGACGATCGCGCGGCCCACGACGTCACTGACCGGGACCATGCCGTGGTGCTTGTCGGACTGGTTGTAGCGCGAGTCGCGGGAGTTCTGGCGGTGGTCGCCCATCACCCAGATGTAGCCCTTGGGGACCGTCACCTTGAACTGGCCGCCCAGCTCGTCGTCGGTGCACGGCGTGTTGCCGGGGTAGACGTACGGCTCGTTCAGGGCGTGGCCGTTGACCAGCAGCGGGCCGCTGCCCTTGCACTGGACCGTGTCGCCGCCCACGCCGATCACGCGCTTGATGAGGTCCTTCTCGTTGGCGGACGGCATGAGACCGATCCAGCTGAGGACCTTCTGCACGGCGTTCGGGCTCGGTGCCGGTTCGCCCGCCAGCCAGTCGTCCGGGTCGTGGAAGACCACGACCTCGCCGCGCTCGGGCTTGGAGCCGAACCACGGGGTGAGCTTGTCGACCAGGACGCGGTCACCCACCTGGAGGGTGTTCTGCATCGAGGCGGACGGGATCGAGAACGCCTGCACCAGGAACGTCTTGATCAGCAGCGCCAGCACCAGCGCGATGACCACGAGGATCGGCAGCTCCTTCCAGAAGGAGCGTGGCTTCTTCGGCCGGTTCGCGGCCTCGCCCGCACCCGCGCCCTCGGTCCTCGGCCGCTGCCTGTCGTCCGGCGTGCCCTCGTCGCCCGCCGCGTCATTCCCGGAGGTCATGGCGCCGTCCGGCACGGGGGCGTTGTCTTCCACGGGGTGCCCGCGGTGCTCCTCGCCGTCGTGCCCCGACCGTGCGCCAACCGCCACATCCCCCACGCCAACTCCTTACTCTGTGCCGCCGCCTGCCCCACATTCGACGCAGGCCCACCACTCCCATAACGAGCGGGAGTTCCGCAGGGGTCGGGAGCTGGGTCGTTCTGTTCGGATTCTCGGGGGCAACCCTATGCGACAGCGGGGGACCGGCGGTCGCACCCGACGCGGAGTCGGCGACGCTTGCGAAGGTTTTAGGTTCCTGCAGGCGTGTCCAGTGGCCGATCGGCCAGCCGATCGCGACGGCTCGGCCGACCACGGATTCCTCGGACACCGTTCCGCCGTACGGGGTGTTCTGGTGGAAACGGGAGTCCGCGGAGTTGCCCCGGTGGTCGCCCATGACCCACAGCCGGCCCTGGGGGACGGTGATGTCGAAGGGCTGGGCGGACGGGGCGTCACCCGGATAGACGTAGTCCCCTTCGGTGAGCGGTACGCCGTTGACGGTGACCCGGCCTTGCTTGTCACAGCACTTGACGTGGTCGCCGCCGACCCCGATGACCCGCTTGATCAGGTCCTTCTCGTTGTCGGAGGGCAGCAGGCCGATGAAGGTGAGGCCTTCCTTGAGCTGTTTGACGACGACCGGGTCGTGCTTCGTGGCCGTCTGCTCGTCGGCCAGCCAGCCGCCCGGGTCGTGGAAGACGACGACGTCCCCGCGCTGCGGCTTGGCGCCGAACCACGGGGTCAGCTTGTCGACCAGGACGCGGTCGCCGATCCGGATCGTCTGCTCCATCGAGCCGGACGGGATCACGAACGCCTGGACGAGGAAGGTCTTCAGGACGAGTGCTATGAGGACGGCCACGCCGACGAGAAGAGGGATCTCCCGAACGGCTGAACGCCTGCGCTTGCGTTTGACCTTGCGCTGGAGTTTCCGCCGCTCCGCGCGCGTGCGGCCGCCGCCGGGCGCGGAGGTGCGGCGCGATCCGGTGGGCAGCAGATTGTCGGCGGGGTTGCTCGGCACCCCGCGCGGTTTGCCGCGGTTACCCATGCGCGCCCCCCGGGGTGGGCACGCGCGCGTAGGCGGAGGGCCGCGTCAGGTGCGTGAAGTGGTCGTACGGCCACAGGATCCAGTCGGCGCGGCCGATGACGTCGCCGACCGGGATCATGCCGCCGCCGGGCGAGCCGAGGTGGTCGCGGGAGTCGCTGGAGTCGCTGCGGTGGTCACCGAGGACGAACAGACGGCCGGCGGGTACGGCGACGTCGAAGGGCACGCTGGAGGGGCTGTCCCCGGGATGGAGGAACGCCGACTCGTCGACGGCGCGGCCGTTCACCTCGATCCTCCCCTGCTTGTCGCAGCAGACCACATGGTCTCCCCCCACACCGACCACGCGCTTGATGTAGTCGGCGTCCCCGAAATACCCCGTGCCGTCGAACACGATCACGTCGCCGCGGCGCGGCTGGGCACCGAAACGGTACGCCAACTTATTTACGAGAACGCGGTCCCCGATCCTCAAGCCCTGTTCCATGGATCCGCTCGGAATCTGGAACGGTTGCACCACGAAAGTGTTGAGGACGAGCAAAAAAGCCAGGCAGAGCATGAGTGTGAGGGTCATCCGGCCGCCCGGCAGCCAGTCGGCGATCCGCGCCACCAACGCGAAACGCGACCGTCCCTCCGGCCCCGGGGAGTCCGGGTGGGAGGAGCGGTCGCGTTCCGTCGGCTGTGCTTCGGTGTCCATCGGAGCCAGATGCTATCCGGCTCCGCTGTGGCCCTCGCGCGGGCCGTGACACCGGGGAAGCGCTCAGCTCTCGCGCTTCTCCTTGATCTTCGCGGCCTTGCCGCGCAGGTCACGGAGGTAGTACAGCTTGGCGCGGCGCACGTCACCACGGGTGACCAGCTCGATCTTCTCGACGATCGGGGTGTGCACCGGGAAGGTGCGCTCGACGCCGACGGAGAACGAGACCTTGCGGACCGTGAAGGTCTCGCGGACACCGGAGCCCTGGCGACGGATCACAACGCCCTTGAACTGCTGCACACGGGAGCGGTTGCCCTCGATGACGCGGACGTGGACGTTGACGGTGTCACCCGGACGGAAGGCCGGGATGTCGCTGCGCAGCGACGCGGCGTCGACGGAGTCGAGCAGGTGAGACATTTCGTCTGCTTTCTTCGCTGATGCCACAGGTCATCAACGGAAACTAGGTGTTTGCACGAAGCTGTGTGCGGGTCGGGGCGGGCGTCGTGTCCCCCTGTGGCAGGGGCGCACGCCGGACGGGCGCACAACAGCGGTCTATTGTTCCACGCCCTCGGCCCGCCGCCAAAATCGGCCGTACGGGTGGCCTTCCGGGTCCGGTTCCCAGCCCAGGATGGAGAGCATCTCGCGGTCCTTCTTGTCGAAGGCCTTGGGGTCGCAGCGCTCGATCAGGTCGGGCCGGTGGGCGGTCGTACGCCTGAGGGCCTCGTCGCGGCGCCAGCGGGCGATCCTGCCGTGGTGGCCGCTGAGCAGCACGTCCGGGATGTCCCGGCCGCGCCAGACGGGCGGCTTGGTGTAGACGGGGCCTTCCAGGAGGCTCGCCATCGCACCGGGCGCGAAGGAGTCGTCACGGTGGGACTCGGCGTTGCCGAGGACGCCGGGCAGCAGCCGGGCGACGGCCTCCGTGATGACCAGTACGGCCGCCTCGCCGCCGGCCAGGACGTAGTCGCCGATGGAGACCTCGTACACCGGTATGCGCGTGGCGTACTCGTCCATGACGCGCCGGTCGATGCCCTCGTAGCGGGCCGGTGTGAAGATCAGCCACGGGCGCTCGGAGAGCTCCACGGCCAGTTCCTGGGTGAAGGGGCGGCCGCTGGGTGTGGGCACGATCAGCGCGGGGGCCGTGGCGCCGGTCTCGTAGCCGTCGGCGAGGACCGTGTCCAGGGCGTCGCCCCAGGGTTCGGTCTTCATGACCATGCCGGGACCGCCGCCGTACGGGGTGTCGTCGACGGTGTTGTGGCGGTCGTACGTCCACGAGCGCAGATCGTGCACATGGACATCGAGCTGTCCACGCGCGCGTGCCTTGCCGACGAGGGAGACGTTCAGGGGCTCCAGGTACTCGGGGAAGATCGTGACGACGTCGAGGCGCATTACGACTCGTCTCCGGTCTCGTCCCCCGTCTCGCGGGAGGACGCGATCTCGGCCCGGTCGTCGATCAGGCCCGGCGGCGGGGCGATGACCGCCTTCTGCTCCTCCAGGTCGATCTCGGTGACGATCTCCTCCACGAACGGGATCATCACCTCGCTGCCGTCGGAGCGTTCGACGATGAACAGGTCCTGGGAGGGCAGGTGCGAGATCTCGGTGATCCGTCCGACCTCCACGCCGTCCTCGGTGACCACGTCGAGGTCGATGAGCTGGTGGTCGTAGTACTCGTCCTCGCCCTCGGGCAGTTCCTCCGGATCGACCTCGGCGATCAGGAGGGTGTTGCGCAGGGCCTCGGCCGCGTTGCGGTCGCCGACGCCCTCGAAGCGCAGGAGGAGACGGCCGCTGTGGACCCGGCCGGTGGCGATGGTGAGCGGTCCGGCGGAGGCCGGGTCGGTGGCCAGGACGGCGCCGGGGGCGAGCCGCAGCTCCGGCTCGTCGGTACGTACCTCCACGGTGACCTCGCCCTTGATGCCATGGGCGCGGCCGATCCGTGCGACTACCAGCTGCACTGTGCGTGATCTCCTGTCATACGACTGCGGGCCGGGGACGGCCCAGTGGCCCTCCCCGGCCCGAGCCGGTTGCGATGAAGCGTCAGCGGACGTGGTCCACGTCGACGAGGTCGACGCGGACACCGCGACCGCCGATGGCGCCCACGACGGTGCGCAGAGCGCGCGCGGTGCGGCCGTTGCGGCCGATCACCTTGCCGAGGTCGTCCGGGTGGACCCGGACCTCGAGCACACGCCCGCGGCGCAGGTTGCGCGAGGCGACCTGCACATCGTCAGGGTTGTCGACGATGCCCTTCACGAGGTGCTCAAGCGCCTCTTCGAGCATGCTGCTCAGGCCTCGGTCGACTCGGACTCGGCGGCCGCCTCGTCCTTCTTCTCAGCCTTCTTCTTCTGGGTGATCGCCTCACCCTTGCCCTCGTCCTCACCGGCGAGCGCCTCGAACGACGGACGGGCCGGCTTGGGCTCGGCGGTGAGCAGCGGCGCGGGAGCCGGCTCGCCCTTGAACTTCTGCCAGTCGCCGGTCTTCTTGAGGATGGCGAGAACGGGCTCGGTCGGCTGCGCGCCGACACCCAGCCAGTACGCCACGCGCTCGGCGTCCACCTCGATGACCGACGGGTTGTAGGTCGGGTGGTACTTGCCGATCTCCTCGATGGCCCGGCCGTCACGGCGGGTACGGGAGTCGGCGACGACGATGCGGTAGTGAGGCGAACGGATCTTGCCCAGACGCTTCAGCTTGATCTTGACTGCCACGGGAGTGGGTTCTCCTGGATTTGACGTGGTTGGGCACGGCGAGCTGCCGCGTGGGGTTGCGGTACCCGAGTGCCCGATGGACGCGTCAGCCGGAGGAGAGAGGGGTCCTGTGCGGCTGTCGAGTACAGCTAGCCATTGTGCCATACCCTGCGGGTCGCTTTTGGCCGAGGGTGGGTGAGCTGCGGCTGGGCATGCCTGCGAGGCACCCGGCGTGGAGGTGACCGTACGTCGGGTGCGCTCCTCGGCGTGACGAGGTGCCGCTACGGGGGTTCAGCGGCACCCCACATCGCTCGGCCCGCAACCGGCACCCACGAGATGCCGGTACTCCGTGGCCTGGCGCATCACGCCGCTCCCGCGACCTCCGGGATCCGAAACGGCTTGCCGCAGCCGCCGCAGACGATGGGGGCCTGGGCGAGGACCGAGGGGACCACGCGGACGTTGCGGCCGCAGTCGCAGACCGCCTTGACCCGCACCCCGCCCCCGGAGGAGCCGTGCCGGGCGGCCGGGCCGCGGAAGCTGCGGGTGGTGTCCGAGGAGGTCGCCGCCGTGTGCGCCTTCAGGGCGCGCTGCAGCCGCTCGATCGTCGGGCGGTAGCGCCGCTTGGCCTCGGGGTTGAGCGTGACCAGTGAGAAACCGCTGCTCGGGTGCGGCTCCTCCGGGTGGTCGAGGCCCAGCTCCTCGGCGATCGCGAGGAAGCGGCGGTTGTGGTAGCGGCCGGCGCGGGAGGTGTCGCGGATCCCGCGGGCGGCGGCGATGCCGTGGACTGCCTCATGGAGCAGCCGCTCGAAGGAGAGCTCGTGTCCGCAGGCGGACGACGACTCTCCGATCAGGGACTCTGGCGCGGCAAGGTCCGGCAGCTCGGGGTGGTACCGCTGAATGTCGGCCCACGCCTGCGCCAGCTCTGCGGCGAGTACAGGTGGTGTCTGTGTCGTGCTCACGTAATGACAACGAGCGGGAGCTCGAATGTGTTCCTATTCCGGGGCATCTCAAATAATTTGCACGTACCCGTCAGTTGCCGCTGATGCGTCCGGACGAGGGCGGGTGCGCTGATCTGCGGAGAAGCCGCACAGCTCATACCAAGCTGGTGCGTAGTCCGCCGTACGACCCAGGGGGTAGACCCCGCTACGGGCGTGGCCGTCGGTTGCGCAAGAGACGTTTCGGTCGCTCTCGCCGTGAAGCCTCACTCCGGTCAGCGTCCGTGACCCGCGTGGCGTTACTGCGCGCCATCCGGGCCCCCGCGCTGGCGGTTTCCCCGGAGCGGACACCGTACGGCCATCCAGATTGCCGGGATGTGAAATCTCGCCACACCCGCTCCCGGGCCCCAAGCGGGGCTCCACGACCCCTGGACGGGGCAGCGAGCCGGGAGTTACCTGGCATACGTGGGAAGTGCGCGCGCACGGCACGGGGGCCACGCAACCGGGCACAGCGGTGAACTGTCGGCGGATTGGGGCGCTTACCTATGACACCTACGCTCGTGCGGCAGCACGTGCCTCACGCGGGTTCCGCACCCGGCGTGGACCTGTGCGCACGCGCGCGTGACTGGTCCGAGATCCAGGAGCGGATGCTGGTGCCGCTCTACGAAGCCGTCTACGAACGACTGGAAGTGGGCCCTGCCACCCGGCTGCTGGGCCTGCGCTGCGGCGCCGGGCTCGCGCTGCTGCTGGCGGCCGGCAGAGGTGCCACCGTCACCGGTGTCGACGCCGCCTCGCCCGAACGGCTCACCCTGGCCCGCGAACGCCTGCTGCCGGACGCCTCACGCCGCCCCGACGGGAGCGTCCTCGGCCGGGCCGGAACGCAGGACCCGGGCGGCGGCCCGCGAGGCCTCCCCGGCGGCCCCCGTGGCGGCGAACCCGTCGAGTCCGGCGCCCCCGGTGCCCACCCCGGCGGAAAGCCCGCCCAGCCCGGTGTCCGCGGCGCCACCGGGCGTGCTGCGTACGACGCCGGCGGGGAGCGTGGCGCGAGCGGCCGTCCACGCGCGCGTGCCGTGCGGCTCGTCGCGGGCTCGCCCCATGACGCGGCCGGGGCGGAGACCGCCGCCTACACCCTGGTGACCGTCTTCGAGCCGATCGGGTGCCTCGCGGGCGACTTCGAGGGGCTCGGTGAGCTGCTGGCGGACGCGCTGCCGCTGGCCGCGCGCGGGGCCGCCGTGGTGCTGGCCGGGTGGGGCCCGCCGGAGCGCTGCGCCACCTCCGCGGTGCTGCGGGTGGCGACGAAACTGGCCGATCCCCTGCGCAGCGCGCGCAGCTGGCGGCCCGCCCGGCGGGACGACCTGGAGGAGGTCGCCCAGCGGGCGGGGCTGAAGCCCGACGGCTCGGGGCGGGTGGCCTGCCCGTTCGGGTACGCCGACATGGACAGCGCCGTACGGGGGCTGCTGTCGACCGGCCTGTTCGACGCGGCGATCGCGGCGACGGACGCCAAGCAGGTCGACAAGGAGCTCACGGAGGCCCTGCACCCCCACCGGCGCCCGGACGGCACCGTGTGGATGCCGAACGTCTTCCGTTACCTGGTCGCCCGCGTGCCCTAAGGTCCTGTCGTCAAACTCCCGTCGTCGCCCGGAGGGCGGCCCTGCGGCGTCAGGTGCGTGCTCTGGGGGCCCCCGGCCGAAGGCTGGGGGAGGGAGTTTGACGACAGGGCCTAGGACTCGCCCTCCTTGGTCAGGCGCGGGATCCCGGCGATCCGGTACGCGTCCGCCTCCTCCAGCGTCTCCTGCTCCAGCAGGGCGAGGGCGAGGGCGTCCAACTGGTCGCGGTGGTCGCGGAGTTTGGCGCAGGCCTCCTCGTAGCACGCGTCGACGATCCGCCGCATCTCGGTGTCGATCACGTCGAGGGTCTGCGGGGCGGCGGAGAGCCCGTAGGCCTGCTGGGCGTCGCTCGGGAGGGCGGACAGGCGGCCGACGCGCTCGCTCATGCCCCAGCGGGCCACCATCCCGCGCGCGATGTTGGTGACCTGTTCGAGGTCGTTCTCCGCGCCCGTGGTGACGACTCCGTAGACGACGTCCTCCGCGGCCATACCGCCCAGGGCGCCGATGATGCGGCCGCGCAGGTATTCCTCCGAGTGGGCGTACCGCTCCACCTCGGGCGTGGACATGGTCACCCCGAGCGCCCGGCCGCGCGGCACGATGGTGATCTTGCGGACGGGGTCGGCGCCGGGCTGCAGCATGCCGAGGAGGGCGTGGCCGCTCTCGTGGTAGGCGGTGCGCCGGCGGTCCTCCTCGGGCATCACGAGGGTGCGCTCGGCCCCCAGCTGGACCTTCTCCAGCGCCTCGGACATGTCCGCGGCGGTCACCTGTTCCTGCTTGCGCTTGACCGCGAGCAGAGCGGCCTCGTTGGCGAGATTGGCCAGATCCGCGCCCGTCATACCGGGGGTGACACGCGCCATCTGGGCCAGGTCCACGTCACCGGAGAGCGGGATGTCCCGGGTGTGGATGCGCAGGATCGACTCCCGCCCGGCGCGGTCCGGCGGGGCCACGTTGACCACCCGGTCGAAGCGGCCGGGGCGGGTCAGGGCCGGGTCCAGGATGTCCGCGCGGTTGGTCGCGGCGATGACGATGACGCCCTCCGAGCCCGAGAAGCCGTCCATCTCCGTCAGGATCTGGTTCAGCGTCTGCTCGCGCTCGTCGTGCCCGCTCATGGAGGCACCGCCGGCGCGGGCCCGGCCGATGGTGTCGATCTCGTCGATGAAGATGATCGACGGCGCCACCTTCCGGGCCTCGGCGAACAGTTCGCGCACCCGGGACGCGCCGACGCCGACGATCATCTCGATGAACTCGGACGCCGAGGCGGAGAAGAACGGCACGCCGGCCTCGCCCGCGACGGCGCGCGCGAGCAGGGTCTTGCCGGTGCCGGGCGGGCCGGCGAGCAGCACGCCACGGGGCAGCTTCGCGCCCATCCGGCGGTAGACGTCGGGGTGCTCCAGGAAGTCGACGACGTCGTCCAGTTCGCCCTTGACCTCGTCGATGCCGGCCACGTCCAGGAAGGTCGTGCGCTCGTGGCCGGGCCGCAGCCCGACGGGCTTGGGCGGCGCCCGTCGGCCGAACAGACCGCCCGCGCCGGGCAGAGACCCGCCGAGCCGCCGCGCGACGAGGATCCACACGACGACCAGCACCGCGATCGGGATCAGGGACATCAGCACGTTGGACCACAGGCTGCGCTCCTGCACGACCGGCCGTGCCGTCACGGTGACGCCGTGGGCGGTCAGGTTGTGCCAGAGCCTGTCGTCGGCGAACGCGGGGCGCTGTGTCTTGAACCGGGTGTACTTCCCGCCGCCCTCGGGATTGGCCCGCGCGCTCCTGAGCTGGCCCTGGATCGCGTCACCCTTGGAGTAGATCTTGGTGACGTTGCCGGCGGCGACCTGTCTGCTGAACTCCGTGTACGAGATCGTCGGCTGGTTGCCCTGGCCGAGATAGTTCAGTCCGACATAGGCCAGCAGGAAGACGATCACCGCGGTGACGAGCAGCCCCCACCACTTTCCGCCGCGGATCCTTCCGCCGCCGGATCGCCGCGGCGGTTCGTCGGGGGTGCCCTCGGTGCGCCACGGCTGGTCTGGGGCTTTGCGTGGTGGCGCCGCATCGCTCATATCTGGACGTTACGGCATATGGCGGACGTCGGCATGCGCTGAGGGCGCCCCCCTTGGCCGGGGGGCGCCCTCAGGGGCTGTGCGAGCGGGGCTCAGCCCATGAACTTCTTGAACTCGTCCGGCAGCTCGAAGTCCTGACCGCCCTGCTGCGGCAGCCCGAAGGCGCCTCCGCCCTGTGCGGCGGCCTCGCGGCGCTGGGCCTCCTCCAGCTCCTGCTGCCGGCGCTTCATCGGGTTGCCGGAGCGCTGCTTGCCCTTGGCCTTCTTCTGCTGCTTCTTCTGCCGGCCGGGGCCGCCGCCCATGCCCGGGATCCCCGGCATGCCCGGCATGCCGCCGCCCTGCGCCATGCGGGACATCATCTTGCGGGCGTCGAAGAACCGCTCGACCAGGTTCTTCACCGCGCTGACCTCGACGCCTGAACCCTTGGCGATACGGGCGCGGCGGGAGCCGTTGATGATGGTCGGGTCCTGGCGCTCGGCCGGGGTCATCGACTTGATGATCGCGGCGGTGCGGTCGACGTCCCGCTCGTCGATGTTCTGGATCTGGTCCTTGATCTGCCCCATGCCGGGCAGCATGCCGAGGAGCTTCGAGATGGAGCCCATCTTCCGGACCTGCTCCATCTGGGCCAGGAAGTCGTCGAGGGTGAAGTCCTGGCCCTTCTTGGACGCCAGCTTGGAGGCCATCTTGGCGGCCTCTTCCTGGCTGAAGGTCTTCTCCGCCTGCTCGATCAGGGTGAGCAGGTCACCCATGTCGAGGATGCGGGAGGCCATCCGGTCCGGGTGGAAGGCGTCGAAGTCGTCCAGCTTCTCGCCGTTCGACGCGAACATGATCGGCTTGCCGGTGATCTGCCGGATCGACAGGGCGGCACCACCGCGGGCGTCACCGTCGAGCTTGGAGAGCACCACGCCGTCGAAGCCGACGCCGTCGCGGAAGGCCTCGGCGGTGTTGACGGCGTCCTGACCGATCATCGCGTCGACGACGAACAGGATCTCGTCGGGGCTGATCGCGTCCCGGATGTCCGCGGCCTGCTGCATCATCTCGGCGTCGATGCCGAGGCGGCCGGCGGTGTCCACGATGACGATGTCGTGGACCTTGGACCTGGCGTGGTCGATCGAGTCCTTGGCGACCTTGACCGGGTCGCCGACGCCGTTGCCCGGCTCGGGCGCGTAGACGGCGATGCCGGCGCGCTCGGCGACGACGCTCAGCTGGTTGACGGCGTTCGGGCGCTGGAGGTCGGCGGCGACCAGCAGCGGGGAGTGGCCCTGCTCCTTGAGCCACCGGCCGAGCTTGCCCGCGAGGGTGGTCTTACCGGCACCCTGCAGACCGGCCAGCATGATCACGGTGGGCGGCTGCTTGGCGAAGCGCAGGCGCCGGGTCTCGCCGCCGAGGATGGTGACGAGCTCGTCGTTGACGATCTTCAGCACCTGCTGGGCGGGGTTCAGCGCGCGCGAGACCTCGGCGCCGAGTGCCCGTTCCTTGACGTTCTTGATGAAGGTGCGGACGACAGGGAGAGCGACGTCCGCTTCGAGGAGCGCGATACGGATCTCGCGTGACGTGGCGTCGATGTCCGCCTCGCTGAGGCGCCCCTTGCCGCGGAGATTTTTGAAAGTCGCGCTGAGGCGGTCGGAGAGGGTATCGAACACGGTGGCGTCGGTCCTCGAGGTCGGGGGCAGTGGTGAGCGTCTTCCAGGGTATCCGGCCCCGCAAGCGAATCGTCCCCGCCCGCTTCCTTCGGCGGACGGGAACGCGCTGCGCGGCCGTCGGTGTCACCCCCGCAGCGTCTCCTCCAGCGCCCGGGCCATCGACGCCGCGTCCTCCCCCGGCAGTGGCGACCCCGCCCCGGTCGTCACGTAGAAAGCGTCCACGGCATTCGACCCCAAGGTCGACACGTGCATGCTCCGCACCCGCACCCCCGCCTTCTCCAGGGCCATGCCGATCCGGTGCAGCAGGCCCGGGGCGTCCTGGGCGCGGACCTCGATCACCGTGGCGTGGTGGGAGGCCGCCGGAGCGACGGTCACCCTCGGCGGCGGGGCGATCCAGCCGCGGCGCCTCGGATAGGCCGCGTCCCGTTCGGCGAGGCGGCCGGCGATGTCCAGGCTGCCGTCCAGGGCACGGACGAGGTCGGCGCGCAGCCGGGTGGCCTGTGGCAGGGAGCCGTACTCGGCGGCCACCCGCCAGTTGAGCAGCAGCACCGAGCCGTCGTCGACGTCGTCGGGCAGGCGCAGGGCGCGGAGTTCCGCCGTACGGACGGTGAGGCGGTGCACGGCGAGGACACCGGCGACGGCGGGGAGCACGGCGGGCTGGTCGGGTACGGCGATGACCAGCTCCACGCCGAGGGGTTCGCCGGACGGCTCCTCGCCGGTGGCCGCTTCCGTCTGGGCACGCAGCGCGAGGACCGGGCCGCCGGTGCGGTACGCCTCGATCGCCAGCCGCTCCTGCTCGGCCGTGGGCGCGGCGGGCTCCGGCTCCTCGGAGGCGTCTCCGGCGAGCACGGCGGAGACCCGCCGGACCAGGTCGGCGACGAGATGGCCGCGCCAGGAGGACCAGGCGGCCGGTCCGGTGGCGAGGGCGTCGGCCTCGGTGAGGGCGTGCAGCAGCTCCAGGGTGCTCTGGGTGCCGACGGCCTCGGCGACCGAGCGGACGGTGGCCGGGTCGTCGAGGTCACGGCGGGTGGCCGTCTCGATCAGCAGCAGGTGGTGGCGGACGAGGGCGGACAGCACGTCCACATCCGCGCGGTCGAAGCCGATGCGCGCCGCCACGTCCTTGGCGATGATCTCGCCGGCCACCGAGTGGTCGCCGGGCCAGCCCTTGCCGATGTCGTGCAGCAGGGCCGCGACCAGGAGCAGGTCCGGGCGGCCGACGCGGCGGGTCAGTTCGGAGGCGCGGACGGCCGTCTCGATCAGGTGCCGGTCGACCGTCCACACATGGACGGCGTTGCGCTGCGGGCGGCAGCGGACCCGTTCCCAGTCCGGCAGGAGGCGGCTGATCAGCCCCTCCGCCTCCAGCGCCTCCCAGACGTCCACGGTCGGCCGGCCCGAACCCAGCAGGGTGACCAGTTGCTCACGGGCCTCGGCGGGCCAGGGAGTGGGCAGCGGGCGCGCGGTGGCGGCCATGCGCCGTACGGCGTGCAGGGAGAGCGGAAGACCGGCCTGTGCGGCGGCGGCCGCCGCACGCAAGGGCAGCACGGGGTCGCGCTCGGGGCGCGCGGCGCGGGCGAGCACCACCTCGCCGTCCTGCTCCACCACCCCTTCCGCCAGCGGCGACCGCTCCGGGACGGGCTTGCCCCCGCCCAGCATGGCGCGCAGTCGCGGACGGACGGCGCGCGACCGCAGCACGCGCCCCACTTCACGCCAGGTGACGTCACTGGCGTACGAGATGACCCGCGCCGCCTCGTACACCTGCCGCAGCAGGGTGTCCGCGTCCAGCAGCCCCAGCTCGGCCGCCACCTGGTCCTGCTCCTGGAGGGCGAGCCGGTCGGTGGCGCGGCCCGTGGCCAGATGCAGTGCGTCCCGTACGTCGAGCAGGCGCCTGCGCGCGTCCGCGAGGCCCTCGCGCGGGGCGTCGGCGAGCCAGGAGGCGGCGACGGCGCGCAGGGCGGTGGCGTCCCGCAGGCCGCCCCTGGCCTCCTTGAGGTCGGGTTCCAGCAGGTACTGCAGTTCGCCCTGGCGCTCTGCGCGCTCGGCGCAGAGTTCCTGCAGTTCGGGGAGGCGTTTGGGGGCCTGGTTGCGCCAGTCGGCGAGGACGGCCGTCCGCAGGCCGGCGGTGAGGCCGAGGTCGCCGGCGAGGTGTCGGGCGTCCAGAAGGCCGAGTTGGACTTTCAAATCCTCCCCGGCGGTCCTGCGGGCCTCGGCCGGGGTGCGCACGGAGTGGTCGAGGGCGAGGCCCAGGTCCCAGATGGGATACCAGAGGCGGTCGGCGAGGGCGGCGACCGCTTTCGCGTCGGAGCCGTCGTGCAGCAGCAGGAGGTCGAGGTCGCTGCGCGGGGACAGCTCGCCGCGGCCGTAGCCGCCGACGGCGACCAGGGAGGCTCCCGGGAGGCCTTCGGCCGCGGCCGTGAACAGTCCGGCGAGCCAGTCGTCGGTCAGTTCGGCGAGGGCGGCACGGCGCGGCGGCCCGGACCGCGCCCCCTCGGTGAGGAGGCGCAGCCGGGCCGCCGCGTAGCCGCTGGGTCCCGAGTCCTCTGCCATCCGCTCGTCCGTTCCCGTCACCCGGCGACTCCCGTTCTGCGAAGTTGTGGTCAGAGCGCGTCCGGGCCGCGCTCGCCGGTACGGACCCGTACGGCCGTCTCGACCGGCAGGGACCAGACCTTGCCGTCACCGATCTTGCCGGTGCGGGCGGCCTTCACGATGACCTCGATCAGCTGCTCGGCGTCGTCGTCCTCGGCCAGGACCTCTATGCGGATCTTCGGGACCAGGTCGACGGTGTACTCGGCACCGCGGTAGACCTCGGTGTGACCCCGCTGACGACCGTAACCGCTGGCCTCGGTGACCGTCAGGCCGTGGACGCCGAACGCCTGGAGCGCTTCCTTGATCTCGTCCAGCCGGTGGGGCTTGACGACGGCGGTGATGAGCTTCATGCGTCCACCTTCTTGGTCTGCGTGGCGGCCAGGGCCGGGGCGTGGGCGGCGGAGCCGATGACACCACCGCCGGTGCCGCTGAAGTCGTAGGCGCTCTCGGCGTGCTCGGCCTGGTCGATGCCCGAGATCTCCTCGTCCTCGGTGACCCGCATGCCGATCGTCTTGTCCAGCAGGAAGGCGAGGACCGCGGAGACGATCAGGGAGTAGGCGAGGACCGCGCCGACACCGGCGCACTGCTTCCACAGCTGGGTGAAGGAGTGGTCGCCGTAGAAGACGCCGGTCGCGGTGGACTGGCCCTTGCCGGTGGCGAAGAAGCCGATCAGCAGGGAACCGATGATGCCGCCGACCATGTGGACACCGACGACGTCCAGGGAGTCGTCGTAGCCGAACTTGAACTTCAGGCCCACGGCCGCGGCGCAGGCGACACCGGCGATGGCGCCGACGGCGATCGCGCCGAGCGGGGAGACCGCGCCGCCGGACGGGGTGATCGCGACCAGACCGGCGACCGCGCCGGAGGCGGCGCCCAGCGTGGTGAACGCGCCGTGCCGGATCTTCTCGTAGGCGAGCCAGGCCAGCATGGCGGCGGCCGTCGCGACCTGGGTGTTGACGAACATCAGCGCGCCGACGCCGTCGTCGTTGCCGAGCCAGGAGCCCGCGTTGAAGCCGAACCAGCCGAACCACAGGAGCCCTGCGCCGAGCATGACCAGCGGGAGGCTGTGCGGGCGCATCGGGTCCTTCTTGAAGCCGACGCGCTTGCCGATGACGAGGATGACACCGAGCGCCGCCGCGCCCGCGTTGATGTGGACCGCCGTACCACCCGCGAAGTCGATCACACCGAGCTTGTAGGCCCAGCCGTCCGCGCCCCAGACCCAGTGTGCGACCGGAACGTAGACGAGCGTGAGCCACAGGGCGATGAACAGCGACCAGGCCGAGAACTTGACGCGGTCCGCGAGGGCGCCGCTTATCAGGGCCGGCGTGATGATCGCGAACATCATCTGGAAGACCATGAACACGAAGATCGGGATGGTGTATCCGGGCCAGAGCTCGGTCAGACCGATCTTGCGGAGGCCGAACCAGTCGGAGTCCCAGCCGATGAGGCCGTTGTTCGTGCCGAAGGCGAGGGAGAAGCCGTAGAGCACCCACAGAATGGTGACGATGCCCATGCTGATGAAGCTCATCATCAGCATGTTCAGGGTGCTCTTGACGCGGACCATGCCCCCGTAGAAGAAGGCGAGACCCGGCGTCATGATCAGCACCAGGGCGGAAGCAATGAGCATGAAGCCTGTGTTCGCGGACGACAGCTTGGGTGCCTCCGCGGCAAGCGTGATGGCTGGTGCCATCGGCGTCTCCTCGTCGGTTGGTACGGCCCCGTGCGGGCGGTGCCTGAGCGGTCCGGCGGGTAGTGGGGTGGGCCGGTTATGCGCCACGAGACTGACGCAGCGCGGTTTCGGTGGAAGCCCCTCGTTGTTTCGCCGGGGTGACAAGGGCACCCTGCTTGTTACGCCTGGATGAACCGCCGGATTCGCGGCTCACCGATCGTTATCGTGGCGCAACCATCGCCGGGCGATCCCCGCGGTGACGCAGGCCGGCCGCGGGCGGGCCTCCGATGACCTGGCGTGGGGGAGCCGAGTCGGGCAGTTCGGGAGGACCGGCCGCGGCCGGGGCACGGGGAGCCGGGTGTGTCAGACCGCCTCGGCGGTCTCCGGCAGGTCGACGGCGAGCTGATCGGTGAGGTCGACCACGGCGGCGAGGTCGCCGTAGTCCCGTACGGCCGTGTCGACCGTCTTTCGAATACGCGTGTTCACACGCTCGGAGCGGACCTTCCTGGCGATTTCCATGGCCTGGGAGGCGTAGTTGGTGCTCTGCTCGGGCTCGCGCTGGAGCAGGTACACGGTGGCCATGCCGATCAGGTTCAGCGCGTACGACCGCTGGTGCTCGCTGTCCTCGGAGAACTTCTCCACCGCCTTGCGCATCAGCGGCTCCGCGAGGGAGGCGTAGGTGGGGCTGCGGCCGGCGACATAGGCGAGGTCGCGGAAGGAGTGGGAGTTCTCGCCGTACAGCTCGGCCTCGGAGAAGAAGCGGATCCAGTCGGGGTCCGGCTCGTCCCACTCGTCGGCCTCGGCGAAGGTGTCCTCGGCCATGCGGACCGCGCGCTTGGTCTTGCCGGGCTGGCCCATGTTGGCGTATGCGCGGGCCTCCATCGCATACAGCATGGACTGGGTGCGCGGGCTCGCGCAGTCACGGCTGCCGTACTGGGCGAGGTGGATCAGCTCCAGGGCGTCGTCGGGCCGGCCGAGGTGGATCATCTGGCGGCTCATGCTGGAGAGGATGTAGGAGCCGAGCGGCTTGTCGCCAGCCTCCTTGGCCGCGTGCAGGGCGAGGACGAAGTACTTCTGCGCGGTGGGCTGCAGGCCCACGTCGTACGACATCCAGCCCGCCAGCTCCGCCAGTTCCGCGGCGACCTTGAAGAGCCTGCGGGTGGTGGCCTCGGGCTGGGGTTCCTGGAGCAGGTCGGTGACCTCGTGCAGCTGGCCGACGACCGCCTTGCGGCGCAGGCCGCCGCCGCACTGGGCGTCCCACTGGCGGAACATGCGCGTGGTGGACTCCAGCAGGTCCAGCTCCGGCTTGGACAGCCGGCCGGGCCTGCGGAGGTCGAGGACGGGCTCGGGCGCGGCGGGGACCGGCGAGGCGGGGCTCGGGACCAGCCAGCGCTGCATGGGCTCGATGAGGGAGGGGCCGGCGGACAGCGCGAGGGAGGTGCCGAGGAAGCCGCGCCGGGCGAGCATCAGGTCGCTGCGCGAGAACTCGCTGAGCAGGGCGACCGTCTGCGGGGCCGTCCACGGCAGGTCGACACCGGACGCGGAGGGTGACTGGCGGGCGGCGCGCAGGCCCAGGTCCTCGATGGAGACCACGCAGCCGAAGCGCTCGGAGAACAGCTCCGAGAGGATGCGCGGGATCGGCTCGCGCGGGTTCTCCCCGTCCAGCCACCGGCGCACGCGCGAGGTGTCGGTGGAGATGTGGTTGGCGCCCAGCTGGCGGGCCCGGCGGTTCACCTGGCGGGCCAGCTCGCCCTTGGACCAGCCGCTGCGCACGAACCACGAGCCGAGCAGCTCATTGGGGCGCTTGTCAGCGTTCGCCCCGCTACCGCCGTTGCCGCTCACTGGAACGCCCCCATCCCTGAGACCACGTGTCGCCCTTGCGACCCCCGGTCGCCCCGGAGGGAGACCGCCACGCGCCAAGCCTTATCAGAATGCCGGTAAATACGGCCTCTTGTCCGCCGGTTCTCACCCTTCGAACGAGCTGACGACTCGCCTCCGGCATACCCAACCGTGCATATGCCGTTCTGACTCGCACACTCACAGTAATCCTACGATCACCCGCTCAGCCACGGGGATCCCGGAAACGCCACCATTCGCCACCCCTTCGAATGAACTCACGGTGGGTCGTACGCGATTCACTTGACATAGGACAGCCGGAAGTGGGCGGAGTGATGCACCTGGGGGCGTGAATACCCCGATGCGCCACCCGCTGCACCTCAACGCGCCACCTTGGCCTCGGGTCGAGCAGGGAAGGCGGAGCCGTAGCGTTACGTTCCGCTTCCGTCTCGTTCCGTGTCGTAACCACCGGCGCGCAGGACCCGTTGGAGGGGGCATGGGCTTCACGATCGGCGGCATTCGCGAGATCCGCTCCGGCACGCGCCGGCGCGGCCGTTCGTCGGAGTGCACCGCCGTCGCCGAGTTCACCGGGCTGTGGGGCTGGGACGTGGTGCCGGGAGCGCGGGCCGCGGCGGGCGTCTGCAGCTGCGGACACGCCGACTGCCCGGCGCCGGGCGCGCATCCGCTGGACTTCGCGCCCGTGGTGCCGGCCGGGGCCACCCTGGACGAGGCGAGCAAGGCCTGGTCGGAGTTCCCGGGCGCCGCGGTGCTGCTGCCGGTGGGCCAGGCGTTCGACGTGGTCGAGGTGTCGGAGGCCGCCGGCCGCCGCGCCCTGGTCCGCCTGGAGCGGATGGGACTCCCCCTCGGCCCGGTGACCGCGACCCCCGACGGCCGCGCCCACTTCTTCGTCGCGCCCGGCGCCGCCGCCGAGCTGCCCCGGCTGCTCTACCGCATGGGCTGGGACGACCCCTCGGCCCTGGACCTGCGCGGCCTCGGCCCCGGTACGCACATCACCGCGCCGCCCTCCGACCGCGGCGGCCTGGGCCCGGTGCGCTGGCTGCGCCCACCCGCGCTGGACGCGGCGACCCGGCCCCCGGCGGCACGTCTGCTGCTGGGGACGCTGGCGTACGTCGCGCATCGATCGCGGGCGCGGGCGTGATCAGTCGCACGCGCGCCGAGTAGGACGAAGCGCCCGTCCCCAACTGCACCTTGGGAGCGGGCGCTTCTCGCAGACCCGGTGAGTACTGCCCTCAGTCACCGATCAAGGCATCCACGAACGCCTCCGGCTCGAACGGCGCCAGATCATCCGCACCCTCGCCCAGTCCGACCAGCTTCACCGGCACGCCCAGCTCGCGCTGGACCGCGACGACGATGCCGCCCTTGGCCGTGCCGTCCAGCTTGGTCAGCACGATGCCGGTGATGTCCACGACCTCCGCGAAGACGCGGGCCTGCACCAGGCCGTTCTGGCCGGTGGTGGCGTCCAGGACCAGCAGCACCTCGTCGAGCGGCGCGTGCTTCTCCACGACCCGCTTGACCTTGCCGAGCTCGTCCATGAGCCCGGTCTTGGTGTGCAGGCGGCCGGCGGTGTCGATGAGGACGACGTCGACCCCCATCTCCTTGCCTTCCTTGACCGCGTCGAAGGCGACGGAAGCGGGGTCGCCGGCCTCCGGGCCGCGCACGGTGTAGGCGCCGACCCGCTCGCCCCAGGTCTGCAGCTGGTCGGCGGCGGCGGCGCGGAAGGTGTCGGCGGCGCCCAGGACGACGGTGCGGCCGTCGGCCACGAGCACGCGCGCGAGCTTGCCGGTGGTGGTGGTCTTGCCGGTGCCGTTGACGCCGACGACCATCACGATGCCGGGCTTGCGGTCCTCCGGCTCGGTCTTGACCGTGCGGTCGAAGTCCGTACCGACGACCTTGAGCAGTTCCTCGCGCAGCAGGCCGCGCAGCTCCTGCGGGGTGCGGGTGCCGAGCACCTTCACGCGCTCGCGCAGGCTCTCGACCAGCTCCTGGGTGGGCTGTACGCCGACGTCGGCGGTGAGCAGCGTGTCCTCGATCTCCTCCCAGGTCTCGTCGTCCAGGTGCTCGCGCGAGAGCAGCGTGAGCAGGCCCTTGCCGAGGGCGTTCTGGGAGCGGGACAGGCGGGCGCGCAGGCGGACCAGCCGGCCTGCGGTGGGCTCCGGGATCTCGAGCTCGGGCGCCTTTTCAAGGGTGGGGACGGCAGGGGGCTCCTCCACCGCGACCGGTGCGGGGCCGCCGGGGAGGTCCACCTCCTCGATGGTCCGGCGCGGTTCTTCGCGCGGTGTCTCGGCCTCTTCGCCGATGTGCGGCTCGGCCGGGGGCGCGGTGATGTCGGGCGCCTTCGGGGGCGGCGGAGGCAGCGGCTTCTTGCGCCGGGTGCCCACCACCAGCCCGCCGAGCGCCGCGAGCACGACGACGGCGATGACTACAGCAAGGATGACGGTTTCCATAACGGGTCCAGTATCAGCCATGGGGTACAGCGGGAGCCTGTTTGTGGCTTCCTCCGAGAGACAAACGCCACTTATTACTAGGACTCGGAGCAAAGTACGATGGTGGCGGCCCTGTCGACGCGCGTAGAGTCCGACAGTCCCCGTCCCCCCACGTCTGGTGCCCTTTTTCATGAGCAAAACCGTCGAGACCGAAGGCGCTCTCGAGACCCGAGGTATCGAGCAGGTCCCGGATCACGAACGCACCGCGAAGACCCGTGAGCTGTTCCCCACCTGGGTCGGCGCCAACATCAGCGTGCTGCTGCTGACCATGGGCGCGAGCCTCGTCGTGGCGTACCACCTGGACATCTGGCAGGCCCTCGTCGTCGCGGTGGCGGCGCCGGTCGTGTCGTACGGCCTGGTCGGTCTGATCGGCATCGCGGGCAAGCGCGGTGGCGCGCCGGGCATGGCGCTCTCTCGCGCGGTCTTCGGCCAGCGCGGCAACCTGCTGCCCGGCTCGCTGATCTGGGTCGCCCGCTGGGGCTGGGAGACGATCAACGCGGTCACCGGCGCCTACGCGATGCTCACCATCCTGGACATCCTGTTCGGCATCAGGGCGAACAGCGTGCTGGACATGGTGACGCTGCTGGTGTTCGTCGTGGCGACCTTCGCGATCTCCGGGCTCGGGATCAACGCCGTGCAGAAGTGCAACAAGTACGCGACCTATTTCTTCGGCGTCTTCTCGGTGCTGGTCCTGGTCTACCTGGTCGCGAACACGAACTGGTCGAAGGTGCTGCACCACGGCGGCGGCTCCACGGCCGCGGTGATCACCGGTGTCGGCATGATCGCGGCGGGCGGTGTCAGCTGGATCCCGACGGCACCGGACTTCACCCGCTACCTGCCGCGCACGGCGTCCTCGAAGGCGATCGTGGGGACGGCGGTGGGCGGCGCCGGCATCGTCGTGCTGCCCATGGTCCTCATGGGCGCGGTGATGGCGGTCTCCACGCCGGACCTGGCCTCGGCGACCGACCCGGTGTCCTTCCTCGGCGAGATCCTGCCGACGTGGATCGCGGTGCCGTACCTGTTCATCGCGCTGATCGGCATGCTGCTGATCAACTCGATGTCGATGTACTCGGCGGGCTTCACCGCGCAGACCCTCGGCTTCAAGGTGCCGCGGCACTGGGCGGTCTCGGTGAACGCCGTGATCTCGCTGGTCTTCGGCGGTGTGCTGATGCTGGTGGCGACGAGCTTCATGGGCTCCTTCATCGCCTTCCTGTCGCTGCTGGCGGTCGCCTTCTCCGCCTGGGTCGGCGTCTTCGGCGCGGACATGCTGCGCCGCACCGAGTACGACGGCCGCGCCATGACGGACACGACCCGCACCAGCGCCTACTGGTACAAGGGCGGCTTCTCCCCCGCGGCCGTGGCCGCCTGGGCGATCGGCCTGGGGTCGGGCCTGATGTTCACGACCTCGGACTGGTTCACCGGCCCGCTCGCGAAGAACAACGTCATCGGCGAGTACGGCCTCGGCTGGGTCGCCACGATCGTGATCTCGGGCCTGCTGTACCTGGCGCTGCCGAAGCCGGCGGTGACCGGGCCGGCGGAGGCCACCGAGGCGGCGCAGGTCACCGAGCCGGCCGAGGAGCGCGCGACCGCCGACGCCTGACGCGCGTCAGCCCGAGCGACCGCTCTTGTGCAGGGCGGCGCTCGCCCGGAAACGGAGGCGGGAGCAGCGGTCCCGGGTCTCCCGGTCGGCGTCGTCGGGGCAGCAGCAGTGGCCGGCCAGCCACCGCAGGTCGTCCGGGTCGAGCCACAGCGCGACCCGGCCGCGCTCCGCCTCGGCCCCCGGATCCGTGGGTACGGCTTCGCTCATCCCGCGACCCTACCCTCCTCCTCACCATGGCCATCTGACGCTGCGTCAGCTACCGTCCCCCTCCACCGCATCGCACCGGAGGGGGACTTCCCATGCCCGTCACGGTCGTCCGTTTCAACCTCGTCGCGCCCGGCGCCGCCCCCGCCGCCCTCGCCGCCCGTTACCGGGCCGCCCTGGAGATGGCCGCGTACGCGGACGAGCACGGGATCAGCACCGTGCAGACCGAGGAGCACCACGGCGCCGACAACAACTGGCTGCCGTCGCCGTTCGCCTTCGCGGGCGCGGTGTTCGGGGCGACCCGCCGGATCGCGGTGACCGTCTCGGCGGTGATCGGCCCGCTGCACGACCCGCTGCGGCTGGCCGAGGAGATCGCCGTACTGGACCTGCTGAGCGGCGGACGGCTGGTGACGGTGGCCGGGATCGGCTACCGGCCCGAGGAGTACGCCCTGTTCGGCGTCGACTACACACGCCGGGGCCGGCTCCAGGACGAGGTGCTGGAGACGCTCCTGAAGGCGTGGTCCGGCGAGGCGTTCGCGTACCGGGGCCGGACGGTACGGCTCACCCCGCGCCCGTACACCGACCCGCATCCCCTCCTGCTGGTCGGGGGCTCCTCCAGGGCCGCCGCCCGCCGGGCCGCCCGCCTCGGCCTGCCGTTCTTCCCGAGCGCGCACCTGCCGGAGCTGGAGTCCTACTACAAGGAGAAGCTCACCGAGTACGGCACCGAGGGCTGGGTCATGATGCCCGCGGCCGAGACGCCCCTGCTGCACCTCGCCGAGGACCCGGACCGGGCTTGGGCCCGGTACGGCGAGCACTTCCTGCACGAGGCGCGGACCTACGCCTCCTGGCAGTCGGGCGAGATCAGCTCGGCGGTGAAGTCGGCGGCCACGACGGTGGAGCAGCTGCGCGCGGAGGGCGTGTACCGCGTCCTCACGCCGGAGGAGTGCGTGGCACTGGGTGCCGACAGTCTCGTACTGCACCCGCTGGTGGGAGGTATGCCGCTGGAGGAGGGGTGGCGGAGCCTGCGGCTGTTCGCGGAGCGGGTGATTCCGGCACTGGGCGACTGAGTTGCGGCGCCTGTCCGGTGGCCCGGGCGGGTCCGGCGGTGCTGCACTGGGACCGTGAGTCTGAGTGTGGATGTGGTCGTCCGCGGGCCGAACGGCGAGTTCGATGTGCTCGACGTGCCCGAGGGGTGCAATGACTCGGCAGGGTTCGAGTCCTGGCGGTGGAAGGTGTGGGGATCGGAGGTGGTGCGCTCGCTGGGCGCCCGCTACCTTCCCCTGCTCGACGGCGACTGGATGGAGGTCCCGACCGAGGAGCTCCCCCGGTTCCTGGAGGAGATCGCCCTGTTGCGCACCCACCTGGACATGATCTGCGCGGCGCTCGGGGAGCATCCGTACGGGATCGAGAGCCGCCTGGACAACATCGAGGCGGCGACGCTACGGGCCCAGCGGCTCGGAGCCCGCGTTCTCGTCTGGTGACCGTCGCGTACGACACCGCCGCCCCCGCACCGGGCAGTGGCCGGTGCGGGGGCGGCGGAAGGTACGAGGAGAGGGGCAGCGGGGACTTGGCCCTTCTCCCCGAGTTCACGGGGCTGGTCAGCCCATTTCCTCCAGCGTCTTGCCCTTCGTCTCCTTGACGAACTTCAGGACGAACGGGATGGAGAGCGCGGCGAAGACCGTGTAGATCACGTAGGTGCCGGACAGGTTCCAGTCGGCCAGCGACGGGAAGCTCGCGGTGATGGCCCAGTTGGCGATCCACTGCGCGGAGGCGGCCACGCCCAGCGCGGCGGCGCGGATCTTGTTCGGGAACATCTCGCCGAGGAAGACCCAGACCACCACGCCCCAGGACAGGGCGAAGAAGAGGACGAAGATGTGCGCGGCGATCAGGGCGGTCCAGCCCTGGGTGCTCGGGAGCTTGCCGTCGACGAGGTGGTACGAGAACGCCCAGGCCTCCAGCGCCAGGCCGACGGCCATGCCGACCGAGCCGATGAGCGCGAGCGGCTTGCGGCCGACGCGGTCCACGAAGATCATCGCGATCACGGTGCCGATGATGTTGATGATCGACGTCGTGAAGGAGTAGAAGAACGAGTCCGTCGGGTCGACACCGACCGACTGCCACAGCGTCGAGGAGTAGTAGAACGCGACGTTGATGCCGACGAACTGCTGGAAGACCGACAGGCCGATACCGATCCAGACGATCGGCTTGAAGAAGAAGCCGCCGCCGAGCAGGTCCTTGAAGGTGGACTTGTGCTCGCTCTTCATCGCGTGCTCGATCTCGGCGACGCGGGCGTCCATGTCGACGTCCTTGCCCTCGACCTCAGCGAGGATCTCCTTGGCACGCTCGCGCTTGCCGACGGAGAGCAGGAAGCGCGGGGACTCCGGGATCGCGAAGGACAGCATGCCGTAGAGGACGGCCGGGACGACCATGACGCCGAGCATGACCTGCCAGGCCTCCAGGCCCATCAGGTGACCGCGCTGGTTGCCGCCGGCGGCGTTGAGCAGGCCCCAGTTGACCAGCTGGGAGACGGCGATACCGACGACGATCGCGGCCTGCTGGAAGGAGCCGAGCCGGCCGCGGTAGGCGGGCGGGGCGACCTCGGCGATGTAGGCGGGGCCGATGACGGAGGCCATGCCGATGGCGAAGCCGCCGACGATGCGCCAGAAGGCGAGGTCCCACAGGGCGAACGGGAGCGCGGAGCCGACGGCGCTGATCGTGAAGAGGACCGCGGCGATCTGCATGCAGCGGATACGGCCGATGCGGTCGGCTATGCGGCCGGCCGTCGCGGCGCCGACGGCGCAGCCGATCAGGGCGACGGCGATGACCTGGGCGAGGGCCGCGGAGCCGATGTCGTACTTGGTACGGATGGCCTCGACCGCGCCGTTGATCACGGAGCTGTCGTAACCGAAGAGGAAACCGCCCATGGCGGCAGCCGCCGCGATGAAGATGACGTGCCCGAGGTGCTCGGGTTGAGCCGTCCTGGCTCCTGACTGAGGTGCCTGCGTTGTGCTGGTCACGTAAATCTCCTCGGGCCACGGCAACGCTGCCGGTGGGGGTGAGCCCTTACAGGTGAGACCTGAAGGTAAATGCAACGTTGCAGAGACTATGCCTTCAAGTTTCGAAGTCAATACTTCAAGGGCTGTGAGTTTTTCGATATGCCCGAGTGCTCTGTGTTCAGTTCTTGAACGCAGAGTCAGTTGATCTTGAACGGTTCGCTAACGAAGGCGCTGGGAGATGACCTTGGAGACGCCGTCTCCCTGCATCGACACGCCGTAGAGCGCGTCGGCGACCTCCATCGTGCGCTTCTGGTGCGTGATCACGATCAGCTGCGAGGCCTCCTGCAGCTCCTGCATGATCCGGATCAGCCGCTGGAGGTTGGTGTCGTCCAGGGCCGCCTCGACCTCGTCCATGACGTAGAAGGGGCTGGGGCGCGCCTTGAAGATCGACACCAGCAGAGCCACGGCCGTCAGCGAGCGCTCGCCGCCCGACAGCAGGGAGAGCCGCTTGACCTTCTTGCCCGGCGGGCGCGCCTCGACGTCCACACCGGTGGTGAGCATGTTGTCAGGGTCGGTGAGGACGAGCCGCCCCTCGCCGCCCGGGAAGAGCCGGCTGAAGACGCCCTCGAACTCGCGGGCGGTGTCCCGGTAGGCCTCGGTGAAGACCTGCTCGACGCGCTCGTCGACCTCCTTCACCACCTGCAGCAGGTCGGCGCGGGTCTTCTTCAGGTCCTCCAGCTGCTCGCTGAGGAACTTGTGCCGCTCCTCCAGCGCCGCGAACTCCTCCAGAGCCAGCGGGTTGACCTTGCCGAGCTGCTGGTACGCCCGCTCGGCGGCCTTGAGCCGCCGCTCCTGTTCCGCCCGGTGGAAGGGCCTGGGCTGGTTGCGCGGGTGCTCGGGGTCGTCCGGCAGCACCTCGCCCTCGGCGGGGGGCGAGGGCGGCACGAGCTGGTGCGGGCCGTACTCGGCCACCAGTCCCTCCGGCTCGACCCCCAGCTCCTCCAGCGCCTTGGTCTCCAGCTGCTCTATGCGCAGCCGCTTCTCGGCGCCGAGTACCTCGCCACGGTGAACGGAGTCGGTGAGCTTGTCGAGTTCGGCCTTGAGGTCGCGTCCGGCGGTGCGCGCCGCGGTCAGCTCCTGCTCGCGCCGCGCCTTGGCCGCCTCGGCGGCGGCGCGTTCCTGCTCGGCGCGGGCGAGGGACACCTCGATGTGCGCGAGCAGCTGCCGGGCGCCGGAGGCGACGGCCTGAGCCACGGCCGCCTCGTGCCGCAGCCGGGCACGGCGCTGCTCGGCACGCGCGCGTGCCTCGCGTTCCGCGCGGGCGGCCCGGTCGAGCGAGTCGGCGCGCCCGGCGAGCCCCTTCACCCGCTCCTCGTGGGTACGGACCTGGAGCCGGGCCTCCATCTCTGTCTGCCGGGCGTTGGCGCCGTCGGCGGCGAGCCGGTCCCGCACGGAGGTGTCCGGCTCGTCCTCGGCCGGCATCTCCTCGGCGACCGCCAGGCGCTCGGCCAGCTCCTCGGCCTCCTGTACGGCCTTCTCCAGCGCCTCCTGCGCGCGTGCGGCGGCCGCGGCCGACCGCTCGGCCTCGCCCGCGGCGCCCCGCGCCTGTCCGGCGAGCCGGCCGAGCTGCTGGGCGACGGCCGACTTCTCCCGGTCAGCCGCCCGGCGGCGCTCTCCGATCTCCTCCACGACGGCGGCCGCCTCGGTACGCCGCTGCGCCGCCGCCCGCTGTGCCTCGGCCAGCTCCTCGCAGCGCACCGCCAGCTCGGCCAGTTCGGCCGCGGCCTCGTCGACGGAGGCCTGCACCTCCAGCAGGCTCGGCGCGCCGGCGGAGCCGCCCTGTGCGAAGTGGGCGCCCAGGAGGTCGCCTTCGGCGGTGGCGGCGGTGAGTTCCGGATGCGCGCGGACGAGGTCCTCGGCCTCCTCCAAGGTGCCTACGACGACGATTCCTTGCAGGAGGCGGCGGACGGCGGGCATCAGTTCGGCGGGGCCGCGGACCAGATCTGCGGCGAAGAGGTGGGTGCCGGGCCGCCGGTCGGCCGCGGGTTCGCCCTGGCCGGTGGCGCCGTCCCCCGCCAGCAGCAGTGCCGCCCGGCCGCCGTCCTGCTTGCGCAGCAGGCGGATCGCCTCCACCGCCGAGGACGGGGTCGACACGGCGATCGCGTCCGCCGCAGCGCCGAAGGCCGCGGCCAGGGGGATCTCGTAGCCCGGGGTGACCGTCAGGAGTTCCGCCGCCGGGCCGAGGACGCCGGTGAGGCGGTCGCGGGCGCCGAGGAGTATGCCGGTGCCGTCCTTGCGGCGCAGGCCCAGCGCCAGCGCCTCGCGGCGGGCCCGGGTCGCGGCGCGGTCCCGCTCGGCGGCGGTGAGGGCGTCGCGGGCCGCGGTCAGGGCGGCTTCGGCCTCGGTGAGCCGGCGCTTGGCGGCCTCGTGCCGTTCGGCCAGGTCCGCGTCGTCGGCGTCGAGCCCGTCGACCTCGGCCTTCAGGGCCTCGTACTCCTCCTGGGCGCGCACCGCGCGTTCCTGTGCCTCGTCACGCGCCGTGGCCAGGCGGTCGATCTCGGCCTGCGCCGAGGCCGCACGGGAGCGGGCCGCGTTGACCTGGCCGGACAGGCGGGCCAGACCCTCGCGGCGGTCGGCGATGGCGCGGGCGACGTCCTTCAGCCGGCGTTCCTCGGCGGCCAGCTCCCGCTCCAGCTCGGCGCGGTGGGCGACCGTGTCGTCGAGGGCGCGCTGGGCCGCCTCCAGGGCCGCCTCCAGCTCGGCCTCCTGCTCACGGATCCGGGCCGCCTCCCGCTCCATGTCCTCGGGGTCGCGGCCGCGCCGCTCCTCGGGGGGCGCCGACGTCGCGCTCTTCACTCGTGCGTCGGCCAGCGAGATCGTGCCGCGGACCCGCTCGGCCAGCTGGGAGAGCTCGTACCAGGTCTGCTGGGCGCGCTGCAGGCGCGGGGTGAGCTGCCGTACCTCGTCCTCCAGGAGGGCCTCGCGGTGCAGGGCCTTCTTCAGCTCCTGCTCGGCAGCCTCCTTGCGCTCCTTCAGGGCCGCCTCGTCCGCGATCTCTGCCTTGAGCCCCTCGCGCAGGCGCACCAGGTCGTCGGCGAGCAGGCGCAGGCGGGCGTCGCGGAGGTCGGCCTGGATGACGGCGGCCCGGCGGGCGACGGCGGCCTGGCGGCCCAGCGGCTTGAGCTGGCGGCGCAGTTCGTCGGTCAGGTCCTGCACGCGCGCGAGGTTGGCCTGCATCGCGTCCAGCTTGCGCAGCGCCTTCTCCTTGCGCTTGCGGTGCTTGAGGACGCCGGCCGCCTCCTCGATGAAGGCGCGGCGGCCCATGGGGTCGGCGTGCAGGACGGAGTCGAGCTGGCCCTGGCCGACGATGACGTGCATCTCGCGGCCGATGCCGGAGTCGGAGAGGAGTTCCTGGATGTCGAGGAGGCGGCAGGTGTCGCCGTTGATCTGGTACTCGCTGCCGCCGTTGCGGAACATGATCCGCGTGATGGTGACCTCGGCGTACTCGATGGGCAGGGCGCCGTCGGAGTTGTCGATGGTCAGGGACACCTCGGCCCGGCCCAGCGGCGGGCGGCCGGTGGTGCCGGCGAAGATGACGTCCTCCATCTTGCCGCCGCGCAGCGACTTGGCGCCCTGTTCGCCCATGACCCAGCTGAGCGCGTCCACGACATTGGACTTGCCCGAGCCGTTCGGGCCGACGACACACGTGATACCGGGCTCGAACCGGAGCGTGGTCGCGGAGGCGAACGACTTGAACCCGCGCAGGGTCAGGGCCTTGAGGTGCACGCCGCTGGACTCTACCGGGCGCCGCTATCTCACTCCATGAACCCTCGCAACCCCGCGGTTTCGCCCATGAACAGGCAGGGCACACCGTACGTTAAAGAACGTGAAAGGATGCGGGGCAAGAAAGAAGGGACGCCGAAGCGTCCCTTGCAACTCTGACGGCCGGGTTGCGGTCGTCCGATCAACTGAGCGGTTGATTACGGGCAGCCCAACCACTGCGACTGCTGTCGTGGAGCTGATGCAGTGATCAGGTGAGCGCAGGCTCCGCCTGGTGTGCGTCGATGCTCTCCATGATCCTGTCCTGAGAGGCGGCAGCCGACAGTGCTTCGTTCTCCGCCTGGATCCGTACGAGCTCGGACTCCAGGTCCTGAACGCGCTGCTGCAGCCGTCGCATCTCGGCGAGGAGTCGAGGGTCGGAGCCGCCGACGTAACCGAGAAGCGCCTTTGCCATGATGGATGGTCCTCCACAATGAGTGACCGACCGATGCGGTGTGGGTCGTGAGGGATTCGCACCCGCGGTGCTTGGCACATCCGGGTCTTGCTTTGCTGTTGCTCCATGCCAAACAGCTAAGGTGCGCGGGGCTTTCAGCGTCTCACCAAAAAGTTTGACGGTCAACACGATCACGCCCTGTATTGGCGGGCAAACCGGGGCGCGCGGCCGAAAAAGTGGCGGCGCTGCAAGTCGTCCGGGGCCCTCGGGGCGTGGCGATCAGCTGTTCCTGCGGAGCCTGCCATGCCGGGCCGTTCTTGGCAACCACCAGGTCGTTTCTGCTGAGCGCATGTGCCCCCGGCAGCTCCCCGTGCGCCGGCCTGTGCGCCTTTACAGAAACGACTCAGCGGATGGCGAAGCCGTCGTAGCCGCCGCGGGGTGTGTCCCAGATCTCGGTGACTCCGTCCACGTGTCCGGGCGTGTCGTCGCCCTGGAGCCAGTCCAGCAGCCCCTCGCAGCCCTCGCGCGACCCCTCCGCGACGACCTGGACGCGGCCGTCGGCCAAATTGAGAGCAAAACCACTCAGGCCGCCGATCTCCAGCGCCTTGGCCCGGGTGAACCAGCGGAAACCCACACCTTGGACGTGTCCACGCACCCAGGCGACCAGCCGTACATCCTCGCTCATGGGTGCAACCTAACCGGCCGATGTCGCTCGGTTCACATCGCCCGCCGACGGCATGCGGTAGCGTCCCGACCCCATGCATCTCATATGAAACTCACTCGATCGGGTGAGTTTGGTGGGCCATGGGGAGTCACCGGCCGCGCAGGCACCGGCCGACCGCGAGGACGAGGAAGAGGGCAAGGACATGGGACGCCACCGACGCTCCGCCGCCGGCCGCGCCGCCCCGGGCCGCGCCACGGGGGTCACCCACACGCAGCGCTCCCGCACCGAGAGCGGCCCCCCGCAGGACTCGTACGCGGCCGAGGCCTGGCAGGACTCGTACCAGGGTGGCGCCCGGCAGGACTCGTACCAGGGTGGCGCCCGGCAGGACTCGTACCAGGGTGGCGCCCGCCAGGACTCGTACGCCACCGAGGCTCGGCGGGAGCCGTACCCGGGTGAGGTCGTCCGGCGCGGGCGGACGGAGATCGTCCGGCGCGCACAGGCGCCGCGGGGCATCGCGCCCTATCTGAACCCGGAGTTCTACACCCCGGCGACCGGTCTGCAGCCGATGGCCTATGCCGAGGCGACCGCCAAGGCGCACGCCTATCTGTTCGCGGCGGAGCACGACGGCCCCGGCGGCTCCGGGGGCGGTGGCTTCACCCCGGCCGACGGCCCCTCCCCCGGCCACCGGCGCCGCAGGAAGGGCGCGCGGCCGGTGCGCACGGGCCTGCTCGGGGTGTCCGCGGCCGTGGCCCTCGGTACGGCCGCGGTGGCCACCGGCGTGGTGCCGGGTCTGCAGAACTACCGGCTCGGCGGTGACACGCACACCACCGGCGGTGCGCGGGTGCAGGCGGTGCCCGCGCCGAGCAACACGGCCGCCGAGCAGGGTGGCACCTCGGGCAGCGCCGACGACCCCAAGGGCGGCGCCGGTCAGGCTTCCGGATCCTCCCAGTCCCCGGACCCGTCCGCGCCGAGCGCATCCGCCCCCGGCACATCCGCCTCGAGCCCGTCCGCCTCCGCATCCCAGCCGGCGTCCCCGTCGGCCTCCCCCACGCCCACCCCGTCGAAGACGGCGACCGGGACGCCGACGCCGCGGGCGACCGCGTCCGCCCCGTCGAAGGCGGCCCCGTCGGATACGGCGTCCAAGGCCGCGCAGGCGGGTTCCGCCCCGGCGGCGGTGGCGGGGGCGGACACGGCGGCGGCGGAGGCAGAGGTGCTCAGGCTCGTCAACGAGGAGCGGGCGAAGGTCGGGTGCAGCCCGCTGGCCGCGAACTCCGCGCTGACCGACCTGGCCGAGTCGTTCAGCAACGACATGGCGGCGCGGGACTTCTTCGACCACACCGACCCGGACGGCAAGTCGCCGTGGGACCGGGCCGCGGCGGCCGGGATCACCGACCTCGGCGGCGAGAACATCGCCCGCGGCCAGGCCGACGCGGCGGCCGTGATGCAGGCCTGGATGGACAGCCCCGGCCACCGCGCCAACATCCTCAACTGCGACTTCAAGACCCTGGGCGTCGGCGTCCACTTCGGCCCGGGCGGGCCTTGGTGGACGCAGGACTTCGGTTATTGAGATAACCGCAGGTCAGACGGCTAAGCACCCTCCTGGGCCGTATCCGGGCCGTCAACCGTGGGTTCGTCGTCGGCGAAGACGCGATCCACGGCGGCCCGGGTCCGGGACCCACTCGACGGCATCAGGTGCGTGTACGTCCGCAGCGTGAAGCCGGGGTCGTGGTGACCCAGGTACTCACTGAGAGCCTTGATGCTCTCCCCCGCGTCCAGCAGCACCGAGGCGTAGAAGTGCCGCAGCGCGTGCATACCGTTGTCTCGCCCGGTCTCGACGCCCGCCGCCCGGAGTGCCGGCCGCCATACCCGATCGTTGAAGCGGTTCCGGTCCAGCGGCAACCCCATTGGGCCGGTGAAAATCAGCGATGCCGTGACGGGCGGCCCGTCGAGGGTCTTCCACGGCAGCGTGATCCTCGCGGCCGGGTGCCGCTTGAGGTGACCAGCCAGCGCGAAGGCGACCGACTCAGGCAGAGGAACCTCACGCTCCTTGCCGCCCTTCGGCGGGGCGAACACCGGCCGGGACAGCCGCAGCAGCTTGACCTGCCGTACGACGTGCACCACTCCCCCGAGGAAGTCCACGTCTTCCACGGCCAGGCCGAAGGCCTCCCCCTGACGCAGACCGAACCCGGCCGCGACATTGACGAGGGCCTGATAGCGGTTCGGCAGTGCCAAGCGCACGGCCATGATTCGTTCGACAGGCCACGGCTTGACCTTGCGAGGCTCCATTTTAGGCAGCCACTTTGGCGCGAGCCTCGAAGATCATGGCCCCAACGTCGTGCTTTACCGGGCAGGTCCACAGACTGCCCGACGCGCCGGAAGCTTACGGGGCCATGATCGCTCGCGCCAAAAGCAGCTCCAGCCCAAAATCGCTCCGCCGACCTGGAGGGGTCCATGGGCATTGACCGCCGCGGCACCGCCCTCACCTAGCGCCGAGAACCACAGCGATCCTGAGCTTGATCGGGTGATTTCGGGCCTGCCGCCCTTTGAGGCCGGCTATCCGCCGTGTCGAAGGTTCATGCAGTGGACGCCCATCCACTTTCGATGCAGAGTGCCACAAGCGCACAAACCGTTGATTGGACCATCAAAGTCACGGATGAGACCCAGGGTCGATGGAAATTCGTTGAGGAATCTTGGCTACCGGCCAGTGCACTGTCACTTGGTAAGCCAGCCTACGCACAGATCCCCCGTTGACCGCAAGTGCGGCATCGAGAACCAGGACTGACTGACTGCCTCCCAGCCCCGGAAACTGGAATTGCTTTACGTGGACAGCGGCTCTGTCCACTGCCGCAGTGTCCGGGTCATCCAAGAAGCTCGTCAATGAGGCAGTGACGATTGCGTCAGTCATGTCCTCAGGAAGTATGTCGAGGGTTCCATCCTGGTTCGGAACGAACGAAGCCACGTCGTTGGTACCGAAGCTGCTCGATTGATGGTTGAAGGGCAGCCACCCTGTGTAGAAGATCAGGTGATTAACCTGGGGTTGGCCACTTGCAGAAGGGGCGACGTAGGGTAGGTGAAGGTCCTGTGCATTCACCACGTCCTTCAATGCCACGAACAGTCCCATTGCACTTCCTCTTTCTTTCTTCGATGAGTAGAAATGTGCCGGCCCTGCTCCCTGTTCAGCAAGGCTCGCACCACCAGTACGCCCCAACCCCCATCCCGCTGTCAGCGCACGGAAAATCGTGACTTGACAAAGCATGGAAAAACGACTAATGGAAGTTCCTTTACGCTTCGGCCGCCGTCGAGCCTCACAGGAGATCATTTTCTTCACATACGCGCCTGTACTGGCTGAAGAACACAGACTTAGTGAGGTGATGCGACCAGACTTGGATTAGGCGTGAGCGGGCCTCCGGATCCTGAAGTTGGGCACTACCGAGGACCGAACCCGGTTCCGTGTTGCGGTACAGCAGGGAAGTACAGCAACCCCAACAATCGACAGCGCCCAACACCGCCCCCCACAGGCCTCCCGGCAGCCTCTATGACCTCCAATGACCCATCTCTGTAGAGCTACGGATCAGAAGGTTGCAGCAGGTGAAGGCGGTCTGGCCCTGTGCCAGGCCGTCTCAGTCTCCGTCTCATTTTTAGCGAGGTTCACCGCCGTTCAGGCAGGACCATCCGCAGGGGTCGTCCAAGCACTCACCCGCCCATGAACGCAGGTGAACGGCCCAGTACTCCGCCCAGCAAGGCACCAACAGACTTGGAAAGCGTGTGGGTCGACGGCGGACAGGATGGGAGCTGGGGGGTGGGGTTGAGGTGAGTGGGTGAGTGAAGCCAGGAGCGGGGGTCAGCGCCCTCGGCTCAAGTCGGAGATCCCTTGGATGAACGCGCCGACGGCGATGAACGTGCCTAGGACCAGGAACCCCCAACCCACGATCTTCTGAATGACCCGGTTGACGCGGTCGTTGAACTCGCGTCGCTGTCCCTTGCGCCCCTCGGACAGGCGCCGCAGCCACAACGGCACACTCGCGTCAGCTCGTCGGCGGTGCCAAGTCGCGAAGCCCCGATAGTCGCGAACGATGACCAGTCCCACAGCCGCGAAGAGCACGCCCATGAAGAACGGCCCAAGTAGGCCCCACCCGGTGACCGGTGTACCACGGCCGACAAACACTGCGGCCTTGACCACAAGGCCACCATGAGGCGTCATCACCTGGTGATCGTATGTACCCCAGGCGGGAGAGGGCAGGCCCCTGTCAAGACCGCGTGCGGCGCCTGACACCAGTAGCTGACACCAACAAGCACGGACAGCGGCGGCCGACGCTGAACCTCGGTGGACGATCGACCGAGGCGCAAGGGCGGTTGGTCGACGTGGGCAGTCCCCGTGATCGACCTGATAAGGATGAGGCCAGACCTCAAAGCCTTGGCCGGCCACACCATCGGTCGGCGCCCGTCGCCTTGGCTCGACTCGGCCGTTGAGAGCCTGCCGACCTCAGGTTCGCCGAACACGCACGCACAGCCCCAACAGTCAGGCAAGATCGGACACCGACGCCTCGATCACAAGGCCGCTACGCGTCATCACCTGGTGATCATATGAATGCAAGGCCACGGCGGGCACAAGCCCCCGACCAGTTGTTTCCCGTTGGTCGGGGGCTGCTGCCTGCCGCGATTACGAGGAAGGCGCCGTCGGAGCAGTCGGCGACGGCAACAGAGTCTTCGTCACACTCGGCGACGGCGACAGAGTCTTCGTCACACTCGGCGACGGCGACAGAGTCTTCGTCACACTCGGCGACGGCGACGGAGTCTTCGTCACACTCGGCGACGGCTTGTTCGGCTTGGTCACCGAAACGGTCGGCGAGGGCTCCTTTGTCGGCTTGGTCGTTCCTGTCGAGGTGCAGACCTTGTGGCCTTGAACCCAGACGTGCTTTTTGTGCTGGCCCTTCCCCTTGTCTTCCCAGTGCCCCTTCACCCAGCGGCACTTAGGTTTGGCTGGAGTGGCGTGCGTGCTCACACCAGCGGAGTGTTGCGCGGTAGCGATTCCAGCTGCTCCGCTGAGCGCCAGAACGGGCACTGCTACCGCCGCGACTACAGCCCCTCTCGCATGAGTTCGCATGGCGCCTCCTTCGCGCTATCGGACTTTCCAGTCCATGCCCCACCCCTCGTTTCAAGGCTGACATGGCGCTACATGACTCGCAAATTCGCACAAAAGCAACCGAGTTCCAAAGTGTCAACGAGTTGAGTCCTCCCCGCGTGAGCCGGGACAGCGTCACGCCCCTGGGCCGACGCTCCGTGTGAGCCCCGAACGCCTGCCCAACCCGTGCAGACGCCCCGCCAACCAGCGCCAACCGCCTTCGGCTCCAGTCAGGTGCCCTGCCAGCCCAAGAAACCTCAGCGACCACCACGCCCATAGTTCCCATCGCGGTACCCACTGGTCCGGATGAAGACTGACTCGGCGTCGATCACGTGGGCCAGCTCGGGCCGTCTGTGGGCCGTAGAAGGGTGCTCAACGACGACCAACCCTGACAGCCACCGACGGCTAAGTCACAGGTCGCAGCGTTGATCGATTAAACGGCCGCAGGTCAGAGATGCGGCCCTTCACTTCTTCGGTTACTGAGCGGGGCGGACCTCAGGTCCGCCCCGGATCAGCCGACGCAGCCGGGGACGGGGGTAGGGCTGGTGGCGCAGTTGTTCGGGGTGTTGGCGGCGACCCGGGTGCCGATCAGGGTCACGGTGCCCATGTTGTTGTAGATGCCGCCGGGCTGGTTGTCACCCGCGTGATTGTTGCTGACGTTGCTGCCGGTCAGCGTGGAGGTTCCACCGGGCGCGGCGGGTACGCCGTTGGCGAGGCCGCCGCCGCCGCCGTTCGTGCCGGTGTTGTTGAGCACGTTGGTGAAATTGACGGTCAGTTTGCCGATGCTGGCGATGCCGCCACCGACGTTGTCGGCCGTGTTCCCGCTGATCTGTGAGAAGCCCACGGTCACCGTGCCGTCGTTGACGATGGCTCCGCCGTTCACGGCCGCGGTGTTGCCCGTGAAGGTGGACACGCTCACGGTCGTCGTGGAGCCGCTGAAGTTGCTGATACCACCGCCGAAGTTGGCGTGGTTGTTCCGGAGCACGGAGGCGCTGAGGTTCAGGGTGGCACTCGGGCCGGTGACGACGATGGCGCCGCCGGCGCCGGTCTGGACGTTGCCGCCGGTGGCGTCGCCGTTCGTGAGCTGCACCGCTCGCAGGGTCAGCTGGCCGCCGTCGACAGTGAGGATACGGAACGGCCCTGAGCCCAGGTCGCGGGTGATGGTGGCGCCGTTGCCGTTGATGGTGACCTGTGAGCTGATGGACGGCAGCTGGGCGTGCAGCGTGTAGACACAGCCGGGCGCGAGGTTGAGCGTGTCGGGCCCGGGGTTGCTGTTGGCGGCGTTGATGGCACTGACCAGCGCGCCCTCGTCGCACGCCACGGCATACGTGGCGGCCGAGGCGCCGGGAGCGAGCGCGACGGCGGCGAGCGTGGCGGCAGTGCCCATCGAGAGCACCTGGGCGATCCGGACAAGGGGCTTACGCGTGAGCATGTCACTCCTTTGAGGTCGCGACCGCCGCGAACGTCGGGCCGGGGAAGGAGTCGTGCGGCGTCGCAGGCAGATGTGTCGAGCGAGGTGTGCCCCAGCACGCCGTCCGATGCCACCGATCAATCGGATATACGCCTTATAGCCCTCTACGGCTCGTCCAATGGTCCAAACGGCCCCGCAGAATGACGACGGCCGACGCCTTCCACCACCGACAGCCGAGTCGGAGGTGGCGGCGTCGGCCGGTCCGGGGCCCGGCTACGCGGCGATCCGCCCGCGGGTGAACGCCTTCGCCGTCTCCGTCACCCGGCGGCCCAGGTGCTCGGCCGTGGCGATGTCGGCCTTGTGGACGCCCTCGGGACCCTGGTCGTTGTTGCTCTGGGCGGCGGCGCCGGTGAAGAAGCCGAGGCGGTTGAGGTCGTTCTCGGAGGCAGTGCTGGCGTTCCAGCCGGGGAGCAGGCCGAGGTTGACCCAGTGCATGCCGTGCTGGGCGGCGAGCGTCTGGAAGAACTGCAGGGTGTGCAGCTTGTCGCCGCTCTTGGAGGCCGAGTTGGTGAAGCCGGCGGCCAGCTTGTCCTTCCAGTCCTGGCCGAACCAGCGCCTGGAGGTGGCCTCGGCGAAGACGTGGAAGGCGCCGGAGGCCGTGCCCATGTAGGTGGGCGAGCCGAAGACGATCGCGTCGGAGCGGTCGAGCGTCTCCCACTGCTCGTCGGTGATCTCGTCGACCTTGATCAGGTGCACCTCGGCACCCGCGTCGGCGGCACCGGCGCGGACGGCCTCGGCGAGGACGGCGGTGTGGCCGAAGCCGGAGTGGTAGGCGATGGAAACGACAGGGGTGGTCACAGAGACTCCTCGAAGAGGCGACTGGGCTGCTGGGCAGCTCGGGAGCGGTAACCCCAGGAAAGCACTAACCTATAGTTAGTGCAAGCTGGTGGTTAGCGCTGCGTGGAAGTACCCTTGTGACATGACCGCCGGTATGAGTGCCACCGCCCAGGGCCACGACGACCTCGCCTACGACGTCTTCGCCAAGGCCTGCCCGTCCCGCGGCACGCTGGAGCACGTCACCGGCCGCTGGGGCGGTCTCACGCTCGGCGCGCTGTACGAGGGCTCGCTGCGCTTCAACGAGCTGCGCCGCCGCGTGGACGGGGTGAGCGAGAAGATGCTGTCCCAGACGCTGCACGCGCTGGAGCGCGACGGCCTGGTGCACCGCGAGGCCCAGCCGACCAACCCGCCACGCGTGGACTACGAACTGACGCCCCTGGGCCGTCAGGTCGCCGAGCGCCTGCTGGCGCTCATCCACTGCGTGGAGGGCGCCATGGACGAGGTACTGGCGGCACGCGAGGCGTACGACGGCCGGGGGCCGGCGTAGCGGAACGGCGGGCGGGCCGGCCTGGGCGGAGCGGCCGGCCCCGGCAGGGCGGCGATCAGCCGTCGCCGCAGCCCCGGTAGGTCCCCGAGCCGTCGACACAGTCCGCGAACTCGGCGAAGTCCATGTTCGCGATCCCCAGGTTGACGGAGATGTCGGAGAACCACGCGGGCGGCACCCGGAGGGTGCGGCCGGGTTCGTCGGCGAGGTCGACGGCCAGCAGGCGGTGCTCCGCGTCCGCCATGGTGAACGCGTCCGCGAGGAACACGTGGAAGACCTTCTCGTCGTCGCCGGCGGCGGCCTCCTCCTCGACCAGCGCCTGCACGCCCACCCCGGCGAACCGGGGGTCGCCGACGAAGACGGCCGTCGAGAACTCCTCCGCCGCGTCGATCTCCGCGCACACCGCCTCCCAGGCCGCGTCGTCGGAGAAGTCGGTGCGCAGGACGAGCGAGAACTCGTCGTGCCCGGGCAGAGCCATACGGCTGTTCCCCCTCAGCTCCGTCCGGCCGGCACCGCCGCCCGGATCCTCGGCGGACGCTGGCACTTCGGGCAGAAGTAGCTGGAGCGGTTCATCCAGGGGCGGCGGCGGATCGGGGTGCCGCACCGGCCGCAGGGCTCGCCCTCGCGGCCGTACGCGTCCAGGGACCGGTCGAAGTAGCCCGACTCGCCGTTGACGTTGACGTACAGGCTGTCGAAGCTGGTGCCGCCGACGGCGAGGGCGGCGTTCATCACGTCCCGGACGTGGCCGAGGAGCTCGGTCGTGACCGGGCGGGTGAAGTTCGCCGTCGGGCGCTCGTAGTGGATGCGGGCGCGCCACAGCGCCTCGTCGGCGTAGATGTTGCCGACGCCGCTGATCAGCGACTGGTCCAGCAGGGCCCGCTTGACGGTGGTCCGCTTGCGGCGCAGCGCCAGGTGGAAGGCCTCGTCGTCGAACAGCGGATCGAGGGGGTCGCGGGCGATGTGCGCGATGACGTCGGGCAGGCCGTCGGGGGTGTTGTCGTGCAACGACAGCCCGCCGAAAGTGCGTTGGTCCACGAAACGGAGCTCGGTGCCGAGGGAGTCGGCGAACCGTATCCGGATGCGCAGATGCTTCTCGTCCGGCGCCTCGTACGGCTGCACCAGCAGCTGGCCGCTCATGCCGAGGTGGGCGAGGACGGACTGGTTGGTCTCCTCCAGCGGCAGCCACAGGTACTTGCCGCGGCGGCTCGGGGTGCCGATGTGGTGGCCCTTCAGCCGGTGTGCGAAGTCGTCGGCGCCCGCGATGTGCCGACGCACGGCGCGCGGGTGCAGCACCTCGACCTCGGCGACGGTGCGGTGGGCGACCCAGCGCGCGAGACCGCGCCGGACGACCTCGACCTCGGGCAACTCGGGCATCGGGACCCCCGTAGGAAGCGGTGGATGAGCGCAGCCCGCCCCGTCGGCAACGGCGGGGCGGGCGCTCGGTACTGCTGTGGGTCAGGCGGGAGCGGAGGACGGGTCGCCGCCCTGGACGGCTTCCGTGGTCTCCTCGGCGGCCTCCTTGGCCGCCCTGACCGCCTCCGCGTCCGCGGCGGCCGCCTCCCTGGCCGCCTTGGCGCGCTCGTCCGCGGCGGCCTTGATGGCCCGCCAGGCGGACTCGGCGGCCTGCTGCTCCGCCTCCTTCTTGCTGCGGCCGGTGCCGGTGCCGTACGAGACGCCTCCGACGCGGGCGGCAGCAGTGAAGGTCTTCTCGTGGTCGGGGCCGGTCTCCGTGACCAGGTACTCGGGCACGCCGAGTCCTTCGGTCGCGGTCAGCTCCTGGAGACTGGTCTTCCAGTCCAGGCCGGCACCGAGGTTCGAGGACTTCTCGATCAGGGGGTCGAAGAGCCGGTGCACCAGCTCGGACGCCGAGTCGAGGCCCTGGTCGAGATAGACCGCGCCGATCACCGCTTCCAGGGTGTCGGCGAGGATGGACGCCTTGTCCCGGCCGCCCGTGCCCTCTTCACCGCGGCCCAGCCGGATGAAGGAGCCCAGGTCGAGGCCACGCCCGACCTCCGCCAGCGCACGCGAGTTGACCACCGCGGCCCGCAGCTTGGCCAGCTGGCCCTCGGGCAGGTCGGGGTGGGTGCGGTACAGCGTGTCCGTGACGACGAGGCCGAGGACGGAGTCCCCGAGGAACTCCAGCCGCTCGTTCGTCGGCAGACCGCCGTTCTCGTACGCGTAGGAACGGTGGGTCAGCGCGCGCACCAGAAGGGCGGACTCGACCTTGTAGCCGAGCCGCCCTTCCAGAAGCGTGTGGGACGAGGCCTGGTTGTCCGCCTTCTTCTTGGCGGGTGCGTCCGCCTTGGCGTCTTCCGCCTTCTTGGGACTGGACACAGTGCCTCTCACCAGCCCGCTCAGACTTCGAGGACCTGGCGCTTGTTGTAGGTGCCGCAAGACGGGCACGCGATGTGCTGCTGCTTGGGCTCGTGGCAGCGCTCGCACGCAACCAGGGTGGGGACCGCAGCCTTCCACTGCGACCGGCGGTGGCGCGTGTTGCTGCGCGACATCTTCCGCTTCGGAACAGCCACGGCTACTTCTCCTGCTTCTCGTCGACGCCCGCTTCGGCGCCGCTCATCTCGTCCTTCTCGCCGTCTTCGAGTGAACCGGCGAGTCCCTGCAATGCCGCCCAACGGATGTCGACGGCGTCGTGGTGGTGGTCCGGGTCGTCCGCGAGCCGCGCTCCGCACTCGGAGCACAGGCCCGGGCAGTCTTCCTGGCACACCGGCTGCATCGGCAGTGCGAGCACCACCGCATCGCGCAGCAGAGGTTCGAGGTCGAACAGTCCGTCCTCGAGGAAGTACCTGTCCTCGTCGTCCTCGGCGTCGTCGCCCGGTTCCGCGATCACGCGGCCCCGGTCGTCGGCGTCAGGGTACGAGAACAGTTCCTGGAAGTCCGCTTCGAGCTCCAGCCCGACCGGCTCCAGACACCTTACGCACTCCCCCTCGGCCCGTGCACGGGCGGTGCCTGTGACGAGCACCCCTTCCATGACCGACTCGAGCCGGAGTTCGAGCTCCACCGGGGTGCCTTCCGGCACTCCGATGACCCCCTGGATGCCGAGATCGGCGGGAGCGTCGATCGTGCGGGTCAGGCGCTGGAGCGCGCCAGGCCGCCGGCCCAGCTCGTGCGTGTCGAACACGAGGGGGTTGCGGTGGTCGAGGCGGGCGTTGGAGGCCATTCCTGCTTTCGATCTTCGAGCTCGGAGGGCCGCCGCCCGTCGGTGTCTTCGGGCAGCGGTGATCGCGGACGTACGCGCGACCGAAGAGCCAGGATACTGGACCTTTCGCTCAGGGCCCAATCCGGCCCGTGGCTACAGGCCCCGGCCCTGTTCGTACGCGCGCAGCTGCTCCGCGCTGATCATGCTCGTGTCGAAGAGGCTGGTCTCGTCGAGAGCGTAGCCCTGCTGCGGCTGCTGCTGGGGCTGCTGTTGCTGGTGGGCCTGCTGGGGGTCGTAGGCGGCCTGCTGCGGGTCGTAGCCCTGGTAGGCGTAGGGGTCGGCCTGCTGGTAGCCGTACGGGTCCTGCTGGCCGTAGGCGGGCTGCTGCGGGAAGCCTCCGTAGGGGTCCTGCTGGTCGTACGACGCGTACGCCGGCTGCGGCTCGTACGACGGCTGCTGCTGCGGCTGCGGCTGTTGCTGCGCGGACCGGTCCGGGCGCTCGGCGGCGGTGTCCTGCTCGGCCAGGGCGGCGAGGTCGGCGAGGTAGTCGGCGTCGCTGGAGTGCTGGAAGGTCGTGGTGTCGTCGGCGAGGGCGCCGAGGTCGTCCGTGGCGATCCGGCCGTGCAGCTTCTGCCGGCCGCGGCCGACGGCCTCCAGGGTCTTGGCGAGGACCGCCTCGAAGGCGCCCAGCTTGGCGTCGACGTACTGGTCGGCGTTGTGGCGCAGGGTCTCCGGGTCGTGGCTGCGCTCGGGGGCGTCCTCGTCCTCGTAGCCGTTCTCGTCCAGGCCGGGGCCGGTGCCGAGCAGCTTCTCCCGGCCGCGGCCGACCGAGCCGAGGGTCTTGGTGAGGACGACCTCGAAGTTGGCGAGCTTGGAGTCGACGTAGTCGTCGGCCTCGGCGCGGATCTCCTCGGCCTCCTTGCGGGCCTCGGCGAGGATCCGGTCGGCCTCGGCCTGGGCGCGGCGGGCGATCTCGGTGTCGGAGATCAGCGAGCCGCGCTCGGCGTGCGCGTGCGAGATGATCCGCTCGGCTTCCTGACGGGCCTGCTCGACCATCTGCTCACGGTCGCCGATCAGCTCCTGCGCCTGCGCGAGGGAACCGGGCAGGGCCTGGCGCACCTCTTCGAGCATCGCGAGCAGCTCGGCGCGGTTGACCACGCACGACGCCGACATGGGCATGGACCGGGCGCCGGAGACCGTGGAGACGATCTCGTCGAGCTTCTTCTGCACGTCCACCTGTGCTCGCCACTCTCTACAGCCGGGTTGGAGACGGACGGGACGACTGTAGTCCCCCCGGCCTCATCAGACCTTGCGCAGGCGCTTGTTCAGAGCCTCGAGGACCGGGGCGGGCACCAGGTGGGAGACGTCGCCGCCCCAGGCCGCGACCTCCTTGACCAGGGAGGAGGAGAGGAAGCTGTAGGTGGGGTTGGTGGGCACGAAGAGGGTTTCGACGCCGGTGAGGCCGATGTTCATCTGCGCCATCTGCAGCTCGTAGTCGAAGTCGCTGACGGCGCGCAGGCCCTTGACGATGGCGGGGATGTCACGCTGCTTGCAGAAGTCGACGAGGAGGCCGTGGAAGGCCTCGACCCGGACGTTGGCGTAGTCGGCGGTGACCTCGCGGATCAGCTCGATCCGCTCCTCGATCTCGAACAGGCCCTTCTTGGACTTGTTGATCATCACCGCGACATAGACCTCGTCGTACAGACGGGAGGCTCGGGCAATGATGTCGAGGTGTCCGTTGGTGATCGGGTCGAACGACCCGGGACAGACGGCGCGGCGCACTTGTGATCCCTCGCTCTCCGGTCCGGTCATCGTGCGTCTTCGCACGTAGAGGCGGCGCGACCGTACCAAAACGTTCCCTCGCCGTAGCGACGGGACCGGATCGCCTCGAAGCCGTCCGGCCACCGGAATTCGCCGCCTCTGGTGCTGCGCTCCACGGTGACGAGCGCTTGCTCAGCGAGCCAGCCTTCCGAGTGGAGTGTGAGCAGAATCTCGCGAAGATCGTGATCTGTGACGGCGTACGGGGGGTCGAGGAAGACGAGGTCGTACGGCTCTTCCGGTGCCGGTTGCCTGATGATCTGTTCTGCTTTGCCCGCTCGCACTTCGGCGCCGGGCAGGCCCAGGTTCTTCACGTTCTCGCGCACGATCCTCGCCGCGCGGGCGTCGGCTTCGACGAGGAGGGCGTGACCGGCGCCTCGGGAGAGGGCTTCCAGGCCCACGGCACCCGAGCCTGCGTAGAGGTCGAGGACCCGTTCGCCGTCCAGGGGGCCGCCCAACAGGGACTGCCAGGTGGAGAAGAGACCTTCGCGTGCGCGGTCGGAGGTGGGGCGGGTTCCGGTGCCAGGGGGTACTGAGAGGCGCCGTCCGCCGGCCCGGCCGGCGATCACGCGGGTCATGTGGGGTCCTTCTTCGTGGCTGGCTTTACGTTCATTGTGGCTCACCCCTTTTCCAGGTACTGCTCCCTTTCCTCGTCCACAAGAGCGTCCAGGGCTGTGCGCAGGCCGGGAAGCCGCCGTAGCTCCGGATCCGCCGCCACCACCGCCGTCGCCTCCTCTCTCGCCTCGGCGATGACCTCCTCGTCCTCGATGACCGCCAGGACGCGCAAGGAGGAACGGGCACCGGACTGGGCCTGGCCGAGGACATCGCCCTCGCGGCGCTGTTCGAGGTCGATGCGGGAGAGTTCGAAGCCGTCGAGGGTGGAGGCGACCGCGTTCAGGCGCTGGCGGGCCGCACTCGCCTCGGGCATCTCGGTGACCAGGAGGCACAGACCGGGGGCCGAGCCCCGGCCGACGCGGCCGCGGAGCTGGTGGAGCTGGGAGACACCGAAGCGGTCGGCGTCCATGATGACCATCACCGTGGCATTGGGGACGTTCACGCCGACCTCGATGACCGTGGTGGCGACCAGGACGTCGGTCTCGCCCGCGGCGAAGCGGCGCATCACCGCGTCCTTGTCGTCGGGGTGCATTCGGCCGTGCAGGACCTCCACCCTCAGGCCCTGCAGGGGGCCGCGGCCCAGCTGGTCGGCGACGTCCAGGACCGCGAGCGGCGGGCGCTTCTCCGCCTCGTCCTCGGGCGACTTCTGCCTGGCCTTCCCGGGATCGTCCTCCTCGTCCCCGATCCGGGGGCAGACGACGTACGCCTGGTGGCCGCCTCCCACCTCCTCGCGGACCCGCTCCCAGGCCCGAGCGAGGAAGTGCGGCTTGTCGGCGGCGGGGACGACGTGGCTGGCGATCGGGGAGCGGCCGGCCGGGAGCTGGTCGAGGACGGAGGTCTCCAGGTCGCCGAAGACGGTCATGGCGACCGTGCGCGGGATCGGGGTGGCCGTCATGACCAGCAGGTGAGGAGGCTGCTTGCCCTTGCCGCGCAGGGCGTCGCGCTGCTCCACGCCGAAGCGGTGCTGCTCGTCGACCACGACCAGGCCGAGGTCGTGGAACTGGACCTTGTCCTCGATCAGCGCGTGGGTGCCGATGACGATGCCGGCCTCGCCGGTGACCAGGTCCAGCAGCGCCTGGCGGCGGGCGGCGGCGCCCATGGAGCCGGTGAGCAGGACGACCTTGGTGGCGTGCTCGGCGCCGCCCAGCATGCCGCCCTCGGCCAGTTCGCCCATCATCTCGGTCACCGAGCGGTGGTGCTGCTGGGCGAGCACCTCGGTGGGCGCGAGCATGGCGGCCTGCCCGCCCGCGTCGACCACGGCGAGCATGGCGCGCAGGGCCACCATGGTCTTGCCCGAACCCACCTCGCCCTGCAGCAGGCGGTGCATCGGGTGCTCGGTCGCGAGGTCGTCGAAGATCTCCTTGGAGACCTTCTGCTGGCCCTCGGTGAGGGTGAAGGGCAGGCGGTCGTCGAAGGCGGCGAGGAGGCCGTCGGGTTTCGGGGTGCGGGGGACGGCCGGCAGCTGGGTGTCCGCGTAGCGGCGGCGGGCCAGGGCGACCTGGAGGACGAAGGCCTCGTCCCACTTCAGCCGGGCGCGGGCGTCGGCGATGTCGGCCTTGGTGTGCGGGCGGTGGATCTTGAGGAGGGCCTCGGGGAGCGGGATCAGGCCGCGGCCCTCGCGCAGGGAGGGCGGCAGGGGGTCCAGGGCCTCCTGGGCGGTGGGCAGCACCGTCTGGACCGCCTTGCCGATCTTCCAGGACTCCAGCTTCGCGGTGGCCGGATAGATGGGGATCAGGGCGCCGGCCCAGCTCTCCACCGTTTCGTCACTGTCGCCGCGCAGCAACTCGTAGGCGGGGTGGGCGAGTTGGAGGCGGCGGTTGAAGACCGAGACCTTTCCGGCGAACATCGCGCGTGTGCCGGGCAGCAGCTCCTTGTGCGGCTTGTGGACGCCGTTGCCGAAGAAGACCAGCTGGAGCCGGCCGCTGCCGTCGGTGATCGTGACCTCCAGGCGCTGGCCCTTGCCGCGCGGGGCCTTGGCGGAGGCGAAGGTGTGCAGGCGGGCGTCGGCCACCTGGGCGACCACCGTGACGTGTTCGTCCATGGGCAGCTCGGCGAGCTGGGTGAGCTGGCCGCGCTCCTCGTATCTGCGCGGGTAGTGGTGGAGGAGGTCGCCGACGGTGTGCAGGCCGAGGTGCTCGGCCATCACCTTCGCGGTGGCGGGGCCGAGCACCGACTTCAGTGGCTGCTTCAGTGGTTCGTCCAGTCCGTGCACGAGATCCATTGCACACCACGGCACCGACAATGCCGTATACGTCGTGGGAAAGTCCTGGTCGGGCGGGCTGTCCGGGCTCTAGGATGGCGCGCTCCGGCCATCCTTCGCGGTCACCGCCCCACCTGGGACCGCCCGACCCCGCGCCGATGCTCCTCCCCCCTCCGGCGCTGCGACGATGGACTACCAGAGCTCACAGACATCCCAGAGTCCCCACTCACCTCATACGTTCCAGGTCGACCTGCGCGGCCTGGTGGATCTGCTCTCCCATCACCTCTACTCCAGCCCCAAGGTCTATCTGCGCGAGCTGCTGCAGAACGCCGTCGACGCCATCACGGCACGGCGGGGCGAGGAGCCCGGCGCCCCGGCCCGGGTGCGGCTGTACGCCGACGGCGGCGGTCTGCGCGTGGAGGACAGCGGGATCGGGCTCACCGAGGCGGACGTGCACGAACTGCTGGCCACCATCGGGCGCAGCTCCAAGCGGGCCGAGGGCGTGCAGGAGGCCCGTTCGGGCTTCCTCGGCCAGTTCGGCATCGGCCTGCTGGCCTGCTTCCTCGTCGCCGAGCGGATCCGGGTGGTCAGCCGCAGCGCCCGTACGCCCGGCGCACCACCGGTGGAGTGGACGGCCCGCGACGACGGCTCGTACACCGTGCGGACCCTGCCCGGCTCCGCGCGGCCCGAGCCCGGTACGACCGTGCACCTGACCGCGCGGCCCGGGGCGGCCGAGTGGCTGGCACCGGAGCGGGTCCTGAGCCTGGCCCGCGACTTCGGCGCGCTGCTGCCGTACGACGTCCGGGTGGGCGAGGAGCCGGTCACCGATCTGCCCGCGCCCTGGGACCGGCCGTATCCGAGCCCTTCGAGCAGAAGGGTGGCGCTGGCCCGGCACTGTCACGAGCTGTTCGGGTTCACGCCGCTGGACTCGATCGACCTGGCCGTGCCGCTGGCCGGGATCCGCGGGGTGGCGTACGTGCTGCCGGCGGCCGTGAGTCCGGCCCAGCGGGCGACCCACCGGGTGCATCTGAAGGGCATGCTGCTGACCGAGCGGGCCGAACAGCTGCTGCCCGACTGGGCGTTCTTCGTGCGCTGCGTCCTGGACACCGACAGTCTGCGGCCGACCGCCTCGCGCGAGTCGCTGTACGAGGACGAGACGCTGGCCGCGGTGCGGGAGGCGCTCGGCGAAAGGATCCGCTCGTGGCTCACGGGGCTCGCCGCCGGTGATCCGGAGCGGCTGACGGCGTTCCTCGCCGTGCACCACCTGGGCGTGAAGTCCCTCGCCCGGCACGACCGCGACATGCTGCGCACGATGCTGCCCTGGCTGCCGTTCGAGACGACCGACGGGCAGCTGTCCCTGGAGGAGTTCGCGCAGCGGCACCCGGTGGTGCACTTCACCCGGACCGTCGAGGAGTACCGGCAGGTGGCGCCGATCGCCGCCGCTCAGGGCGTCGGCGTGGTCAACGGCGGCTACACGTACGACGGCGACCTGGTCGAGGCGCTGCCGTCGGTGCGGCCGGGGACGGTGGTCGCCGAGCTGGACGCGGACACCGTGACCGCGCACCTGGACGCGGTCGACCCGGGCGAGGAACTGGCCCTGTCCGGCTTCCTGGCGGCGGCGCGGGCGAGACTCGACCCGCTGGGCTGTGACGTCGTACTCCGGGCCTTCCATCCGCTGTCCGTGCCCGCGCTGCACCTGGACGACCGGGCCGCGCGGCACGAGCAGGCCCGCGCGGCGGCCGAGGAGCAGGCCGACGACCTGTGGGCGGGCATCCTCGGCTCGCTGCGCGGCAGCGCCCCACGCGCGCGTCTGGTGCTCAACCACCTCAACCCGCTGGTGCGCAGGATCAGTTCGCTCAAGGACACGGAGCTGATCGGCACGGCCACCGAGTCGCTGTACGGGCAGGCCCTGCTGATGGCGCAGCGCCCGCTCAGGCCGGCGGACTCGGCGCTGCTGAACCGGGCGTTCATCGGCCTGCTGGAGTGGGCGACCCATGGGGAGACGACGGGCGATGAGTGAGATCACGGACTTCGACGCGCTGCGCCGGGCGATGGCGGAGAACTCCGAGCAGCCCGAGGGCCCGGCCCGCAACGCGCGCGCGGAGCAGCTGCTGGCCGCGGCCGAGGGCCTCGGCATCCCGCCGGCCGTCATCGAGGCGCTCGGGCACCAGCTGAAGGTCTACAACTACAGCTCCGAGAAGGACAAGATGTTCGTCCCCTTCGCGCGGCTGCTGCGCATGTGGGACGAACGGCCCGAGGACTTCGACGCGTACGAGGCGCACTCGCTGCACTGGGTCTTCAAGTGGATGTCGGCGGGCATGCTGGACCAGCCGCACGTCCCGCTCGCCTCGATCGAGAAGTGGCTCGGCGAGATGGCGCACCGCTACCGGCTCGCCGGGTACTCCGAACGCGCCGTGCGCGGCGCCGAGTTCAGCGTGGCCGCGCACGTGGGGGACCTGGCGCGCGCGCAGCGGGCCTACGCGGCGTGGCTCGCCGCGGACCGTGACGAGATGGCCGACTGTCACGCCTGCGAGCTGCACGGGCAGGGCTTCTGGCAGGCCGAGCTCGGGCGGGACGAGGAAGCGCTGGAGTTGTGGCGGCCGGTGCTGGAGGGCGAGTTCGCCTGCGCGCACGAACCGCACACCGTGCTGGCCTCCTCGCTCGCCCCGCTGCTGCGCCTGGGCCGCTTGGACGAGGCCCGCGCGCACCACCTGCGGGGCTTCCGCCTCGTCCGCCCGATGGAGTCGATGCGCAGCGCGTACGCGGACCATGTGGAGTTCTGCGCGCTGACCGGGAACGAGGCACGCGCTCTGGAACTGCTCGCCGAACGGCCCGCGTACTTCACGGACACCGGGCACCCGCGCAGCCGGCTGGAGTTCATGGCCGTGGTGACGCTGCTGATGGACCGGCTGAACGGGCTGGGCCTCGGCGGGCAGCGGGTGCCGGGGCCGGCCGGGCGGACCTGGACGGCGGGCGAACTCGCCGCCCACGCGCGCGAGGAGACGCTGGAACTGGCCGAGCGGTTCGACCGGCGCAACGGCACGTCGCACGTCGGCGACCGGGCACGCGCGCGTATGGACCAGCGGCCGCTGGTGGAGCGCCTGCCGCTGGGCGTGCGGACGGTGCGCCCGGCGCCCGTCCCGGTCGCCGCGCCCCCGCCGCCCCAGGCGCACGGCGAGCCCGGCCTGGCGGCCCTGCTCGCCGAGGCCCGGCGGTTGTCGGAGACCCTGCAGCCGCACGCCTTGGAGGCGTGGGCCGCCGTCGCGCGGGCCGCGCGCGGTGCGGAGCTGGGGCCGCGTGACCGCGCGGAGCTCGCCGACCACGAGGCGATGAGCCGCGGCCCCGCGGGCATCGAGCTGTTCGAGCAGGCGGCGGCCCTGTACGCGGAGGCGGGCGACCCCGGCGAGGCCCTGGCGGCACGCGCGCGTGGAGCGTACGTCCGCGCGCTGACGGGCGAGGTGGACCCGGCGCTGGCGACGGTCACCGGCCTGTACGACGAGGCGCTCGCCCTGTACGCCGAGGAGGCCACCGGCGTACGCCAGACGGCGTCGGTGCTGATCAGCCGGGCCCGGATCCTGATGCGGTGCGTGCACGCGGGGGCGCCCGTCCTGCGGGACCCGGCACCGGGCACACCGGACCCGGGCTTTCCCGCGCCCCCGGCACCGGCCGTGCCGGACGCGGGTGATTCCGCTGCCGAAGCCCTGGTGACGGACACAACGGCCACGGACGGTCGCGCACCCTCGGGCCGCGTGCCGGACGCCCCGGTCACCGACGCGACGGCCTCGGACGGACCGGGGTGCGAGGGCCTGTTGCCAGGCGGTGCGGTCTCCGGCGAGGCAGCCGCCCCGAGGCCGGGGGTCGAGGACGGCGTGCCAGGCGGGGAGGTGCCGGAGCCGGCTGCGGATGTGCTCGCGCGGGCCGAGCAGGCCGTGCGGGAGGTGCTGGCGCTGGTCGACGGGCGGGCCGGGGACGATGTGCGGCTGGCCGCCCGGGCCGCGGAGGCGCGGGCGATGCTCGCCGAGCTGGCGGAGCTGCGCGGGGACGCCGGACGGGCCGCGGAGCTGTTCCGGCGGGCGGCCGACGCTTATGTGAGCGCCGGGCTGCCCTGGTTCGCCGTGGAGTACGAGGTGCGGGTCGCCGCGCTGGCCCATCAGGCGGGCGACGCGGCCGGGGCCGAGCGGGCGCTGCGGGCCGCGCTGGAGCACGGCGGGCCGTACGTGGAGCCGGTCGGGCGGGCCCAGCTGCATCTGCAGCTCGCCGAGGTCCTCGGCGCCCGGGGTGAGGTGGCCGAGGCCGCCGAGCACGCGCTGGAGGCCGCGCACTGGGCCGACGAGGCGGGCGAGAGCGGCACGCTGGGCGCCTGGGCGCGGCAGCAGCTGGGCGGGTGCCTGCTGCGGCAGGGCCGGTACGCCGAGGCCGCCGAGGTGCTGGAGTCGGCGCTGGCCGACCTGTCCGACGAGACGCACGGGGACGGGGCCGTCGTACAGGCGCGGTGGTGGCTCGGCGACTGCCTGAGCGAGCTGGGCGACCACCGCGCGGCCGCCGAGCACAGGCTGCGGGCGGCCGAGACCGCCCGGCACTGGCCCGAGCAGCAGGACCACGCCACGCTCGCCCACCTCGCCGCCGAGTCACTGAGCAAGGCCGGTCTGCTGCAGGAGGCGGACCGGGCTTACGTCCGGGCCGGTGAGCTCTGGCGCGGACTGGGCAACCACGCCTTCCTCGTGCGCTCGCTGCGCGCCCGCGGCTGGCTGGCGCTGCGCGGGGACGGCGGGGCGCAGGGCGCACGGGAGCTGATGACGGAGGCGGTGCGCGCGTGCGAGCGGGCGCGGGGGGACGCGGCCGACCCGGTGTCCCGGGAACAGCTCACGGAGGAACTCGCCCACACCCACCGCCAGTTCGGCGATCTGCTGGCCCGCGCGGCGATCGAGCAGGACGGGGATGACGAGGAGGACGAGGAGCGGGCGCAGGGCGAAGACGGCGTGATCCAGGACCTGTTCGAGGCGGCGCTGGTCCAGATGGACCGGGCGGCCGCGCTGTTCGGCGCGCTGGGCGCGGACGGGCTGCACGACCGTACCGGTGCCGAACTGGCCGCCGGGCGGCTGGAGGCCGGCCTCGGCCGGCCCGCCGAGGCGGCGGCACGTGCGCGTGCCGTGCTCACGGCCTACGAAGGTGCCGGCGACGAGGACGAGACCGTGCGGGCGCGGCGGGCGGAGGCCAACGGGATGCTCGGGCCCGGACAGTGAGGCGCGGGGTCACTCCACGCCGATGAGCAGCAGGGTCCCCTGCCGGCCGCCCCGGTACACGACCGTGTCCACGGCGAGGTAGGACTCCCGTACGCGGCCCTGAAGGTGCTCGGCGACGGCCTCGGGGGCCTCGTCGCCGACGACGAGGGTGACCAGCTCGCCGCCGGCCTGGAGCATGCGGTCCAGGACGGTCGCGGCGGTGGCGGTCACCTCCTCGCCGATCACCGCCACGTCGCCGTCGATCAGCCCGAGGACGTCACCGGCCTGGCAGATGCCGGCCGTCGTCCACGACTGGCGTTCGGCGACGACGACCTCGGCGTACCGGGTGGCGCCTGCCGCCGCCGTCATCTGGACGACGTCCTCGTCGAACCGGCGCCCCGGCTCGTGCACGGCGAGCGCGGCGATGCCCTGGACCGCCGACCGGGTCGGGATCAGGGCCACCCGGATGCCCTCGGTGCGGGCCTGCTCGGCGGCCGCAGCGGCCGTGTGGCGCAGCTCGGCGTCGTTGGGCAGCAGGACCACCTCGCGCGCGTGGGCCCGCCGTACGGCCTGCACCAGTTCCCCGCTGGCGGGCGGCTCCCCCGGGCGCGCGAGGACGGTCGTGGCGCCCGCTTCGGTGTACAGCCCGGCCAGGCCCTCGCCCGGTACGACGGCGACGACGGCCCGCTGGGCGCGCTCGCGCGGGGGCCGCTCGCCGCCGGTGTGCACGTCCCCGAGCCCGAAGTGGGTGATCCGGATCCGGTACGGCCGCCCGGCCTCCACGCCCGCCTCCACGGCGGCGCCCGCGTCGTCGACGTGCACATGGACGTTCCACAGCCCGTCGCCGCCGACCACGACCAGGGACTCGCCGAGCGCGTCGAGGCGCTCCCGCAGCCGGGCCACGGCCGCGTCGCCGGCCTCCAGGAGATAGATCACCTCGTAGGCGGGCCCACCGTCCTCGGCGCCCCCGGCGCACAGTCCGGCGTCCGTGGCGGCCACGCACGCGTGCCCCCCGGAAACCGCCTCGGGGCCCTGCTCGCCCTCCCCCGCCGCCGCACGGCTCTCCCGTGCTCCCGGAGCCTCCCGCACCGCCTCACCCGTGAACGCCTCCACCAGCGCCCCCAGCACCGCCACGAGCCCGCGGCCGCCCGCGTCGACCACCCCGGCCCGGCCGAGTACGGGCAGCTGTCCCGGAGTGGCCGCCAGGGCCGTCCGGGCGCCCTCGTAGGCGGCGCGCGCGACCGTGCCGCAGTCGCCCTCGGCCGCCTCGGCGGCCTCGGCGGCGGCCGAGGCGACGGTCAGCACGGTGCCCTCGACGGGGTGGGCCACGGCCTGCCGGGCGGAGTCGGCGGCCCGCCGCAGCGCCAGCCGCAGCGCCGCGCCGTCGCCGTGGGACGCCGCGCCGCCCTCCGCGAGCACCTGCGCCATGCCGCGCAGCAGCTGCGCCAGGATCGTCCCGGAGTTGCCGCGGGCCCCGATGAGCGCCCCGTGGGCCATCGCGTGCACGGTGTCCGCCAGGGAGGGCTCCCCGGCACCCGTCTCGTACCCGGCGAACACCGCCTCCACGGCCGTGGCCGCCGATTCCAGGGTGAGGTAGAGGTTCGTCCCGGTGTCGCCGTCGGCCACCGGATAGACGTTGATCGCGTCGATCTCCTCGCGCGCGCGTCCGAGCGCTCCGAGCGCCAGACCGCACCAGGTGCGCACCGCGAGAGCATCGAGCAACGTCTGCGGCACCTGCGCCACCTGCGCCTCCCTGACCTGCTGGCTGGACGTGGACGCAGCGTAGACCCCGAAGTGGTGTCCACCGGAAGAGGGCCGGGAGCGGTGCCCTGAGCTGCCATGGTAGTTTCGTTCTACGGGCGCAGCCGTTGTATGCTGCTCCGGTTGCCCGATCCGATCGGGCCGTTCCCCTGGCAACGCCACTCAAGATCTCAGGTCTTAGGATCTCGATCCCGGCATGCCGGGATTAACCGTAAGTGCATCTGAAGTCTTTGGAGTGACCCGTGGCTGCCAACTGCGACGTCTGCGGCAAGGGGCCGGGCTTCGGCAACAACATCTCGTTTTCGCACCGCCGTACGTCCCGCCGCTGGAACCCGAACATCCAGCGTGTGCGTACCGTGGTCGGCGGGACGCCGAAGCGCGTGAACGCTTGCACCTCGTGCATCAAGGCCGGCAAGGTCTCGCGCTGACGCTACAGCTGAGCGCGCGGCCACTGCCTGGTTCGCTGCACTGAGCCGGTCCACCGAAGGGTGGGCCGGCTTTTTGCCGTACCCGTGCGCGTGCGCCCGCACCCTCGCGCCGGGTCAGCCCCGGAACCGCCACCCGTGATCCACCGGCCCGATCCCCGCCCCCAGCGCGAATCCTCCGGCGATCGCGCCCGTGACGTACTCCTTGGCCTGCGTGACCGCCTCCGGCACGCTCAGGCCCTTCGCCAGCCCCGCGGCGATCGCGGAGGCCAGTGTGCAGCCCGTGCCGTGCGTGTGCCGGTTGTCGTGGCGCGGCGCCCGCAGCCAGTGTTCCGCCGAACCGTCGGTCAGCAGATCGAGCGCGTCCCCGGCAAGGTGCCCGCCCTTGATCAGCACCCACCGCGGCCCGTACGCCAGCACGGCCGCGGCCGCCCGCCGCAGATCGTCCTCCGACTCGACCCGCACCCCGGTGAGTTGCGCCACCTCGTCGAGGTTCGGGGTCGCCACGGTGGCCGCCGGGAGCAGCTTGGTCCGTACGGAGTCCAGCGCGGAGGCGGCCAGCAGCGGATCACCGTGCTTGGAGACGCCCACCGGGTCCACCACGGCCGGTGCGTCCGTGCCGGAGATCAACTCGGCGACCGCCTCGACCAGTTCCGCCGAGGCCAGCATGCCGGTCTTCACGGCCTGGACGCCGATGTCGTCCACGACGCTGCGGTACTGGGCCCGCACAGCCTGAACGGGCAGCTCCCAGGCGCCCTGGACGCCCAGCGAGTTCTGCGCGGTCACCGCCGTGATCACGCTCATCCCGTGCACGCCGAGCGCCAGCATCGTCTTCAGGTCGGCCTGGATGCCGGCGCCGCCCCCGGAGTCGGAGCCGGCCACCGTCAGTACGCGCGGGATCACGACTCGATGTCCCCGAAGTGGTCCCAGCCGCCCTTGCTGGTCCAGGGCGCCCCGTCGACGGTCACCTGGGGCAGCGCGGAGGGGTTGAGGACCTCGCCGATGACCTTCCAGCGGGCCGGCAGCTTGGTGTCCGGCGGGAAGGTCGCGACGATCGCGTGGTCCTCTCCCCCGGTCAGCACCCACTGCAGCGGGTCGACGCCGACGGCCTGCCCGATGTCGTTCATCTGGGTCGGGATGTCGATCGCGCCGGAGCGGATGTCGATGCGGACCTTGCTGGCCTCGGCGATGTGCCCGAGGTCGGCGATCAGCCCGTCGCTCACGTCGCACATTGCGGTCGCGCCGAGCGCGGCGGCGGCCGGGCCCGCGTGGTACGGCGGCTCCGGGCGGCGGTGGGCCTCCACGAAGGCGCGCGGGGAGCGGAAACCGCGGGAGAGGACGGCGTAACCGGCCGCGGACCAGCCCAGCCAGCCCGTGACGGCCACCAGGTCGCCGGGCTGGGCGCCGGCGCGCGTGACGGGCTCCTGGTTGCGCAGATCGCCGAGCGCGGTGATCGACACCATGATCGTGTCGCCGCGTACGACGTCACCGCCGACCACGGAGGCGCCCGCGACCTGGCACTCGTCGCGCAGGCCGTCCATCAGCTCGCTGGGCCAGGTCACCGGGAGTTCGGCCGGGACGACCAGGCCGAGCAGCAGGGCGGTCGGTACGGCGCCCATCGCGGCGATGTCGGCGAGGTTCTGCGCCGCCGCCTTGCGGCCGACGTCGTAGGCCGTGGACCAGTCGCGGCGGAAGTGCCGCCCCTCCAGCAGGATGTCGGTGCTCGCCACCACCCGCCGGTCGGGCGCGGCGACCACCGCGGCGTCGTCGCCGGGGCCGATCCGGACCGCCGGGGTGGTGGTGAGACGGGAGGTGAGCTCCCTGATGAGCCCGAACTCCCCGAGCTCACCAACAGTGCCCTTCATTGCCCTTGCTCCCCTTCTCTGCCATGCCGTGCCCAGTCGCGCGTCATCAGTGTCCCCGATACGGTCGAGGTGACTGTCGATACGGTCCGGATGACCGTCGCAGCGGTCTTGCGACCGTCAACTTCCGTCGTGCCTGCACCCTGGCGCGCAAGCCCGGTTCCCGCAGGTCTCCCCGCGGGGAGCGGCGACGCGATACCGTGGCGTTCCTTTTCCCCACATGATCCTCGTGGCCGCCCTGGAGGTTCCGTGGTACAGGCGTACATCCTGATCCAGACGGAGGTCGGCAAGGCGTCGACCGTCGCCGAGACGATCAGCAAGATCCCTGGAGTGATCCAGGCCGAGGACGTGACGGGACCGTACGACGTCATCGTGCGCGCTCAGGCCGACACGGTCGACGACCTCGGTCGCATGGTGGTCGCCAAGGTCCAGCAAGTGGACGGCATCACCCGCACCCTGACCTGTCCGGTCGTGCATCTGTAGCCCCCGTCTACCCTTGGCCGGTGAACATCTTCCGTCACCGGCCCCTCGGCCTGCTCGCGCCCGCGCTGCTGATGGCGGTCGCGGGCTGCTCCTCGGCAGACGACAGCGCCACCGTGGCGGTTCCCAGCCCCGACGCGAAGACGGCGCCGGTGTGCCGGGAACTGCACCGGGCGCTGCCGCGCAAGCTCGACGGACGAAGCCGCAACGACCCCGAGCCCCGGTCCGCCTACACGGCGGGCTGGGGAAACCCGGCGATCATACTGCGCTGCGGTGTCGTACGGCCGCCGAAGATGATCGACCCGAAGGTGGCCGAGGGCGGTGACCCCGACGCCATCGCGGGCGGGGTGAACGGCGTCGACTGGCTGATGGAGAAGCAGGGCGATGGCACCTGGCGCTTCACCACCGCGGGTCGCGTGGCCTATGTGCAGATCGGCCTGCCCAAGGGGATGTCCGCGCAGGAGGAGGGCACGGCGGTCCTCACGGACCTCGCCCCGGCCGTGAAGAAGGCGATCCCCAAGGGGATCGCCTCCATGCGCGGGTGACCGGCCGGCCGCTCAGCGAAGCCCGGTCGAGCGGCGCAGCGCCGCCTGCACCAGGCGGTCGATCAGCTCCGGGTAGCTGACGCCGCTGGCCTGCCACATCTGCGGGTACATCGAGATCGGGGTGAAGCCGGGCAGGGTGTTGATCTCGTTGATCACGAACTCGCCGTCCTCGGTGAGGAAGAAGTCCGCGCGGACCAGGCCCTCGCAGGAGACCGCCTCGAACGCCTCGACCGCGAGCCGCCGCACCTCGGCGGTCTGCTCCTCGGTGAGCGGCGCCGGGACGATGCCGGGCGTGGAGTCGATGTACTTGGCCTCGAAGTCGTAGTACGCGTGCGCGTCCGGCGGCGGGATCTCGGCCGGCACGGAGGCGCGCGGGCCGTCCTCGAACTCCAGGACGCCGCACTCGATCTCACGGCCGCGTACGGCGGCCTCGATCAGGATCTTCGGGTCGTGGGCCTGCGCGGTGGCGATCGCCTCGTCCAGGCCGGAGAGGTCGTCGACCTTGGTGATGCCGATGGAGGAACCCGCGCGCGCGGGCTTCACGAACAGCGGCCAGCCGTGCTCGCCGGCGAAGTCGACGATCTTCTTGCGGGCGGCGGACTCGTCCTGCTCCCACTCGCGGGGCCGGATCACCACGTACGGGCCGACCTTGAGCCCGTAGGAGGTGAAGATCCGCTTCATGTACTCCTTGTCCTGGCCGACGGCCGAGGCGAGCACGCCGGCGCCCACGTACGGCACCCCGGACAGCTCCAGGAGGCCCTGCAGGGTGCCGTCCTCGCCGTACGGGCCGTGCAGCACGGGGAAGACCACGTCGACCTCGCCGAGCGCCTTGGGCACCGAGCCGGGCTCGCTGTAGACGACCTCGCGGCTCGCGGGGTCGACGGGGAGCACCACGCCGCCCTCGTGCGACTCCGCCAGCTCCTCGACGGCGGGCAGACGGCGGTCGGCGATGGCCATCCGCTCCGGCTCGTCGGCCGTCAGCGCCCAGCGGCCGTCCCGGGTGATGCCGATCGGCAGGACGTCGTACTTGGTCCGGTCGATGGCCTTGAGGACGGCGCCCGCGGTGACCACGGAGATCCCGTGTTCGGAGCTGCGCCCGCCGAACACGACGGCCACGCGCGGCTTGCGGGGCGGCTGCTCAGGGCTCTGGGGGAGGTTCTCGGTGCTCATATCGCGTTGAGAGTACCCGTTGGTAGAGCCCGGATACAGCGTCGACTCAGGGGGTTCGCTCAGCGTCGTTCCGGCTTCGCGCTGCGCGACATCAGCTCCTTGACGGCGACCACCGGGGACTTGCCCTCGTGGACGATGGCGACGACCGTCTCGGTGATGGGCATGTCGACTCCGTGCCGGCGGGCCAGATCCAGCACGGACTCACAGGACTTGACGCCCTCGGCGGTCTGTTTGGTGACCGCGATGGTCTCCTGCAGGGTCATGCCCTTGCCGAGGTTGGTGCCGAAGGTGTGGTTGCGGGACAGCGGCGAGGAGCAGGTCGCCACCAGGTCGCCGAGCCCGGCGAGTCCGGAGAAGGTCAGCGGGTCGGCGCCGAGCACCACACCCAGCCGCGCGGTCTCGGCCAGACCCCGGGTGATGAGGGAGCCCTTGGCGTTGTCGCCGAGCCCCATGCCGTCCGCGATGCCGACGGCGAGCCCGATGACGTTCTTCACGGCGCCGCCCAGCTCGCAGCCCACCACGTCGGTTTCCGTGTACGGCCGGAAGTACGGCGTGTGGCAGGCGGCCTGGAGGCGCTGGGCGACGGTCGCGTCGGCGCAGGCGACGACGGCGGCGGCCGGCATGCGGGCGGCGATCTCACGGGCCAGGTTGGGCCCGGTGACCACGGCGATGCGGTCGGCGCCGACCTTGGCGACGTCGTCGATGACCTCGCTCATCCGCATGGCCGAGCCGAGTTCGACGCCCTTCATCAGGGAGACGAGCACGGTGTGCGGGGCGAGCAGCGGGGTCCACTCGGCGAGGTTGGCGCGCAGGGTCTGGGAGGGGACGGCGAGGACGGTGAAGTCCGCGTCGCGCAGCGCCTGGGCCGGGTCCGAGGTCGCTCTCAGGTTCTCCGGCAGCTCGACACCGGGCAGGTAGTCGGGGTTGGTCCGGGTGGAGTTGACCGCCTCGGCCAGCTCGGGACGGCGCGCCCACAGGGTCACTTCGCAGCCCGCGTCGGCGAGGACCATACCGAAGGCGGTGCCCCACGAGCCGGTGCCCATGACCGCCGCCTTGACCGCCTTGCTCACTTGCCCTGCCCCTCCGGTTCCTTGCTGTGCGTCTGGGCGCTCTGCGTCTGGGCCTGGGTGCGGCGCCGCTGTTCGATCCGCTCGCGGCGCGGGTCGTAGGGCGTCTCGGGCGCCTTCTCGCCGCGGATCTCCTCCAGCCCGCGGGTGATGGCCGCCATGATGACCTCGGTGGCCTCCTTGAGCAGGTCCGGGGTCATCTCCTTGTCGTAGAAGCGCGAGAGGTCCACCGGCGGGCCCGCGAGCACGTGATGCGTCTTGCGCGGGAAGAGGTTCGGCTTCTTGGCGTACGGCGGCAGCAGTTCGTTGGCGCCCCACTGGGCGATCGGGATGACCGGGCACTTGGTCTGCAGGGCGACGCGGGCGGCACCGGTCTTGCCGGTCATGGGCCAGCCGTTCGGGTCGCGGGTGAGGGTGCCCTCGGGGTAGAAGGCGACGCACTCGCCGCGCTCCACGGCGTCGATCGCGGCCCGGAAGGCGCTGAGCGCGTCCGTGGACTCGCGGTAGACGGGGATCTGCCCGGTGCCGCGCATGGCGGCGCCGACGAATCCCTTCTTGAAAAGCCCGCTCTTCGCCAGGAATCGCGGAACCCGTCCGGTGTTGTACTGATAGTGCGCGTACGCGAAGGGGTCCACGTGGGAATTGTGGTTCACCACGGTGATAAATCCGCCCTCGGCCGGAATGTGCTCCATTCCACGCCAGTCCCGCTTGATCAGAACCACCAGCGGCGGTTTGCAGATCACCGCGGCGAAGCGGTACCAGAAGCCGATTCTGCGGCGGGGCACAAGGACACCTTCCTCTAGGGGCTGCCACCCCGGCGGGGGCCGCACGATTGTCGCCCCGTGCCGCCGGTCTGTCGAGAACACCGTACGCCCCGCCACCGACGGCGCCAGATGGCGCGGGGACAATGATCGTGACAAGAGAGGGACGGTACGCCGGTGCAGTGGACCTTGGTCATCCCCCTGAAGCCCCTGTCGCGGGCCAAGAGCAGGCTCTCGGACACTGCCGGCGACGGGGTGCGCCCGGGGCTGGCGCTCGCGTTCGCGCAGGACACGGTGGCCGCGGCGCTGTCCTGTACGGCCGTGGCGGATGTGGCGGTCGTCACGGACGACGAGCGGGCGGCGCGCGAGCTGGCCGCACTGGGCGCGCGGATCGTCCCGGACACGCCGGCGGGCGGCCTGAACGCCGCTGTGGCGCACGGGGCGGCCGTCGTAAGGGAAATGCGCCCGCGTACCCCGCTCGCGGCCCTGAACGCCGATCTCCCGGCGCTGCGTCCCGCGGAACTCGCCATGGTCCTGGGCGCGGCCGCGGAGTTCTCCCGGGCCTTTCTGCCGGATGCGGCACAGCTCGGCACGACTTTGCTGGCCGCGGGGCCGGACGGGGAATTGCAGCCGGAGTTCGGTGTGCATTCCCGTTGCCGTCATCGGGCGTCCGGGGCCGAAGAACTCCAGCTTGCGGGCGTGGATTCGGTACGGCAGGACGTGGACACCGGCGACGATCTGCGCGCGGCGCTGGCCCTGGGGGTCGGACCGTACACGGCGGCCGTTTCGGCGGGTTTGCTGATTCCGGGGTCCTGAAGGGGCGCGGGCCGCGTCTCCGGAGCGACCACTACGCTGATGCCATGCAAGCCACCGCGTACACCTACGACCCCGACACCCGAAGTGGGCAGGTACTGCTCGACGACGGCACCCCCGTGCCCTTCGACGCGTCGGCGTTCGACAGGGGCGGCCTGCGACTGCTCCGCCCCGGGCAGCGGGTGCGGATCGAGACCGAGGGGACCGGCGACGCCCTGCGGATCACGCTCGTAACCCTTCAGACCCTGTAACCGCCCTTACACACGCCGCGGGCCGGGCTCCCGAGGGGAGTCCGGCCCGGCGCGTGAGTGCCCCGGCAGCGCCCTGGCGTCCTTACGACGTCGCCTTGCGGGCGGTGGCCTTCTTGGCGGTGGTCTTGCGGGCCGTCGACTTCTTGGCCGGGGCCTTCTTCGCGGTGACCTTCTTCGCCGGGGCCTTCTTGGCCGTCGCCTTCTTGGCGGTGGTCTTCTTCGCCGCGGTGGTCTTGGCGGTCGCCGTGGTCTTCTTGGCGGGCGCCTTCTTCGCCGTGGTCTTCTTCGCGGCGGCCGCCTTCTTCGTCGGCGCCGCCTTCTTGGCCGTGGTCTTCTTCGCGGCCGCCTTGGTGGTCTTCTTCGCGGCGGCCTTCTTGACCGTCGCCGCGGCGCCGCCGGTCAGGCTGCCCTTCGGCGCCTTCTTGACCGAGACCTCGCCGCCGCGCGGCAGCTTCTTCGAGCCGCTCACCAGGTCCTTGAAGCCCTGACCGGCACGGAAGCGCGGCACGGAGGTCTTCTTGACCCGAACCCGCTCGCCGGTCTGAGGGTTGCGGGCGTAACGGGCGGGGCGGTCCACCTTCTCGAAGGACCCGAAGCCGGTGACCGAGACCCGCTCGCCCGCGACGACCGCGCGGACAATGGCGTCCAGGACATGATCGACAGCGTCGGCGGCCTGCTGGCGGCCACCCACCTTGTCGGCAATCGCTTCTACGAGCTGCGCCTTGTTCACGTCTTCCCCTTCGGAGACATCGCCAGAACGAAAGTGTTCAAGCTTTTTCGCACGTTAGGCAGATATATACCGCAAATCAAACACGAAACGGGCTTATCACCCTTGTGCCGCAACAGACTCGGTGGTCCCGGGCTGTTCAGTCGTCCTCGTCAGGGATCCGACCCTCGTCGAGGTCCGCGTTGAACCGCTCGAGCCGCCTTGCCGCAGCGGCGAGATCGTGCTTGGCCGCGGCCGTAATGACCAGCAGCTTCCGGGTCAGCGCCATCCGTACGCCCTCCGGGACTTGCAGTGCGCGCACCCTTGCGTGCGCTTCCTTCAGTTGGCCCGCGACCGCCGTATAGAGCTGGAGTTGGCCGTCGTGTTCCATGCACAGATTGTGCCATCTGGGGCGAGTTGTCGCCTGCGCAGGGGGTAACTGCCGCCTCAAATGGCCTTCCAGGCACTTGCGGAGGGTGCGGTTCCAGCACTCACGTACCCAGGCAACGCCCTTCGTAACGTGGCGAGTTGAGCGTGAAGCAAGAAGCTCACGGGGCCGTTCGGGTGCAGACATGCCCGTACCCCCGATCGTGGCGATCGGGGGTACGGGCGGGGTGTTGGGTGGCCGAAACGCGACCCGCTGCGGGGTGCGGATCAGGCCTGGAGCGTCCTCGGCTTGTACGACGGCCGCTTGGCCTCGTACGCGGCGATGTCGGCCTCGTTCTGCAGCGTGATGGAGATGTCGTCCAGGCCGTTCAGCAGCCGCCAGCGGGAGTTCTCGTCCAGCTCGAAGGAGGCGGTGATGCCCTCGGCGCGAACCTCACGAGCCTCAAGGTCCACAGTGACCTCAGCAGTGGGGTCCTGTTCCGTCAGTTCCCACAGGGCGTCCACGATCTTCTGCTCCAGGACCACCGTGAGCAGGCCGTTCTTCAGCGAGTTGCCCCGGAAGATGTCCGCGAAGCGGGAGGAGATCACGGCCTTGAAGCCGTAGTTCTGCAGCGCCCAGACGGCGTGCTCGCGGGAGGAGCCGGTGCCGAAGTCGGGGCCGGCGACCAGAACGGTCGCACCCTGCCGCTCGGGGCGGTTGAGGACGAACTCGGGGTCCTTGCGCCAGGCCTCGAACAGCCCGTCCTCGAAGCCGTCGCGCGTGACCTTCTTGAGCCAGTGAGCAGGGATGATCTGGTCGGTGTCGACGTTGCTGCGGCGCAGCGGGACGGCCCGGCCGGTGTGGGTGGTGAAGGCTTCCATGATTTCTCAGACTCCAGCGGGCACGGGGGCGTCGGACAGGTCGGCGGGCGAGGCCAGGTGGCCCAGGACGGCGGTCGCGGCCGCGACCTGCGGCGACACCAGGTGCGTCCGGCCGCCCTTGCCCTGCCGGCCCTCGAAGTTGCGGTTGGAGGTGGAGGCGGAGCGCTCGCCCGGGGCCAGCTGGTCGGGGTTCATGCCGAGGCACATCGAGCAGCCCGCGTGCCGCCATTCGGCGCCGGCCTCCTTGAAGACCACGTCCAGGCCCTCGGAGACGGCCTGCAGACCCACCCGCGCGGAGCCCGGGACGACCAGCATCCGTACGCCGTCGGCGACTTTGCGGCCCTTGAGGAGCTCGGCGGCGGCGCGCAGGTCCTCGATGCGGCCGTTGGTGCAGGAGCCTACGAAGACGGTGTCCACCTTGATGGAGCGCAGCGGCTGGCCGGCCTCCAACCCCATGTACTCCAGGGCCTTTTCGGCGGCGAGGCGCTCCGAAGCGTCTTCGTACGAAGCCGGGTCGGGGACGGACGCCGAAAGCGGCGCGCCCTGGCCGGGGTTGGTACCCCAGGTGACGAACGGCGACAGCTCGTCGGCGTTGATCACGACCTCGGCGTCGAACTCGGCGTCGTCGTCGGTGCGCAGCGTCTTCCAGTACTCGACCGCCGCGTCCCAGTCGGCGCCCTCGGGGGCGTGCGGGCGGCCCTTGAGGTAGGCGAAGGTGGTCTCGTCGGGGGCGATCATGCCCGCGCGGGCGCCGGCCTCGATCGACATGTTGCAGATGGTCATCCGGGCCTCCATCGAGAGCTTCTCGATGGCGGAGCCGCGGTACTCCAGGACGTAGCCCTGGCCGCCACCCGTACCGATCTTCGCGATGATCGCCAGGATCAGGTCCTTGGCGGTGACGCCCTCGGGCAGCTCGCCCTCCACGGTGATCGCCATGGTCTTGGGGCGGGCCAGCGGCAGCGTCTGGGTGGCCAGCACGTGCTCGACCTGGGAGGTGCCGATGCCGAACGCCAGCGCGCCGAACGCGCCGTGCGTGGAGGTGTGGGAGTCACCGCAGACCACGGTCGTACCGGGCTGGGTCAGGCCCAGCTGGGGGCCGACGACGTGCACGACGCCCTGCTCGACGTCGCCCAGCGGGTGCAGCCGCACCCCGAACTCGGCGCAGTTCTTGCGCAGCGTCTCCAGCTGGGCGCGGGAGACCGGGTCGGCGATGGGCTTGTCGATGTCGAGGGTCGGGGTGTTGTGGTCCTCGGTGGCGATGGTGAGGTCGAGGCGGCGCACCTGGCGGCCGTTCTGGCGCAGCCCGTCGAAGGCCTGCGGGCTGGTCACCTCGTGCAGCAGGTGCAGATCGATGAAGAGGAGGTCGGGCTCGCCCTCGGCGCGCCGGACGACATGGTCGTCCCAGACCTTCTCCGCGAGTGTCCTACCCATCGCTTTCCCTCCGGCCGGCAAACGTCCACCGGCCCAACTAGAGATCTTGAGGAAGCGGCGACTGCCCTGCTGAGGGGCCCCATGAAGTCGTGATTCCGGGCGTCCACCGCCGGGCCCGTTGGTCTGCGGGCCGCTGTGTGGTTCCAGAGTGGCGCGTTCCACGGAAAATTGAACTTGCGTTTCACAGAGTGAGACGCAAGTATCGTTGCATGGACAACAGTAGCGGCGTCGGCGTTCTGGACAAGGCGGCCCTCGTCCTGAGCGCTCTGGAGTCCGGTCCGGCCACCCTCGCGGGTCTGGTCGGCGCGACCGGACTGGCTCGACCCACGGCCCACCGCCTGGCCGTGGCCCTGGAACACCACCGCATGGTGGCACGCGACATGCAGGGCCGGTTCATCCTCGGCCCGCGGCTCGCGGAACTGGCGGCGGCGGCCGGCGAGGACCGCCTGCTCGCGACGGCGGGCCCCGTGCTCACCCACCTCCGCGATGTCACCGGCGAGAGCGCACAGCTCTACCGCCGCCAGGGTGACATGCGGATCTGTGTGGCCGCGGCGGAGCGCCTGTCCGGCCTGCGGGACACGGTCCCGGTCGGCTCCACGCTCACGATGAAGGCCGGCTCCTCGGCGCAGATCCTGATGGCCTGGGAGGAGCCCGAGCGTCTGCACCGCGGCCTGCAGGGCGCCCGCTTCACGGCGACGGCCCTGTCGGGCGTACGGCGGCGCGGCTGGGCGCAGTCCATCGGCGAGCGCGAGCCGGGCGTGGCGTCCGTCTCGGCGCCGGTGCGCGGCCCCTCCAACCGGGTGGTGGCCGCCGTCTCGGTGTCCGGGCCGATCGAGCGTCTGACCCGCCATCCGGGCCGTATGCACGCCCAGGCGGTCATCGACGCCGCCGCCCGCCTCTCCGAGGCCCTGCGCCGCTCGGGCTGAGGCCCGCTTCCGGGATGTCCGGGACGCCGAGGAGGGCCTGCCCCAACGCCGCGGCAGGCCCTCCTCGCTCCCCCGGTCCCCCCGGTTCAGCCGGCCTTCTCGGCCACCGGCTGCTGCTCGGACCGGTGGGCGAACCGGTCCTTCGCGTACCGCCCCCGCCTCTCCAGCGGGATCTGCCCGTGCGCGGCGGCCAGCCCGAACGCCGGCATGTCCCCGTAGATCGCCTCGTACGACCCCTCCGGCACGACGTACGTCTCGTGCCAGATGCCCACCTGTCCGCGCTGCCTCCCGGTCCGCTCCTTGCGGTTGAGCGTCGCCCAGGCCTTGTGGTGGAAGGCGTCGGGCGCGGTCGCGTAGCGGTACAGCTTCTCCTTGGACTCCCAGTACTGCACGATGTAGTACGTCCGCGGCGACGCCGTCAGCATGACCCGGCCGAGCAGGCCCCGTGCGGGGTCCTTCTCGAGCTCCCGCAGCATGCGGAACATCGCGAGCATCACCGGCAGCCACAGATGGACGGTCCAGAAGCGGTTGATGCGCATGCCGATCAGCAGGACGACGACCTCGCCCTTCGCGTCGGCGGTCGTACGGGACACCATGACCAACTTCCCCCTCATTAGAGAGCGGCGCTATCCAATTACAGGATGATTGGATAGTGGCACTTGCCAAGGAAAGGCGCAAGAGATGCGGCTGGCGGAGCTGAGCGAGCGCAGCGGTGTGTCCACCGCGACGATCAAGTACTACCTGCGCGAGGGGCTGTTGCCGCCGGGCCGCCAGATCAACGCCACGACGGCCGAGTACGACGAGGAGCATCTGCGCCGGCTGCGGCTGGTGCGGGCGATGATCCAGGTGGGCCGGGTGCCGGTGGCGAAGGTGCGCGAGGTGCTCGGGCACGTGGACGACGACTCCCTGCCCCGCACGATCCGCCTGGGCGCGGCGCTGTGGGCGCTGCCGCAGGTGCCGGAGCCGGACGAGGACGACGAGTACGTCCAAGCCGCCCACCAGGAGATCGACACGCTCCTGGACCGGCTCGGCTGGCACAACGCCAAGCAGCTCACGACCATCTCCCCCGCGTACCGCTCGCTGGTGGTGGCGGTGGCCGCGTTCCGCCGGCTCGGCTACGGCTTCGGGTCCGAACTGCTCGCGCCCTACGCCGAGTTGATGCACCGGACAGCCGTCCTCGACCTGGACAACATGGAGACGTACCCGTCGCAGGCGGAGCGGGTCGAGTTCGCGATCCTGGGGGCGATCCTCAACGAGCCAGTGCTGCAGGCACTGCACCGGCTGGCCCAGGAGGAGGAGACGGCGCGGCGGTACGGCTTCGACTAGCCGGTGCCGGGTACGACGAAGGCCCTCCGCCTAAGCGAAGGGCCTTCCTTCTGTACCCCCGACCGGATTCGAACCGGCGCTACCGCCTTGAGAGGGCGGCGTGCTAGGCCGCTACACAACGGGGGCGTGGACGCTGCGTTTCCGCAGGTCCGAGCTGGTCTACCTGGACTCGAACCAAGACTAACTGAACCAGAATCAGTCGTGCTGCCAATTACACCATAGACCAATGATGGTTTAGACCAGTCAGTACCCCCGACCGGATTCGAACCGGCGCTACCGCCTTGAGAGGGCGGCGTGCTAGGCCGCTACACAACGGGGGCCCTAGCGATCCCGACGAGATCAGGATCAGTACCCCCGACCGGATTCGAACCGGCGCTACTGCCTTGAGAGGGCAGCGTGCTAGGCCGCTACACAACGGGGGCTTTGCAGATAAGCTCTGCGAGCTGGCCTACCTGGACTCGAACCAAGACTAACTGAACCAGAATCAGTCGTGCTGCCAATTACACCATAGGCCACTGGAACTCAAGCCCCTGCGGGGTTCTCGTTCTAGTTTGCTCCTCGGGGCTCCGGCCTTCCGGCCCGCTCCCCTCGGCGCAGGAAGAACATTACCCGAAGGTGGACGGGGCTCCAAAACGGGTATCCGCGCGGACGAGCGCCGGGAGTTCGGCGAGGGTCGAGATCCGGCGGCAGACGGCCTCCCCGGCGGCCTGCGCGGAGCCCGTCCCGCGATCGATCCACACGGACAGCAGACCGGCCTCGGCGGCGCCCCGCCCGTCGATCTCCGGATGGTCGCCGACGTAGGCCACCTCGTGCGGAGGCAGCCGCAGCGCCTCGCAGACGGCCAGGAAGGCGCCGGCCTCCGGCTTGGAGACGCCCAGCTCGGCGGCGCACAGCACGACCTCGAAGCGGTCCAGGAGCCCGAGGGTGCGCAGCTTGTGCTCCTGGACCGTGAGGCTGGAGTTGGACAGCACCGCGTGCCGGTGGCTGGCGGAGAGGGCCTCCAGGGCGGGCAGGACGTCCGGGAAGAGGCTCCAGGCGGCCTCGTAGTGCCCTATGTACCGCTGGAACCAGGCGTCGCACTCGGCATCGGTCAGTTCCGTGTCGAGGAACACACGCACGCGGTCGCGCCGCTGGTCCTGGAACGAGCACTCCCCCGCCGCGTACCGCGCCCACTGCCGGTCGGTGATCTCCCGCCACTGCAGGAGGGCCTGCTCTGGGCTGTCGTACCCGGCGAGCAGCCCTTCCACCGCCAGATGCGCCCGCATGCCCTCACGGTCGGCGGTCGTGTAGTCGAACAGCGTGTCGTCCACGTCCCAGACCACGGCTCTGATCGTCATGGCACCGACGGTACCGCCGAACGGCTGGCAGACTGGTCGGGATGAGCGAGTACCGCGTCCAGTTCACCGTCGAGGCCCGTGCGACGTTCGACGCCCTGCCCGCGGAGCGCAGGACCCGGCTGGACCGTGCGCTGCGCATCCTGGCCCGCGATCCCTTCCGGAAGAACTCGACCGCGCCGCTCGGTCCGGACGAGCACCTGCGCAGGGCGTACGTGGGCCCCGGCCTGAAGGTGGAGTACGTGGTGGCCGGCCCGATCATGGTCGTCGTCGTGCTGGAGATCTTCGACGAGAGCGCCTACCTGATCGACGAAGCCGACGCGCAGTGACCAACGCAACAGGGGCGGCACCCGGTACTCACCGGGTGCCGCCCCTGACGCATGTGCCGGCTAGGCGCTCAGCTTCGCCAGCGCCGCGTCGATCCTGGCCAGCGCCTTCTCCTTGCCCAGGACCTCCAGGGACTCGAAGAGCGGCAGGCCGACGGTGCGGCCGGTGACGGCGACGCGGACCGGGGCCTGGGCCTTGCCGAGCTTGAGGCCGTGGGCCTCACCGGCGGCCAGGACGGCCTCCTTCAGGGCCTCGGGGGAGGTCCAGTCGGCCGACTCCAGCTTCTCGCGGGCGGTGCGCAGGAGGGCGTCGCTGCCCTCCTTCATCGCCTTCGTCCACGAAGCCTCGTCGTGGACCGGCTCGGCGAGGAAGAGGAAGTCCACGTTGTCGGTGATCTCCGACAGGACCTTGAGGCGGGTCTGGGCGTGCGGCGCGATCGCCTGCCACTTGGCCTCGTCGAAGTCCTCCGGCGCCCAGGGGGCGAACGGGGCCTTCAGCCACGGGCGGCAGCGCTCGGTGAACTCCTTCACATCCAGCATGCGGATGTGGTCGCCGTTGATCGCCTCGCACTTCTTCAGGTCGAAGCGGGCCGGGTTGGGATTCACGTCGGAGATGTCGAAGGCGGCGACCATCTCCTCGATCCCGAAGACGTCCTGGTCCGCGGAGAGCGACCAGCCCAGCAGGGACAGGTAGTTGAGCAGGCCCTCGGGCAGGAAGCCCTGCTCGCGGTAGAGGTTCAGGGACGACTGCGGGTCGCGCTTGGAGAGCTTCTTGTTGCCCTCGCCCATCACGTACGGCAGGTGGCCGAAGGCCGGGACCTGCTTCGCGATGCCCAGCTCGATCAGCGCCTTGTACAGCGCGATCTGGCGCGGGGTGGAGGAGAGCAGGTCCTCGCCGCGCAGGACGTGGGTGATCTCCATCAGGGCGTCGTCGACCGGGTTGACCAGCGTGTACAGCGGGGCGCCGTTCGCGCGGACGATGCCGTAGTCCGGCACGTTCTCCGGGGTGAAGGTCAGCTCGCCGCGCACCAGGTCGGTGAAGGTGATCGTCTCGTCGGGCATCCGGAAGCGGACGATGGGCGTACGGCCCTGCGCCTGGTACTCCTCGACCTGCTCGGCGCTCAGGTCGCGGCAGTGGCCGTCGTAACCGGAGGGCTTGCCGGCGGCGCGCGCGGCCTCGCGGCGGGTGTCCAGCTCCTCCTGGGAGCAGTAGCAGTGGTAGGCGTGGCCGGCGTCCAGCAGCTTCCGGGCGACGTCGGCGTAGATGTCCATGCGCTGCGACTGACGGTACGGCGCGTGCGGCCCGCCGACCTCGGGGCCCTCGTCCCAGTCGAAGCCGAGCCAGCGCATCGCGTCGAGCAGCTGGTTGTACGACTCCTCCGAGTCGCGGGCGGCGTCGGTGTCCTCGATACGGAAGACCAGGGTGCCCTGGTGGTGCCGGGCGAACGCCCAGTTGAACAGGGCGGTGCGGACCAGGCCCACGTGGGGGTTACCGGTGGGCGAGGGACAGAAACGGACGCGTACGGGTGAGCCGGGTGCGCTAGCCACGCTTGACAACCTTGTTGGTGAGAGTGCCGATGCCTTCGATGGAGACGGCGACCTCGTCGCCGACGTTCAGGGGGCCGACCCCCGCGGGGGTGCCGGTGAGGATGACGTCGCCGGGCAGCAGGGTCATGGCCTCGGAGATGTTGACGACCAGGTCCTCGATGGGATGGATCATCTCGCTCGTGCGGCCCAGCTGGCGCTGCTCGCCGTTGACCGTGAGCTGGATGGTGAGGTCGTTCGCCCGGTCGAGGTCGATATCGGTCTCCACCCAGGGGCCGAGCGGGCAGGAGGTGTCGAAGCCCTTGGCCCGGGCCCACTGCTTCTCGCGGCGCTGCACATCGCGGGCGGTGACGTCGTTGGCGCAGGTGTAGCCGAGGATGACGTCCTTGACGCGCTCACGCGGGACCTCGCGGCACATGCGGCCGATGACGACGGCCAGCTCGGCCTCGTGGTGCAGTTCCTCTGAGAAGGAGGGGTACTGGATGTCGTCGCCGGGGCCGATCACCGAGGTGGACGGCTTGAAGAAGGCGAAGGGGGCGTCCGGCACCTCGTTGCCCAGCTCGCGCGCGTGCTCGCTGTAGTTGCGGCCGAAGGCCACGACCTTGTTGGGGAGGACCGGCGGGAGCAGCCTGACCTTGCTCAGCGGCACCTTCGTACCGGAGAGCTCGTAGTCCGAGAACGGGATGCCCTTGATGATGTCGAGGACGAGTTCGTCCTGCTTGTCGCCCTCGACCGCGCCGAAGGCTACGTTCCCGTCGATGGAGAACCTGGCGATGCGCACGGGATCCTTGCGCCCCTTACTGAGAACCGGCGTACTGACGCCCCAGGTTAACCGGTCGGACCGCGCATTTCCGCCGGGAAAGGGCCGTCATACGGGTGGGGCCGCCGGTGTGCGCCGGCAGCCCCGTATTCAGCACAAGGGGCGGCCCCTGGAGCTCGTCGGGGGCCGAGGTGGCCCGTCGGCTACTCTGCCGAGGCCGTCGCGCCGACCGGGACGTCCACCAGCACCGTGCGGCGGGGGTTGGCCGTCTGGGCGGGGAGTTCGAGGGAGTGCTCCGGCAGCTCCGGCGTCTCCAGTTCGCCGGCGTCCTTCAGATGCGCCAGGGTGGTGCGTCGCGGGTTGGCGATCTTGTGGAACATCATCGTCGTCTTCACGGTTGTACGAGTCCTGGTTCTGTGTCGGCGGGCTTACAGAAGCATCCCTCTTGTAAAGCGTCAGGCTAAACATCCAATTCCCTGCCGATGGCGCCAACTGCCCACGAGGTGCGTGTGAGTTTGCTCACGACCTCGCGGACAATTCGGTCAAACCGTACCGGCAACACGCCCTACCGAAACGGACATTGACCGCCTGAAGCCCTCATTCCGCTCCTGATCATGGCGACTCAGACACCTGACACCGGGCGACAACTCGCAGTGATATGCCCGATATGGCCGGGATCAGCCTCCACGGCTGGTGACGTGACCCTCACAGCCCGTCACGTAGGTCACAGCTAGGGACACGGCCCTTGTTGGAGATCCGGCACTGTGCTGGAATTCCACGGACCGCCGCAGGGATCGAGCCGGCGCACAAGGGGCGCGAAGCAGCGCCGAGCGGCGGCCGAGACAGGGGGGAACCAGCGCCGGTCACTCAAGACCACCGGGGGGCGTATTCAGGGCGCTCTCCACAACGCCGACACCGTGTCCCTCCGTTCACGCGGAGGGGTGCCTGGTCCAGAGGTTGCGACGCTAGTGCAGGGACGTTTCAAGAGGGATGGCAGCGCTTCGGCGGAGCCGGAGTCGCACGACGGGACTGGCCCCATGAAGGGCAGCTCCTCGCCCCAGCACGCCCAGAACCCGGGCCCGGCTCCGTCCGCGGACGGCGGTGAGCGCGGCGGACGTCCTGGCGTGTCGGCCCCGACGGCCGCCAACGGGACCGGCTCCTCCGGCGCCGCCCCCGCGCCGGCCATCAAGCCCGCCAAGGGCCCGAGCGGCCCCGGCTCGCGCCTGGCCCTGCGCAACTGGCGCATCTCCACGCGCCTGGTGTCGCTGCTCGCGCTGCCCGTGGTCGCGGCGACCTCGCTGGGCGCGCTGCGCATCGACCAGAACATCACCGACATCCAGCAGCTCGACAACATGAAGCTGCTGACGGACATGACCAAGCAGGCCACCGAGCTGGCCGCCGCGCTCCAGGAGGAGCGCGACCAGTCCGCCGGTCCCCTGGCGCACGGTCTGAACGCGACCGACTACACGGTCAAGGGCTACCGGGACAAGACCGACCGCGCCCTGCAGAACTTCGAGAACTCCACCCAGGAGATCGACGACGCCAGCAAGAACGGCAACCTCCAGGGCGTCCGCGACAACCTCGTCGGGATCTTCAACCAGCTGGACCAGCTGGCCAAGATCCGCAAGGCGGCGTACGGGCAGCACGACAACTCGACCCAGACGATCGAGTCGTACCACCGGCTGATCACCCAGCTGATCGATCTGTCCCAGGACATGGCCCAGGCGTCCAGCAACCCGGAGATGATCTCGCGCACCCGCGCGCTCGCGGCCTTCTCCACCGCCAAGGAGTACGCCTCCGTACAGCGCGCCACGATCGCCGCCGCACTGCCCGCGACCACGTCCACCAAGGGCGACCTCTCCGAGAACGACCGCCTCTACGGCCAGTCCGCGTACGACAGCGAGCTCTCGGAAATCGCGATCTTCCGGAAGATCTACGCGAGCCACAACGCCGAGGAACTCCTCAAGCCGATCGACAACGGCAACCCGACGATCGAGTCCGCGGACACCTACGCCAAGCGCGTCTTCGACTCACGCGACGGCCTGCAGAGCCTGAACGCGCGCTCCTACCGCGACTGGGTGGACGACAGCTCGACCAAGATCGAGCAGATGAAGAAGATCGAGCACACGCTGCTCGAGGAGATGGAGCAGAAGGCCCGCGAGCTGAAGAGCGCCACCCAGCAGGACGCCATCATCTCCGGTGCGCTGATCCTGCTCGTGCTCGGTGTGTCGCTGGTCGGCGCGTTCATCGTGGCCCGCTCCATGATCCGCTCGCTGCGCCGGCTGCAGGAGACCGCGACCAAGGTCGCCCAGGACCGCCTGCCCGAGCTGGTCAAGCAGCTGTCGGAGTCCGACCCGCAGGACGTCGACACCTCGGTGGAGTCGGTCGGTGTGCACTCCCGGGACGAGATCGGCCAGGTGGCCGCGGCCTTCGACGACGTGCACCGCGAGGCGGTCCGCCTCGCCGCCGAGCAGGCCCTGCTGCGGGGCAACGTCAACGCGATGTTCACCAACCTCTCGCGCCGCTCCCAGGGTCTGATCCAGCGCCAGCTGTCGCTGATCTCCGAACTGGAGTCCCGCGAGGCCGACCCGGACCAGCTGTCCTCGCTGTTCAAGCTCGACCACCTCGCCACGCGTATGCGCCGTAACGGCGAGAACCTCCTCGTCCTCGCCGGTGAGGAGCCCGGCCGCCGCTGGACCCGCCCGGTCCCGCTGGTCGACGTGCTCCGCGCCGCCGCGTCCGAGGTGGAGCAGTACGAGCGCATCGAGCTGGCCGCCGTGCCGACCACCGAGGTCGCCGGCCGCGTGGTCAACGACCTCGTGCACCTGCTCGCCGAGCTGCTGGAGAACGCGACCTCGTTCTCCTCCCCGCAGACCAAGGTCAAGGTCACCGGTCACGCGCTGCCCGACGGCCGCGTGCTGATCGAGATCCACGACACGGGTATCGGTCTCTCCCCCGAGGACCTCGCGGCGATCAACGAGCGCCTCGCCTCGCCGCCCACCGTGGACGTCTCCGTCTCCCGCCGCATGGGCCTCTTCGTGGTCGGCCGTCTGTCGCAGCGGCACGGCATCCGCATCCAGCTGCGCCCGTCCGACTCCGGTGGCACGACCGCGCTGGTCATGCTGCCCGTGGACGTGGCCCAGGGCGGCAAGAAGCCCGCTCCGGGCAAGCCGGGCGCGCCGGTCGCGAGCGGTGGCCCGGCCGCCGCTCAGGCCGCCGCCGGTGCCGCCGCGGCCCGGCGCCAGGCCGCGGGCGCGGGCGGTGGAGCCCTCGGCGGCGCTCCCGCCGGTGGCGGTCTGCTCGGTGCGGGTCCCGCTCCGCGCGGCCAGGTCGGCGCCGGCCAGGGTCCCCGGGCCGCGCTGCCCGGCAACGGCCAGGGCGGCCGTCCCGGTGCGCCGGGCGGTGCGCGCGGCCCCCAGGGCGGTCCCGGTGGCTTCGGTGGCCCGCAGCAGGGCCGGCCGGTGCCCGCGGGTTCCGGTGCGGGCGGCTTCGGCGGTCAGGCGCCCGGCGCCCCGCAGGGCCTGCAGGCCGCGAACCCGGGCGGCCCGCAGCAGGACGCCTTCGGCGGCCGTGGCCCGCAGCGGCCCGGTGCCGGCTCCGACCAGGGCCGCCAGCCCCAGCTGCCGCCGCGTGGCGGCCCGCGGGCCGAGCTGCCCGGCGGTGACCAGCAGCAGCGCACCCCGGGCTGGGCCGACACCCAGGCCCCGCTGTCGCGTGCCTCGCTGGACACCCCGCGCGGCCACGACGAGCAGGACCCGGCGCACACCGCGCGCATGCCGCGCGTCGACGACCGGCAGGGTCCGGGCTCGACCGCCGAGATGCCGGCGATCCCCCGGTACGACGCACAGGGCCCGGCGGCCACGGGCGAGTTCCCGCGCCCGCAGAACCCGCAGCAGACCGGCCAGTTCGCGCGACCCGAGAACCCCCAGCAGACCGGCCAGTTCCCGCGGCCCGAGAACCCCCAGCAGACCGGCCAGTTCCCGCGACCCGAAAGCCCGCAGCAGACCGGCCAGTTCGAGCGTCCCGGTGTCGCGGAGGGCCCGGGTCAGTTCGTCCGCCCCGACGTCTTCGGCACGCCGGCGCCGCGGCAGGACGACAGCGCGCGGAACACGGGCCGGGACACCGGCCAGTTCCCGGCTCCGCAGGGCTTCGACGGCGGCTACGACGGCAGCTCCACCGGCCGGCACGCCCTGCCCGGGCGCCAGGACCCGGCCCACACCGGCCAGTTCGAGCGTCCGCAGCCGCCCGGCCGGGACGACTTCGGCGCCCCGCGTTCGCAGGCCCCGCAGCAGCGTCCGGCCCAGCGTGAGCCGGAGGCGCTGCCGCCGGCCAGCGGCCCGGGCGACGGCCGTACCCCGCTGTACGACACGCTGGAGACCAACTGGTTCCACGGCGGCGGGCAGCAGGAGTCCGCGCCGCAGCAGCCGCAGGCACCCGCCCCGGCCCCGCAGCGCCCGGCGGCCGCCAACGGCTCCGCCAACAGCTCCACCACCGGCTCCTGGCGCACCTCGCCGAACGACGAGCTCGTCCGCCAGGCCGAGCGCGTCCGGCAGCCCGCGTCGGGCGGTGTCACCACCTCCGGCCTGCCGCGCCGGGTGCCCCGGGCGAACCTCGTCCCGGGCACGGCTCAGCAGCAACAGCACCAAGCCGGTCCGCAGGTCTCGCGTGCGCCTGACGACGTACGCGGACGGCTGACCAATCTCCGTCGGGGCATCGCTCAGGGCCGTCAGGCCGGCAGCGGCCAGACCGGCAGCTTCCCGAGCCCCACTCACCAGCAGGAGCGTTAGTTGAGTCCGATGAGCCAGGCGGCACAGAACCTGAACTGGTTGATCACCAACTTCGTGGACAACACCCCCGGGGTGTCGCACACGGTGGTGGTCTCCGCCGACGGCCTTCTGCTGGCGATGTCCGAAGGTTTCCCGCGGGACCGCGCCGACCAGCTGGCGGCCGTCGCGTCCGGGCTGACCTCCCTCACGGCCGGGGCCTCCCGGATCTTCGAGGGCGGCACCGTGGCGCAGACGGTCGTCGAGATGGAGCGCGGGTTCCTCTTCCTGATGTCCGTCTCGGACGGGTCGTCCCTCGCGGTCCTGGCCCACCCCGAGTGCGACATCGGTCTCGTCGGCTACGAGATGGCACTGCTCGTCGACCGCGCAGGGGCGGTACTCACCCCGGACCTGCGCGCCGAACTCCAGGGAAGTCTGCTTCACTGACCTCCCCCGGCACCACCCACCTCACGAAAACACCGTCCGGCCGCCACAATCCCCCCACCGGCCCCGTCCGACGGCTTGACTGACCGACTTGCTGTCCCGCCCGGAGGATTCATGACCCCGCCCACCGCCCATCACGATCCGTACGCGGAGCCGTACGGGGACGAGGGCGACCAGCCGCTGGTACGTCCGTACGCGATGACCGGCGGCCGGACCCGGCCGCGCTACCAGCTCGCCATCGAGGCACTGATCAGCACCACGGCCGACCCGGCAGCGCTCATGGGACTGCTCCCGGAGCACCAGCGGATCTGCCATCTGTGCCGTGAGGTCAAGTCGGTCGCGGAGGTCTCCGCGCTGCTGGCCATGCCGCTCGGAGTGGCCCGGATCCTGGTCGCCGACCTCGCCGAGGCCGGCCTGGTCGCCATCCACCAGCCGGGTGGCGACGAGAACAACGGTGGCGCACCCGACGTGACGCTGCTCGAAAGGGTGCTCAGTGGACTTCGCAAGCTCTGACGGGGGCCGGGCCGCCACCACCTCCGCGAAGATCGTGGTGGCGGGCGGCTTCGGCGTGGGCAAGACCACGTTCGTCGGCGCCGTCTCGGAGATCAACCCGCTGCGCACAGAGGCCGTCATGACGTCCGCTTCGGCCGGCATCGACGACCTCACCCACACCGGGGACAAGACCACCACCACGGTGGCCATGGACTTCGGCCGCATCACCCTCGACCAGGACCTGATCCTCTACCTCTTCGGTACACCGGGCCAGGACCGCTTCTGGTTCATGTGGGACGACCTGGTACGCGGCGCGATCGGCGCGGTGGTGCTCGTGGACACCCGGCGCCTCGCCGACTGCTTCCCCGCGGTGGACTACTTCGAGAACAGCGGCCTGCCCTTCGTCGTCGCCCTCAACGGCTTCGACGGCCAGCAGCCCTACGCTCCCGAGGAAGTGCGGGAGGCCCTGCAGATCGGCCCCGACACCCCGATCATCACGACGGACGCCCGGCACCGCGCGGACGCCAAGAGTGCGCTGATCACGCTGGTCGAGCACGCCCTGATGGCACGGCTCAAGTAGCACACACGTACGCACTCAAGTGCGACGTCCTGTACGGCAGTTGTCGTAACGGACGCCGGAGCCGGCTGTGGCCTTTGACACGGTCGGCTCCGGTGTTCATAACAGTTCGGCAGAGGAAACCCCCGGCATCGCAACGCGACGCGGTCGCGCAGTACCGCTCTGCTCACAATCGCCCCGCCTTTTGCCGGGGCTCGCTCTTTATGACCGTTTTATCTGGGCCTTGCAAGAGCAGCACTCGACGGTTTCCGCTGTTTGGAAGAGCACTGGTCCACGTGCTGGAATGCCTGAACTGCCCAATAGTCAACGACGTACTCAGTAGTCGATGACGAACGGGGCTCTGAGAGACTGCGGCACGACGTAGGTGCCGACCGCCGAGAGGTTGTTGGTCGAGTGAGGCGAAGCAAGAACGGTCCCGAGCCGTCGGCACGGGGCAACTTCACCCCGCCGCCGCGCGCTGCGGCGCCCACCCCTGTGACCGGTGCGGAGCCGGCGGCCGCTCCCGCGCCCAGCGGCGGCCGGTTCTCCCCGCGCAACTGGCGCGTGCCGACCAGGCTGAACGCGATCCTGCTGATACCCGTGGCGGTCGGTCTCGTCATGGGCGGCTTCCAGGTGAAGACCTCGATCGACACCTGGCAGCAGGCCCGTGACGCCGAGAACACCGCCCGCCTGGTACGCGCCTCGCTGTCGTACGCCGACGCCCTCTACAACGAGCGGGACATCACCACCGCTCCTCTGCTCAAGGGCAAGCTGGAGACCGCCCAGGACAAGGCGACCGTCGCGGCGGCCCGCAACACCACCGACCAGGCCGCCGACGCCTTCGACCAGGCCGCGCAGAACATGCCGCACAAGTCCGGCCTGGAGCGCCGGCTGAAGCTGTTCCGCGAGGCCGAACCCTTCCTGCAGACGCTGCGGGCCGGCGCGTACACCTCCAAGTTCACCGGCGTGCAGACCGAGGAGGGCTACGTCAAGGTCGCCCACCCGCTGATGGAGTTCGCCAACGAGCTCGGCCTGGGCACCGGCAACATCACCTCTTACGGCCGTACCGTCTACGCCATCTCGCTCACCAAGGCGGCGCTGTCGCTGGAGCGGTCGATCGGCATGCACATGCTGGTCAAGCCGGGTCCGGACGCCCCCAACCTGGCGAGCCAGCGCGTCGCCCTCTCCTCCTACGCCTACCTGGAGGGCATCGCCGTCGAGGAGTACATCGGCGGTGGCACCGAGGCCGACGCGGCGAGGCTGGACGCGGAGAAGAAGGAGATCCAGACCAAGGCCGCGGGGATGGTCCAGCAGGCCAAGGCCAAGGACCCGAACTACGTGGCGCCGCCGTCCAACCCGACGGTCATGGTCACGGACCTCGCCACGCTGGACTCCACCAGCCCGCTCGCGCGTCAGCAGCTCGCCCTCAAGGGCGTCACCGCGGAGAACTGGTGGGCGGTCAACACTCTCAAGTTCGACGCCTACCGGCAGATCGAGTCGGACATGGCCGACAAGGCGGTGAACGAGGCCTCCGACATCGCCGACAACGCCAAGACGTCCGCGTTCATCACCGGTGCCGTCGTCGTGGTCGCCCTGCTGCTCGCCTTCATCCTGGCCGGTGCCGTGGCCCGCCAGATGAGCCGCTCGATGCGCCAGCTGCGCAACGCCGCCTTCGGCATCGCCGAGCAGCGCCTGCCGATGCTGGTCGACCAGCTCTCCCGCACCGACCCCGGCCGGGTCGACACCCGGGTCGCCCCGATCCCGATCAACACGAAGGACGAGATCGGCGAGGTCGCCCGCGCCTTCGACCAGGTCCACCGCGAGGCGGTCCGGCTCGCCTCCGAGCAGGCCCTGCTGCGGGGCAACATCAACGCGATCTTCACCAACCTCTCGCGCCGCAACCAGTCGCTGATCGAGGGCCAGCTGACCCTGATCACCGACCTGGAGAACAACGAGGCCGACCCGGACCAGCTGGAGAACCTCTTCAAGCTGGACCACCTGGCCACCCGTATGCGCCGCAACGGCGAGAACCTCCTGGTCCTCGCGGGCGAGGAGCCCGGCCGCCGCTGGGACCAGCCGGTCCCCCTCGTCGACGTGCTGCGCGCCGCCTCCTCCGAGGTGGAGCAGTACGAGCGCATCGAGCTGTCCGGCGTCCCGGAGGCCGAGATCCACGGCCGCGCGGTCACCGACCTCGTGCACCTGCTGGCCGAGCTGCTGGAGAACGCCACCACGTTCTCCTCCCCGCAGACCAAGGTCCGCGTCACCGCGACCCGTCTGCCCGACGGCCGCATCATGATCGAGATCCACGACAAGGGCATCGGCCTGACCGCCGAGGACTTCGCGGACATCAACCACAAGCTGGCCAACCCGCCGACCGTGGACGCCGCGATCTCCCAGCGCATGGGCCTGTTCGTGGTCGGCCGGCTGTCCGACCGGCACGGCATCCGCGTCCAGCTGCGCCCCTCGGGCGAGCAGGCCGGCACGACCTCCCTGGTCATGCTGCCGGACGCGATCACGCACGGCGGTGGCGGCGAGGCCCCGCTGGACCGCGAGGAGTTCACCGTCTCGCAGATCATCCCGGAGCAGCAGTTCCAGGGTGAGAACTTCAGCCAGGCGCAGCCCATGCGCACCGCCGCCGAACTGGGCTTCGACGACAGCCGGTACGTGGACGTCCCCGACGACATCCGCGAGCTGGACCCGGTCGGCCGCTCCCTGATGCGCGAGGAGCGCCGGGCGGCCCTGGAGGCGCAGACGCACGGCCAGCCGGGCGAGCCGCAGCAGGAGGGCGTCGAGCCCCCCGCGTACGAGGACCCGCTGCTCGGCGGCCAGCCGTCCTACCAGGAGCGGCAGCCCCGGTACGAGGAGCCCGCGTACGAGGAGCAGCAGGCCGCCTACCAGGAGCCATACCAGGAGAGCTACGCGGAGTCGCCCTCGGCGTCGCACGCGACCTCGTACGAGAAGCCGTACGACGAGCAGTTCTACCCGCCGAACGGCGAGCTGTCGCAGGCCGACGCCTTCTCCGCGAACGGCGGTTACCCGGACCCGGCGTACCAGGAGCCGGCCGCCGGCCCGTCGTACCAGGAGCCGGCCGCCGGCCCGTCGTACCAGGACGACTGGCCGCAGCAGCCGCAGCAGGACGGCTACCGCAACGGCTATCCGGCCCATTACGCTCCGGAAACGGAATCGTCGCAGGCCGCTGACGCGAGTGACCGGAACCGCGTAGGCTTCGACCGTCCGGAACCGGCCTCACCCGCCGCCCACGAGCTGACCGACGCCGGGCTGCCCCGCCGCGGATCCGTCGCGAGCGGTTCCAACGGCTCGGGTCCCGCAGGCGGCACGGCGCGTGTGCAGCAGGGAACGCCGGCACCGGGCAACACCCCGGGGGCGAGCGGCGACAGCGGCTGGCGTTCGCAGAACGACGAGCGCTGGCAGCAGGCGGCGCAGCTCCGGAAGCCCAAGGCAGGCGGGGTCACCGCCTCGGGCCTGCCGCGGCGGGTGCCCAAGGCCAACCTGGTCTCGGGTTCCGCCGAAACCACCCCCCAGGGGGGCCCACAGGTCTCCCGCGCCCCGGAGGACGTCCGGGGCAGGCTGAGCAACCTGCGCAGGGGCGTCCAGCGCGGACGCAGCGCAGGCAGTGAAACGAACGGCCAGGGCTTCGGTCCTGACAGCACCTACAACCAGGAGCGTTAGTGTGAGCCCGATGAGCCAGGCGGCACAGAACCTGAACTGGTTGATCACCAACTTCGTGGACAACACCCCGGGGGTGTCCCACACGGTGGTGGTCTCCGCCGACGGACTCCTTCTGGCGATGTCCGAAGGCTTCCCCCGCGACCGCGCCGACCAGCTCGCGGCCGTCGCCTCCGGTCTGACGTCTCTGACGGCAGGCGCCTCCCGGATCTTCGAGGGAGGCAACGTGAATCAGACGGTTGTGGAGATGGAGCGGGGATTCCTCTTCATCATGTCCATCTCCGACGGCTCGTCGCTGGCCGTGCTGGCCCACCCGGAAGCGGACATCGGTCTCATCGGGTACGAGATGGCCCTTCTGGTGGACCGCGCGGGCACGGTCCTCACCCCGGATCTCCGCGCGGAGCTCCAGGGAAGCCTTCTCAACTAATTAAGGGACGATGCGTATTGGCGTCCCGTGGCCGTAAGGTTTCGGGACGCGGCTCCACACGGATGGGTGCCCGGCGCAGTCGGAGGAGGAGAAGAGAGTGGCAACACCCCCAGGCGGTTCGTCTTCGGGCAACTGGTCGTACGGCCCTGCCCAGGGCCAGGGCGACGGTTCCGCGAACCGGTACAACTTCCCCTCCGCCCCGAGCCATCGGCAGCCGTACGCCCCGCAGGGCCCGGGCCCGTCGCCGTACGACCAGCCCCCGGCCCCGCGCATCCAGCCGGTGCAGCCGCAGCGCCGCCCCGAGCCGGCGCCGGCCTCGGCGTCCAACAACCCCCTGGTGCGTCCGTACGCCATGACCGGCGGCCGGACCCGCCCGCGCTACCAGCTCGCCATCGAGGCACTGGTGCACACCACCGCCGCTCCGCACCAGATGCAGGGTCAGCTGCCCGAGCATCAGCGGATCTGCAACCTGTGCCGGGAGATCAAGTCGGTAGCCGAAATCTCCGCGCTCCTGACGATCCCCCTCGGCGTGGCCAGGATCCTCGTCGCCGACTTGGCGGAGGCGGGCCTGGTCGCCATCCATCAGCCCGGCGGCGACGAGAACGCCGGTGGCCAGCCAGACGTGACACTGCTCGAAAGGGTGCTCAGTGGACTTCGCAAGCTCTAGCGGCGGTCCTTCCCGCTCCACCACCTCCGCGAAGATCGTGGTGGCGGGCGGCTTCGGCGTGGGCAAGACCACGTTCGTCGGCGCCGTCTCGGAGATCAACCCGCTGCGCACAGAGGCCGTCATGACGTCCGCTTCGGCCGGCATCGACGACCTCACCCACACCGGAGACAAGACGACGACCACCGTCGCCATGGACTTCGGCCGCATCACCCTCGACCAGGACCTGATCCTCTACCTCTTCGGTACACCGGGCCAGGACCGCTTCTGGTTCATGTGGGACGACCTGGTGCGCGGCGCCATCGGCGCGGTGGTGCTCGTGGACACCCGGCGCCTCGCCGACTGCTTCCCCGCGGTCGACTACTTCGAGAACAGCGGCCTGCCCTTCGTCATCGCCCTCAACGGCTTCGACGGCAACCAGCCGTACAACCCCGACGAGGTCCGCGAGGCCCTGCAGATCGGCCCCGACACCCCGATCATCACGACGGACGCCCGGCACCGCGCGGACGCCAAGTCGACTCTGATCACCCTGGTGGAGCACGCCCTGATGGCGCGGCTTCGGTAACCCACCGGTCATGAGGTGAACCTGAGGGGCGGCAACCATGCGTTGCCGCCCCTCAGTGACTGTGGTCGAGGACGCGGTCCGGAACCTGGCGAACGACGCCTTCTCCCTGCCATGAGTACGGGATTCTGGACCGTGCCGGCCTGGTACACGGCGAGAGCCGCCGACTCCGTGGAAGGGAGTCGGCGGCTCTCGTCAGTGTGGGGGCCGGGGTTCAGCGCCAGCTGTGCGGCGCTCGGAAGCCGGGCTCGCGCTCCAGGCGGCGCCAGCCTGCGCGCAGGCGGCCCCGGTGGGCCGGGGTGGTGTCGGCCGGGCGAGCGGCCGCGCGGGCCAGGAGGACGGCCGTGATGGCGGCGACCTCCTCGGGCTCGGCGTGGCCCTTCTCGACGCGGATGTCAGGAGTGCTCATGGGTGTCAGTCTCCGTGAGAGAGGGGTCCGCGGGGTTGCCGCGGCGGGTCCGCTGGGTTACTGCGGGGGGTTGCCGTGCTTGCGGGAGGGCAGGTCGGCGTGCTTGGACTGCAGCATGGCCAGGGACTTGACCAGGACCTCGCGGGTCTCGGCGGGGTCGATGACGTCGTCCACGAGGCCGCGCTCGGCCGCGTAGTACGGGTGCATCAGCTCGGACTTGTACTCCTTGACCATCCGGGCCCGCATGGCCTCGGGGTCCTCCGCCCCGGCGATCTGGCGGCGGAAGATGACGTTCGCGGCGCCTTCCGCGCCCATCACGGCGATCTCGTTGGTCGGCCAGGCGTAGGTGAGGTCGGCGCCGATCGACTGGGAGTCCATGACGATGTAGGCACCTCCGTACGCCTTGCGCAGGATCAGCGAAATCCTCGGCACGGTCGCGTTGCAGTAGGCGTACAGCAGCTTCGCGCCGTGGCGGATGATTCCGCCGTGCTCCTGGTCGACACCGGGAAGGAACCCGGGGACGTCCAGGAAGGTGACGATCGGGATATTGAAAGCGTCACACATCTGGACAAAGCGCGCAGCTTTTTCACTCGCCTCGATGTCCAGGACGCCGGCGAGGACCTGCGGCTGGTTGGCGATGATGCCGACCACCTGACCGTCCAGGCGGGCGAGCGCGCAGATGATGTTCCGCGCCCAGCGCTCGTGGACCTCCAGGTACTCACCGTCGTCGACGATCTCCTCGATGACCTTGGCCATGTCGTACGGCCGGTTGCCGTCGGCCGGTACCAGGTCGAGCAGGACGTCCGAGCGGCGGTCCACCGGGTCGGACGAGTCCATCCGGGGCGGGTTCTCGCGGTTGTTCTGCGGCAGGAGCGACAGCAGGTACCGCACCTCGGCGATGCAGGTCTCCTCGTCGTCGTAGGCGAAGTGGCAGACGCCGGAGGTCTCGGCGTGGACGTCGGCGCCGCCGAGCCCGTTCTGCGTGATCTCCTCGCCCGTGACCGCCTTGACCACGTCCGGGCCCGTGATGAACATCTGGGACGTCTCGCGGACCATGAAGACGAAGTCCGTCAGGGCGGGCGAGTAGGCCGCGCCGCCCGCGCACGGGCCGAGCATCACCGAGATCTGCGGGATGACACCGCTCGCCCTGGTGTTGCGCTGGAAGATGCCGCCGTAACCGGCGAGCGCCGAGACACCCTCCTGGATGCGGGCGCCCGCGCCATCGTTGAGGGACACCAGCGGCGCACCGGCCGCGATGGCCATGTCCATGATCTTGTGGATCTTGGTGGCGTGGGCCTCGCCCAGCGCGCCGCCGAAGATCCGGAAGTCGTGCGCGTAGACGAAGACCGTACGTCCCTCCACCGTGCCCCAGCCGGTGATGACACCGTCGGTGTACGGCTTCTTCGTCTCCAGGCCGAAGCCCTGCGCGCGGTGCCGGCGCAGCTGCTCGACCTCCTGGAAGGACCCCGGGTCCAGGAGCAGCTCGATCCGCTCCCGCGCCGTCAGCTTGCCCTTGGCGTGCTGCGCCTCGGTCGCCTTCTCGCTGGGGCCGGCCACGGCCCGGGCACGAATCTCGTGCAGCTCGGCGACCCGTCCGCGCGCGTCCGTCGGCTCGCCGGTCGGCTCACCCGTCGTCTCTTCCAAAACGGTCATGTAGCGACCTTACGAAGGACACCAAGGAAAGCGAGCCGTTGACTCCGTACAGTCTCCGGCCCGTTTTCCTGGTAGCAGTGAACAGAACCATGGCCCCGTGCAGCCGTTCCGACTGCTTACAGGGCGTCTGGGTTGTAGGGGCGCCACAAAGGTGTCACCTGAGAGCCACCTCACATTCGCGGTCGGCACATGCCATCCCTGGGGTGACACGGTCACTCTATGCGACCCGAAACAACACCGCGGATGATGTTGAATATTGAACCGAATTGGTCTACCGTCGGAGAGGACAGGTTGTTTAAGCTTCAACAGATCACTGATGGGGAGCACGACATGGGCATCTTCAGCCGCAAGGACAGCACCACCGCGACCACCGCCGCGCCGGCCGCCACGGGATCCGACCTGACGGCGCTGACCGGCGACTACACGATCGACCCGGCGCACACCACGATCGGTTTCGTGGCGCGCCACGCGATGGTCACCAACGTCAAGGGCGCCTTCCACGACTTCACCGGCACGCTGCACCTGGACGGGGCCGACCCCACCAGGTCCACGGCCACGCTCGACGTCCGGATGGAGAGCATCGACACCGGCAACGCCGACCGGGACGGCCACCTGAAGTCGTCCGACTTCTTCAAGACCGACGAGTTTCCGGTCATGACCTTCCGCTCCACCAAGGCGGAAGCCCTGGGCGGCGACGACTACCGCATCACCGGCGAGCTCTCCCTCCTCGGCGTGACCAGGGAGATCACCATCGACCTGGAGTTCAACGGCGCCGCCAAGGACCCGTTCGGCAACGAGCGCGTCGGCTTCGAGGGCAAGGCCGAGATCCTGCGCTCCGAGTGGGGCCTCACCTGGAACGCGGCGCTGGAGACCGGCGGGATGCTCGTCTCCGACAAGATCAAGCTGAACTTCGACATCTCGGCGATCAAGAACGCGTGACCCCACGCGGTTCGTCCTGCCTGGTGGGCTGCGGCCGGCGGACGGTACGCCCGCCGGTACGGCCCCTGACCGGCAGGAGCCACCACGCCACCGCGACGGACAGCGCCGCGCCCACGGCTATCGCGGCGAGACGGGTCGGCAGCAGACTCGCCGCGTCCTGGCCGAAGTAGCCGAGGAGCAGGGACAGGGCGGTCGTCATTCCGGCCGCCCAGTAGGCGTAGTTGAGCGGGCGCAGCCACAGGGCGACGGCGAGGATCGCGAACATCACCGCCACCGACGCCCGGCCGGTGATGCCCGCGGCCGCCACGCCGGTGGCCAGCAGCGTGCCCACGGACGCCCCGGCGAAGCGCTCGACCCCCTTGCGCAGCACGTCCCTTCGCCCCCGGTTGCCGCTCGCCGCGACGTACACCGTGAGGACCGCCCACGGCCAGTGGCCGTCGAACAGGAACCGGCCGAGCACGAACGCCGCGGCCACGGCCAGCGCCATCTGGACGGCCATCCGGGTGCTGGGACGGGGGCGCAGGGACGAGACCCCGCGCGGCGCGGACGGTGCGGGCGGCGCGGGCTCGGGGCGCCAGGGGCCGTACCGGTCGCCTAGGGCCTGGACCAGCCAGACGCAGGTGCACGCCAGCACGCCGATCACCGCCGACCACCACCAGCTCACCAGGCCGCTCTCGGCGGCGGGCGGCAGCGCCGGGCCGGGGACGACCAGCAGCGCCACGAACGGCAGGGTCATCAGGGTGCCGGCCCTGGCCGCCGCAGGGCCGTAGCGGCGGATCCAGATGCACAGGGAGATGCCCACCGTGAAGACGGCGGCGCCCAGGGCGTAGTGGTGCATGAGCAGGCGGCCCAGGAACTGGGCGCCGGCGGCCGTCACGGGCAGCAGCACGAGCGCCGCCAGTCTGCGGCGCGTGGACGCGGTGCGCTGGGTCGAGGACAGGGTCAGGCTCAGGGCGACCGCGAGGACGAGCACGTCGGTATGCAGTCGGGCGGCACCCTCCAGCCACAGGGCGGCTCCCCAGCACAGCAGGACCGCCGTCATCGTCAGCAGAGATTCATACGCATTGCGTAAGAGTTTTGAGCGCACGAGCTGACCTTACAGCCAGTCTCATGCGGCCAAGTAGTAAGTTTCGCGTACGATCTCCTCATGGATCATCTCTCCGAAGCCGCCCGCCTCCGTCACGCCGTCCTCCGGCTCAACCGGCGGCTGCGGCAGGAGCGCGGGGCCGGGAGCCTCAGCCCCAACCAGCTCGTCGTGCTCGGGCATCTGCACCGGCACGGCTCGGCCACCCCCGGCGAGATCGCGGCGGAGGAGCGGCACCGGCCGCAGTCGCTGACCCGGGTGTACGCCGAGCTGGAGAGCGAGGGGCTGATCGTGCGCGAGCGGGGGACGGACGACCGGCGGCAGTCCGTGCTGTCCCTCACCGAGTCCGGGCGGCAGGCGCTGCAGCGGGACATGGCGGAGCGGGACGCCTGGCTGGCCGAGGCGCTCGGGGCACTCGGCGAGACCGAGCGCGGGGTGCTGGCGCTCGCGGCCGGGCTGATGGAGCGGCTGGGGTCCCTGGAGCCGGACGGCAAGGGCGGCGCCTAGAAGCCCCCGCCGAAGTCGCCGCCGCCACCGTCCGAGCCGCCGAAGTCCCCGCCGTCCCCGAACCCGCCCCCGAAGTCCCCGGCGTCGAAGTCCGTGCCGGAGACGTCGCCTCCCTGGTAGTCACCGCCGAGGTCGCCGCCGTAGCCGGGGCCGAAGTCGCCGTATCCGGTGCCGTAGTCGGCCGCGTACGAGGGAGTGGCCATCATGCTGCCGAGGAGGGTGCCGACCAGGAGGCCCGGGAGGATGCCGCCGCCGAAGTAGCCGCCCGCCCAGGGGCCGTAGGCGGGGCCCGCGTCCCAGTAGGGGCGGCGGCCGTAGTCGGTGTCGACCTCGCGGATGACCGGGTCGCGGCCGTCGGCCAGCCGGGTGGCGTCGGCCGCGCAGACCGGCACCTCGCGCGGGGCGCCGCCGGGCGGGGTCCAGGTCGCGTCGGTCACCGAGGGGCCGTGACGCGGGTCGAAGAAGCAGGGCGGGCGGCGCTCGGGCAGCGGGCGGCCCTCGCGGCGGGCGGCCAGCCGGGCCAGCGAGAAGCGGCCGTCCTCCAGGGCCTCGGTGACCGTGCGCACGTCCTCCGGGCGGCTCGCCCCCGCCATGCGCTGTTTGGCGGTGTCGTAGGCGTCCAGGGCGTGCTCGTAGTCGGCGCGCATCGCGTCGTCGGCGCCGGGCTCGGACGGCTGGAAGTCGAGACGGTCCAGCTCCTCGCCGAAGGCGGTGATGTCCTCGTCCACGACCACCCGGAGCCGGTCCAGGGCGGCCCGCTGCTCCTCGGCGCGCCGCCGGCGGTTCCGCCGTACCAGCGCATACGCGCCCGCGCCGCCCGCCACCAGCACCGCGACCACCGCGATCAGGGCCGCCGTACCGGAGGACCCGCCGCCGGAGCCGCCCCAGCTCTTCGGCGCGTGACCGCCCATGTTGGCCAGGGCGCGGTCGGTGAAATCACTGAGCTGAGCCTTCGCCGGCTCGCCCTGGACGCTCGACACCAGGTTCCGCCGGGCCGTCGCCGGCAGCACGGAGGAGTCGGCGCGGGCGTCGAAGCGGTCGCCGAGGCGGATGCCGTACAGACCGGTGACGCCGGTGGCCGCACGCAGGTCGGCGAAGAGGTTCGTCGTCGGGTAGCCGGCCGGGAGCACCGCGATGAACAGCGGCTTGTTCGCGTCCTTGATGCGCTTCGCGAGCGCGTCCGCGTCCGCCTTCGGCAGCTGGGCCGAGGCTGCCGGGTCGACGTAGACCGGGCTCTTGCGCAGCGCCTCGGCGATGGTGGAGATGCCGGTCTGCGCACTCGCCCCGGGGGCGACCAGGGTCGCCAGCACCAGGGCGAGGGTGGCCAGCAGCAGTGCCGGGAGGCTTCGGGTCCGCAGGACGGCCTTCATGCTTCGAAGCTACCCGAAGCCTCCCATAACCGGGCACATGGTCGGGCTCTGTGGACCTACGCGGCGCGGTAGGCCTCCGTCAGCTTCTCCACCGCCTTGCCGTACCGGCCGGTCAGCAGCAGGTGGTCGGCGTCGGCGAAGGGCTTCGCCACCGCCTGGGTCATCCGCTCGCCGATCCTCTGCTGGACGATCAGCCGTGCCCTGGTGACCAGCGCACGGCCGGCCCGGGCGTCGCCCATGCGCTCGGCCGCCGTCGCCGCCGCCCGAAGCGCCTTCAGGGTGGCCGTGCCACCGCGCGGGACTCCGGTGAGCGTGGTCAGACCCCAGCCGTAGGGGAACTGCGGGTCGTACGACGCGTCGCCGACGTTGATCGGCAGCTGGGACTCGGACTTCGGCCAGGTGACGGGGAGCTGTCCGGTGAAGGGGCGCTTGCCGTAGAGGACGTCGGCGACGCCCGCGCCCTCGGTGCCGGGCAGCCAGGAGGCCACCAGCGCGTCGATCTTCCCGAGCCGGTCGCCGACGAGCTGCGGGCGGCCGGAGACGATCAGCACCGCGCACTTCATGGCGGCGCACACCTTGTCCACGGCCGCCTGGTCGGCCGCCGACAGCTGCAGCGAGTGCCCGTTGCCGACGTCGCCGACGCCCTCGGCGTAGGGCGTCTCGCCGACGACGACCACGCCGACGTCGTAGCCGTCCGTCGGGGCCGAGGCGTCCTTGGAGTAGGTGACGTTCCCGCCGGCCTCGCGCATGCCCTGCAGGACGGTCGTGCCCTGGGTGTGGGTGCCGGACGCGCCCTGCCAGGTGAGGGTCCAGCCGCCGGTCTGGTTGCCCAGGTCGTCGGCGTTGGACCCGGCGACGTACACCTTCTCGCTCTTCTTCAGCGGCAGCAGCCCGCGGCTGTTCTTCAGCAGCACCTGCGACTCGGCGGCGGCCCGGCGGGCGACCGCCCGGTGGGCCGGGGAGCCGATGGCGGCGGCGCCGCTGGTGTCGGCGTACGGGTGCTCGAACAGGCCCAGCCGGAACTTCTGGGTGAGGATGCGGGAGACGGCGTCGTCGATCCGCCTCTCGCTGATCCGGCCCGCCTTCACCTCGTCGGCGAGCGTGGCGCCGAAGTCCTTGTAGGAGTACGGCACCATCATCATGTCGACGCCCGCGTTCACCGCCGTGCGGACGTGGGTGGCGTAGTCGCCGGGGAGCTGGTCGATGGCGTTCCAGTCGCTGATGACGAAGCCGCCGAAGCCCATCCGGTCCTTCAGGACACCGTTGATCATGTCGCCGCGGGCGTGCATCTTCACCGCGCCCTTGCCGTCGCCGACGATGTCGAGCGAGGAGTACGACGGCATGACCGTGCCGATGCCCCGCTCGACGGCCGTCTCGTACGGCGCCAGGTGGATGTCCTCCAACTGCTGCCGGGTGACCGTGGTGACGCCCTGGTCGATGGTGTAGGTGCCGGTGGTGGAGGAGCCGTACGCGGTGCCGCCGTCGCCGACGAAGTGCTTGGCGGTGGCCAGCACCTTGTCGTTCCGGCTCAGGTCGCGGCCGTCGGCCCGGCCCTGGAGGCCCTGGATCATCGTCTCCATGGACTGCACGAGGGCCGGGTCCTCGCCGAAGGACTCGTAGGAGCGGCCCCAGCGTTCGTCGCGGCTCACACACAGGCAGGGCGCGAAGTCCCAGGGGATGCCGGTGGCGCGGACCTCGGCGGCCGTCACCGAGCCCGTGTCCTGGGCCAGTTGGGGATCGCGGCTCGCGCCGATGCCGATGTTGTGCGGCATGATCGTGGCGCCGGCCAGGTTGTTGTGGCCGTGGACCGCGTCGACGCCGTAGATCAGCGGGATCTGGAACCGCGTCGCCCGGGCGCGGAGCTGGAAGCCGTCGATCATCTTCGCCCAGGCCTCGGGGGTGTTGGGCGTGGGCACGGAGCCGCCGCCGGAGAGGAGGGAGCCGAGGCCGTAGGCCGCGATGTCGGCCCCGCCCCCGACGGCCCCGCGCTCGGCCTGGGTCATCTGCCCGGCCTTCTCCTCCAGGGACATGCGGGACAGCAGGTCCGCGACCCGCTTCCGCACCGGCAACTTGCCGTTCAGGTACGGCAGTCCGTGTGCGTCGATGACGATCTGCGGGGTCTCCGCGGGCGGCTTGGCGCCGGTGACCGTGAGCTTGAGGGGGATGGTCCTCGCGGGTGCGGGCGCCTTGTCCCTGAGCGTGGGCACCTCGATCGTTCTCGACGTTCCGGACGCGGTCCCGGCCGGGAAGGTGAGGGTGCCTTCGGCGGGGGTGTAGTCCCGGCCGGCGGTGGCGGTGCCGCCCTCGGTCCGGTACGTGACCGTCACGGGCTCGTCGACGGGCCGGTCCCCGGTCGTGGCCAGGGTGACCCTGACCTCGGCGGTGCCACCCTGCCCGACCGGGTACACGGGAGCGTCGGTGCTGACGGAGGCGCGCAGCGTTTGATCGGCCTTTCCGTACAGTTCGATGTCGTCCATGGCGAAGTCGCCCTTGGTGCCGGCCGGGAGCGTGACGGCGTACCCCCACATCTGCGTGAGGCCGAGGACGTGGTCGATGCCGCCGACGGGCTGGTAGTCGGTGCGGTAGGCGAAGTCGGCGAAGGGGATCCGGATCTGCTTCCAGCCGGTGAAGTCGTCGGTGAAGGAGGTCGTCCACAGCTCGGAGGCCTCGCCGTTCGCGCCGCCGTCCTTGATCTCGAAGGCGATCTTCCGGCCGTTGTTCCGGCCCTCCCACCAGAAGCTGATGCCCTGGCGGGCGGACCAGTCGTGGGCGGGCCGGTCGGCGGCGAAGTCGTGGGTGAAGCCGCCGTAGCCGCTGATGTCGTAGGTGCCGGTGAGGACCGTGGCGCCTTCGGGGGCGTCGGCGCGGTCGGTGAGGTGCAGGGTGGGCGGGTCGTCGGCGTCGCTTCCCCAGGTGAAGATGCCGTCGGCGGGCTGGGAGGCGAAGGGCACCTCGCCCTCGAAGCGGTCGACGGGCGTGGGCGCGGGGTCGCCGGCGGCGTGCGCGGCGGCGGACAGGGGCAACAGGGCGGCGAGCAGGGCCCCGGAGACGAGCAGGGCGGTTCTCGGCATGGACCTTCCCTCGGCTCTCGTGGTTCACTCATGGCTTAGATCACGCCGTGAGTTAACTAACAGCTCATCAACCCGTCAAGACCGTACGTCAGTCGCACCCCCCACCCGTTCTGTCGACCCGAGAGGAAGGGCGACGCACCATGAGAAGAACCCGGAGAACCCCCCGCGCGGTCCGGCTGCTGCTGGCCGGGCTGCTCTCCGCCGCCGGCGTCACCGCCGCCGTACCCCCCGCGCACGCGGCCGGCGAGCAGGTCACGGCCTGGCTCACCACCACCGACGACTCCGCCGGCCGGCATGTCGTACGCGGCCTGCAGCCGCAGACGCCGTTCGCCTTCCAGTCCGGCACCGGCGGCAGCGGCACGACCATCACCGTGGACGAGAACACCCGCTACCAGACCTTCACCGGCGGCGGCGCGTCCTTCACGGACACCGCGGCCTGGCTGATGAACAGCAGCGGCGCGCTGTCCCCGGCGACCCGGGACGCGACCATGCGCAAGCTGTTCTCACCGACCGACGGCATCGGCCTGTCGTTCCTGCGCAACCCGATGGGCGCCTCGGACCTCGCGCGGTACGGCTACACGTACGACGACGTGCCGGCCGGCCAGACGGACCCGTCCCTGGCGAAGTTCTCGATCGCCCACGACCTCGCCGACGTCGTGCCGCTCACGAAGCAGGCGCTCCAGCTCAACCCGTCGCTGACCGTGATGGCCTCGCCGTGGACCGCGCCGGCCTGGATGAAGGACAGCGGCTCGCTCAACGGCGGCTGGCTCAAGGCCGAGGACTACGGCGCGTACGCCTCGTACTTCGTGAAGTACCTCCAGGCGTACAGGGACCAGGGGATCGACGTGTCGTACGTGACCCCGCAGAACGAGCCGACCTGCTGTTCCGGCTACCCCTCGATGAGCTGGAACGCGTCCGGCATCCAGTACTTCCTCAAGAACGACCTGCTGCCGCAGCTGCAGTCGGCGGGGCTGAGCACCAAGGTGCTGGCCCACGACTGGAACTGGGACACCTACGACTCCTACGCCGCCCAGAGCGTCGACGACCCGGCGATCCGCGACCATCCCAACTTCGGCGGGATCGCCTGGCACGGCTACGGCGGTGACGTCACCAAGCAGACCACCGTGCACAACCAGTACCCGTCGCTGGACGCCTTCGGCACCGAGCACTCCGGCGGCACCTGGATCGCCGACCAGCAGCGCGAGGACATGTCCAACATCGTCGACTACACCCGCAACTGGGCGAAGTCGGTGACCAAGTGGTCGCTGGCCGTGGACCAGAACGGCGGTCCGCACAACGGCGGTTGCGGCACCTGCACCGGGCTGATCACCGTGCACAACGGGGACGGCGCGAGCGGGACGGTGGACTACACCGTCGAGTACTACGACATGGGCCACCTGACCAAGTTCGTGCGGCCGGGCGCCCAGCGGATCGCCTCCACGGCGTCCACCACCGTGCCGAACGTGGCCTGGCGCAACCCCGACGGCAGCAAGGCGCTGATCGCGTACAACGGCTCCGCCTCGGCGCAGACCGTGACCATCGACTGGGGCTCGGAGCACGCCACTTACTCGCTGCCCGGAAGGACCTCGGCCACCTTCACCTGGTCCGGCACCCAGTCCGGCGGTGGCGCGCGGACCGGCTCCTTCGTCGGACTGGCCGGCAAGTGCCTGGACGTCGCCGGCGGTTCGAGCGCCAACGGCACGGCCGTACAGCTCTACGACTGCAACGGCACCGCCGCCCAGCAGTGGGCGGTGACGGCCGACGGGTCGATCCAGGCGCTGGGCAAGTGCCTGGACGTGACGTCGGGGTCGACGGCGGACGGGGCGAAGGTGCAGTTGTACGACTGCAACGGCAGCGGGGCACAGCAGTGGTCGTACAACGCCTCCACCGGGGATGTCGTGAACCTCGCCGCGAACAAGTGCCTCGACGTGACGGACAACTCGTCGGCGAACGGGGCGCGGGCGCAGATCTGGTCGTGCACGGGGGCCGCCAACCAGAAGTGGCAGCTGCGGTAGTGCTGCCCCGCCAGGGGGCTCCGCCCCCTGGACCTCCGTTCGGCCGGAAAGTGCCGTGCGCGCCGTGCTGCGCGTCGGCCCTCCACGGCCCATGGTGGTGGTATGACCACACCGCAGGATCTGTTCCTCGTCAGCCTCGACGTGCCCGGGGATCACCCCGTCGAGCCGGGTGATCTGTCACTGGCTCTCGCCGGGGCCGAGCTGATCGACCTGCTCGGCGCGCGGGCGTTCACCCTGGACGGCGAGCGCATCGTGCCCGGGCCGGTGCTGACCACCGGTGACCGCATGCTCGACGAGGCCGGGGCGGCGCTCGTGCGCGAGGAGCCGTACGAGACGGTCGAGGACTGGCTGTGGCGCCGGGGTGAGGGGCTGGCCACGGCCTACCGCGACGTCCTGGACACCTCCGGGCAGCTCTCCGGCAAGCGGCACCGCTGGCCGCACCGGGCGGACAAGGCGGCGGCCGCCGACACCCCGGCCCGCCGGCACGCCGCCGACCGCTGGTGGTCCCGCGAGCCCGTCCTCGCCGGGCTCGCCGCCACCCTGGGCATCCAGGGCGAGCGGCCGCCCGAGGAGGAGCCCGGCGACGAGGCGGTGGTCACGGTGCTGGTGGCGGTCGGCGACGCGGTGACCGAGCTGGAGGCCGTACGCGAGCGGCGGCGGATCGAGAACGTGGCCTTCGACAACATCTGGCGGGCGCCCTGAGCCCGGCGCATGCGGCGGCCTAGCGGAAGAAGGGCTCCGGTGATCTGCGGACCGGCTGGCCCACCCCCAGCAGGTTGCCCTCGCTGTCCCGGAACCAGGCGCCCCGCTCCCCCCGTGCCCCCTTGCTCAGATAGTTGCCCTCGATCTCGGCGATGCCGTCCTGGGTGCGCAGGCCGGGCAGGTCGACCTCCTCGAAGACCACGCCCCGGCGCCGCAGCTCCGCCACGACCGCGTCGAGGTCGTCCACCTCGAAGGCCATCTGGGTGAAGGTGCCCGGCGAGGTCCCGGTGGAGCGGAACACCACGAAGTCGGTTCCGCCGCACCGGTAGAGCAGCCCGCCGGGGCGTTCGTCGACGGGTTCCAGGCCGAGCTTGTCGGCGTAGAAGCGCCGGGCCCGCTCCAGGTCCCCGGCGGGCAGCCGGGTCGCCACGCGGGCCCGGCACAGCAGGTCGCTCGCGTCTGTGCTCATACCTCCACTGTGACTACTGCGCCGGCTCCACGCCCGCCCGCAGCAGGCCGTACGTGTACGCGTCCTCCAGCGCCTGCCACGACGCGGCGATCACGTTCTCCGCCACGCCGACCGTGGACCACTCGCCGGCGCCGTCCGAGGTGGAGATCAGCACCCGGGTGGTGGAGGAGGTGCCGTGCACGCCCTCCAGGATGCGGACCTTGTAGTCGACCAGGTCCAGCTTGGCGAGCTGCGGGTAGATCTTCTCCAGGCCCACGCGCAGCGCCCGGTCGAGGGCGTTGACCGGGCCGTTGCCCTCCGCCGTGGCGACGATCCGCTCGCTCTTGGCCCACAGCTTCACCGTCGCCTCGTTGGCGTGGGTGCCGTCGGGGCGGTCCTCGACGATCGCCCGCCAGGACTCGACGTCGAAGTACTTCAGCGGGCGGCCCTCGACCTCGGCCCGCAGCAGCAGCTCGAAGCTCGCGTCCGCCGCCTCGTAGGTGTAGCCCTTGAGTTCGCGCTCCTTGACCCGCTCGACCACCCGGCCGACCAGTTCCCGGTCGCCGCCCAGGTCGATGCCGAGCTCCTTGCCCTTGAGCTCGACCGAGGCGCGGCCCGCCATGTCGGAGACCAGCATGCGCATGGTGTTGCCGACCAGCTCGGGGTCGATGTGCTGGTACAGGTCCGGGTCGACCTTGATCGCGGAGGCGTGCAGCCCGGCCTTGTGCGCGAAGGCCGACACGCCCACGTACGGCTGATGGGTGGAGGGGGTCAGGTTGACGACCTCGGCGATGGCGTGCGAGATCCGGGTCGTCTCGCGGAGCTTGCCGTCGGGCAGGACCTTCTTGCCGTACTTCAGCTCCAGGGCGGCGACGACCGGGAAGAGGTTGGCGTTGCCGACGCGCTCGCCGTAGCCGTTGGCCGTGCACTGGACGTGGGTGGCGCCCGCGTCGACGGCGGCCAGGGTGTTGGCGACCGCGCAGCCGGTGTCGTCCTGGGCGTGGATGCCGAGCCGGGCGCCGGTGTCGGCGAGCACGGTGGCGACGACCGCGTGGATCTGGGCGGGCAGCATGCCGCCGTTGGTGTCGCAGAGGATCACCACGTCGGCGCCGGCCTCTGCCGCCGTACGGACGACGGCCTTGGCGTACTCGGGGTTGGCGCGGTAGCCGTCGAAGAAGTGCTCGCAGTCCACGAACACCCGGCGGCCCTGCTCGCGGAGGTAGGAGACGGTGTCGCGGACCATCTCCAGGTTCTCGTCGAGCGTGGTGCGCAGCGCCAGTTCCACATGCCGGTCGTGCGACTTGGCGACCAGGGTGATCACCGGGGCGCCCGAGTCGAGGAGCGCCTTGACCTGGTGGTCCTCGGCCGCCTTCGCGCCGGCGCGGCGGGTGGCGCCGAAGGCGACCAGCTGGGCGTGGCGGAAGTCGATCTCCGCCTGCGCGCGGGCGAAGAACTCGGTGTCACGGGGGTTCGCGCCGGGCCAGCCGCCCTCGATGAAGCCCACGCCGAAGTCGTCCAGGTGCCGTGCGATGGCGAGCTTGTCCGCGACGGTGAGGTTGATTCCCTCGCGCTGCGCGCCGTCGCGCAGCGTGGTGTCGAAGACGTGGAACGAGTCGTCGAGCTCGCTGGTTGCCGTCTCGGTCATGGTCTCAAGGCTCCTGTTGTGGATCTTCGGTCTTACCGGAATGACCGGCTCCACCGTCCCCCCAATGGTCCCTCGCGCACCGCTCCCGGCTGTAGGTGGGCCGGAAAACGAAAAAACCCCTCGCGGGTGCGAGAGGTCTGCGCGCGGGTCGAGGACGACGGTGGCCACCCGCACCTGGTCGTACGAGGTGGTCACTGCGGACCGGCGCGCCTGCTGCCAATAATCATGGCGAACGAGAGCACGGGGGCAGTCTGGCACAGCCCCGCCCCCGGCTCACGGACCGTCTCAGGATGCGGTCGTCAGACTGGGATCCGTACGGTCCCTCCCCCGGGCGAGGTCCAGGTCCTTCGTCTCCCGCATGGTGACGTACACCACGAGGGACACGGCGGCACAGCCCGCCACGTACCAGGAGAAGCCGGACTCGATGCCGGCCTTCTTGAACCACAGGGCGACGTATTCCGCGGTGCCGCCGAACAGGGCGTTGGCGACGGCGTACGGCAGGGCCACGCCCAGGGCACGCACCCCGGTGGGGAACAGCTCGGCCTTCACGCAGGCGTTGATCGAGGTGTAGCCGGTGACGACGACCAGCGCGAGCAGGGCGAGACCGAGGGCCGGCCAGAAGCTGCCCGCATGCCTCAGCAGGGTCATGATCGGCACGGTCAGGACGGTGGAGCCGACCGCGAAGGTGATCAGCAACGGGCGGCGGCCGATCCGGTCCGACAGCGCGCCGGCGAGCGGCTGGAGCGCGGCGAAGACGATCAGCGCGGTGAAGGACACGAGCGTCGCCGTCTCCTTGGGCAGTCCGGCCGAGTTGGACAGGTACTTCGTCAGATAGGTGGTGTACGTGTAGTACGCGACCGTGCCGCCCATGGTGAGTGCGACGACCAGGAACGCCTCCCGCCGGTGCCGCCACAGGGCGCGCAGGGTGCCGCGCTCCTCGGCGTGGGAGGTGTCCTCCTCGTACAGCTCCGTCTCCAGCATGCTGCGGCGCAGATAGAAGACGACGGCGGCGCCGAGGGCGCCGACGACGAACGGGATGCGCCAGCCGTAGCCGTGCAGGGCGCTGTCGGACATGGTCCGCTGCAGGATGATCAGCAGGCCGAGGCCGACGATCTGCCCGGCGGTCATGGAGACGTACTGGAAGCTGGAGGCGAACCCGCGCCGCTTCGGGTCCGAGGCCTCGGTCAGATAGGTGGCGCTGGCCGCGTACTCGCCGCCGACCGACAGACCCTGCAGCAGACGGGCGACGAGCAGCACGAGCGCGCCGCCGTAGCCGGCGACCGTGTAGGTCGGGGCGACGGCGATGAGGATCGCCGAGGCCGACATCAGCGTCACGGTCAGCGTCAGCGCCGCCTTACGGCCCTTGCGGTCGCCCACTCGTCCCAGCAGCCAGCCGCCCACGGGCCGCATGAAGAACCCGACCGCGAAGATGCCCGCGGTGTTCATGAGCTGGGCGGTGGGATTGCCGCTCGGGAAGAACGCGCCGGCGAAGTAGGTGGCGAAGCTCGCGTACACGAACCAGTCGAACCACTCGACCATGTTGCCCGCCGAACCGACCCAGATCTTCTTCCAGTGTTGTCGTCCCATGCGCCGGTACATGCCCGGCACCGGAGCGAACGATTCCTTTACCCGGCCGGCACCAGGAGGGAGTCGGCGAGGAACTCCCTTACGTGAACCAGGACTTGGTCGCGGTCCGTGCCGCGCAGTCCGATCGCCACGTGGATGGAGAACCCGTCCAGCAGCGCACGCAACCTCGCCGCGAAGCGGTCGGCGTCCACCGTGCGGAACTCGCCCCGTGAGACGCCCTCGGCGATCAGCGCGACCAGGTCCCTGTGCCACGCCCCTTCGATCGCCACCTGCCGGGCGCGCGCCTGGTCGTCCGCGTTCTGCGAGCGGTTCCAGACCTCCAGCCAGAGCGTCCAGTGCGGGTCGCGGTGGCCGTCCGGGACGTACAGGTCGACGTACGCGGACAGACGTTCGCGCGCCGTCCCGGGACGGGTCAGCAGGCGGCCGCGCTCGGTGCCGAGCCGCCCCTCGCTCCACTCCAGGGTCTGCAGCAGCAGCTCGTCCTTGGAGCGGAAGTAGTACAGGAGATGGCCGCTGCTCATCCCGACCTCGCGGCCGAGCGCCGCCATGGTGAGCTTCTCCAGACCGCGCTCGGCGATCATGTCCATGGCGGCGGCGAGTACCTCCTCGCGCGGCGGCGCGTTCCTCCGCGCCCGTGCCGCACCGGCCATCCCTGACTCCTACATGCTCAAGAACACGCTCAGACCTTCGGCTGCTGCTGGGTGATGCAGTGGATGCCGCCCCCACCCGCAAAGATCGTACGCGCGTCCACCAGGGTCACGGTCCGCTCGGGGAAGAGCCTGCGGAAGATCCCGGCGGCGATCTCGTCGCGCGGGTCGTCGAAGCCGCACAGCACCACGCCGCCGTTGCAGAGGTAGTGGTTGATGTAGGAGTAGTCGGCCCAGTGGCCGTCGGCCTCCAGGACGGTCGGGGCGGGAACCTCGACGACCTCCAGCCTGCGGCCCCTGGCGTCCGTCTGGGCGCGCAGGATGCCGATGACCTCCCTGGTGACCTCGTGGTCGGGGTGGGCCGGGTCCGGCTGGGAGTGCGCCACCACGACACCCGGGCGGGCGAAGGCGGCGACGATGTCCACGTGGCCCAGGGTGCCGAAGCCGTGCGGCGGATAGTCACCGGTCAGGCCGCGCGGCAGCCAGATCGCCTTGCTCGTGCCGAGCTGGGCGTGGATCTCCGCCTCGACCTCCTCCTTCGACCAGTGCGGGTTGCGCTCGGGGCCGAGCTGGACGGTCTCCGTCAGCAGGACCGTGCCCTCGCCGTCGACGTGGATCGCACCGCCCTCGTTGACCAGCTTAGAGGCGTACGTCCTCGCGCCCGCGAGGTCGGAGACATACGCGGCGATCTTGGCGTCGTGCTCCCAGCGGGCCCAGTCCTGGGCGCCCCAGCCGTTGAACGTCCAGTCCACGGCGGCCAGTTCACCCTTGCCGTTGGTGAGGAAGGTGGGGCCGATGTCCCGCATCCACGCGTCGTCCAGGTCCCGTTCGACGGTGCCGATGTCCGGCCCGAGCAGCTCCTGGGCCTCGGCGGACTGGCCGGGGCCGCAGACCACGGTCACCGGCTCGAAGCGGCGGATCGCGCGGGCCACCGAGGCCCAGGCGGCGCGGGAGGCGGCGAGGTCGTCCGGGTCGTCGAAGGTCGGGTTGGGACCCGGCCACGCCATCCAGGTGCGCTCGTGCGGGGTCCACTCGGCGGGCATGCGGAAGCCGTCGGCGGCAGCAGACATGGTGATCCTTAGAGGAAGTACAGACGGTTGAGGGAGACGGAGTCGGCGGGCTCGGAGCGCAGCGGTTCGCCGTCGAGGGTGACCAGACCGGTGCGCCGGTCGACGTCGACCGCCCCGATACGGGCGTTCAGCCGCAGGTCGGCCGGGCCGATGCCCCGGGTGCCGCGCACGGCGACGCGGCGGCGACGGGTGGGCATCCGGTCGCCCCCCTGCTCCACGGCGGCCCGGGCGACGAACGCCACCGAGAGGTCGGCGGCCGTGGCGCCGTACGAGCCGAACTGCGGTCCGAGGACGAGGGGTTCGCAGGTGTCGGTGGCCGCGTTGGGGTCGCCGACCACGCCGTAGGCCGGGAAGCCGGCCTTGAGGACGAGCTGCGGCTTGGCGCCGAAGTACTCCGGGCGCCACAGCACGATGTCGGCGAGCTTGCCGGTCTCGATCGAGCCGACCTCGTGCGAAAGTCCGTGCGCGATGGCCGGGTTGATGGTCAGCTTGGCCATGTAGCGCAGGACGCGGGCGTTGTCGTCGCCGTCGCCGTCGCCCTCCAGCGGGCCCAGCTCTGCCTTCATCTTGCCGGCCATGGCGAACGTACGGCGGACCGTCTCACCGGCCCGGCCCATGCCCTGGGCGTCGGAGGAGGTGATGCCGATCGCGCCCAGGTCGTGCAGCACGTCCTCGGCGCCCATGGTGCCGGCCCGGATGCGGTCGCGGGCCATGGCGGCGTCGCCGGGCAGGTCGGGCTTGAGGTCGTGGACGGAGACGATCATGCCGTAGTGCTCGGCGACCGCGTCCCGGCCGAAGGGCAGGGTGGGGTTGGTGGAGGAGCCGATGACGTTCGGGACGCCGGCCATCTTCAGCACGTTGGGCACGTGTCCGCCGCCGCAGCCCTCGATGTGGAAGGCGTGGATGGTGCGGCCCTCCAGCACCCTCAGGGTGTCCTCGACGGACAGGCACTCGTTCAGGCCGTCGCTGTGCAGGGCGACCTGGACGTCGTGCTCCTCGGCGACGCGCAGGGCGGTGTCCAGGGCGCGGGTGTGGGCGCCCATGTCCTCGTGCACCTTGAAGCCGCTCGCGCCGCCCTCGGCCAGCGCCTCGATCAGCGGCGCGTCGTGGGAGGAGGAACCCCGGCCCAGGAAGCCGATGTTGACCGGCCAGGCGTCGAAGGCGTTGAAGGCGTGGCGCAAGGCCCACGGCGAGTTGACGCCGACGCCCCAGACGGGGCCGAACTCCTGCCCGATGATCGTGGTGACGCCGGAGGCCAGGGAGGCCTCCATGATGCGCGGCGACAGCAGGTGGACGTGGGTGTCGACGGCTCCGGCGGTGGCGATCAGGCCCTCTCCGGAGACGATGGAGGTGCCGGTGCCGACCACGACATCGACGCCGTCGAGGGTGTCGGGGTTGCCGGCGCGTCCGATGGCGCAGATCCGGCCCTCCCGGATGCCGATCGACACCTTGCGGATGCCCTGCACGGCGTCGATCATCACCACGTTGCTGATGACGACGTCACAGGTCTCGCGGACGGCGGCGGCCTTCAGGTGCAGTCCGTCGCGGGCGGTCTTGCCGAAGCCGGCCAGGAACTCGTCGCCGTAGCGCTGGGAGTCGGACTCCACGCGGACGGTGAGCCCGGAGTCACCGAGGCGGATGCGGTCGCCGGCGCGGGGGCCGTGCGTGGCGGCGTAGGCGTGCGGGTCGATGTGGATCGCCCGGCTCACCTCGCGCCCCTTCGAGCGGCTCATCGCTCCTGACCTCCGTCCGTCGTCGCTCCCAGGTATCCACAGGCGGCGGCCCTGCGCAGGGCCTCTTCCTTCGCGCCCGGCGCGTCCAGCGGTCCGTCGACCAGCCCGGCGAAGCCGATCGCGATCCGGTCGCCGCCGATCGGGACGAGCCCGACCTCCTCGCTCTCGCCCGGCCCGAAGCGGACCGAGGACCCGGCGGGTACGGCGAGGCGCATGCCGTAGGCCTTGTGGCGCTCGAAGTCCAGGCGCGGGTTGGCCTCGAAGAAGTGGAAGTGCGAGGTGACGGAGACCGGCACGGTCGCGGTGTTGGTGACGGTGAGCCGGACGGCCGGCCCCGGGTCGGCGTGCTGGGGCCCCGGCAGCAGCGCACCCGGAGCGTCCTGCCCCAGGCCGCCGCCGATGGGGTCGGAGACCACCGCGAGCCGGGAGCCGTCGTCGAAGACCGCCTCGACCATCACCTCGGTGACCACGTCGGCGACCCCCGGCAGCACGTCCTCCGGACCGAGCACGGACCGGGCCGCCTCGATGGCCTCGGCGAGCCGCCTGCCGTCCCGGGCCGCCTCGCACACGGTGTCCGCGATCAGCGCGGTCGCCTCCGGCACGTTCAGCCTCAGACCGCGCGCCCGGCGGGCCCGGGCCAGCTCGGCGGCCCCGAAGAGCAGCAGCCGGTCACGTTCCGTGGGGGTCAGTCTCACGACGCGGCACCTCCTTGCCTTCCACACTTTAGAACATCACTCTAAACACAGAATTCGTGAAACTGAAGCATTGACCCGGGGCGAGGGCTCACGTCACATTGAACGTCGCTCAAACCGAACCGGCGGGAGTCGAAGGAGACCAGCCATGCCGATAGAACAGCGCGGAGTCGACACCATCCCGGACGAGGAGCGGACCAGCGGTCCGCGCGACCTCGTCTCGATCCTGCTCGGCTCCAACCTCTGCCTCGGAGTGATCATCTTCGGCTGGCTGCCGCCGTCCTTCGGCCTCGGCTGGTGGGCGTCGGTGAGCGCGATCGTCGCGGGCACGATCGTCGGCACGGCGGTGACGGCCCCGCTGGCCCTCATCTCCCTGCGCACCGCGACGAACCTCTCCACCTCCTCCGGAGCCCAGTTCGGCGTCCGGGGCCGGCTGGTCGGCTCGGTCGTCGGCCTGCTGCTCGCCCTCGGCTACACGGCGCTGACGGTGTGGATCGGCGGCGACGTGATGATCGGCGTGCTCGGCCGGATGGTGGGGCTGCCCGCGGACGGGGTGTCGTACGCCGTCGTCTACGCGCTGCTCGCCGGTGCCACGGTCGCGGGCGCGGTGTACGGCTACCGGGTGCTGCTGAACATGTCCAAGGTGCTGTCCATCGGCATGACCGTCCTGCTGGTGCTCGGCGTCCTCGCCTACGCCCCGCACTTCACCACCGCGGCGCTGCCCCAGGCGGGCGGATATCTGCTCGGTTCCTTCTGGCCGACCTGGTTCCTGTCGGCCGTGGCCGCGGGCCTGTCCGGTCCCATCGCGTTCATCACGCTGCTCGGCGACTACACCCGCTACATCTCCCCCGCCCGCCATTCCAACCGCCGCGTCCTGCGGGCCACGTGGGCCGGCCTGACCCTGGGCCTGCTGGTGCCGCAGCTGTTCGGCACGTTCACGGCGTACGGCGCCCACGCGGCCCTCGACTACGCCGGTCCGCTGGTGCAGGCCTCCCCCACCTGGTACCTGGTCCCGCTGCTGCTGTCCGCCTCGGCGGGCTCGGTCGGCAACGCCGGTCTGATGCTGTACTCGATGGGCCTGGACCTGGACGCGATCCTGCCGAGGGCCTCCCGTGCCCGCGCCACCTACACGGTCGCGATCGTCGCCACGGCCTGCGTGTTCGTCGGCCACTACGCCTGGAACGCGCAGTCCGCGATGACGTCCTTCGTCCTGCTCCTCACCGCCATCGGCACGCCGTGGGCGGTCATCACCCTCATCGGATTCGCCCGCTGCCGCGGTGTGTACGACGCCGACGCCCTGCAGGTCTTCAACCGCCGTTCGCGTGGCGGGATCTACTGGTACAAGGCGGGCTGGAACATCCGGGCGACCGTCTCCTGGGCCGTGGGCGCCGGTGTGGGCCTGCTCGGGGTGTCCCTGCCGTCGTACCAGGGCCCGCTGCTGCACCTGACCGGCGGGGTGGACTGCAGCTTCCTGCTGTCGGGCGCGGTCGGGGGGCTGGTGTACCTGGCGCTCGGGTCCGGCCCGGCCGCGGTCCATGCCGGGGCCGGGCACGTCGAACTCAGCGCCCGAGTAGACCCACCGCGGTCAGTGACGGAATCGTCACGCCGATTGACGCGGTAAACGCTATTCCGCCGGCCGGAAGGCAGTCCAGGATCCGGTCTCCCGAACCGACCTTGACCAAGATGGCGATCAAGCCGACCACCAGTGCCACGAGTAAGGCGACGGCGAGCGAGAGCAACGCGACCGCCGGTTGAGGCGACGAAGCCGTCATTCTCACCCCACCTCCAGCCCCGGCAGGAAGCGGTCCGCGCCGAAGGCCGGCTTCAGGTCCGTGAACCAGGTCGCGCCCTCGTCGTACGCGGCGAAGAACGGGCGGTCGACCAGCTCGGGGTCGCGGGCCTGGATGAGGTGGAGGACGAAGACCTTCTCGCCCGCCACCTCGGCGACGCCGTCCACACAGACCTTGCCCGGCATGGCCGACATCACCGGTCCGCGCACCGTCCGGGCGAGCCCGGAGACCCGGGCGTAGGCGGCACGGAAGATCGCGTGACCGCGGGCCAGCGGCACCCCGAAGTAGCCCTGCGGGCCGGTGTCCCGCTCCACGAACTGGTAGTACGGCACCGCCCCCAGCGCGGTCGTCTCCTCCCACAGCTCCGCCCACGCCTCGGCGCTGTCGTTGATCCCGGCGACCAGCGGGCCCTGACAGCGGATCACGGCGCCGGTGTCCCGCACCCGGCGCATCGCCTCCCGCACCACCGGCGGGCGCAGTTCCCGCGGGTGCGTGAAGTGGGCCATGAGCGCCAGGTGGCGGCCGCTCGCGACGACCTTCTCGAAGAGCCGCAGCAGGTCGTCGGCGTCCCGGTCGGTCAGGAAGCGGTACGGCCAGAAGGCGAGCGACTTGGTGCCGATCCGGACCGAGCGGACGGTGTCGATCTCCAGCAGCGGCTCCACATAGCGGCGCAGCACCTCGGTGCTCATCACCAGCGGGTCGCCGCCGGTGATGAGCGTGCTGCTCACCTCCGGGTGGGCGCGCAGATAGGCGCTGGTGGCGGCGATGTCGTCGGTGGCGATGCGCAGCTCGGACTCGCCGACGAACTGCGGCCAGCGGAAGCAGTAGGTGCAGTAGGCATGGCAGGTCTGGCCCTGCCGCGGGAAGATCAGCACCGTCTCGGGATACTTGTGCTGAAGACCCGTCAGACGGTGGCCCTCGTGCACGGGGACGTTGGCGTCGAGCTGGCCGGAGGGGTGCGGGTTGAGCCGCATCCGGATCTCGTGCGCGGCGCCCCGGACCTCGGCACCCGGCGCGTCCCGCGCCAGCAGGTCAGCCATCCGGCGCACGTCGTGCGCGGGCAGCATGCCGCTCTGCGGGAAGGTCAGCCGGAAGACCGGGTCGTCGGGGACGGCCGACCAGTCGATCAGTTCGTCCACGACATAGGAGTTCGTGCGGAAGGGCAGGACCGCGGCCACGGCCCGCAGGGCCAGCCGTTCCGCGGGCGGCAGGGAAACCCGGCCCAGCAGTCCGTCCAGGTCACGGGCGGTGAAGGCGCGGAACCGGGGGTCCACGTGCGGTGCGGGGTGGTGCGCTGAACTCATCTGTGCCAGGGCCTCTATTCCGTGACCAGGACCGGCGGCCGCAACTCCACGAAGGCGGTCGCCGACGCATCGTACTTCTCCGCGAAGTGCTGGATGAGGAGCGCGTGCAGGGGACTTTCGTCGTCGACCACGATCAGCTCGTGGGCACCCGGCGCGGTCAAGGACTCGCTGTAGGCGGAGAGTTGGTCGAGGCGGTGGCGGGCCATGTACGACACAAGGTCGGACCCGGCGACGTACAGGCGATCCTCGACGTACACGAAGTGGCAGCGGAACTCCCGGCGGCCGTCGGACGCGTCGACCAGGGTGAGCGGCAGCCGGGTGAAGTGCTCCATGGGCTTGCTCTGCCGCCACAGCTCGTCGAAGCGCTGCTCCACGAAGGTGCCGAGCGGGGAGCGGACGGCGACCTCCAGCTGGACGCCCTCGCCGGACAGCCGGCCCACCGTGAGGAAGGAGACCAGACAGCGCTCGTCCCAGCGGTAGAGGGTGACACCGGGGGACGTCTGGCACAGTCGGACCTCCAGCAGGGCGCGGGAGGTGTCGTCCAGGCGGCGCGCGAAGTGGTCCAGGGTGCGCAGGTTGCGCATGATGTCGCGGCGGATGTCGGCGCTCTGCTCGCCCAGTTCACGGCCGCGCAGGATGACGGCGAGCGAGTCGGGGTCCAGCAGCAGGATCTGCACCCGCGCGCCCTGCCCGGTGGCCGCCCTGATCCCCCGGAAGAGACGCTCGGAGAACTGCGGCCCGAACAGGTTGGAGAAGGTGTCCAGCACCTTCACGCAGGCCGTCGCGCCGTGCACCTGGGAGGCGAACCACTCGTAGTCGAGCCGGGTGTGCTCCCGGACCCGGCCCTCCTGGGCACGGGAGATCAGCGGGCCGATCACGAACACGGTGATGACCACGCCGACGAGGTCGGTGCCGAGGTTGAGGGCGAGGTTCTGCTGGTAGGAGTCCATGCCGTGAGCCGTCCACAGCAGCAGGGCGGCACAGCCGGTGAGGGCCGCCAGCGCGGTGAGGCTCTGGGGGCGGCGCGGGGTGCGTAACGTGCGCAGTAACCAGCGCAGCCTTGGTACCGGCGACCAAGCGTTCACCTGCGGTGCCTCCCCCGTCCCCCGTGCGCACCGGGGCACGCGCCCCCCGCGGGATGAGTGGATACCCAGACGCCCCGCGCTCCAACCGCACCTGTGTTCCCGCCGCGCCGCTTCGTCCGCGCCCCGCTTTACCCGCGGCCCCGCCTTGGCCGCCGCCCCGCCTTGCTTGCGGCCCCCTTGCCCGCCGCCCCCATGTCTCCGCCGCGACGGCGCGCTCGGCCCGTACGGCGGTGACCGGCGGTACCGAACCGGACCTGGGTCGTCGGGCACCGCCGGCCGAAAGGTTCAGCCGATGCGGTGCATCCAGCCGTGCTTGTCCTCCGTCACACCGCGCTGGATGCCGAGCAGGGCCTCGCGCAGGCGGAGGGTGACCTCGCCGGGGGTGCCGTCGCCGTGGGTCCAGGCGTCGGTCTTGGTCTTGACGTGGCCGATCGGGGTGACCACGGCGGCGGTGCCGCAGGCGAAGACCTCGGTGAGGGCACCGGAGGCCGCGTCCGCGCGCCACTGCTCCAGGGTGACCACGCCTTCCTCGGCGGTGTAGCCGAGGTCGCGGGCGACCTGGAGGAGGGAGTCGCGGGTGATGCCCTCCAGGATCGAGCCGGTCAGGGCGGGGGTGACGATCCGGTCGCCGTAGACGAAGGCGACGTTCATGCTGCCGCTCTCCTCGACCTTGGTGCGGGTCACCGCGTCGAGGTAGACGACCTGGTCGCAGCCGTGCGCGGCGGCCTCGGCCTGCGGCAGCAGCGAGGCGGCGTAGTTGCCGCCGGTCTTGGCGTCGCCGGTGCCGCCGGGGACGGCACGGACGTGGTCCTCGGAGACCCAGATGGTGACCGGCTTGACGCCGCCGGCGAAGTAGGCGCCGGAGGGCGAGGCGATGAGCATGAACAGGTACTCGTTCGCCGGGTGCACGCCGAGCGCGGCCTCGGTGGCGAACATGAACGGGCGCAGGTACAGGGACTGCTCGCCGCCGTGCGGCGGGACCCAGTCGGCGTCCTGGGTGAGCAGCGCGTCCAGCGCCGCGATGAAGAGTTCCTCGGGCAGCTCGGCCATGGCCATGCGGCGGGCGGAGTTGCGGAAGCGGCGGGCGTTCGCCTCGGGGCGGAACAGCGCGATCGAGCCGTCGGGCTGGCGGTAGGCCTTCAGTCCCTCGAAGATCTCCTGGCCGTAGTGCAGGACGTGGGTGGAGGGGTCGAGGGAGATCGGGCCGTACGGGACGAGCTGGGCGTCGTGCCAGCCGCGGCCCTCCGTCCACCGGATCGTCACCATGTGGTCGGTGAAGTGGCGGCCGAACCCGGGGTTGGCCAGGATCGCCTCGCGCTCTGCGGCGGCGAGGGGGCTGGCGGAGGGCTTGAGCTCGATCGTGGGCGTCGTCATGAGTGGTTGTCCTTCACCGGTTGTAGTGACGGGCCGCGCTCACGCCCCGTCACTGCGACCTGCCAGTGTTAGGACGTCCGAGCTTTCCCTCATACCGCGGCTCCGCGTCCGATTATCGCGCGGGGCCCACGGCGGAAGGAATGGGGGTGAAAGCGGCCCAGGGGTCGATGGTGGCACCCGGCGGGGACATGGGAAAGCCGCCGGGTGGTCGTCCGACCCGGCGGCTTCTCGTGGTGGAGCGCCGGGTCAGCCGGCTACTCGGGCGGCGAGCGCGTCGCCGATCTGCGAGGTGCTGCGGGCACCCAGCGCGGCGCGCTCGGTGAGGTCGGCGGTGACGGCCGCGTCGATGCGGTCGGCCTCGCTGTCGTAGCCGAGGTGGCGCAGCAGCAGGGCGACGGACAGAACCGTGGCGGTGGGGTCGGCCTTGCCCTGTCCGGCGATGTCGGGCGCGGAACCGTGGACCGGCTCGAACATCGAGGGGAACTCGCGGGCGGGGTTGACGTTCCCGCTCGCGGCCACGCCGATGCCGCCGGAGACGGCCGCGGCGAGGTCGGTGATGATGTCGCCGAAGAGGTTGTCGGTGACGATCACGTCGAACCGGCCCGGGTCGGTGACCAGGTAGATGGTCGCCGCGTCGACGTGGATGTAGTCGGTGGTGACCTCGGGGAACTCCTTGGCCACCTTGTTGAAGATGTTCGTCCACAGGTGACCGGCGAAGGTCAGCACGTTGTTCTTGTGGACGAGGGTGAGCTTCTTGCGCGGGCGGGCCTGGGCGCGGGCGAAGGCGTCGCGGACCACGCGCTCGACACCGAAGGCGGTGTTGACCGAGACCTCGGTGGCCACCTCGTGCTCGGTGCCCGTGCGGATCGTGCCGCCGTTGCCGGTGTAGGGGCCCTCGGTGCCCTCGCGGACCACGACGAAGTCGATCTCCGGCTGGCCGGCGAGCGGGGTGGCGACGCCGGGGAGGAGCTTCGACGGGCGCAGGTTGACGTGGTGGTCGAAGGCGAAGCGGAGCTTGAGGAGGAAGCCGCGCTCCAGGACGCCGGACGGCACCGACGGGTCGCCGATGGCGCCGAGCAGGATGGCGTCGTGCTGCTTCAGCGCGGCGAGATCGCCGTCGGTGAGGGTCTCACCGGTGGCGTGGTAGCGCTTCGCGCCGAAGTCGTACTCCTTGGTCTCCAGCTTCACATCCTGCGGCAGGACGGCGGAGAGGACCTTGAGACCCTCGGACACGACTTCCTGTCCGATGCCGTCCCCGGGGATCACTGCGAGATTGATGCTGCGAGACATGCGGGCACCCTACTCCTCGTCCCAGGTGATGACACGGCCCGTCCGGCATATGGACGGGCCGGGACGGCGCGGACGGCGCACGCGAGGGCTCAGTGGCCGGTCTCGCCGCCGTTGTCGCGGCGGTCGAGGGCGCGCTGGAGGGCGGCGGCGGCGTTCTTGCGGTCGGACTCGCTCGCACGGGACACGTGGCGGACTCGGCGGCGGACGGTCGTCTCGGCCATGGGAATCGACTCCTTCGGCAAACACGGAGCACGGCAATGAGGGGTTACGAGACGCCGGATGGGGCGGGGAGCCACGGGCCGCAGGGGTTGCCTGCACCGGGCCCGGCTCACGACCGCCATTCGCTTGATCGAGCGAGACGTTCGGCTCCTACAAAGCTAAGGGAGCGGCGCGCTCCTGTCTCCACAATTACTCGGACTTCCTACTATCTGAGACAGTGGACCGCGTCACACCGCTCTGAGCTGGGGCTTCGTGCGTTCGGGTGACGCCCCGCCGAGCGACCGCAGGGTGCGGATCAGGGCCCGTACGGCGGTCGTCGTGGCGAGTTCGGGGGTGGTGACGTAACCGACGGAGCGGTACGGCCGCTCCGGCCCGAGGTCGGTGATCCCGACGGCGGGCGGCGCCCCGGTGAGGGAGAGCGCGGGCATGATGGCCATGCCGAGCCCGCTGCCCACCATCGACAGCACCGCTCCGTCGTCCTCGGCGGTGACGGTCGCCGCCGGGATCCAGTCCTGCGCGGCCCACCAGGCACGGGTGTAGGAGCCGCAGTTCTCGGCCCAGTCGACGAGCGGCAGGGTGCGCGGGTCGGGGTGCCCGGCCGGATGTGCCAGGGAGTACGGCTCCTTCAGCAGCTCCCCGCCGACCAGCCCGGCCGGCGGCGGCCCGCTCAGGGTGGCGATCCCGAGGTCCGCCCGGCCGGCGGCGACCTCGCCCGCGGTGCCGGCACCCAGTTCCCGTACGACGGCGACGGTCACCTCGATGCCGGGGTGCCGCTCGGCGAGCCGTTCCAGGGCCGCCGGCAGCAGATGCAGGGCGGCGCCGCGGAAGGCGGCGATCCGCAGCGGCCCGGCGATCTCACCGGTGTCCGCCCCGCGGACCTCGGCGGCCAGTGCCTGGAGCATGCGCAGCACCCGTCGCGCGTGGGCCACCGCCCGCTCCCCGGCGGGCGTCGGCCGCGCACCGAACCGCCCGCGCTCGAACAGCACGACGCCCAGCTTCCCTTCGATGCCGCGCACGGCGTGCGAGACGGCGGACTGGGTGGCCCCGAGCCGTGCGGCCGCGGCGGAGAAGGCGCCCTCGTCGGCCACGGCGACGAGGATGCGCAGTTCCTGCGGGCCAAGGTCTGTTGCCGTCACTGCGGGCTCCCCACCTGCACATATGAGCCGGATTCATGGACCGGCGCGTTCCATGAGCCCAACCCCCTGCCCACCCCCCGCATTCCTGCCTACCGTCCCCTGCCATGACCGAGATCGCGCTCACCGTGCAGCAGACCGCCCGCCCCACCGGCTTCCCCACCCCCGACCACTTCCGTTTCGCCGAGTCCCCGGTGCCCGAACCGGCGCCCGGTACCGCCCTGGTGGAGAACCTGCTGTGGTCCGTGGACCCCTACCACCGCGAGATGATGGACGGGGACTTCGCGCTGAACGCCCCGCTGGAGGGCCGCACCCTGGGCCGGGTGGTCGCCTCCCGCACCCCGGCCCTGCCGGAGGGCTCGGTGGTCTTCCACCGCCAGGGCTGGCGCACCCACGCGGTGGTCCGCCCGGAGGAGGCCGGACGGCTCCCGCACCACCCGGGCGTCCCGCTGTCGGCGTACCTGAGCGTGCTGGGCGGCACGGGCCTGACGGCGTACGTGGCCCTGACCAGGATCGCCCGGCTGCGCGAGGGCGAGGACGTGTTCGTCTCCGGCGCGGCGGGCGGGGTCGGCACGGCGGCCGGCCGCTTCGCCCGGCTGCTCGGCGCCGGCCGGGTGATCGGCAGCGCGGGCACCGCGCAGAAGGTGAAGTACCTGACGGAACAGGTCGGTTACGACACCGCCTTCGACTACCGCACCGCCCCGGCCGCCGACCTGCTGGCCGCGGCGGCGCCCGCCGGCATCGACGTCTTCGTGGACAACGTCGGCGGCGACCAGCTCGGCGCGGCGATCGGCGCACTGCGCGAGAGGGGCCGGGTGGTGCGGGTCGGCACGGTCAGCCAGTACAACACCCCCGACGCCCCGCCGGTCGTGTTCAACCACGCCGACGTCGTGGAGAAGAGCCTGCGCATCGAGGGCTTCCTGGTGAAGGACCACCGGGACGCACAGGAAGAGCTGTACGACTTCGCCGTACCGCATCTGCGCAGCGGGGCGCTGGTGGCGGACGAGACGGTGGTGGAGGGGTTCGAGCGGATCGTGGAGGCGTTCCTGCTGATGCTGCGCGGCGGGAACACGGGCAAGATCCTGGTTCACGCTACGGCGTGACGCGCCTTCAGGTGATGTCCCCGTCACGCCAGTCGAGGACCAGCTCCCGGGCCGGGTCGAGCGGCCCGGCGAGCGCGGGGCGCACGTACACGCCCCCTTCCTCCTCCGGCAGCCGTACGATCCCGTCCGGCGAGAGGGCGTGCACCTGCCCGCCCCACCGCTGCCAGCCCCGGGCGGCGTACAGCGGGGCGCCCTCGTCGCTCGCGGCCAGCGCGCCGAGGTCGTAGGCCCGGTCGATCACCCGCTCCAGCTCCGCCGTCACCCGCGCTCCGAGCCCGGTCCGCCGCACGTCGGCGCGTACGGCGACGGCCTCCACGTACCCGGCCCGCAGCCAGCGCCCGCGGTGGCGGATCCGGCGCATCACGACGGCCCCGTGCGCGACGAGTCCGCCCCTGCCCTGGACCATCACATGCATCCCTCCGAGCCCGTGATCCCAGTCCTCGTCGGAGAAGTCTCCGCCGAACGCCTCGTCCAACAGGGCCCGCACGGCGCGCAGTTCGCCGGGACCGAGGTCGGCGGTGTGGGCGGTACGCAGGCGAACGGTCATGGCGCCACTATCCCGTGAACCGAGCCGGACGAGGAGGTTCGCGGTGTCGCCGCGCGGCGAGGTCTCCGGACATGTCCCACACCCCCGGGCCGCCGCGGCGTGACCGCCGGGAGTTGGAAACGGGCCGGGAAGCCTGCTCGGTGTCAGGCTTCCCGGCCCGTCGCTCGGGAGGGGCCGGCGATCAGCCCATGTGCGGGTAGGAGTAGTCGGTCGGCGGGACCAGGGTCTCCTTGATGGCGCGGGTCAGGGTCCAGCGCAGGAGGTTCTGGGGGGCGCCGGCCTTGTCGTTGGTGCCGGAGGCGCGGCCGCCGCCGAAGGGCTGCTGGCCGACGACGGCGCCGGTCGACTTGTCGTTGATGTAGAAGTTGCCGGCCGCGTAGCGGAGCTTCTCCATCGTGTACGCCGCCGCCGCGCGGTCGTTCGCGATGACCGAGCCCGTGAGGGCGTAGTCCGACACCGACTCCATCTGGGTCAGCATCTCGTCGTACTTGTCGTCCTCGTAGACGTGCACGGCGAGGATCGGGCCGAAGTACTCGGTGCGGAAGACCTCGTTCTCCGGGTCGCTGCACTCGATGACCGTCGGGCGGACGAAGTAGCCGACCGAGTCGTCGTAGGAGCCGCCCGCGACGATCGTGCAGGCCGGGTCCTCCTTGGCGCGGTCGATCGCGGCCTTGTTCTTGGCGAAGGCGCGGTCGTCGATCACGGCGCCGATGAAGTTCGACAGGTCGGTGACGTCACCCATGGTCAGGTAGTCGACCTCGGCCGCGAACTCCTCCTTGAAGCCGCTGTTCCAGATCGACGCCGGGATGTACGCCCGGGAGGTCGCCGAACACTTCTGGCCCTGGTACTCGAAGGCGCCCCGGGTGAGGGCCGTCTTGAGGACCGCGCGGTCGGCGCTCGGGTGGGCGACCAGGAAGTCCTTGCCGCCGGTCTCGCCGACCAGACGCGGGTACGAGCGGTACTTCTCGATGTTGGTGCCGACCGTCTTCCACAGATACTGGAAGGTCTTGGTCGAGCCGGTGAAGTGGATGCCGGCGAGGTCGCGGTGTTCCAGGGCGACCTTGGAGACCTCGATGCCGTCACCGGTGACGAGGTTGATGACGCCCTTGGGGAGGCCGGCCTCCTCCAGGAGCTGCATCAGCAGCACGGCCGCGTGGGTCTGCGTCGGGGACGGCTTCCAGACGACGACGTTGCCCATGAGGGCGGGGGCCGTCGGCAGGTTGCCCGCGATGGCGCTGAAGTTGAAGGGCGTGATCGCGTAGACGAAGCCCTCGAGCGGGCGGTGGTCGAGGCGGTTCCACACGCCCGGGGAGTTCGCCGGGGGCTGCTCGGCGATGATCTGGCGGGCGTAGTGGACGTTGAAGCGCCAGAAGTCGACCAGCTCGCAGGGCGTGTCGATCTCCGCCTGCTGGGCGGTCTTCGACTGGCCGAGCATGGTGGACGCGGCGATCGTCTCGCGCCAGGGGCCGGCCAGCAGCTCGGCGGCGCGCAGGATGATCGCGGCGCGGTCGTCGAAGGACATGGCACGCCAGGCCGGGGCGGCGGCCAGGGCCGCGTCGATGGCGTCCCGGGCGTCCGCTTGCGTGGCGTGGCGGCCGGTGCCGATGACGGCCTTGTGGTTGTGCGGCTGGACCACCTGGAACGGCTCACCGCCGCCCAGCCGCTTCTCGCCGCCGATGGTCATCGGCAGCTCGATCGGGTTCTCGGCCAGCTCCTTGAGCTTGGCCTCCAGCCGGAGGCGCTCGGGCGAGCCGGGGGCGTAGCCGTGCACCGGCTCGTTGACGGGGGTGGGGACCTGGGTCACAGCGTCCATGAGATCCGAACTCCTTGATCTTGAGCGGGTGTTGGGGCTCAGCCCTTGCTGACCATCGAGCGGAGGAAGAAGCGCAGGTTGGCCGGCTTCTCCGCGAGCCTCCGCATGAAGTAGCCGTACCAGTCGGTGCCGTAGGCGGTGTAGACGCGCATGCGGTGGCCCTCGGCGGCCAGGCGCAGGTGCTCGTCGCTCCGGATGCCGTACAGCATCTGGAACTCGTACTCGTCGAGCTTGCGGCCGGCCTTGTGGGCCAGTTCCTGGGCGATGGCGATCAGGCGCGGGTCGTGCGACCCGATCATCGGGTACCCCTCGCCCTCCATCAGGATCCGCAGGACACGGACGTACGCCTTGTCGATCTCGTGCTTCTGCTGGTAGGCGACCTCGGCGGGCTCCTTGTAGGCGCCCTTGACCAGGCGGACCCGGCTGCCGGCGGCGGCGAGGCGGCGGGCGTCGGCCTCGGTGCGGAAGAGGTAGGCCTGGATGACGCAGCCGGTCTGCGGGAAGTCCTTCCGCAGCTCCTCGTGGATGGCGAACATCGAGTCGAGGGTGGTGTGGTCCTCGGCATCCAGCGTCACGGTGGTACCGATGGCGGCGGCGGCCTCGACGACCGGTCGGACGTTGGCGAGCGCCAGCTCGTGACCGCCGGGGAGCGCCTGGCCGAACATGGACAGCTTGACCGACATCTCGACCTTCTCGCCGAGCTGCAGCTCCTTGAGGTGGTCGATCAGCTCGAGGTAGGCGTCCCGGGCGGCGGTGGCCTGCTCGGGGGTGGTGATGTCCTCGCCGACGACGTCCATCGTCAGCTCCAGGCCCTTGGCGGTCAGGTCCTTGATGATCGGCACGATGTCGTCGACGGTCTCGCCGGGGATGAAGCGGTCGACGACCTGCTTGGTCACCGGGGCCGCCGAGATCAGGCGTCGCATCCGGTCGCTGCGCGACGCGGCGAGAATCACGGGACCCAGCACGGGGCACCTCCACAGACAAGCACCAATTCGGCCATCACCCGACGATTCGGGTACGGCACGGAGAACCACCGTGAAACCTAAGGATCTCTCCGATCGTGAGCCATCGACAGCTGTCACGCATCCGTGCACTGGATCTCAGACAGCTGTATGAAGGCTGCCGGAAAATGAGGGAGAATGCCCGAGTGGCGGCGGATTTCAAGGCGTTCAGGGCTGACTACCAGGAGCTGGTGGACGAGATCTCGGAGCTGCTCGGGGTCCCGGCGACCCTGGAGAACCGCGACTTCGAGCTGATCGCCTTCGGCGCGTACGACAGCGACGACGAACTGGATCCCTCCGCCCTGGACCCGGTCCGCACCCGCTCGATCCTGACCCGGCGTTCCACCGCGACCGTGCGCGCCTGGTTCGAGGGCTTCGGCATCACCCGCGCGACCGGCCCCGTGCGGATCCCGCCGAGCCCCGAGGCCGGGGTCTACCGCGGCCGGATCTGCCTCCCGGTACGCCACCGGGGCGTCGTCCTCGGTTACGTCTGGCTGCTGGACGGCGATCCCGGGCCGACGGACGCGCAACTGGCCGCCGCGATGGAGGTGGCCGGCCGGATCGGCGCGCTGCTCGCGGACGAGGCGGAGGCCGGGGCCGGGCTGAGCCGGGAGCTGCGGGCGGTGCTCACCGCCGAGCGCGGCTGGCAGCAGGACATGGCGGTGGCGGAACTGCGCACCGCGCTCGGCCCCCGCGCCGACGGCCCGCTCACCCTGGTCTGCGTCGCCCCCTGGCCGTCGGCCGACCCGGACGACGCCCCCGCCACCCGCACGATCCCCCACGCCCTCGCCCTGTGCACGCTTCCCTGGAACGCATCGGAACAGAGCCTGGCCCTGCTGGTACGGCTGCGGGCCCCGGAGGTGAGCACCCCTGCCCTGGCGGCGGCCGCACGGCTGCTGAAGGAGGCGGAGGGGGCACGGGGGGCGTCGGGGCGGGGTGCACCGGGTCCCGGCACACCTGGGCGCGGAATGTCGGGAAGCGCGGGGCGTGGGGCTCGGGCCACGGGCGGAGCAGGGAGCGGGGCGGGGACAGGGACCGGGGCGGGGGCGGCCGCGGTGGGTGACGCGGGCGGCGGGGCCGGGGTGGGGCGTGAAGCCGGGCGCCGGTCCGGGGAAGGCACCGGAGCGGCGGCAGGGGTGACTGCTGCGGGTGGCGCGGCGCGTGGGGCCGGGGTGGGGCGTGAAGCCGGGCGCCGGTCCGGGGAAGGCACCGGAGCGGCGGCAGGGGTGACTGCTGCGGGTGGCGCGGCGCGTGGGGCCGGGGTGGGGCGTGAAGCCGGGCGCCGGTCCGGGGAAGGCACCGGAGCGGCGGCAGGGGTGACTGCTGCGGGTGGCGCGGCGCGTGGGGCCGGGGCGCGGGTGGCCGCGGCGGCCGCGGCGGGATTCACCGGAGCGGCCCGGGGCTCCCGGGGCGCCGTGGGGGCCGGATGCGTCGCCGGGATCGGGGATCCCCGTACCGGCCTCGCCGAGTTGGGCACGGTCTGGCAGGAGGCCGCCGCCGCCACGCGCGCCGCTCTGGCCGAGCCACGGTTCGGGCCGGTCGCGGAGTGGGCGCGCATCGGGCCGTACCGGCTGCTGACCGCGCTGCCCCCGCAGGCGGCGCACGATCCCGTGGTCGGCCCCCTCCTCTCCCCCGCCCACCGGGAACTGGCCCGCACCGCGGAGGTCTACCTCGACTGCGCGGGCCAGGCCGGCCGCACGGCCGCCGAACTGGGCATCCACCGGCAGACCCTGTACTACCGCCTGTCCCGCGTCGAGCAGCTGACCGGCCTGGACCTGGACGACGGCGAGTGCCGGCTGCTGCTGCACATGGCGCTGAAGGCGGCCCGGCTCTGACGCGTCACTCGGCGTCCAACCTCCCCAGAGCGCTGACGCGTCCCTGGGCGAGCGTCGCGGTGAAACGCGGGCACGTCCACGACTCCAGGCTGCGGGAGTGCTCGGTCGCCGGAAAGTCGCCGGGGGCGTAGACCTGCGGGAGGCTGTGCCGGAAGTCGGTGTACCGGGGAACCGGATGGTCGTCGGCATGGGCGCAGTCGGCGGGTCGGGGCGCGGTGGCGAGGCCGTGGCTGTCGTAGCCGTAGTGGATCTCGCTCCAGGTCCGGGCCAGTTCGTCCACGGAGGCGCCGTCGATGTTCGTCACGATCTTGTCGACGCCCGGATCCGGCCGGGAAGTTCCCCTGCCGGGCCGCCCAGGCCTCAGACTCCTCGGACGCCCTCGATCACCCGCCGCAGGCCCTCGGTGAGTTGCTCCGCGTTCGTCGCCGAGTCCGGGTCGAAGAGCCACTGGACCATGAGGCCGTTGAGCAGGGTCTGGTAGAGACGGCCCTCGGTGTCCACCGCCGCCTGCTCGACGTCGGACTCCGGGACGCCGCTGAACATCGCCACGAGCCCCGAGCGACCCTCCTTCTGGGCCTCGGCCAGCAGCTTGCGGACCTCCTCCAGCCGCTGGTCCTGGAACATGAGCTCGAAGCTCAGCATCCAGATCGCCCGTGACTCGGGCACCGTGCGGATGATGCTCGCCCACACCTCCTGGAAGCGCTCCAGCGAACCCGGAGGCGCCGTCACCCTGCCACCGAGTCCCGGGTCGAACCTCTCCCCCACGCCCTCGATCAGCGAGATGTACGCCTGCACGAGCAGTTCGTCCTTCGATCCGTAGTGGTAGCCGATCGACGCCAGGTTGGTCCCCGACTCCTTGACGATGTCCCGCGCGGTCGTACGCAGGAACCCCTTCTCCAGCAGGCAGCGCTTGGCGCCTTCGAGCAGATCCTCACGGTGTCCCATGACCCCACCCTACCGCCGATCCATACGAGCGTCCTAGACAAGTGATTTATACATCCGTTCTAGACAAGCGTTTAAGACGTCCGTACAGTCACTGGCATGACGAACGCGACGAGCACCACCACAATCCCGGCCACCCGTGCCGGACGGCGCGAATGGACCGCTCTCGGCGTGCTGATGCTGCCGCTGCTGCTGGTCTCCATGGACGTGTCGGTCCTGTACTTCGCGACCCCCGCGATCAGCGCGGACCTGCACCCGAGCGGCACCCAGCAGCTGTGGATCTTCGACGTCTACGGCTTCGTCCTGGCCGGCCTGCTGATGACGATGGGCTCCCTCGGTGACCGCATCGGCCGCCGCAGGCTCCTCCTGATGGGCGCCGCGGCCTTCGGCGGCGCCTCGCTCCTCGCGGCCTACGCGAACAGCGCCGAGACCCTGATCGCGGCCCGCGCGATCCTCGGCATCGGCGGTGCCACCCTGATGCCGTCGACGATGGCGCTGCTGCGCACGATGTTCACCGACCCCGCCCAGCGGGCGAAGGCGATCGGGCTCTGGTCCGGCGTCATGACCGGCGGTATCGCGCTCGGCTCGGTGATGAGCGGCATCCTGGTCGAGCACTTCTGGTGGGGCTCGGTCTTCCTGGTCAACCTGCCCGCGATGGCGCTGCTCCTGCTCCTCGGCCCGGTGCTGCTGCCGGAGTCCAGGGACCCGAACCCGGGGCGTTTCGACTGGCCGAGCGTGCCGCTGTCGATGGCCGCCGTACTTCCCGTGATCTACGGCCTGAAGGAGATCCCCTCCGAGGGCTGGCACCCGCTCTACGTCGTCTCGATCGCCGTCGGCCTGCTCTTCGCGGCGCTCTTCGTCCACCGCCAGCGCACCAACGCCTCCCCGCTGATCCCGCCGGCCCTGCTGAAGGGCCGCGGCTTCACCCCGGCGCTGGTCCTGAACCTCGTCGCCGCCCTCGCCATGATGGGCTCGGCCATCTTCACCACGCAGTACCTGCAGTCGGTCCTTGGCAAGAGCCCGCTGTCGGCGGCCCTGTGGAGCCTGCTGCCCTCGGTGTTCATCGGCGTCGCCGGTCCGGTCACCGCACAGCTCGTCCAGCGGGGCGTCAACCGTGGGTACGTCGTCGCCGGCGGCTTCGCGGCCATGGCGGCCGGTTACTCGATGCTCGCCCTCGTCGGCACCGACTCGCTGTGGCTGGCGCTCGCCGGGGCCGGTGTCCTCGCCTGCGGGATGGTCGCGATCGTCTCCCAGCTGACCGACCTGGCCATGAGCGGCGCCCCGGTGGAGCGGGCGGGCACGGCCTCCTCACTGCTGGAGACCAGCGCGGAGTTCGGCGGCGCGCTCGGCATGGCGGTCCTCGGCTCGATCGGTACGGCGATCTACCGCCACGAGATGCCGGCCACCGCCCCGGCTCCGGCCCGCGAGACCCTGGGCGACGCCCTCGCCACGGCCGCCCACCTGCCCGGCGCGGCCGGTCAGTCGCTGCTCACCACGGCCCGCGAGGCCTTCACCAGCGGGATGCAGGGCGCGGCGATCGCCGGCGCGGTGCTGGTGGCGCTGGCGGCGGTGGGGGCGGCGGTGAGCCTGCGAAAGATCGAGGTCGGCGACTAGGAAGACGACCAGGAAAAAGAAGACCACCAGGAAAAGGGAAAACGCCGGACGGGCTGACTCTTCGTCAGCCCGTCCGGCGTTCGCGCATGTGTCAGACGAGGTTCACCGAGCGGGCGGACGTCGCACCGATCTCGGAGGCGACCTCGCTCAGGACGCCGGCGGACACCGTGTCGTCGACGGTGAGCACGGCCAGCGCCTCGCCGCCGGCGACCGCGCGAGCGACCTGCATGCCGGCGATGTTGATGCCCGCCTCGCCGAGGATGCGGCCGACGGTGCCGACGACACCGGGACGGTCCTCGTAGCGCAGGACGACCATGTGGTCGGCGAGGGCGAGGTCGACGTCGTAGTCGCCGACCGCGACGATCTTCTGGACGTGCTTCGGGCCGGCCAGCGTGCCGGAGACCGAGACCTCCTCGCCGTCCGCGAGCGTGCCGCGCACGGTGACGACGTTGCGGTGCTCGGCCGACTCGGAGCTGGTGGTCAGCCGGACCTCGACGCCACGCTCCTGCGCGAACAGCGGCGCGTTGACGTAACTCACCGTCTCGTCGACGACGTCCTCGAAGACGCCCTTGAGCGCGGACAGCTCCAGCACCTTCACGTCGTGCTGGGTGATCTCACCGTAGACCTCGACGTCGAGGCGGTGCGCGACCTCACCGGCGAGCGCGGTGAAGATACGGCCGAGGCGCTCGGCGAGCGGCAGACCGGGCTTGACGTCCTCGGCGATGACACCGCCCTGGACGTTGACCGCGTCCGGCACCAGCTCACCGGCGAGGGCGAGGCGGACGGACCGGGCGACCGCGATGCCCGCCTTCTCCTGGGCCTCGTCGGTGGAGGCACCGAGGTGCGGGGTGCACACGACCTGGTCCAGCTCGAACAGCGGGGAGTCGGTGCACGGCTCCTTGGCGTACACGTCGAGGCCGGCGCCGGCGACCCGGCCCTCCTTCAGCGCCGAGTACAGCGCCGCCTCGTCCACGATGCCGCCGCGCGCGGCGTTGACGATGCGCACGCTCGGCTTGACCTTGCGCAGCGCCTCGTCGCCGATGAGGCCGAGGGTCTCGGGGGTCTTGGGCAGGTGGACGGTGATGAAGTCGGAGACCTCCAGCAGCTCGTCCAGGGACAGCACCTTGACGCCCATCTGCGCGGCCCGCGCGGGCTGCACATAGGGGTCGTAGGCGACGACCTTCATGCCGAAGGCGGACATGCGCTGGGCGACCAGGGCGCCGATGCGGCCGAGGCCGACGACGCCGAGGGTCTTCTCGGCCAGCTCGACGCCCGTGTACTTGCTGCGCTTCCACTCGCCGTTCTTCAGCGCGGCGTTGGCCTGCGGGATGTTGCGGGCGGAGGCGAGGATCAGACCGCAGGCCAGCTCGGCGGCGGTCACGATGTTGGAGGTCGGGGCGTTGACGACCATCACGCCGGCCTTGGTGGCGGCGGAGACGTCGACGTTGTCGAGGCCGACGCCGGCGCGGGCGACGACCTTGAGCTTCTTCGCCGCGGCGATGGCCTCGGCGTCGACCTTGGTGGCGGAGCGGATCAGGATCGCGTCGACGTCGGCGATGGCGGGGAGCAGTTCGGCTCGATCGGCTCCGTTGGCGTGCCGGATCTCGAAGTCCGGGCCGAGTGCGTCCACGGTCGCGGGCGACAGCTCTTCAGCGATGAGTACGACGGGTTTCGAGCTCACGTGAGGTCCTCACAAGTCCAATGCATGCGGACGGCCGTCCCGACGGCCGCAGGCGGAGGAGGGGGGCTAGCCGCGGAAGACGCACGACGCTGTGGGCCTGACGCGTGTTTGTTCAGCAGTGTAGTGGCGTGGCGCAGGGCGTCTTGCGCCTCCACGGAAGGATCACCCGTCCGGGGCTGGACGGGGTGGACAACAGATGGACGACGGGGGCCGGAGCAGCCTGCCCCGACCCCCTGACGTGAGGCTTACGCCTCCTCGTTCACCCAGCTCATCAGCTTGCGCAGCTGCTTGCCCGTGGTCTCCAGCAGGTGCTCGGAGTCCTGCTGCTTGTACTCGTTGTACTTCTTCAGACCGCCGTGGTACTCGTCCATCCACTGCCTCGCGAAGGAGCCGTCCTGGATCTCGGCGAGGACCTTCTTCATCTCGGCCTTGGTGGCGTCGGTGATGATGCGCGGGCCGGTGACGTAGTCGCCCCACTCGGCGGTCTCGGAGATGGACCAGCGCATCTTCTCCAGGCCGCCCTCGTACATGAGGTCCACGATCAGCTTCAGCTCGTGCAGGCACTCGAAGTAGGCGATCTCCGGCTGGTAGCCGGCCTCGGTCAGGGTCTCGAAGCCCGCCTTGACCAGCGCGGCCGTACCACCGCAGAGGACGGCCTGCTCACCGAACAGGTCGGTCTCGGTCTCCTCGGTGAAGGTCGTCTTGATGACGCCGGCGCGGGTGCCGCCGATGCCCTTGGCGTACGACAGGGCGAGCGCGAAGGCGTTTCCGGAGGCGTCCTGCTCGACGGCGGCGATGCACGGAACGCCGCGGCCCTCCTCGTACTGACGGCGCACCAGGTGGCCCGGGCCCTTCGGGGCGACCATGCAGACGTCCACGCCGGCCGGGGGCTTGATGAAGCCGAAGCGGATGTTGAAGCCGTGGCCGAAGAACAGCGCGTCGCCGTCCTTCAGGTTCGGGGCGATGGACTCCTCGTAGACCTGGGCCTGGATGGGGTCCGGCACCAGGATCATGATGACGTCGGCCTCGGCGGCGGCCTCCGACGGCGTCACCACGCGCAGGCCCTGCTCCTCGGCCTTGGCCTTGGACTTGGAGCCCTCGTGCAGACCGACGCGGACGTCGACACCGGAGTCACGCAGCGACAGCGCGTGGGCGTGGCCCTGGCTGCCGTAGCCGATGACCGCGACCTTGCGGCCCTGGATGATGGACAGGTCGGCGTCAGCGTCGTAGAACAGCTCGGCCACTTTGGGTTCTCTCCTTGGTGTGCAGGTTGTGCGTCCCACCGTATGCCGGTGAGGGGAAGGGAAGTCTCGGGGTCTCGGCATCCGGGCGGACGGCGTGTCGCCGACCGCCCGGTTTCAGCCGTACATCAGCTCGTACTTCGGTTCAGCTTTACGCGGATCGGTCGAGGGCGCGCAGCGAGCGGTCGGTGATCGAACGGGCGCCGCGGCCGATCGCGATCGTGCCGGACTGCACCAGCTCCTTGATGCCGAACGGCTCCAGCATCTTGAGCATGGCGGACAGCTTCTCGCTGGATCCGGTGGCCTCGATGGTGACGGCCTCCGGGGAGACGTCGACGGTCTTGGCGCGGAACAGCTGGACGATCTCCACGATCTGGGAGCGGGTCTCGTTGTCGGCGCGGACCTTCACCAGCACGAGTTCGCGCTGCACGGCCTGACCGGGCTCCAGCTCCACGATCTTCAGCACGTTGACGAGCTTGTTGAGCTGCTTGGTCACCTGCTCCAGCGGCAGGTCCTCGACCCCGACCACGATGGTGATGCGGGAGATGTCGGGGTGCTCGGTGACGCCGACCGCGAGCGAGTCGATGTTGAAGCCGCGGCGGGAGAAGAGGGCGGCGATCCGGGCCAGGATGCCCGGGGTGTTCTCCACCAGGACGGAGAGCGTGTGCTTGGACATGGTCTTTTTACGTCTCTCTCGCTCAGTCGTCTTCGTTGTCGCCGAAGTCGGGGCGGACGTCCCGGGCGGCCATGATCTCGTCGTTGGAGGTGCCGGCGGCGACCATCGGCCACACCATCGCGTCCTCGTGGACGATGAAGTCGATGACGACCGGGCGGTCGTTGATGGAGTTCGCCTCTTCGATGACCTTGTCCAGGTCCTCCGGGCGCTCGCAGCGCAGGCCCACGCAGCCCATCGCCTCGGACAGCTTCACGAAGTCCGGCACGCGCGTGCCCTTGGCCTCCGGGTTGATGTCGTCGGGGCCGCTGTGCAGGACGGTGTTGGAGTAACGCTGGTTGTAGAAGAGGGTCTGCCACTGGCGGACCATGCCGAGGGCGCCGTTGTTGATGATGGCGACCTTGATCGGGATGTTGTTCAGGGCGCAGGTGGTCAGTTCCTGATTGGTCATCTGGAAGCAGCCGTCGCCGTCGATCGCCCACACCGTCCGGTCCGGCTGCCCGGCCTTGGCACCCATGGCGGCCGGGACCGCGTAGCCCATGGTTCCGGCGCCGCCGGAGTTCAGCCAGGTGGCGGGCCTTTCGTACTGGATGAAGTGCGCGGCCCACATCTGGTGCTGGCCGACGCCCGCGGCGAAGATCGTGCCCTCGGGCGCGAGTTGGCCGATGCGCTCGATGACCGCCTGCGGGGACAGGGAGCCGTCCTCGGGCTGGTCGTAGCCGAGCGGGTAGGTGTCGCGCCAGCGGTTGAGGTCGCTCCACCAGGCCGTGTAGTCGCCCCTGTGGCCCTCGCTGTGCTCCTTCTGCACGGCCTGGACCAGGTCGGCGATGACCTCGCGGGCGTCACCGACGATCGGCACGTCGGCGGCGCGGTTCTTGCCGATCTCGGCCGGGTCGATGTCGGCGTGGACGATCTTGGCGTACGGGGCGAAGCTGTCGAGCTTGCCGGTGACGCGGTCGTCGAAGCGGGCGCCGAGGGCGACGATCAGGTCGGCCTTCTGCAGCGCGGTGACGGCGGTGACCGCACCGTGCATGCCCGGCATTCCCACGTGCAGCGGGTGGCTGTCGGGGAACGCGCCGAGCGCCATCAGGGTGGTGGTGACGGGCGCTCCGGTGAGTTCGGCGAGGACCTTCAGCTCGGCGGTGGCGTGCGCCTTGAGGACGCCGCCGCCGACGTAGAGGACGGGCCGCCTGGCGGAGGTGATCAGCTTGGCCGCCTCGCGGATCTGCTTGGCGTGCGGCTTGGTCACCGGGCGGTAGCCGGGCAGGTCCATGGTGGGCGGCCAGGAGAAGGTGGTCTTCGCCTGGAGGGCGTCCTTGGAGATGTCGACCAGGACCGGGCCCGGGCGGCCGGTCGCGGCGATGTGGAACGCCTGCGCGATGACCCGCGGGATGTCCTCGGCCTTGGTGACGAGGAAGTTGTGCTTGGTGATCGGCATGGTGATGCCGACGATGTCCGCCTCCTGGAAGGCGTCCGTGCCGATGGACGAGGACGCCACCTGGCCGGTGATCGCGACCAGCGGGACGGAGTCCATGTGGGCGTCGGCGATCGGCGTGACCAGGTTGGTGGCTCCGGGGCCGGAGGTGGCCATGCAGACGCCGACCTTGCCGGTGGCCTGCGCGTAGCCGGTGGCCGCGTGGCCGGCGCCCTGCTCGTGGCGGACCAGCACGTGACGGACCCGCGTCGAGTCCATCAGGGGGTCGTACGCCGGCAGGATCGCGCCGCCGGGAATGCCGAATACCGTGTCAGCGCCGACCTCCTCGAGGGAGCGGATGAGGGACTGCGCACCCGTGACGTGCTCGACGGGGGCGGACTGCTGTCCTCCGGATCGGGGCCGCGGCTGCGGATGGGCCCCGGTGGCCTGCTCGGTCATCGGCATTCTCTTCTCGATGCTGAGGGTTTTTGCGAGGTTTGGGCGGAGTTCAAGCGCTGCACGAACGGCACTCGTGCAACAAAAAACCCCTCGTGCCGTAGGGCAAGCGAGGGGAGCGCGCCGGTGAGGTCGCTGGGGTTTCCGGATCGTCCTCCGGTGGTTCCCAGCTCAGCCGACGCGCTGTCCAAGTACGAGAATTCGGGTGCGCATGGCACTGACCCTCCCCCCGACGCGCACCACGTGTCAAGTGGGTGGGACGGGAGTCTCAGAATGTGAACGCAGGGCACTGCCGCCTCCGAAGACAGCCGTCACACCCCCTGTGTACACCCCGGAGCGCCTCTTCGGCTCGCTCACACCTTTCCATGGCGCGTTCACCTCCGGGGCGCTCCGGTCGATGTCGAGACCACGACCGTGCTCAACCCTTCGGGCCTCCGCGCGCTCGCGCCCTCGGCACCGACGCGCCCCTGCGGTTCACTCGCGGTCCCGGCGAACGTCGGCTCGGCCAGTGCGTGCGGCACCGGATAATGGCCGGATCCGAGCGCCCGGCGCAGCCGGTACTCGTCCAGCGGCCCCGCGAACGCCATGCCCTGCCCGTGCGTGCAGCCCATCGCGCGCAGCGCGACGACCTGCTCCGGCAGGTCCACGCCCTCGGCCACCGACTGCAGCCCGAGATCGCCGGCGATCCGCAGCAGACCGCTGGTGATCTTGTGCAGCCGCGCGGACTCCACGACGCCCTCGACCAGGCCGCGGTCGAGCTTCAGGATGTCCACGGGGAGCCTTCTCAGGGCGGTGATGGCCGCGGATCCGCTGCCGAAGCCGTCCAGCGCGATCCGCACCCCGAGCCGGCCGAGCGCGGCCAGCCGCCGCTCCAGCTCGTCCAGGGGCAGCCGCGGATCGGTGTCGGACAGCTCCAGGACCAGCGCGCCGGGCGGCAGCCCGTGCCGGGTCAGCAGCGCCTCCACGGAGCCGAGCGGCATCGAGCGGTCCAGCACCCGCCGGGCGCTCATCCGGACGGCCACCGGTACGACGGTCCCGGTCGCGGCCCGCTCGGCGGCCTGCTCGACGGCCTGCTGCAGGATCCAGCGCTCCAGCTCGGCGGTCTTGTCGCCGTCCTCGGTCACCCGCAGGAACTCGGCCGGGGTGAACAGCACCCCCTGCGAGGAGCGCCAGCGCGCCTGCGCCGAGACCGCCGTGATCCGGCCGGTCGACAGGCACACCACCGGCTGGTGCAGCAGGGCGAACTCGCCGTCGTGCAGCGCGGCCCGCAGCCGGGTGGCCAGCTCCGCCTTGCGTACGACGTCCTGCTGCATCTGCGGCTTGTACAGCTCGACCCGGCCCTTTCCGGCCGCTTTCGCGCGGTACATCGCGAGGTCGGCGTTGCGCAGCAACTCGCCCGCGCCGAGGCCGGGTTCGGCGAAGGCCACGCCGATGGAGGCGTTGACCCGGACGTCGCTGCCGTCGATGGCGTACGGCTGGGAGAGGGTCACCCTGAGGCGGTCGGCGAGCTCCAGGATGTTGCGCTCCCGGGCGGCACGGTCCCGGGTGCCGTCCCCGACGATCAGGGCCGCGAACTCGTCGCCGCCCAGCCGGGAGGCGGTGTCCCCGTGCCGGACCGCGTCCTGGAGTCTGCGGGCGGCCTGGACGAGCAGTTCGTCCCCCGCCTGGTGCCCGATCGTGTCGTTGACCGCCTTGAAGCCGTCCAGGTCGATGAAGAGCACGGCCGTGCCGAGCAGGGCGGTGCCCCGGTCGGTGGCGCGGCGGCCGGAGACGGCCTGCTGCACGCGCCGGGTGAACAGGGCGCGGTTGGGCAGGTCGGTCAGCGGGTCGTGCTCGGCGTTGTGCTGCAGCTGCGCCTGCAGGCGGACGCGCTCGGTGACGTCCCGGCTGTTGAAGATCAGGCCGCCGTGGTGACGGTTGACGGTCGACTCGACGTTGAGCCAGCCGCCGTCGCCGGACCGGAAGCGGCACTCGATGCGGGTGGTGGGTTCCTCCAGGGGGCTGGCGGCGAGGAAGCGGCGCACCTCGTGCACCACGCAGCCCAGGTCCTCCGGGTGGATGAGGCCGGCCAGTTCCGTGCCCACGAGATCCTCGGCGGGGCGGCCGTAGACCCCGGCGGCGGCCGGGGAGACGTACCGCAGGACGCCGTTGGGGGCGGCGATCATGATCACGTCGCTGGAGCCCTGCACCAGGGAGCGGAAGTGGTTCTCCTTCTGCGCCAGTTCCTGGGTCAGGGTGATGTTGTCCAGCAGCATGATGCCCTGCCGGATGACGAGCGCGAGCACGACGGCGCCCGCGGTGATCAGCACGACATGGTCGGGTCGGCGCCCGTTGAGGACGTTGTACAGGATGCCCAGGGTGCACACGGCGGCGGCGAGGTACGGGGTGAGGGCGGCGAGGGAGCCGGCGAGCGGCCGGCCGGCCGGATACCGGCTGTGGTCACCTCCCGGGGCGGGCACGGTCACGTGGTGGTGGCTCGTGCCGCGCTGTCCGGGCACGTGCTCGTGGACCACGCGCGTGTGCCCGTCCGGTACGTGCGCCTGCGGTGCGCCCTTGCGGCCGGGCGCGGCCCAGGGTGCGTAGGCGAGCAGCAGCGAGCCGGCGAACCAGCCGGCGTCCAGCAGCTGCCCGGAGTGGTAGCTGCTGTGCAGCAGCGGCGAGGTGAACAGCGCGTCGCACATCACGGTCAGCGCGAGCGCCCCGATCGCCGTGTTCACCGCGGTGCGGTTGCCGGGCGTACGGCGGAAGTGCAGCGCGAGCACCATGCTGACCAGCGCGATGTCGAGCAGCGGGTACGCCAGCGACAGCGCGGTGTGCGCCACGCTCGGTCCGTCGAACCGGGCCGCCTGGGCGAGCGCCAGGCTCCAGGACAGCGTGAGCAGCGAGCCGCCGATCAGCCAGGCGTCCAGCGCCAGGCAGATCCAGCCGGCCTTGGTCACCGGCCGCTTGGCGAGCACCAGCAGACCCACGATGGCGGGCGGCGCGAAGCACAGGAAGAACAGGTCCGCGTAGGAGGGGCTGGGCACGGGCCGGCCGAGCACGACCTCGTACCACCCCCAGACCGCGTTGCCGAGGGACGCCATCGCCGAGGAGAGGGCGAACAGCAGCCAGGCCGAGCGGAAGCGGACGCGCGGACCGCGGGCGTACAGGAAGCACGAGACGGCGGCGGTGCCGGCCGCGGCGGCCAGCCCGAAGTCGCCCATGACCAGCGCCAGTTCGTCCGTGCCCCAGTCGAACGCGGCCCCGACGGCGTAGGCCGCGCAGACCAGGGCGAGAACGAGTTGCTCCCTCGTGCGCCTGCCTTCACCGGCGGCCGGCCGGCGGGGCGGCGGCACCTGCTGCGGATCCGGGGCACGCACCGCCGCGTCGAGGGCGGTCGTCACCGAGGGCGGCGCGCTCACCGGGGCCTCCCGGTCCGCGCCGCCCCCGGGTCCCGACGGTCCCGGTGCGCTGGGTGTGCGTGCCTCCTGCGGCCGCTGTGCCTGCGCTGCTGATGGCTGTGGTGGCTGGTGTGGTGGCCGCGTCTGCGCGTGGCCGTGCGCCAGGGTCGTCGGCGGCTCCGCCGCGTCGGATCGTTCGTCCATAGGCCGTGCATCGCCCGTCGCCCCCCTCACAAATCTGAAATGTCCATCCCCGGCGCCGAACGGTCGGCGGCAGCCCCTGTCGGGACGATACACCAGGATCGTCACTCAGGGACATAGTGCCTCTACGCTCCGTGACGACCAGCCGTGATGCGGGTACGGCCCGCGTCCGGAGGGTTGCGGAGGGTGCCGGAAGCCGGTTACGCGCCCGTCGTCAGGATCACGTTCCGCAGGGGCTCATGGTTCACGAACCGGGTCAACTGGTCGGCGAGCAGCCGCTTGGCGCGCGGCAGGAAGGCGGAGGTGGGGCCGCCCACGTGCGGGCTGATGAGCACGCCGGGGGCCTGCCAGAGCGGGTGCCCGGGCGGCAGCGGCTCGGGATCGGTGACGTCCAGGGCCGCGGTGACACGGCCGCTCTCCAGCTCCGCGAGCAGCGCTTTGGTGTCCACGACGGGACCGCGCGCCACGTTCACGAGCAGCGCTCCGTCCTTCATCCGCGCCAGGAATTCGGCGTCCACCAGGCCCCGTGTCTGCTCGGTCAAGGGCGTGGAGAGGATCACGACGTCGGCGTGTGGAAGCAAAGAAGGCAATTCGGTGAGCGGATGCACCGGACCGCGCGCCGTGGTGCGCTTGGAGCGCGCGACGCGCGCCACCCGCGCGACCTCAAAAGGCGCGAGCCGGTCTTCGATGGCGGCGCCGATGGAGCCGTAGCCGACGATGAGGACGGACTTGTCGGCGAGGGCGGGCCGGAACCCGCCGAGCCACTCGCCGCGCTCCTGGGCCCGGACAAAGTCCGGGATGCCCCGCAGGGAGGCGAGGACGAGCGTCAGCGTCAGCTCCGCGGTGCTCGCCTCGTGCACCCCGCGCGCGTTGCACAGCCGCACCCCCGGGCGCAGGTGGTGCAGGCCCGGCTGCACATGGTCGATCCCGGCCGACAGCGTCTGTACGACCTCGACGGAGGCCATCCGCGGCAGCGGGCGCACCCCGATCCCGGCGGGCTTCATGTAGGGCACGACGTAGAACGAACAGCCGGCCGGGTCGGCCGGGAACTCCTCGCCGCCGTTCCAGAACAGGTACCGGGGCCCCTCGGGAAGTCCCTCGATCTCCTCCGGCGCTATGGGAAGCCACACCTCTGCAGTCATGGCATGGAGGCTATGTCAGGTACGCGCGCGTGCAGAGGTTAGGTTGGGGTCCGGGCAGAGGGAGGTTCACGAGCAGGTGGAGCGCAGGACGATCGGCGCGGGGGCGCTCGCGGTGGGGGCCGTCGGACTCGGGTGCATGCCGATGAGCTGGGCGTACAGCGGGTCGCGGCAGCGGGGCGAGGAATCGCTCAGAACCGTGCACCGGGCGCTGGACCTGGGCTCGACCCTCCTGGACACCGCGGACATGTACGGCCCGTTCACCAATGAGCTGCTGCTGGGACGGGTGCTCAAGGAGCGGCGCGCGGAGGCCTTCGTGTCCACGAAGGTGGGTCTGCTGGTCGGCGAGCAGCACATCGTGGCCAACGGGCGCCCCGGGTATGTGAGACGGGCCTGTGACGCCTCCCTGCGCCGGCTCCAGACGGACGTGATCGACCTGTACCAGCTGCACCGCGCCGACCCCGAGGTCCCCGTCGAGGAGACCTGGGGCGCGATGGCCGAGCTGGTGCGGGCCGGCAAGGTGCGGGCCCTGGGCCTGTGCGCGGTGGGCGCGCGCGGCGGCCGCCGCTCCGGGGCCGGGCTGCACGACGGTACGTTGCGCCAGTTGCAGCGGGTGCAGCAGGTGTTCCCGGTGGCCGCGGTGGAGGCGGAGCTGTCGGTGTGGTCGCCGGAGGCGCTGCGGGCACTGCTGCCGTGGTGCGAGGCGCGGGGTGTGGGGTTCCTGGCGGCGATGCCGCTGGGCAACGGCTTCCTGACCGGCACGCTGACCCCCGGCGAGGGCTTCGAACCGGACGACCTGCGGGCCCGCCATCCCCGTTTCACGGCCGAGATGATGGCCGCCAACCAGCCGATCGTGGCGGGCCTGCGCCGTATCGCGCGCCGCCACGGCGAGCAGGTCACCCCGGCCCAGGTCGCCCTGGCCTGGGTACTGGCCCAGGGCCGCCATGTGATCGCGCTTCCGGGCGCCAAGCAGGAGCGGTGGGCCGTGGAGAACGCGGCGGCGGGCGGCCTCCGGCTGACCGACGAGGACCTCGCGGAGGTGTCACGGCTGCCAGCGGCCCAGGGGTCGTGGGACTGAGGGCCCACCGGGATCGGTTCCGCCGGACCGGGAACCCGGACGGGGCGGGGCGGTGTATGAGAAGTAGCACCTGCCGCTGGATGACCGCCTCGAAGGGACCGTGATCGTGCAACGACGAGCTGTGCCGGCCGTGTTGGCCGCGGCCGCCCTCCTGCTGACGGCCGGCTGCTCCTCGGGCGGCGGGGGACACCTGCTCGGCCCTCCCGGGAGGACCACGGCCACCGGTACGGCACCGGGCCCGGCCCCCTCCGGCCGCGCCACCGAGCCGGTGCCGCCGGCCAGGGGCTCGGTGAAGGTGCTGCGCACCGTGGCCGAGGGCCTGAGGACGCCGTGGGGGCTTGCTCCGCTGCCCGGCGGCGCTCTGCTGGTCTCCTCCCGCGACGACGGCACGATCACCCGGATCGACGAGAAGACGGGCCGGAAGACCGAGCTGGGCACGGTCTCCGGGGTCTCCCCGGCCGGGGAGGGCGGTCTGCTGGGCATCGCCCTGTCCCCCGACTACGCCTCGGACCACATGATCTACGCCTACTTCACCTCGGCCTCGGACAACCGCATCGTCCGCATGCTCTACGACGAGCGCAAGCCGCCCGGTGAGCAACTGGGCGCTCCGGACACGGTGTTCAGGGGCATCCCCAAGGGCGTCGTGCACAACGGCGGCCGGATCGCGTTCGGTCCGGACGGCATGCTGTACGCAGGCACCGGCGAGAGCGGCGAGCGGGGCCTGGCCCAGGACAGGAAGTCCCTGGGCGGCAAGATCCTGCGCCTGACCCCGGAGGGCGAGGCGGCCCCCGGCAATCCGTTCCCCGGCTCGCCGGTGTATTCCTACGGCCATCGCAACGTCCAGGGCCTGGCCTGGGACGACCGACAGCGCCTGTTCGCCTCGGAGTTCGGCCAGGACACCTGGGACGAGCTGAACGCGATCAAGCCGGGCGGCGACTACGGCTGGCCGAAGGCCGAGGGCAGGTCGGCCGACCCCGCCTTCCAGAACCCGATCGCCCAGTGGCACACCGACGACGCCTCCCCCAGCGGGATCGCCGATGTCAACGGCGTGATCTGGATGGCGGCCCTGAAGGGCGAGCGGCTGTGGCGCATCCCGCTCAAGGGCACGGAGGCCTCGGCTCCGCCCGAGGCCTTCCTCACCGGTACCTACGGCCGGCTGCGCACGGTGGTCGCGGCGGGTGGCGACAGGCTGTGGCTGACGACGAGCAACACGGACGGCCGGGGCCATCCGAAGAACGGCGACGACCGGGTGCTGGAGGTGGAGGTGCGGTGAGCGGCGCCGTCACTCGTCGTCGGCCGGCGGTGGCTCCGGCAGCCGTATGACCGCCTTCCCGGAGGACAGGTCTATCGGGCCCCGTCCGGGGTCGTTGTCGCCGACGTCCTCGCGGGTCAGCTCCAGGCGGTTCTGTTCGTCCCGGGTGTGTTTGCGACCGGGTGCGAACAGTTCCTCGAAGGCGTTGAACACGGCCCCTCCCCCGCTTTCTCCCCCTTGCGGCTTTTCTTCAGCGTAGGTCTCACCCCGCCGTTCCGGCAGTGAGCGTCTCGGCCGCGAACAGTCCCAGCCGGTGCGCCATCGCGGCCGCCTCGCCCCGGCCGGAGACGCCGAGCTTGCTGAGGATGTTGGAGACGTGGACGCTCGCGGTCTTCGGGGAGATGAACAGTTCCTGGGCGATCTGGCGGTTGGTGCGGCCGGCCGAGACCAGGCGCAGCACGTCCCGCTCCCGGCTGGTGAGGCCGAGGGCCGCGGCCGGGTCGGCGGCGGCGAGGGCCTGCCCGTTGGCGCGGGTCAGGGTGAGGCGGGCGCGCTGGGCGAGCCGGGCGACGGTGCCCGCGAGAGAGCGGGCGTCGAGGTGGGCGGCGACGGCGGCGGCCAGCCGGAGCAGTTCCACCGCGCGGTCGCGTTCGTCGCCGCCGCCGTCGGCCAGGAGGGCGGCGGCGAGGCGGTGGCGGACCCGGGCGAGTTCGTAGGGGCGGTCCAGGCACTCGAAGGCGGTGACGACCGGTGACCAGTCGTCGGCGGTGTCCGTGCCCTCCGCGCGGCGCAGCTCGGCGTGGGTCCACCGGTCGTAGGCCTCCCAGAGCGGGGCGCCGGTGGTCAGAGCGCGTACGGCTTCGCGCAGGCGGTCGAGGATCTCGGCACGGCCGGGCTCGGCGGCCGGCAGGGCGCGGGCCTCGGCCTCCGCGGTGGCGGCCGCCCGCAGCAGCGGCCAGCCGTAGCGCTGGGTGCCGGGTGGGAATCCGTCGTCCAGGGCCCTGAGCAGTTCGGCGCGGGCGTCGGCGATACGGCCCTCCTCCGCGGCGACCCCGAGGGCGACCCGGGCCAGCGGCAGGGAGTGCTGGGGCATGGGGTCATGGGTGCCGTAGTGGGCGCGGGCGGCGGCGAGCCGGCGGCTCGCCTCGGCGAGGTCGCCGCGGGCCAGGGCGAGGTGTGCCAGGCGCAGGGCGCCCTGACCGCGGGGCTTGGCGCTGTGGCCGACCCGCGTGGCGTGGGTGGCGGTCTCGGCGGCCTCCGCCCACTCGCCGAGCGAGTAGAGCGCCTCGGACAGGTTCCCGCGTATCCAGGACTCGGAGTCCATCAGCCCATGGGTGCGGGCGAAGGCGATGCCCTCGCGCAGCAGGGGGACCGCCTCCCGGTCGCGGCCGATGCCCTGCAGCTGGGAGGGCAGGTTCACATAGGCGCGTCCCGTGACATGGTGCACGCCCTCGGCGAGGGTGTCCCGCAGCACCTGCCGCATCTCCGCCAGGCCGGTCTCGGTGTCGCCGGAGTCCACCTTGAGACAGCCGAGGGTGAGGCGGGCGTGCAGTTCGATGTCGCGGGCACCGACCATGCGCGCGTACTCCACGGCACGCTCGGCGGCGGCGAAGGCGTCGGGGCCGGGCCGGTGCAGCATGGACCAGTTGGCGGCGAGGGCCAGCACCTCGGCGTGCACCTCGGACGGCGGCAGGCCGCGCACCAGGTCCTGGGCGGTGGCCAGTTCCTGCCATCCGTCCGAGCGGGTCTGGGCCTGGACGAGCCGCGAGCGCTGCACCCAGAACCAGGCGGCGCGCAGGGGGTCCGGCTCGTCCTCCAGGAGGCGCAGCGCCCGCTTGGTGATCTTCAGGGCGCGTTCCCGTTCCCCGCCGAAGCGGCCCGCCACCGCCGCCTCGGCCATCAGGTCGAGATAGCGCAGCGGGGCGGTGGCCGGGTCGCAGCCGCACGGAGGGTAGACCTCGGTGTAGTCCACCGGGCGGAGGGCGGAGCGGACCTCCTGCGGGGCGCTGTCCCACAGCTCCATCGCCCGCTCCAGGAGCCCGAGTTGCTCGGTGTAGGCGTGCCGGCGGCGGGCCACGACGGAGGCGTCCAGGACGGCGGGCAGGGCCTTGGCGGCGTCGTGGGCGTGGTACCAGTAACTGGCCAGGCGCATCACGCGGGCGTCGGCCGGGACGAGCGTGGGGTCGGCCTCCAGGGCTTCGGCGTAGCGGCGGTTGAGCCGGGAGCGTTCGCCGGGCAGCAGGTCGTCGGCGACGGCCTCGCGGACCAGGGAGTGCCGGAACCGGTAGCCGTCGCCAGTTGGGGTGACGGTGAGGATGTTGGCGCCGACGGCGGCCCGCAGCGCCTCGATGAGGTCGTCCTCGCCGAGCTGGGCGACGGCGGCGATCAGCCGGTACTCCACGGTGGAGCCGCCCTCGGCGACGATCCGGGCGACCCGCTGGGCGCTCTCGGGCAGTGCCTCGACGCGGACCAGGAGCAGGTCGCGCAGGGAGTCGGTGAGGCCGGTGCAGCAGCCGTCGCAGGCGGCGACGGCGAGTTCCTCGACGAAGAAGGCGTTGCCGTCGGAGCGTTCGAAGATCTCGTCCACCTGGGCGGGGTCCGGTTCGGCGGCGAGGATGCCGGCGATCTGGCGGCTCACCTCCTCGCGGGTGAAGCGGGCCAGTTCGATGCGGCGGACCGTGCGCAGCCGGTCGAGTTCGGCGAGCAGGGGGCGCAGCGGATGGCGGCGGTGGACGTCGTCGGAGCGGTAGCTGGCGAGGACGAGCAGCCGGCCGGCGCGCAGGGTGCGGAAGAGGTAGGCGAGGAGGTGGCGGGTGGAGGCGTCGGCCCAGTGCAGATCCTCCAGGACGAGCACGACCGGGTGCTCGGCGGCGACCCGTTCCAGCAGCCGGGCGGTGAGTTCGAACAGGCGGGCCATGCCCTGCTCGTCATGCCGGCCGGCGCCGGCCTCGCCCAGGTCGGGCAGGAGGCGGGCCAGTTCCTCCTCCTGCCCCTGGGCGGCGGCGGCGAACTCCTCGGGCAGGGCGTCGCGCAGGGCGCGCAGCGCGGTGGAGAAGGGCGCGAACGGCAGTCCGTCGGCGCCGATCTCGACACAACCGCCGACGGCGACGACCGCGTGCCGGCCGGCGGCCGTGGCGAACTCCTCGACGAGTCGGGTCTTGCCGACCCCGGCCTCGCCGCCGAGCAGCAGCGCCTGGGGCTCGCCGGCGCGGGCGCGGGCGAGCGCGTCGTTCAAGGTGTCCAGTTCGTCGGTGCGGCCGACGAACACGGGGCTGACGGACCTGTTCTCCACGGGCCCGAGCATCGCACGAGGCCCGGACGGCAGGGCAGCGGTTTTCCACAGACTCGGTGCGATTGTCGTACCGACGGACGGAAGGGTCGTACGACTGGGGTGGGCAGTCGTACGACCCTGGTCCGGGAGCTCCGCAGGACGCGGCAGGTCCGGAAGGCGGCCGACCCCCGTACGGTCAGCCTCCCTGCCCACCCCGTCCGTCCCCACCCCGTCCGTTCCGGCGCCATCTGTTCCGGTCCGGTCCGCTGGTGCGGTGTTCACGCGGTGCGCGGGATCCGGTGCCGGCGGGTCCGGTCGGTATGGGACTCGGCGACCGCGCCGTCGTGGCCGGCGGAACCCTCGCGGCGGGCGGCGCGGCGGGCCCGGGCGACCTCGCGGGCCAGGCGCGCCTGCTCGGCCTCGTGGATCAGCTCGGCGGAACGCATCTTGTGGTACGCGAACTCGATCATGACGGTCCTTCACGGAGAGTCGGTGTCGTGCGTCGCTTTCTGCGATGCCTCCACCTTCGTCTCCCAGGGGGGTGCGCCACATCGGGAGAGTTCCGCATCTTCGCGCGGCGCACGGGCCGCACGCGCGCGTAAGGGGCCTTAGGGAGTCCGTAAGGTGCTCTCGGATTCCCTAAGGCCCCTGGGACCTGCGGTTTCTCAGCCCGTCGAGGGCAGGGCCAGCAGGGCGTCGGAGTACTTCAGGACGGCCAGCAGCAGACCGATGGCCCCGAGCGAGACACCGGCCCAGGCGACCGACTTGATCCAGGGCACCTGCGGGCGGCCGGGGGCGCCGAAGGCGGGCCGGGCGAGCACGACCACGCCGGTGAGCAGCGCGGCCAGCGCGAACAGCCCGGCCCACAGGGCGGTGCTGTGCCAGGCGTCGCCGTACACCGCCTTGATCTGCTGGGCGACGCCCGCCGTGGAGGAGGTGCGCAGCTGACCGACGAGCTGCTGGCGGGCGCCCGCGACGGTGCCGATCCAACCGCCGCTGAGCGAGACGAGGCCGAGCGCGGCCGAGACGACGGCACCGGCGCCCTGTCCGACCCCGGAGGGCGCCTTGTCCCGCGCGGGTTCCTGCTCCCCGGAGGCTTCCTCGCCGGCGGTTTCCTCCTCGACGGCTTCGTCCTCGACGGCCGCCTCCTCGGCGGCCCCCGCCTGCCCGGGGCTCTCCTCAAGAGCCTCCGCCTGAGCGGTTTCCTCCTCGGTGGTGGCGGCCTCCACCGCCGTCTCGTCGCCCTGCGCCTCGGTACCGGCCTTGGCGCCTTCCGCTGTCTTCGTAGCCATGCCCGGCACCGTACGGACCCTGTCTGAGAGGTCCCTTAATGATCGTTGGGCGCGCTACGCGCGCGTGCCGCACGCCATTCGGGGGCGAGCACCGACCAGATCTCGGTGCTGGCGCGCACGCCCCGGTGCGGGTGGTTCTCGCGGAACACGCCCTCGCGGGTCATGCCGAGCCGCCGGGCCACGTTGATGCTGGGCTCGTTGGCGGAGGACGCGTACCACTCGACGCGGTGCATGCCGCGGTCCTCGAAGGCCCACTCCAGCAGCACCTCCATGCCCCGGGTGACCAGACCGCGCCCGGCCGCCGCGGGCTCCAGCCAGCAGCCGGCCTCGCACACGCCGCTCGACGTGTCCCACACCCTGAACAGCAGGCCCCCGACCAGCCTCCCGTCCAGCCAGATGCCGTGCAGGCCGCCGGCGTCGGCGGCGCGCTTGTCGGCGTACGACCTCAGCCAGGAACGCGCGCCGTCCAGGTCGGACACCACCTCCGCCAGCCCGATGTGCCGGCCGATGAACTCCCGCCCCCGGTCGATGTTGGCGAGGAGCTCCTCGGCGTGCCAGACCTCCAGGGGCCGCAGCTCGGCGCCGTCGTCACCCAGGGATATCGCGTACATCGCGCTGCTCTTCCTTCCGCAGTTCCGCCACCGAGACCCCGCCGAGCCTCTCATGAGCGGCGCGGCACTCGGGCGGCTCGATGCTGACCCGGGGCAGGCGGCGCTCCAGCCAGGCGGGCAGCCACCAGTTGGCGGCGCCGAGCAGGTGCATCAGCGCGGGCACGAGCAGGGTGCGCAGGACGAAGGCGTCCACGGCGACGGCGGAGGCGAGCGCGATGCCGAACATGGCGATCACTCGGTCGCCGCTGAGCACGAAGGCGAGGAAGACCGAGATCATGATGACCGCGGCGGAGTTGATGACCCGGCTGGTCTCGGCCAGGCCCACACGGACGGCGCGCCGGTTGTCGCCGGTCTCCAGCCACTCCTCGTACATCCGGCTGACCAGGAAGACCTGGTAGTCCATGGAGAGTCCGAAGAGGACGGACACCATGATCACGGGCAGGAAGGGCTCGATGGGCCCGGCCCGGCCGAGTCCGAGCAGCTCGCTGCCCCAGCCCCACTGGAAGACGGCGACGACGATGCCGAACGCGGCGGCCACGGCGGCGATGTTCATCACCGCGGCCTTCAGCGGGATCCCGAGCGAGCGGAACGCGACGAGCAGCAGCAGACAGCCGAGCCCGATGACCGCGCCGACGAACAGCGGCAGTTTGCCGACGATCACACCCGCGAAGTCGTCGTAGCCGGCGGTGACCCCGCCGACCTGGATGTCGAGGGAGGTGCCGGCCTCCGCGCGCGGCAGCACCTTCGTGCGCAGCCGGTCCACGAGGTCGCTGGTGTGCTGGGACTGCGGCGCGGAGTCGGGGACGACGCTGAGGTAGGCGGTGCCGCCGCCGGTGTCGTAGACGGCCGGGGTGACGGAGGCGACGCCCCGGGTGGCGCGCAGGGTCGTGTCGAGGTTGTCCAGGGCGAGCTTGTCCGCGGCGCCGTCTACGCGCGTCACCAGGGTGAGCGGCCCGTTGACACCCGGCCCGAAGCCCTCGGCGAGCAGGTCGTAGGCCTTGCGGGTGGTGGAGGTGCTGGGGTCGTTGCCCTGGTCGGAGGTGCCCAGGTGGAGGGAGAGGGCGGGCAGGGCGAGCAGCGCGATGACGGCGACGGCGAGCGAGCCGAGCAGCTTGGGGCGACGTTCGACGAGCGCCGACCAGCGGGCGGCGAAGCCGGTGGGCAGCACCGGGCGCGGCCCGTGCTCGGCGAGCCGGCGCCGCTCGCGGCGGCTGAGGGCCCGGGAGCCGATGTACGACAGCAGGGCGGGCAGCAGGGTGACGGAGGCGGCGACGGTGAGCACGACCGTCAACGAGGCGGCGACGGCGACCCCGTTGAGGAAGCTCAGCCGCAGTATGAACATCCCCAGCAGGGCGATGCACACCGTCGCACCCGCGAACACGACGGCGCGTCCGGTGGTGGCCACGGCGTTCACGGCGGCCTCGGTGACGCTCAGGCCGCGTTTCAGTCCGCGCCGGTGTCTGGTGACTATGAACAGCGCGTAGTCGATGCCGACGCCGAGGCCGATGAGCATGCCGAGCATGGGCGCGAAGTCGGCGACCGTCATGGCGTGTCCGAGCAGCCCGATGCCGGAGTAGGCGGTGCCGACGCCGACGAGGGCGGTGGCGATGGGCAGGGCCGAGGCGGCGAGCGAGCCGAAGGCGAGGAACAGCACGACGGCCGCGACGAGCACGCCGACCACCTCGGCGGTGTGCTCGCGCGGGGACGCGGTGAGCCCGATGGCGCTGCCGCCCAGTTCCACCTGGAGCCCGTCCCCCTCGGCGGCCTTGGCGGTGCGCACCACGGCCTGCGCCTCGGCCTTGCCGATGTGCTCGGCCTCCTGGGTGAAGGTGACGGTCGCGTAGGCCGTACGGCCGTCGTCGCTGATCCGCTGCGCGCCCCGGCTGCCGTACGGACCGGCCACCGAGGCGACGCCGGGCAGTGAGGCGATCCGGTCCAGGGTGCGGGTCATGGTCTGCTCGACACCGGCGGCGCGGACGGTGCCGGTGCCGGTGTGCCAGACGACGGTGTCACTGTCCCCGCCCAGGCCCGGGAAACCCTCCTTGAGCAGCTGCGTGGCGCGGCCCGCCTCGGTTCCGGGGACGTCGTAGGAGTTCGAGTACGACGAACCGGCCACGGCCGCGGCGGTGGTGACCCCGCCGAAGGCGAGGAGCCACAGCAGCACGGTGATCAGCCGATGCCGGACACACCAACGGGCGAGGTCTGCCACGGACGTGCTCCCAGAAGTACGATTTGTGGATCTTTGGCCGGGAACGATCGTCCATAAACTGAACAGCCCGCAAAGAACGTATGAGTAATCCCTGACACTGTTGCAGGCGAAAGTGATCGTTTGCCGCGATCGTGGGCTTATTCACAGGAGTGCGAGGGACGTCACAGGACACTCCGCCGAACTCTGTCGCCTCATAAGGTTTTTGTAAGCAAGAAAAGGGGCAGTACACCCGGTTCGGTGTACTGCCCCTCGGGATCGTTCCGCGGTGCCTCAGCCCTCGGTCACGCCCAGCTTCTCCAGGATCAGCTCCTTGACGCGGGCCGCGTCGGCCTGGCCCCGGGTCGCCTTCATGACGGCGCCGACCAGGGCGCCGGCCGCGGCCACCTTGCCGCCGCGGATCTTGTCCGCGACACCGGGGTTGCCGGCGATCGCCTCGTCGACGGCGGCGGTCAGCGCGCCTTCGTCGGAGACGACCTTCAGTCCGCGCTTCTCGACGACCTCGTCCGGAGTGCCCTCGCCCGCGAGCACGCCCTCGATGACCTGACGGGCCAGCTTGTCGTTCAGGTCACCCTTGGCGACCAGCTCGGTCACCCGGGCGACCTGCGCCGGAGTGATCGCCAGCTCGTCCAGGGCCTTGCCGGACTCGTTGGCGCTGCGCGCCAGTTCGCCCATCCACCACTTGCGGGCGGAGGCCGCGTCGGCACCGGCGTCGATCGTGGCGACGATCGGGTCGAGCGCGCCGGCGTTGAGGATCGCCTGCATGTCGGTGGCGGAGACGCCCCACTCCTCACGCAGCCGGTTGCGGCGCACCAGCGGCAGCTCCGGCAGGGCCGCGCGGATCTCCTCGACCCACTCGCGCGAGGGCGCGACCGGGACCAGGTCGGGCTCCGGGAAGTACCGGTAGTCCTCGGCCTCCTCCTTCGTACGGCCGGAGGTGGTGGAGCCGGTGTCCTCGTGGAAGTGGCGGGTCTCCTGGACGACCTTGCCGCCGTCGTTCAGCACGGCGGCGTGGCGCATGACCTCGAAGCGGACCGCGCGCTCCACCGAACGCAGCGAGTTGACGTTCTTGGTCTCGGAGCGGGTGCCGAACTTGTCGGCGCCCTTGGGCATCAGCGACAGGTTGACGTCGCAGCGCAGCTGGCCCATCTCCATGCGGGCCTCGGACACGCCGAGGGCACGGATGACCTCGCGCAGCTCACGGACGTACGCCTTGGCGACCTCGGGGGCGCGCTCGCCGGCGCCGACGATCGGCTTGGTGACGATCTCGATGAGCGGGATGCCGGCGCGGTTGTAGTCCAGGAGCGAGTGCGAGGCGCCGTGGATACGGCCGGTCGCGCCGCCCACGTGGGTGGACTTGCCGGTGTCCTCCTCCATGTGGGCGCGCTCGATCTCCACGCGGAAGGTTTCGCCGTCCTCCAGCTGGACGTCCAGGTAGCCGTTGAAGGCGATCGGCTCGTCGTACTGGGAGGTCTGGAAGTTCTTCGGCATGTCCGGATAGAAGTAGTTCTTCCGGGCGAAGCGGCACCACTCGGCGATCTCGCAGTTCAGCGCGAGACCGATCTTGATCGCCGACTCGACGCCGGTCTTGTTCATGACCGGGAGCGCGCCGGGCAGGCCGAGGCAGACGGGGCAGGTCTGGGTGTTCGGCTCGGCGCCGAGCGCCGTCGAACAGCCGCAGAACATCTTGGTCTTGGTGCCGAGTTCGACATGGACCTCGAGGCCCATGACGGGGTCGTACGACGCCAGCGCGTCCTCGTACGACACCAGGTCGGTCGTGGTGGTCACGGTGAAAACTTCCCTCTCAGCCCAGCAGGACGTCGTCGTCGCCCAGCCGCTTCAGCTCACGGCAGAGGATCGCGAGGCCGGTCACGATGGCCACGGCGGAGACCGTGGCGTCGATCAGCCGCAGCGTGTCGTGCTCGGCGCGGGCCTTCTTGATCTGCTTGGCGACACCGAACGCGCCGAACGCGGTGGTGGCCATCGACAGGTACGTACCGGACTTGGACTTCTTGAAGCCCTTGGCCTTGGACAGTGCCTTGCTCACAGCGACGGAGCCTCCTCCAGCAGCGGGTGTCCCCACTTTTCCACGAAGGCGGCCTCGACGGCGGCGCCCACCTTGTACAGGCGGTCGTCCTGCATCGCCGGGGCGATGATCTGCAGGCCCACCGGGAGGTTGTCCTCCGGGGCGAGGCCGCAGGGCAGGGACATGGCCGCGTTGCCCGCCAGGTTGGTCGGGATGGTGCACAGGTCCGCGAGGTACATCGCCATCGGGTCGTCGGCGCGCTCGCCGATCGGGAAGGCGGTGGTCGGGGTCGTCGGCGAGACGATGACGTCTACCTGCTCGAAGGCCTTCTCGAAGTCGCGCGTGATGAGCGTGCGGACCTTCTGCGCGGAGCCGTAGTACGCGTCGTAGTAGCCGCTCGACAGGGCGTACGTGCCGAGCATGATGCGGCGCTTGACCTCGGGGCCGAAGCCGGCCTCGCGGGTCAGGGAGGTGACCTCCTCGGCCGAGTGACTGCCGTCGTCGCCGGTCCGCAGGCCGTAGCGCAGGCCGTCGAAGCGGGCGAGGTTGGAGGAGCACTCGGACGGCGCGATCAGGTAGTACGCCGACAGGGCGAGGTCGAAGGAGGGGCAGTCCAGCTCGACGATCTCCGCGCCCAGCTCCTTCAGCAGCTCGACCGACTCGTCGAAGCGCTGGATCACACCGGCCTGGTAGCCCTCGCCGCGGAACTGCTTGACCACGCCGACGCGCATGCCCCGCACGCTGCCGTTGCGGGCGGCCTCGACGACCGGCGGGACCGGGGCGTCGATGGAGGTGGAGTCCATCGGGTCGTGCCCGGCGATGACCTCGTGCAGCAGGGCCGCGTCCAGGACCGTACGAGCACAGGGGCCGCCCTGGTCGAGGGAGGACGAGAACGCCACCATGCCGAAGCGGGAGACCGCGCCGTACGTCGGCTTCACGCCGACCGTGCCGGTGACGGCGGCCGGCTGGCGGATGGAGCCGCCGGTGTCGGTGCCGATGGCGAGCGGGGCCTGGAAGGAGGCGAGCGCGGCGGAGGAGCCGCCGCCGGAGCCGCCCGGGATCTTGGTGAGGTCCCACGGGTTGCCCGTCGGGCCGTACGCGCTGTTCTCGGTGCTGGACCCCATGGCGAACTCGTCCATGTTGGTCTTGCCGAGGATGACGACGTCAGCGGCCTTGAGCTTCTTGGTGAGGGTGGCGTCGTACGGCGGGATCCACCCTTCCAGGATCTTCGAGCCGACGGTCGTGGGCACGCCCTCGGTGGTGAAGATGTCCTTGAGCGCGAGCGGCACGCCGGCGAGGGGTCCGAGCTTCTCGCCGCGGGCCCGCTTCTCGTCCACGGCGCGTGCCTGGGCGAGGGCGCCCTCGCGGTCGACGTGCAGGAAGGCGTGCACCTTCTCGTCGACGGCCTCGATCCGGGCCAGGTGGGCCTCGGTGACCTCGACGGCCGTGAGCTCGCCGGAAGCGATCTTCTCGGCGATCTGCGCGGCGGTGAGCTTGATGATGTTGCTGTCCGTCATGGTGGTCACTCCTCCCCCAGGATCTGCGGCACCTTGAAACGCTGCTGCTCCTGGGCCGGGGCGCCGGAGAGCGCCTGCTCGGGGGTGAGCGAGGGACGGACCTCGTCCGGCCGCATGACATTCGTCAGCGGGAGCGGGTGCGAGGTCGGCGGTACGTCTTGGTCGGCGACCTCGCTGACGCGGGCGACCGCGCCGATGATGTCGTCCAGCTGTCCCGCGAAGTGGTCGAGTTCTTCGGGCTTCAGCTCCAGACGCGCCAGCCGGGCGAGGTGGGCGACCTCCTCGCGCGTGATGCCAGGCATGCAGCGATCCTCTGGGGTGAGTGTGTGTGGTTTGGGGCCAATCCTATGGGGCGGGGCGGTGTGGCCGTGAAACGGTTTCCCCGGGACCGGCCGTCAGCGGTGCCGGCCGTCCCAGGTGTCGCTCTTCAGGAAGTGGTTGTCGTACAGCTCCTGGACCTCCAGGAGGCTTTCCGGGGTGACCTCGCCGAGGCGGATGCGCTGCAGGTGGCGGAAGTACGCGAAGCGCTCGACGCCCGGGGCGATGACGATCAGGATGTCGGCGGGGCTGCCGGGCGCCGCGGCGAAGGCGTGCGGCCGGTCCGGCGGCACGATGACCAGGTCGCCACGCCGTGCGGTGACCACGTCGTCGCCGGACAGCAGCTCGGCCTCGCCGTCGAGCAGGAAGAACATCTCGGCGGATTTGTGGTGCACGTGCGGGCGGGCGCCGTCCGCGCCCTCGGCGAGGGTGACCCGGACGGTGGACAGCGCGCCCCCGCTGGCGCTGCTGTCGGCGAGCAGCTTGACCGTGACGGGCGCCTGGCCGATCACCTCCGCCTCGGCGTCACGGACCAGGACGGTCTTGTCGAACTTCGGCACGAACAGCGACATGATGCCTTTCCCCCATGTGGATGTGGTCAGACCGCGAAGAACGGTCCGGCGCTGATCAGTACAACGATCACGGTGGCGAAGTGGATCCCGAACGCGCCGGGCTTTCGTACCGCCGTTGCACGGCACTACCAGCGTGTGCCGCACCCCTGCCTCAGCAGGCCCGGGTGCTCGCCCCGGCCGTGATCGGCTCCCCCGCGACCAGCAGCTCGCCGAAGGCCCGAGCTGGGTCGACGTGCGGCTCCGCCGCACAGGCGGGCAAGAAGGCTACTCGGCCGCGGGCAACGCGGCGCGCGGCCGCTGCCACCCACGGGACCCACGGGCCAGCAACCACGCCGTGGTCTCCTCCGGAGGCATCGCCGCGGCGACCAGCCACCCCTGCACGGCGTCACACCGAAGGTCCCGCAACCGCTCCCACGTCTCGTCGTCCTCCACCCCTTCGGCTACGACGAGAAGCCCCAGCGAATGCGCCAGATCCACGGTGCACCGCACGATCTCCGCATCCTCCGCATCGACCGCCAGCCGCGCCACGAAGGACCGGTCGATCTTCAGCTCGCTCACCGGCAGCCGCCGCAGGTGCACCAGCGACGAGTACCCGGTGCCGAAGTCGTCCAGGGACATCTTCACGCCGTGCCCGGTCAGCCCCGCGAGGGTGTCCGCGGCCCGCTGCGGGTCCTCCAGCAGCACATGCTCGGTGATCTCCAGCTGCAGGGCCCCCGGGGGAACCCCGTGCCGGGCCAGCCGTGCGGCGACCGACCCCGCGAAGCCGGGCGTGTGCACGTCGCGCGGGGAGACGTTGACGGCGACCGGGACCCGCAGGCCCTGCGCGCGCCACTTCGCGACCTGCCCGAGCGCGGTCTCCAGGACGTACTCCGTCAGATGGGGCATCAGCCCCGAGGACTCGGCGATCGCTATGAACTCGTCCGGCGGAACCTTCCCCCGCTCGGGATGCACCCAGCGCACCAGCGCCTCCAGGCCGGCGACCTGGCCGTCGAAGCGGACCTTGGGCTGGTAGTGCAGCTGCACCTCGTGCGCGTCCAGCGCCCGGCGCAGATCGCCGAGGAGACCGAGCCGGTCAGGGGTGTTGGAGTCCCGCTTGGACTCGTACACCTCCACGCCCGTACGGTCCCTCTTCGCCTGGTACATCGCCACGTCCGCGCGCCGCAGCAGCCCTTCGGCGTCCAGGGCGTGGTCGGGGAAGACGGCCACACCGGCGCTGGCCTCCAGGACGAGGGTGAGCCCGTCGAGGTCCAGCGGGGAGCTGAGCGCGGCGACGAGGCCGCGGGCGACGCGGGTGGCCGAGGTCGTGGAGTCGGCGACGGGCAGTAACACGGCGAACTCGTCGCCGCCGAGCCGCGCGGCCTCCGCTCCGCGCGGCAGGGCGAGCCGCAGCCGGTCGGCTATCTGCAGCAGCAGCCGGTCACCGGCGAGATGACCGAGCGTGTCGTTCACCGACCGGAAACGGTCGAGGTCGATCAGCATCAGGGCGGAACGGGCGCCGATGCGTTCGGCGTCGTCGAGGGCCGTCCAGATCCGCTCCAGCAGCCACTGCCGGTTGGGCAGCCCGGTCAGCGGGTCGCGCAGTTGCTCCTCGGCACGCGCGCGTGCCATCCACAGGGTGGAGTCCAGGGCGATGAGCGGGATGGCGAACAGCGGGAGCAGGATCGGCTGGGCGTCGGCGACGACGCACAGCAGCGGTGCGATGCCGAGCAGTGCGACGGCGACCAGGCCCTGTCTGACCAGGGCGGTACGGGCCACGGTGGGCACTTTGCCGCCGCGCGGGGCGTACAGGTACCACTGCAGGCCGCGGCTGACCGCGAGGTAGGCGACGGCGGCGAGGACCACCTCGGGCGCGGCGGCGAAGCTCCAGCTGTCGGGCCGCCAGGGCGACTCGACGCTCGGGACCCGGCCGAAGGCGCCGAGCAGCAGCGCGCCCGTGCAGATGCCGAGGAGGTCCACCGCGCCGTGCAGCACGCCCTGCCGCCAGTCGTGGCGCCGGGCGATGCCGACCAGGACGACGACGGTGAGGCTGACCATGCCGGCCGGCACCCAGCCGTAGAGCAGCAGGACGGCGAGGGTGAGCGCGGCGCCGGAACCGGTTCCGCGCCACCAGCGGGCGCGGCCCAGCATCACGAGGTGGCCGACGATGACGCCGGTGAGCAGGGCCAGCGACCAGCCGACGGTGCCGCTCGGGAAGAGGGCGTGGTGGCCGGTGAAGGCGCGGTAGAAACCTGCGCCGAGGACGAACGCGGCGGCGGCCACGACGGCCGTGGGCAGGGTGGGCCAGGTGAGGCGCCGTTCGGGTTCGGCGCCGGTCAGGCCAGGGGCGGGCTCGATGGCCACGGGTATGGGCGGGGGGGAGTCGGTGGCGGTGCCGGGTCCGGCCGCGCGGGCGTGACCGGACCTGCGCTCCGTACGCCCGTGGGCGCGGCCCGTCCACCGGGTCGCGCACCAGGTGCCCGCGCGCCGGCGCAGGCGCAGCCGTGAGTCCGGGGCGACGCTCTCGGTCGGTTCCATTCCCGTCCCTCTCACAGCCGGCGGTGCCCACGCCACGCGGCCCGATGTCCGACAGCCATCAGCAGCTCCGCGTTGAAGAAACCTTCCCCGCACGCCGGAAGCGCACGGGGTTGCCCCAACCGCAGCCGGGCACGGCAGGTGCACATCTCAACAGTAGGCCGCGGAAGGCTTCCACGGGCATCGGTCGTCGACGGTTGCCCGAAAGCGCCCGGGCCACCCGTATGCAACTGATATGCGCCGAACGGGTGGCCTTCAACCGCTCCTACTCGGTCGTAAGCGCGACTTCGGCCGCCGCGTCGGGGCCCTGCTCCAAGAGGACGCCGAAACCGTCCTCGTTCAGGACCGGGACCTTCAATTGCATGGCCTTGTCGTACTTCGATCCCGGGTTGTCACCCACCACGACGAACGAGGTCTTCTTCGAAACAGATCCGGTCACCTTCGCGCCCCGGCTCTGCAGCGCCTCCTTCGCGCCGTCCCGCGTGAAGTTCTCCAGCGTGCCGGTGACGACGACCGTGAGCCCCTCCAGCGGGCGCGGGCCCTCGTCCTCGCCGGTCGAGGCGTCCTCCAGCGGTACTCCGGCGGCCTTCCACTTGCGGACGATCTCGCGGTGCCAGTCCTCGGCGAACCACTCCTTGACCGCGGCGGCGATGATCGGGCCGACCCCGTCGGTGGTCGAGAGCTCTTCCTCGGTGGCCTGTTCGATGCGGTCGACGGAACGGAACTCGCGGGCGAGGGCCTGTGCGGCGACCGGTCCGACGTGCCGGATGGACAGCCCGTTCAGGAAGCGGGCGAGCGGGCGGGACTTGGCCGCCTCGATGTTCTCCAGCAGGGCGAGGGTGTTCTTCTTCGGCTCGCCCTTCTGGTTGGCGAAGACGGTGACGACCTTCTCCTCGCCCGTCTTCGGGTCGCGCTTGGGCAGACCGCTGTCGGGGTCGAGGACATAGGCCTTGATCGGCAGCAGCTTCTCCACCGTCAGGTCGAACAGGTCGCCCTCGTCCACCAGCGGCGGGTCGGCCGGCTCCAGAGGGCGGGTGAGCGCGGCGGCGGCCACCTCGCCGAAGTGCTCGATGTCCAGGCACTCGCGGCCGGCGAGATAGGAGACCCGCTCGCGCAACTGGGCCGGGCAGGTACGGGCGTTGGGGCAGCGGAGGTCGATGTCGCCCTCCTTCATGGGCCTGAGCGGGGTGCCGCACTCGGGGCACTCGCCCGGCATCACGAACTCCCGCTCGCTGCCGTCCCTGAGGTCGACCACCGGGCCGAGGATCTCCGGGATGACGTCACCGGCCTTGCGCAGGACGACGGTGTCGCCGATGAGCACGCCCTTGGCCTTGACGACCTCCTGGTTGTGCAGGGTGGCGAACTCCACCTCGCTGCCCGCCACCGTGACCGGCTCGACCTGGGCGTACGGCGTGACGCGGCCGGTGCGGCCCACGCCCACCTTGATGTCGACGAGCTTGGTGTTGACCTCCTCCGGCGCGTACTTGTAGGCGATCGCCCAGCGCGGGGCACGCGCGGTGGAGCCGAGGCGGCCCTGGAGGCGGATCTCGTCCAGCTTGACGACGACACCGTCGATCTCGTGCTCCACGGAGTGGCGGTTCTCGCCGTAGTGGGCGATGAACTCGCGTACGCCGTCCAGGTCGTCGACCACGCGGTTGTGCGGGGAGGTGGGCAGGCCCCAGGTCTTCAGCAGGTCGTAGGCCTGGGAGAGGCGGGTCAGGCCCGTGAAGCCCTCCAGGGCGCCGATGCCGTGGACCACCATGTGCAGCGGGCGGGTGGCGGTGACCCGCGGGTCCTTCTGTCGCAGCGAACCGGCGGCGGCGTTGCGGGGGTTGGCGAACGGCTTGTCTCCGGCGGCGACCAGGCGTTCGTTCAGTTCGAGGAACTTCTCCATCGGGAAGTAGACCTCGCCGCGGATCTCCACCAGGTCGGGCACCTCATCGCCCCCGAGGCGGTCCGGGATCTCCGCGATCGTCCGCACGTTGGGGGTGATGTCCTCGCCGGTACGGCCGTCGCCGCGGGTGGCCGCGCGCGTGAGCCGGCCGTTCTCGTAGGTCAGGTTGACCGCGAGGCCGTCCACCTTCAGCTCGCACAGGAAGTGGTAGTCCTGGTCGCCGAGTTCGCGCGCGATGCGCTCGGCCCAGGCGGCCAGCTCCTCGTCGTTGAAGGTGTTGTCGAGCGACAGCATCCGCTGGCGGTGCTCGACCGCGGTGAACTCCGTCGCGTACGACCCCGCGACCTTCTGGGTCGGCGAGTCCGGGGTGCGCAGCTCCGGATACTCCTCCTCCAGGGCCTCCAGAGTCTTCAGGAGCTTGTCGAACTCGGCGTCGCTGATGACGGGAGCGTCCTTGACGTAGTACCGGAAGCGGTGCTCCTCGATCTGCTCAGCGAGCTGCGCGTGCCTGTCACGTGCCTCGGCGGGCACTGCCGTCTCCGCCTGCTGCTTGTCGCCGGCCACCGTGTTGTCCTCCCGTTACTCTGGGTTGTCCGCGAGGGATCTCGCAGCCCGGACGCAGTGGGCGAGCGCCTGCCGTGCGTAGGCGGGGGAAGCGCCCGCCAGACCGCACGCCGGGGTGACCGTGACGGCCTCCGCGAGCAGCCCCGGATGCAGGCCCAGCCTGCGCCACAGCGTCCTGACACCCATGACGCTACCGGCAGGGTCTGACAATGGGCCGTCCGTGCCCGGGACGACACCGGCGAACAGCCGCGTGCCGCCCTCGACGGCCTCGCCGATCGCGTCGTCATCACGTTCGGTGAGTAGCGAGAAGTCGAAGGAGACGCCGGCCGCGCCGGCCCGCCGCAGCAGGGCGAAGGGCACGTCGGGGGCGCAGGAGTGCACGATCACCGGCCCGCCGCCGTGCGCCCCGATGACGTCCCGCAGGGTGGCTTCCACGATCTGCCGGTCCACGGCGCGGTGGGTGCGGTAACCGCTGGCGGTGCGCACCTGTCCGCGCAGGACGGCGGTGAGGGAGGGCTCGTCGAGCTGGAGCACGAGCCGCGCGCCGGGGACGCGGCGGCGGACCTCGGCCAGGTGCAGCCGCAGCCCCTCGGTGAGGGAGGCCGCGAGATCACGGCAGGCGCCGGGGTCGGAGAGGGCGGCCTCGCCGTTCTTCAGCTCCAGCGCGGCGGCCAGCGTCCACGGCCCGACCGCTTGTACCTTCAGGTCACCCTCGTAGCCCTGGGTGAACTCCTCCAGGGCGTCCAGGTCCTCCCCCAGCCAGGACCGCGCCCGCTTGGTGTCCAGGCCCGGCCGGTCCCCGACGCGCCAGCCGCTGGGCTCCACGCGCGCGTACAGCTCGACGAGCATCCCCGCGCTGCGGCCGATCATGTCGGCGCCGGGCCCGCGCGCGGGCAGCTCGGGCAGAAACGGGAAGTCCTCGAAACTGCCGGTCACTGTCTTGGCGGCCTCCCTGGCGTCGCCGCCGGGCATGGACCCCACGCCGGTGGCCGGGGGAAACCTCAACTGGGTGCTCTCACTCACTCCGGCAGGGTATGCCGTGGCCGTACCGGGGGGCTCCGCCCCCTGGCCGCCCGCCGTCGGCTTCCCCGGTCACACGCGGTTCCGCCAGGTCCGACGGGTCGAGGATCTCGCCCTCGACCCGCCGCTCGGCAGGCGGAGTGCCAAGGTCCGGGCCGCCCAGGACCAACGAGCCCCCGGTCCTCGACCACACCTGCGCCGGCCGGTCGCGGATCTCGGCACCGCTTGCCTCGTTCACCGTCCCGGCCGCACCGTCAGGTCGTTGACCTCCGCGTCCCCGGGCAGGTCGAGGGACATGAGGATCGTCGTGGCGACCGACTCGGGGTCGATCCACTGCGAGGCGTCGTACTCCTTGCCCTCCTGCTGGTGGACCTTGGCCTGCATGGGGCTGGCCGTGCGGCCGGGGTAGACCGAGGTGACCCGGACGCCGTTCGCGTGCTCCTCGTGGCGCAGGGAGTCGGCGAGGGCCTTCAGGCCGTGCTTGGAGGCGGCGTACGCGGACCAGCCGGCGTGGGCGCTGAGGCCGGCGCCGGAGTTGACGAAGATCACGTGGCCGCGGGCGGCACGCAGCTGGGGCAGGAAGTGCCGGGTCAGCTCGGCGGGGGCGATCAGGTTGACGTTGAGCTGGTGGTGCCAGGACTTGGGGGTCAGCTCGCCGACCTCGCCCAGGTCGACGACTCCGGCGATGTGCAGCAGACAGTCCACGCGGTCCGGGAGGGTCTGGTGGGAGAACGCCCAGGACAGCCGGTCCGGGTCGGCCAGGTCGCCGACCAGGGTGCGGGCGCCGGGGAACTGGGCCGCCAGCTCCTTCGCGCGGCCCGCGTCGCGCGCGTGCAGCACGAGTTCGTCCCCGCGCGCGTGCAGACGGCGGGCGACGGCCGCGCCGATGCCGGAACCGGCCCCGGTGATCACATGAGTAGCCATGCCCGACATGCTCGCATCAGTGGACGCCGAGCTGCTCCTCCAGGTAGGCCAGCGCCCCCACCGGCTCCTCCGCGAAGAACACCAGCTCGGACAGCGGACGGGGCAGGAAACCCTCGTCCTCCATGCGGCGGAACTGCTGCTTGAGGCCGTCGTAGAAGCCCGCGGTGTTCAGCAGCACGACCGGCTTCTCGGTGCGGCCGTGCTTCTTCAGCTCCAGGATCTCGGTGGCCTCGTCCAGCGTGCCGGTGCCGCCCACCATGATCACCACGGCGTCGGCGTTCTCCAGCAGCAGCTTCTTGCGCTCGGCGAGGTCGGCGGCGACGACCATCTGGTCGGCGCCGGGCCGGGCCTTGTTCGCGAGGAACTCCACGGACACGCCCAGCAGCCTGCCGCCCGCCTCCTGCACCCCGTCCGCGACGACCTTCATCAGACCGACGTCGGAGCCGCCCCAGACGAGCGTGTGCCCGCCCTTGCCCAGCAGTTCCGCGAACTCGCGGGCGGGGCGCGTGTAACGCTCGTGGAGGTCGGCGGCGGACAGGAAGACGCAGATGTTCATGGCCCCCACCGTACGGCCTTGCCGCGCGGGCCGTGCCGGGCGGGAAGAAGCGCGGGGCCGCCGGTGCTGTCCCTGTATGGCCGAAGGACACACGATCACCATCGAGAAGAGCGAGCGGCACGTGCGCGTGGTGCACGGCGACCAGGTGCTCGCGGAGACCGACCGAGGGCTGGTGCTGCGGGAGACGGGCTGTCCGGAGCGGTACTACATCCCCGCCGAGGACGTACGCCTCGATCTGCTGACCCCCTCCGAGACGCACACCGTGTGCCCCTTCAAGGGCACGGCGTCCTACTGGTCGCTGCCGGACGCGCCGGACCTGGTGTGGGCGTACCCGGATCCCAAGCCGGGGGTGGCGGAGATCAAGGATCACTTCTGCTTCTACGACGTCGACGTGTCGTGAGCGATGAGTCCGTGCCGGTACGGCAGTCTGCACCGACATGGACAAGAAGACGACTTCGCGGGACGGCACCGTCCTCGCGTACCAAGTGACCGGTCAGGGGCCGACGGTGATCCTGGTGAGCGGAGCGATGTCCACCGGTGGCACCGTGGCGCCCCTGGCCCAGCGGCTCGCGGACCGCTGCACGGCCGTCGTCTACGACCGCCGGGGCCGCGGCGAGAGCGGTGACACGAAGCCGTACGCGGTCGAGCGCGAGGTCGAGGACCTGGCCGCGCTGATCGACGCCGTGGGGGGCGAGGCGGCGCTGTTCGGGGTCTCCTCGGGCGGCGCGCTGGTGCTCCAGGCGGTGGCGAGCGGGCTGCCGGCCGCCCGGGCCGCCGTGTACGAGGTGCCGTACGCGGACCACCTGCCGGGCGGCGCCGAGCGGGAGGCCGTGTACAAGGAGCAGCTGAACAAGGCGCTCTCGGAGGGCCGGCGCGGGGACGCGGTGGAGCTGTTCCTGCGGCTGACGGGCCTGGCCGAGGAGATGATCCGGGGCGCCCGCCAGTCGCCGATGTGGGCCGGCATGGAGGCCCTCGCGCCGAGTCTCGCCTACGACGACACGGTCATGGGCGACGGCCTGCTCCCCCGGGACCGGCTCGCGGAGATCTCCGTGCCGGTGCTGGTGGTCGCGGGCGGTGCGAGCCCGGAGTGGATGCACAGGGCGAACCAGGCCGTCGTGGAAGCGGTGCCCCAGGGCACCTACCGGGTGCTTCCCGGGCAGACCCACATGGTGGAGCCGGAGGTGCTGGGGCCGGTGCTCGCGGAGTTCGTGACCGGTTAGGGCCCCGGCCGCGAAGGCCGGGGGGAGGTGACGACAGGCCCCGGGCGCGCCTGCCCTGGGCGCGCCTACACCGCTGCGGTCGTCGCGCGCGTGGTCGACGCGATCGTCGCCGAGCCCACCACGCGCGTGCCGTCGTACAGGACGATCGCCTGGCCGGGGGCGACGCCGCGGACCGGTTCGGTGAAGCGCACGCGCAGCTCGCCGTCGACCGGTTCCGCGGTGACCTCGGTCTCGCCGCCGTGGGCACGCAGCTGGGCGGTGTAGGTGCCGGGGCCGGTGGGGGCGGTGCCGCACCAGCGGGGCTTGATCGCCGTCAGGCCGATCACGTCCAGGGCGGCGGCCGGGCCGACCGTCACCGTGTTCGTCACCGGGGAGATGTCGAGGACGTAGCGGGGCTTGCCGTCGGGGGCCGGGGTGCCGATCCTGAGGCCCTTGCGCTGGCCGATGGTGAAGCCGTACGCACCCTCGTGCGTGCCCAGCCTGGCGCCGGACTCGTCGACGATGTCGCCCTCGGCCTTGCCGAGCCGCTTCGCCAGGAAGCCCTGGGTGTCGCCGTCGGCGATGAAGCAGATGTCGTGCGAGTCGGGCTTCTTGGCGACGGCGAGCCCGCGGCGCTCGGCCTCGGCGCGGATCTCCTCCTTGGTGGTGACCGTGTCGCCGAGCGGGAACATCGCGTGGGCGAGCTGCCTCTCGTCCAGCACACCGAGGACGTACGACTGGTCCTTGGCCATGTCGGAGGCGCGGTGCAGTTCCCGGGAGCCGTCCTCGCGCAGCACGACCTTCGCGTAGTGCCCTGTGCACACCGCGTCGAAGCCCAGCGCGAGCGCCTTGTCGAGCAGCGCGGCGAACTTGATCTTCTCGTTGCAGCGCAGGCACGGGTTGGGGGTGCGGCCGGCCTCGTACTCGGCGACGAAGTCCTCTACCACGTCCTCGCGGAAGCGGTCGGCGAGGTCCCAGACGTAGAAGGGGATGCCGATGACGTCGGCCGCGCGGCGGGCGTCACGGGAGTCCTCGATGGTGCAACAGCCCCGCGCGCCGGTCCGGAAGGACTGCGGGTTCGCGGAGAGCGCGAGATGGACGCCGGTGACGTCATGGCCGGCTTCCGCGGCACGCGCGGCGGCTACGGCGGAGTCGACTCCACCGGACATGGCGGCGAGGACGCGGAGAGGGCGCTGCGGGGTCTCAGTCATAGCCCCTCCAGGGTACGGGCCCGTGGGAACCGGGGCGGCCGGATATCCGTTGACGATCACAAGGGCGGAACACGAGGGACAGGGCGAGCAGGGCGGACAGGGCGCGGACGGGGCGAACACGGCGCGAACGGCCGGAGAAGGCGCGGACAGGGCGGGCACGGCGCGGACGGGGGCGGGCATGAGTGACACGGACCGGCGGCGCACGGGCGACGCCGACCGGCGGCTGGGGCGGCGGGCCCTGCTCGTCGGTGGCGCGGCGGCGGCCGTGGGCACGGCCGCGCTGGCCCGTGCGGAGCTGACGCGCCTGTGGTGGCGGCTGCCGGGGGTGGAGAAGCCCCGGGTGGCGGGGGCCGTGGACTTCCGGGGCGCGCGCTGGGTGCCGGCCTCCCCGGCCAACTACCGGCGGGCCGACCGGCCGGACGACTACGCGGTCGACCGGGTCGTCGTCCATGTCACGCAGGGCGGCTACGCGAGCGCGGTGAAGGCCTTCCAGGACCCGGCGCACGGCGCGGCGGCGCACTACATCGTGCGCAGGGACGGCCGGATCACCCAGTTGGTACGGGAGCTGGACGTGGCGTTCCACGCGGGCAACCGGGAGTACAACGAGCGCAGTGTCGGCATCGAGCACGAGGGCTTCGTGGCGGACGCCTCCTCCTTCACGGACGCCATGTACGCGTCCTCGGCGCGGCTGACGGCGGCGATATGCCGGCGGTACGGCATGCAAGTGGACCGGGAGCACATCATCGGGCACGTCCAGGTGCCGGGGACGGACCACACCGATCCCGGGCCGCACTGGGACTGGGAGCGATACCTGCAAAAAATCAAGAACTAGGGCCTTTTTTGTCCGGTATGGGCGGTTCTATCCTGTTTGCAAGACCTACGAGACGAGTGAGGGAGCCCAAGCGGAGTAGCCGACGTCAGCGAGAGATTCCTGTTTCTTGAAGGAGGAACACCGTTTCCGCTGGTGCCGACATCGACGCTCGGGCTGAGAGGCCGGAAGGTCGCAAGGACTGGACCTGATGGCGACCCCTTGAACCTGATCCGGACAATGCCGGCGAAGGGAACCCGCCTCGTAGGTCGCTTTCGTGTGTTCAGCTGAGCCCGGCCGCGCGGGCGCGCTCCACCGCCGGGCCGATCGCCTTCGCGACCGCCTCGACGTCCGCCTGCGTGGAGGTGTGGCCCAGGGAGAAGCGCAGGGTGCCGCGGGCCAGGTCCGGGTCGGCGCCGGTGGCGAGCAGGACATGGCTGGGCTGGGCGACACCCGCGGTGCAGGCGGAGCCGGTCGAGCACTCGATGCCCTGGGCGTCCAGCAGAAGGAGCAGCGAGTCGCCCTCGCAGCCGGGGAAGGTGAAGTGCGCGTTGGCCGGCAGCCGGCCCTCGGGCGCCGGGTCGCCGCCGAGGATCGCGTCCGGGACGGCGCTGCGGACCGCCGCGATCAGCTGGTCGCGCAGGGCACCGATCTCCCGGGCGAACCACTCCCGCCGCTCGGTGGCGAGCCGGCCGGCGACGGCGAAGGAGGCGACGGCGGGGACGTCGAGGGTGCCGGAGCGGACGTGCCGCTCCTGGCCGCCGCCGTGCAGGACGGGCACGGGGGTCTGGTCACGGCCCAGCAGCAGCGCGCCGATGCCGTACGGGCCGCCGATCTTGTGGCCCGAGACGGTCATCGCGGCGAGGCCGGAGGCGGCGAAGTCGACCGGGACCTGACCGACGGCCTGGACCGCGTCGGCGTGCATCGGGATGCCGAACTCGGCAGCCACCTCGGCCAGTTCGCGGACCGGCAGGATCGTGCCGATCTCGTTGTTGGCCCACATCACGGTCACCAGGGCGACGTCGTGGGGGTCGCGGGCGATGGCCTCGCGCAGGGCGTCGGGGTGGACGCGGCCGTGAGTGTCGACGGGAAGGTACTCGACCGTCGCGCCCTCGCGCTCGCCGAGCCAGTGGACGGCGTCGAGGACCGCGTGGTGCTCGACGGGGCTGGCCAGGACGCGGGTACGGGCCGGGTCGGCGGCACGGCGGGCCCAGTACAGGCCCTTCACCGCGAGGTTGTCGGCCTCGGTGCCGCCCGAGGTGAAGACGACCTCGCTGGGGCGGGCGCCGAGCGCTTCGGCGAGGGTTTCGCGGGATTCCTCGACCGTACGGCGCGCCTGCCGGCCGGATGCGTGGAGGGAGGAGGCGTTGCCCGTGATGCTCAACTGGGCGGTCAGGGCCTCTGCCGCCTCCGGGAGCATCGGGGTGGTCGCGGCGTGGTCGAGGTAAGCCATGGTGTGCTGATTCTACGGCGCCGGGACCCTGCGGTTGGCTTGGGCCGTACGGGTGGGCTCCGCCGGCGGTGCGCCATACCGGGGTTGCCCCTGCACTCGGTGGCGTGGCGCCCTGCGCCGTCGACCGGTAGGCCCCCCATCACCCCGGCGGAACGACCACCACGGCGATGGCGGGAGCGGATCAGGGCGGCGGGTCGAACGTCCCACGCCGGCGGCCAGGCGGGGCCGAGCCGGGCGTACGGCGGCGACGGTTTGAGCATCCCCACGGCTACGGCGGCGGGTCGGGTTTCCCACGACGGTGGCGGGTCGGGTACCCCACGGCGACGGCGCCGCGTCGGACAGGACCCCGGCGACAGTGGCGGGTCGGTACTCCCCCGGCCACGGTGACGCGGCGACGAGTCAGGCCTCCCACGACGGTGGACGCGATGCCGGCAGTCGGCTGTCCCCGCGGCTGCCACGACGGGTCGGACTTCCCACGACGGGTCGGGTTTCCCACGACGGTGGCGGATCGGGCACTCCCCACGGCGACGGCGCCGCGTCGGACAGGACCCCGGCGACAGTGGCGGGTCGGCACTCCCCCGGCCACGGTGACGCGGCGACGAGGCAGGCCTCCCACGACGGTGGACGCGATGCCGGCAGTCGGCTGTCCCCGCGGCTGCCGCGACGGGTCGGACTTCCCACGACGGGTCGGGCTTCCCACAACGGTGGCGGGTCGGGTACCCCCGCGGCAACGGTGCCGCGTCGGGTAGCACCCCGGCGACAGTGGCGGGTCGGGGACCCCACGGGTGGTGGCGAGGGCGGGTCGCCATGGTGGTGGGCGCGGTGCTCGCAGGTTGCGTTGCGTGGCACGGCGACGGCCGCGGGTCGGGTACCCCCACGGTGGCGTGGGTGGGGTGGGTACCCCGCGGCGTGCGGCGGCGCAGGCCAGGCGGTTCCCCGGCGGGTGTTGCTGGTGGTGGGGCGGCGGGGTGCCCCGTCGTCCTCGGGGCCGGCTTCGTCAGGCGGTGCCGCCCCGGCTCACAGGCTCCACGACAGCGTGTGGGAGACCTCCATCGCGATGGCCAGGACGACCAGGTCGGCCACGCCCAGGGTCAGGCCCAGCAGGGCCCGGCCGCGGCGGGCGGTGCCGCGCCAGAGGGAGACGGCGGCCAGGGCGATGGCGATCGGGCCGAGGAAGATGTTGAGGACGAGCAGGCCGAGAAGGCCCAGGATGAAGGACGCCACGGCCATGCCGTCGGCGTCGCGCGCGGCCGGGCGGGTGTCGTTGCCGCTCCTGACCGGTGCGGTGAGTTGCATGGTGCTCAGCTCCTGGAAGTCGTGGCGGACGGTCAGTTGGCCGACGTACGGCGTCGGCGGCCGAGGCGCTCGCGGATCGCGAAGACGGCGAGCCAGACGGCGATGCCGGCGGCTACGGCGGCGGTGATGGTCAGCGGCGCGTGGGCGACGGTGCCCAGCACGACACCGAGCAGCATGAGTGCGGCGACGAGGAACAGCATGGGATCGGATCCCCCCTCCTGGATGCCTCGTATCGGGCCGGTGTGAAATTTCGGTGAACAGTTGTAGTAACAGTTGTTCACTGACTTCTACTCTAGCGCGCTTCACGGCTTTCCAATTCCAGAGAACAGTTGTTAACTGGATGACATGAGTCACACCCTCGGTATCCGGCAGGCCCAGAAGCAGAAGACCCGGCAGGCGTTCCTCGACGCGGCGCTCGCGCTGCTGGAGGAGCAGAGCCTGAGCAGCCTGGGCCTGCGCGAGGTGACCCGGGCCGTCGGCGTCGCCCCGACCGCGTTCTACCGGCACTTCCGCTCGACCGCCGACCTCGGTGTGGCGCTGGTCGACGAGGCGCTGGGCAGCCTGCACCCGATGGTGCGGACGACGGTGTCCACGCCGGGCGACAGCGAGGAGCGCATCGCGCGCGCCATCGAGTTGATCGCCCGTCACGTGGACGAGTACCCCGCACATGTCCGGTTCATCGCCCGGGAACGGCACGGCGGGGTGCAGCCCGTGCGGGAGGCCATCCGGGACCAACTGGTCCGGTTCGCCGAGGAGGTGAAGGCCGAGCTGGCCAAGGACCCCGAGGCCGCGGGCTGGAGCGAGGACGACCTGCTGATGCTGGCGCATCTCTACGTCGACCAGATGCTCATCACCGCCTCGCTGTTCCTGGAGGCCCTGGAGGCGCCGGCGGAGGAGCGGGAGCGCGTCACCCAGCTCGCCACCCGGCAGCTGCGGCTCATCTCCATCGGCCGCGGCCACTGGCTGGACTGAGCCGCCCCGGGCAGGGGCAGGGCCCACGGCACACGAAGGGGGGGCGGCACGCCCATGTGCGCCGCCCCTGCCGTCGTACGACGCCGGGCCCGGCCTCGGCTCAGCCCTGCTGGGCCTGCCCGCCGGACTGCCCCGCCGCCTGGCCCCCGGCCTGTCCGCCGCCCGGGCCGCCGCAGCCGCCGCCCTGACCGCCGCCGGGGCCACCCTGACCGCTCTGGCCGCCGGGCGCCCCGCTCGGCATCCCCGAGGCGGCACCGCTGGGCGTGCCGGTCGGCTTCACGGTGGCCGCTCCCGACGGCGCCCCCGAGGGTGCACCGGCCGGCCTCCCGCTCGGCCGGCGGCCGGTGCCGCCCGTGGGCATGCCGGACGGCGCCTGACACGACTGCTGCCGGCCGGAGTTTCCGGAGGAGGAGGACGAGTCGCCCGAGCCGCACGCGGTCAGCAGCAGCGGGGACAGCGCCAGCAGGGCGACGGCGGGGGCGAGACGGGCACGCTTCATGAGAGTCAGCTCCGGTGAGGATGAGAAAGTCCTGAGGGGCCGCACTCAACCAACGCTTTCTGGGCGGTACTTGGGCCCGTCCTGTCCGTCGGCTGTCAATCCGGGGTCAGGTGCCCTCCTGGTACAAGGCCGTGACAGAACGGGCCCCCGCCAGCAGTTCCGCGCGGGCCTCGGGCGGGTCCAGCAGCTCCACCTGATCGGAGAACCCGAGGAGTTGGCGGACCGCGCGCAGCACCGGGTAGGTGAGCCGGGCGGTGACCCACTCGCTCTCGCCGTCGTCGTCCGGCACTGCCGTCAGCTGGGCGGCGGCCACCCGCTGGAACATGTCGAACCGCTCGCGCCGTACCCGCACGGTGACCTCGATCCCGCCCTGCTGCTCCTCCACCTGGCGGCGCAACAGCTCCCACGCGTCGGCGAGTTCGACGCCCGGGTGGCGCCGCACCGGCTCGTCCAGCGGCCGGGCCGAGTGGATCCGGTCGGCCCGGAACAGCCGGGGCGCTCCGCGCCGGTCGGCGACCAGGTACCAGACCCCGGCCTTGGCGACCAGGCCGTACGGGTCCACGGTGTACGTCCGTGGCTCCCGCTCCCCGCTGTGCCGGTAGCGCAGTCGCAGGCGCCGGTCGGCGAAGACCGCGTCCTGCAGTACCTCCAGGTCGACGGCCTGCTGGGGGCCGCTCCTCCAGCGGGTGGCGTCCACCAGGATGCGGCGGCTGGTCACCTCGGCGGCGGGCCGGTGCGGCGCCGGCAGCGCGGCCATCACCTTGCGCAGGGCGGAGCCGAGGGCCGCGTCGAGGCCGAGCGCGGCGTGCGCGCCCTGGGCGGCCAGGATGAACAGGGCGCGGGACTCGTCGGCGGTCAGCCCGGTGACGTCGGTGCGGAAGCCGGCGAGGAGTTCGATCCCGCCGTGCCGGCCGCGCTCGGCGTACACCGGGACGCCGGAGGCCGACAGCGCCTCGATGTCCCGGTAGATGGTGCGGACCGACACCTCCAGCCGGTCGGCGAGTTCGCGCGCGGGGACGCGGCCCCGGGTCTGCAGGAGCAGCAGGATCGACAGCAGCCGGTCGGATTTCACGCGCCCAGAATCACGCGCTCGACGAGCTTCCCGCAAATGTTGACGGCGGATGTCAGGTTATCGGGCGATCCTCGTCCTACCGACTCCCGGAGACGACCCACCGACTCCCGGGGAAACAGAGAGGCACACCATGACCACCACCACCGCTTTCACCGACCCTCGCCCCGTGTACACCCGCGCCACCGAGCAGGCCGCGGCCCTCATCAAGACCGTGCGCCCCGAAGACCTCGCCGCGCCGACACCGTGTTCCGAGTTCGACGTACGGGCCCTGCTGGGCCACATCGTCGGCGGCACCCGGCGGATCGCGGTGGTCGGCGAGGGCGGCGACGGCATGGCGGTGGAGCCGACCGCCCACGGGGTCGCGGACGACGGCTGGGCGGCGGCCTACGACGAGGTACGCGTCCGCGTTCTGAAGGCCTGGGAGAGTGACGCGCGGATGGCCTCCCCGGTGCGGGTGCCGTGGGGCGAGGTGCCGGGCCACGCGGCGCTCTCCGGGTATGTCATGGAGATCGTGACGCACACCTGGGACCTGGCCGAGGCCATCGGCCACCCGCTGGAACTCGACCCGGAGCTCGCCGAGTTCGCCCTCGCCACCGCCCGCACGGTCCTGCCCGACTCCCGGCCGCGCGACGCCGAGACCCCCTTCGACAACCGCCGTGAAACCCCCGAGACCGCCGACGCGTACGAACAGCTGGCGGCCTGGCTGGGCCGCACCCCGCTGAGCCGCGCCTGACCCACACCGAGCAGCGCGTAACGGTCGGCTCGGCACCGCCGGTCGCCACCGGCGTGGTTGCTCACCGTCGCGGTGGACGAGAGGCGGCGGACAGGAGGGTGCACGCCCGTCTCTCCCCGCCGAGCCGCAGCGGGACCAGCCAGCCGCACGCCGGTACCTTCCCGTCAGCCGAGCCCGGCTGGCAGACCCGGGCTCACCGAAAGCCTCGCACGGCCACGCCCCACCCGCCGGACCGTCGGAGGTCAGGTCAGCCTTGCTCGGGCCAGTTGGCGGGACTGGGCGACCAGGTGGCCGTCGGTGTCCCAGACCTCGGCGTCCTCCTCGAGGAAGCCGCCGGCCAGGTTGCGGGTGGTGATGGACACCCGCAGGGGGCCGGGGGCCGGGCGGCGGCGGACGTGGACGGTGAGTTCGACGGTGGGGACCCAGCCCTTGAGGCCCAGCTCGAAGGCCGTGGGCGGCAGGGCGTCCACCGCCAGCAGGAGGGACAGCGGGTCGGCGTCGCGGCCGTCGGCCAGGCCGAACCAGGCGCGCATCTCACCCTTCCCGGAGGGCGCGCCGAGGGCCCAGCCAAGGGTGGCCGGGTCCAGCTTGAGCATCAGGCGGTCGGTGATGGCCGAGCTGCCCTCGATGGGGGTGGGGCCGTCCTGCGCACCGAAGCACTGGTCCAGGGGCGGGATGGGCGGCGGCGTCGCCGTCGTACGGACGTCGTCGGGGAGGGTGGTGAGGTCGCCGTAGGAGGCGAGGACGCGGATGCGTTCGACCTCGTTGCCCTCGTCGTCGTACTGGTAGAGGGAGGCCTGGCCGGTGGAGAGGGTGCGGCCGGTGCGGACGGTCTGGGCGCGGATGACCGCCGGTCCGGGGTGGGACGCGGTGAGGTAGTGCGCGGAGATGGTGAAGGGGTCCGGGTGCGGCAGGGTGTCCGCGAGGGCCCGGCCGAGTACGGCCAGCAGGTAGCCGCCGTTGACGGCGTTGATGATGGTCCAGCCGGCCGAGAGGTCGATGTCGTAGACACCGGGCGCGCGCCGGGTGACCGCGGTGTCGCGGTCGAACTCGCTGTCGCCGATCACGGCCCGCGACGGAGAGGGTGCGGAAGCTGCTTCTGGCATGGATGAACGGTACAACAGGAAATTACTAAGCGGTAGCTTTCTCCTTGTTCGACCGGGCCGGATCCCCCTCCCGGGTGAGGTTCCGGCAATTTCTAAGTAAGTGTCCGGACACGTCCACAACCTCAGGCCACGGTTTCCCCTCTATGGGGACATGAGCCTCACCGGGACTCCGTTCCTCTACACGACCGTTGCGCTGGCCGTGGTTGCACTGATACTGCCGCTCGTGCTGTGGTCACGGTTGCGCGGACCCAAGCTGCTGCGTGCCGCACTCCGACTCCTCATGCTGCTGTTCGCCCAGGTCACGGCCGTCACGTTGATCTTCGTGCTGGTCAACAACGCCAACAACCTTTACGACAACTGGGCCGACCTGCTCGGCACGGGCAACCACGTGCAGCAGGCCGCCAACCTGGGTGCCGACGGCACCGGCGGTATCGCGTACAAGAAGCTGCCCAAGGTGCAGCAGAAGTTCACGCAGGCCGACGGACCCGCCATGCACGCCGCCGGCGGGGTCAAGGTCACCCAGCTCAAGGGCCGGGTGTCGGGCGTGAACGCCGAGGTCTACGTCTGGCTGCCGCCGCAGTACGACGAGCCGGCCTACCGGAACAAGAAGTTCCCGGTCGTCGAGCTGCTGTCGGGCTACCCGGGTTCGGCGAAGGCCTGGTTCGGCTCCTTGAAGGTGCACGAACAGCTGGAGCCGCTCATGAAGAGCGGCCAGGTGGCCCCGTTCATCCTGGTGTCGCCGCGCACCAACCTGATCGCCAAGATAGACACAGGGTGCGCCAACATCCCCGGCACCGTGAACGCGGACAGCTGGCTGAGCATCGACGTGCCGAAGATGATCACGGACAACTTCCGCGCCGAAGCCGCGCCGGACGGCTGGGCCGCGGCCGGCTACTCGGCCGGCGCCCACTGTGCGGCCAAGCTCGCCGTCGCGCATCCCGACCGCTACCGGGCCGCCATCAGCCTGTCCGGCTACAACGACCCGATCGGCGAGCGCAACTCGCTGGCCGCCGGGAGCATCGAGCTGCGGCGGGCCAACAACCCCTACTACCTCCTGAAGAACTACCGCGTCCCGCCGAGGATCGCGCTGTACATCTCGGGCGAGAACGGTGACGGCTACCAAGCCGGTGTGGCGCTGGAGCAGATCGCGAAACCGCCGACGTATGTGCGGGTGGTCTTCCTGCCGCGCAGCATGGGCGGCCACTCGATGGCGCTGTGGCGGCCGCAGGTCCCGACCGTGTTCGAGTGGCTGACCATGGAGATGGGGCGGGGCGGCACCGGCGGGCACACCCGCACGCACACGGGCGGCCCGATCACTCCTCGGTCACCGTCGACCGGCGGTTCCACGCGCGCGGAGCTCGCCAGTGGAACCGCATCGCGAGCAGGCGCAGCACAAAAGCGGTGACGACCGCGAGCCCACTGGTGAGGGGGGTCAGGGCGTCATAGCGGATGAACAGCACGACCATGGTCGCGCCGACGATCGCTGGGACCGCGTACAGATCGCGGTCCCAGCGCAGCAGTGACGGCACCTCGTTGGCGAGGACGTCCCGCAGCACACCGCCGCCGACGGCGGTGGCGAGGCCCAGCGTCGCCGACGCGGTCAGGTTCAGGCCGTAGCTGTACGCCTTCGTCGTACCGCTGACGCAGAACAGGCCGAGGCCGGCCGCGTCGAAGACCAGCACCGCCGCCTGGATGCGTTCCACGTGCGGGTGCAGGAAGAAGACGACGAGCGCGGCCAGGAGCGGGGTGAGGAAGTACCCGAGGTCGGTGAAGGCGGCCGGGGGCACGGCTCCGATGACCAGGTCACGGAACAGCCCTCCGCCCAGCGCGGTCACCTCGGCGAGGACGGCGATGCCGAAGACGTCGAAGTTCTTCCGGACGGCCAGCAGCGCGCCGGAGATCGCGAACACGAAGATGCCGATGACATCGAGCGTGTGCTGGACGGAGGGACTGAAGAGTTGCTGGAGCTGCACCCTGACATTCTCACCCAGCGGACGGTGTGAACCTTACAAAGCCAGGCTCACAGGGCGGGTTTCCCTGTAGTGAACAGCCAGGTACGGAAGAGGTCGTCCAGCTTCTGCCCGCTGACGCGCTCGGCGAGCCGGATGAAGCCGGCGGTGTCCGCGTTGCCGTACCGGTGGAGCCGGGTCCAGGCGGGCAGCAGCCTGAAGAACGCGCGGTCGCCGATCCGCTCCCGGAGCATCTGGAGCGTCATCGCGCCGCGCTGGTAGACGGCGTAGGAGAACATCGTGTCGCGCTGCGGGTCGGCGACCTTGATCTGCCAGAAGGCGTTGTCGGCCGGGCGGGCGTCGTACGCGGCCAGGAAGGAGTCGTGCGCCGACCTGGTCCCCTGGTGCTCCGCCCACAGCCACTGGGCGTAGGTGGCGAAGCCCTCGTTGAGCCAGATGTCCTTCCACCGTGCCACGCTCACCGAGTCGCCGAACCACTGGTGGGCCAGCTCGTGCACGATGGTGCTCTCGTTGCGCACGGCCGAGTAGGCGGGCTTGCTCTGCACCTCCAGCGAGAACCCGGCCTCGGGCATGTCGTCCACGATCGCGCCGGTCTCCTCGAACGGGTACGGCCCGAAGACCTGCGACCAGTAGTCGGTGGCGGCGGCGGTGACGGCGTACACGTCGACGTTGTTGCTGTTCTTCAGCACCGGGTCGATGGCGACGTAGATCGGGATGCCACCGGGGGTGCGCCCGGTGCGGACGTCGAACTTCCCGATGGTGGCGGTCGCGAGGTAGGTCGCCATCGGCCTCGACTCGCGCCAGTGGGTGTACGTCGAGCCGCCCCTGGAGTACGTCGAGACGAGCCGGCCGTTGGAGACGCCGGTCAGCCCTTCGGGCGCCTTGATCCGGATGTCGTAGGTGGCCTTGTCGGCGGGGTGGTCGCTGGAGGGGAACCAGGTGGAGGCCGCGTTGGGCTCGCAGGCCACGAAGACCCCGTCGGCGGTCTTCATCCAGCCGTACTTGGAGCCGAAGACGATGGGGCCGCCGAGGGGCTGCGGTACGCCGCCGTAGGTGACGGACACCCGGAAGTCCCGGCCCCGGGCGAGGCTGTGGCGCGGGGTGATGACGAGCTCGTCCCCGGTGCGCGTGAACTCCGCGCGTCTGCCGTCGACTTCGACGCGGCTGACGTCCAGCTGCTGGAGATCGAGATCGAAGGAGGAGAGGTTCTGGGTGGCGCGCGCGGTGAGGGTCGTACGGCCCTGCAGCCGGCCGGTGTCGGGGGCGTAGGCGACGTCGAGGTCGTAGTGGAGGGCGTCGAAGCCGCCGTTGCCTAGGTTCGGGAAGTAGGAGTCGCCGATGCCGGGGGCGCCGGGGGTGGGGGCGGGCGCGGCGGCGATGACGAGGAAGGAGACCGCCGCGGTCGCGACGGTCCCCAGACGTGCCGAACGGGAGAGTGCCATCAGTCGTCCCTTTCGAGCGTGTGCCGATCAGTGGTCGGACACGGACGACTGTGCACTCCCCCGCTCAGGCATGTACATGACTTTGCCTAGTTGTCATGTGCTACTTGTCGGTTGACTCCTGGGAGCCGGTCCCGGAGGCCTCGGTGGTCTCCTCGGAGGATTCCTCGGTGGATTCCTCGGTGGATTCCTCGGAGGCGTCGTCCGTGGACTCCTCCGCGGGCGCCGCCTCCTCGGCGGACGCCTCGGTGGTCTCCGGCGTGGAGCCCTCGGCGGTTTCCTCGGCCAGCTCCGCCGCGACCGCCGCCGACGTCTCGGCGGACTCCGCGAGCACCTCGTCGGCGACCAGCTCGGCCGCCTCCTTGGCCGCGGAGAGCAGCACCGTGTCCTGCGGGGCCTGGTCCGCGAAGTTCTCCGGGTGGTGACAGGCCACCCGCTGACCCGGCTTCAGCTCCAGCAGCTGCGGCTCGGTGGTCCGGCAGATCTCCGTGGCCTTCCAGCACCGGGTGTGGAAACGGCAACCGCTCGGCGGGGAGATCGGCGAGGGCACGTCACCCTTGAGCAGGATGCGCTCGCTCTTGGCGTTCTTCCGCTTCGGGTCCGGGATCGGCACCGCCGACATCAGCGCCTTGGTGTACGGGTGCATCGGCGCCTTGTACAGCGAGTCCCGGTCGGCCAGCTCGACGATCTTGCCGAGGTACATCACCGCGATCCGGTCCGAGACGTGCCGGACGACCGACAGGTCGTGCGCGATGATCACGTACGTCAGGCCGAGCTCCTCCTGGAGGTCGTCCATGAGGTTCACGACCTGCGCCTGGATCGACACGTCCAGCGCGGAGACCGGCTCGTCCGCGACGACCAGCTTCGGCTTCAGGGCGAGCGCGCGGGCGATGCCGATGCGCTGGCGCTGACCGCCGGAGAACTCGTGCGGATAGCGGTTGTAGTGCTCGGGGTTGAGACCGACCACCGACAGCAGCCGCTGCACCTCCTTCTTGATGCCGCCCTCGGGCTCGACGCCCTGGAGCCGGAAGGGTGCCCCGACGATCGTGCCGATGGTGTGCCGCGGGTTCAGCGACGAGTACGGGTCCTGGAAGATCATCTGCACGTCACGGCGCATGGGACGCATCCCGGTCACGCCGAGGTGCGTGATGTCCTTGCCCTCGAACTCGATGGTGCCGGCGGTCGGTTCGAGCAGCCGGGTGATCAGCCGGCCCATCGTCGACTTGCCGCAGCCCGACTCGCCCACGACGCCGAGGGTTTCGCCGGAGCGGACCTCGAAGTCGAGCCCGTCGACGGCCCGCACGGCACCGACCTGGCGCTGGAGCAGGCCCTTCTTGATCGGGAAGTGCTTCTGCAGCCCCGTAACCTTCAGCAGGATCTCACCGGGAGCGGCGTCCTTGGTGAGCGTGGCCGTGCCGGTGGCCTTCTCCTCGGAGTCGGCCTTCGCGCCGTCGCTCTGTGCAGGGATGCTCACTGCTTTGTCCTCTGCGTTCTCACTCACAGCTTCGGCGCAATCTCTTCGGTCCAGATCCGTTCCCGCTGCTCCCGCGACATGTGGCAGGCGGCCCAGTGCTCGCTGCCGACCTCGGTCAGCTCCGGGCGGACCGTGCGGGTCAGGTTGTCCTTCGGGATGTCGGCGTACGGGCAGCGCGGGTTGAAGGCGCAGCCGGACGGGATGTTGATCAGCGAGGGCGGGGAGCCCTTCACCGGGATCAGGCGCTCCTGCTGGTCGCGGTCCAGGCGCGGCATCGAGCCGAGCAGACCCCAGGTGTAGGGGTGGCGGGGCTCGTAGAACACCTTCTCCGCCGGGCCGCGCTCGACGCAGCGGCCGCCGTACATGACCAGGATGTTGTCGGCGAGTTCGGCGACGACGCCCAGGTCGTGGGTGATGATGATGACCGCGGAGCCGAACTCCTTCTGCAGATCGCGGATCAGGTCGAGGATCTGCGCCTGGACCGTCACGTCGAGCGCGGTGGTCGGCTCGTCCGCGATGAGCAGTTCGGGGTTGTTCACCAGCGACATGGCGATCATGGCGCGCTGGCGCATACCGCCGGAGAACTCGTGCGGATAGTTGTCGACCCGCTTGTCCGGCTGGGGGATGCCCACGCGGTCGAGCATCTCGACCGCCCGCTTGCGGGCGGTCTTCTTGTCGACGTCGTGGTGGATCCGGTACGCCTCCACGATCTGCTGCCCGATCGTGTAGTACGGGTGCAGCGCCGACAGCGGGTCCTGGAAGATCATCGCCATCTCCCGGCCGCGCATCTTGCGCACGTGGTCGGGGTCGGCGGACAACAGCTCGGTGCCGTTCAGCCAGATCTCGCCGGAGATCTGCGCCTTGCGCTTGCCGTACTGGCCGGCGGTGTGCAGGCCCATGATGCCGAGCGAGGTCACGGACTTGCCGGAGCCCGACTCGCCCACGATGCCGAGGGTCTTGCCCTTCTCCAGCTGGAAGCTGAGCCCGTCGACGGACTTCACCAGACCGTCGTCGGTCGGGAAGTGCACCTTCAGGTCGCGCACTTCCAGGAAGGAGGTCGGCGCGGGCGAGGACGCCGTGGGCTCGCCCACGGCCGCTCCGGTCTTGCTCAGTTCGGTCATGCGAGCCTCACTCGGGGGTCGATCACGGCGTACAGGATGTCCACCACGAGGTTGGCGATCAGCACCGCGAGGGAAGTGATCAGGGTGACGCCCAGGATGATGGGCAGATCCTGGTTCTTGATGGCGGTCAGCACGGCCTGGCCGAGGCCGGGGATGCTGAACGTGGTCTCGGTCAGGATGGCACCGCCGATGAGGGCGCCGAGGTCCATGCCGAGCATGGTCAGGATGGGCGTCATCGTGGAGCGCATGGCGTGCTTGCCGATGACGACCTGCTCCTTCAGACCCTTGGCGCGGGCGGTGCGGATGTAGTCCTCGCCGAGGATCTCCAGCATGGTGGCCCGGGTGATCCGGGCGTACATCGCCGCGTACAGGAAGGCGAGGGTGATCCAGGGAAGGATCATGCCGCCGAGCCAGCCGGTGAAGCTGTCGCTGATCGAGACGTACTGACCGTTGATCCAGTTCAGTCCGTAGCTGAAGATCGCCAGCGAGAGCAGGCCGGTGAAGTAGATCGGCAGCGAGACGCCGCTGAGGGCGACGACCATCGCACTGCGGTCCCAGATGCTGCCCCGCTTGAGGGCGGAGAGCACACCCGCCGCGACACCGAAGATGAGCCACAGCACGGCTGCGCCGATTGCGAGTCCCAGGGTCACCGGGAAGCGGTCGGTCAGCACCGGCCAGACGGCCTGCTCACTGCGGAAGGAGTAGCCGAAGCACGGCGCGGCACAGTGGGTGACGTCACCGCCGGCCGCGTAGGTGCGGCCCACGAAGATGCCCTTGAAGAAGTGCCAGACCTGTGAGTAGACCGGGTCGCCCAGACCCAGCTTCTCGCGCACCGCCTCGACGGCGTGCGGGTCTGCCTGCTTGCCCACGAAGCTCGTGGCGATGTCGACGCCCGCCCACTTGGGGACGAGGAAGAAGATGCTGAAGACCACCAGGACGATGACGACCAGCATCACTGCGGCGGCGAACAGCCGCCTGATGAGGTAAGCGAGCACAGCTAACGGCCCGCCGCGGACCGCGGGCCCTCGGAGGTCTTCCGTGGGCCCGCGGCTCGCCGCGCCGGCCTTCACCTGCCTTTCGTGCCGTACGGCGGGTGTGCCGGGTTTACTTCGTGGACTTCAGGCCGAGGTTGACGAAGTCGTAGTAGCCGCTGTACGCGTTCGTCGTGTACACGTTGCCCACACGCGAGGAGCGGAAGTTGAGGAACTTCTCGAAGACGAAGGGCAGGTAGTACGCGCCCTCCATGACCTTGTGGTTGATCTCGGTGGAGATCTGGGCCTTCTTCGACTCGTCCAGCGTGGTGGTGTACTGGTCGAACAGGCCGTCGATCGTCTTGTCCTTGATCAGGGCGTAGTTGTTGTTACCGCTCTGCAGGATGTACTTGCTGTCCCACAGCGGGATGCCGTAGCCCTGGACGGTCGGGAAGTCCGGACCCCAGCCCATGATGATGATGCCGAGCTTCTTCTTCGCGACGTTCGAGGGGCTGCCGATGATGCCGGCGATCTGCGAGCCGTCGTACTGGTAGATGTCGGCGTTGATGCCGACCTTCTTCAGCGCGGCCTGCAGGGACTCGGAGGTGGCCACCTCCTGCGCCTTGTTGTTGCGGACGGCGATGGTGGTGGAGAAGCCGTTCGGCTTGCCGCAGGCCTTGAGCTCCTGCTTGGCCAGGTTCACGTTGCCGTTCTTGTTGGCACCGGCGATCTGGTACGGGTCGTACTTCTGGCCCTCACCACCGGAGACCGACGGCGGCAGTATGTTGGTGCCGATGTCACCACCGGCGATGGGGCCACCGCGGGCGGTCTGCAGCGAGACGTGGTCGGCGGCGTAGATCACGGCCTTGCGGCAGTGGATGTTGTCGAACGGCTTGACGCTCTGCGGGAAGGTCGCGTAGCGGATGAAGCCGGAGACCGGGTTGTCCAGGTTGTCCTTGTGCTGCTTGAGGGCGATCTGGCGGGCCTGCGGGCCCAGGCCGGTCTGGGAGGCGTCGATGTCGTAGTCGCCGTTGATCAGGCGCTGGTCCGCGTCCGCCTGGTTGGTCGAGATGTCCAGCGTGATCTTGTCCGGGTACGCCTTGCGGACCGGGTCCGAGGACGCCTTCCAGTTGGTGTTGCGGACCAGGACCAGGCTCTTGCCCGGGCTGTAGGCCTGGAACTTGTACGGCCCCGAGGAGAACGGGTGCAGGCCGTACTTGGACTTGGTGTCCATGTCCTGGCGGACCGGGGAGGCCGCGACCATCGCCAGCACCTGCAGGAAGTCCGAGTTGGGCTTCGGCAGGTGGAAGACGATCGTCTTGGCGTCCGGCGTCTCGACCGCCTTCAGGCCCAGGTGGTCCTTCGCGCCGTCCTTGTACGGACCCTTGTAGGTGTTGTTCGGGTCCAGCATCTGCTGGAGGTAGATCGGACCGCCGGAGAGGACGTCCTGGGCCCAGGAGCGCTCGATGCCGTACTTGATGTCCTGCGAGGTGATCGGCTTGCCGTCCTCCCACGTGGCGCCGTCGCGCAGGTGGAAGGTGTAGGTCTTGCCGCCGTCCGAGACCTGGCCCATGTCGGTGGCGAGGTCGGGGGTGAGCTGGGCACCCTCGGCACCGGGCGCGGTCTTGTAGGTGATCAGCTGACGGCTGTAGTAGCGGGCGAAGTCCCACATGAACCCGTAGTAACCGCGCGTGGTGTCCCACGAGTCGGCGTCCTGCGTGCTCACGAACTTCAGCGTGCCGCCCTTCTTGACCAGATCGGCCTGGGCGACCTTGTTGTTCGCCGCGTCGAAGCCGGCCGCGCCGTTCTTCGAGCCGCCGCCGTTGCCACCGCCGCACGCCGCCGTGGTCAGCAGGCCGGCGACCACTGCGGCAGCGGCGAGGGCCTGCTTGCGCCGCCCTGAGGTGCGTTGGGTAGTCACGATCTCGGATCCTCCGGATTTGATGAGAGACCCCGTGGGAGAGCTCACGGGACGCTTGGTGTACGGCACTTCGGCCTCAGCGGGAACCCTTCGGGTCGAGCGCGTCCCGCACGCCGTCGCCGAAGAGGTTGAAGGCAAGAACCGTGATGAAGATCGCCACGCCCGGGATCACCATGTACATCGGGTCCGAGTCGTAGTAGTCGATCGCGTTCGAGAGCATCTGCCCCCAGGAGGCCGTGGGCGGCTTGACGCCCACGCCCAGGAAGCTGAGTGCCGCCTCGGTGAGGATGTTCGTGGGGATCATCATCGTCGTGTACACGATGATGGGCGCGACGAGGTTGGGCAGCAGTTCCTTGAAGAGGATGTAGAACCGCCCCGCACCGAGCGAGCGGGCCGCCTCTACGTACTCGCGTTCGCGCAGGCTGAGCGTCTGGCCGCGCACCACACGGCCGATGTACGGCCAGCCGAAGAAGCCGATGACCAGGATCATCACGAAGATGCGCACGCCCGTGCCGGTGAGCCCCAGCATCTGGTTGGGCATGACGGAGACCAGCGCGATGATGAACAGCAGCTGCGGGAAGGCGAGCAGACCGTCCATGATCCGGCTGATGAGGGAGTCCACCCAGCCGCCGAAGAAGCCCGCCAGGATGCCGAGGACGGTGCCCAGGATGACGGCCACCACGGCCGACAGGAAGCCGACGAGCAGCGAGATCTGGGCTCCGTAGAGGATGCGGGCGAAGATGTCGCGGCCGTTGACCGGCTCGACGCCGAGCAGGTGGTCGCCGCTCATGCCGCCCAGCGAGCCCTTGGGGGTGCTGAACAGCGGGTCGATCAGGTCCTGGTGGTAGACGTCCGGGTCCTGACCGAGGAGGTTCGTGATCACCGGCGCGAGCAGGGCGATCACGATGAGGAGAAGCACGACTACGCCGCCCGCGAGGGCGAGTTTGTCCCGTTTGAGGCGTTCCCAGGCGATCCGTCCCAGGGACCGGCCCTGAACGGCCTTCGCGTCGGTGGCCGCGACCGCCGCTTCCTCGGCCGCACCCGGGGCCGCTTCCGCGGTCGGCTCGTGCAATGGTGCCGTCATTAGGCTGGGACCCCTCTCAACCGGCGGTAGCCGGCCCGCACTTGCCGCTGGTAGCGGCGTCAAAACAGTCCGTCGTACATAGGGGCGAACCCCTTGAAGGGGGAGTCTTCAACGCTGGCGCGATCAGCCGCCAGCCTTGGCGGGGAATGGATGCGCAACCGTGATGCAAGCAGGCGTTTCCTGTTATGCGGACAGGAAGTCGCGGCGAACGGACGGGGCCGGGCCGGACATACGGGTGCGCCGGAGTCTTTTACGGGCGATATGCCCAGGTCAGTAGCCGCCGTGCACCGGTGGATAGCCGTAGCCGGCGGCCGGGGCCTGAGGCTGGGGGGCCACCTGTAGTTGCGGCTGGGGCGCCGCCGCGTGGGCCTCGCGGTCGTAGAAGGGGCGGGCGTTGGCCCGCATCCACATCACGACCGGGTCGTAGTCGTCGGTCATCGCGACCGTGGACACCGGCAGTCCCTCCGGGACCGCGCCGACGGACTGCTGCATCATCGCGCGCACCGAGTCGACCGCGGCCGGGGAGGTGTCGTACACGTCCAGGCCGATGGCCAGGTACGGCGCGCCGAGCGCCGGCTGCACCCAGGCGCGGCGCAGCGAGCGCAGGGCCGGGGTGCGGTGGGCGTTCTGCGCGAGGAGGGCGTAGAACTGCGGGATCTCGATGCCGGGTTCGGTCAGCCGGAGGGGGCCCGCCGGCTGGCGGTCCAGGCCGGTGGCGATGCGGCGCAGGTCCAGCCAGGGGATGCCGACACCGCCGCCGGGGGCGTGCGGGTTGAGCCAGAGGCCGTAGTGGTCGGGGTAGAGGGTGCGGGCCACGTCGAGCCCGTCGACGACCTCGTACGACCGGTTCCAGCCGCTGGCCGAGAGCTCCTGGGCGGAGGTGACGCAGGGGGCGTAGTGGAAGCCGTCGATCTCCATGTTCCCGTACTGGGCGTCCGGGGACCCGGCCTGGCCGTGCCACAGGAGCATCCAGATCTGGCCGGAGGAGGGGGTGGCGAGGGCGCGGAGCAGGGCCTCGTAGGCGTCGTAGCGGCCGGGGGTGACCTGGCGCAGCGTGTGTTCGACGCCGACGCCGACGCTGCCGCTGTGGCTGGCGCTCACCTGTCGTGCCCTTCTCTTTTTCGTGCCCCGCGTTTTGGAGACAGCTTAAGCGCCCAGTGGCTCGGGGCCTTCTGTTCGTGCGCGGGTGCGGGTCGTCCGTGGTTGGTCGCGCGGTTCCCCGCGCCCCTCAGGTCCGCCGCCCTCCGGCCTGCTGATCAGTGACCGTACTGATGGAACGGCCGCACGTTCGACCTCAGCCATTCGGCCACCGGGTCGTCCGTCACGTCCAGCAGGACCAGGTTGACCGGCCACTTGACCGGGACTTTGCCGAGGGCCCTGCCGAGGGCCTGCATGGGGACGGCGCGCAGGTCGCCCTCCCACTGGGAGAGTTCGACGCCGACGAACATGACCGGGTCGTCCGTCTCTATGGCGGCCAGGCAGCGGCGGGCGGTGAGGACCACGCCGGTCTCGGCGAACTCGGCGGACGCGGCGGCGAGGAAGTCGATCGGGTCCTCCTGCCAGTCGGGCTCGAAGAGGCGGACCCGGGCGCCGGTGTTCGGGCCGTCCAGCGGGGTACGGCCGGCCCGGCACAGCTCGGCCACCGCCGCGGGCGGGAGCGGGATGCCGACCAGCGCGTCGGGGTTCACCGCGATGCCGACCTGCGGGGGCAGTCCGCGGGCGAAATCCACGGCCGGGGCGATGGTGTACGCCATGTGGGAGCCGGCCGCCTGGCGCAGCTGCTCCTCGGAGCTGAACACCGGGACGTACACCTGGCCCCCGATGTCCAGGGTGGGCAGGTCGAGCGGGCCGCTGTCCGGGCCGCCGCCGTTGGGCAGCGGGATCCACAGCAGGCTCCGGCCCAGCACCTCGATGATCCGGCCGGCCGCTGCGGGTATGCCGAGGGAGGCCGAGAGCACCTCCTCCAGCTCGTTGCCGGGCCAGCCGCCGTGCGGCTGGGGGTGCGCCTGTGCCGGGAAGTCCGCGGGAAGGTCCGCCGGGAAGTCCATCTGCCTACCGCCTGCTGGGAACCACTGCTGTGACCATGAAGGCTATCGGGTGGCTGTGACAGTGTCCGACCCCGTGAACCCGATCCGGTGCAGGGCGTCCGCCGCCGGGCGGTCCAGCAGGATCGCCGAGCCGCAGCCCGCGGGCAGCTCGCTCCGTTCGACCGCGGCCAGCAGCCGGGCGGTCGTACGGCGGTGGCGGCGGAAGGCGTAGGAGGAGACGGCCCGGCCGCGCTCGTGCTGGCCCTCGCGGGCGGCCTTGGGGGTGACGTCGAGCAGGAGCAGGTGGAGGGTGCCGCCGCGGCGCCGTGCCTCGCGGGCGAGCCAGGCGCGCACCCAGGGCTGGGTGCCGCAGTCGTGCACGACGACGCCCTCCCCGGTGCGCAGCGCGCGGCGCAGGCCGGCGTAGTGGGCGAGGCGGACCAGCGGCCGGTAGCAGGCGTAGGGCAGGAATCGGGGGGCGCGGGCGTCCCAGCGGTCCCGGGTGTCCTGGGAGTCGATACGGCCGCCCGGGACCGCGCGCCGCATCAGGGTGGACTTGCCGCTGCCGGGCAGACCGGTGATCACGACCAGGTCGCGGGGGCCGAAGACCAGGGCGCGCGGGCCGCGGCCGGCGCGCTCGCGCAGGTCGCGGACGACCGGGAGCGGGGCGGGGCGCTGCCTCGGCACCGCGATGCCGGTCGTGACGGTGGCGTACACCGGGGTCCTGTTCACCGTGATCGTCCTCCCCTGTCTGCTCGGCAATCTTCATTCCCGCGATACGTAAAGAGAAGGTAATGGACGGTGTCGGTGGCGGGGTCCGCGTCCTGCCACAGGTCGGTTACAAAAGCCCGCTCGCCGTGCAATGATGTGGCCGCCAACTGCATACCGGCCGCTTGAATCCGCGCGGGAGAGTTCCCAGCAGTCTTCGCTGGGACGCCGAAGGAGCAAGTCCCTCCCTTGAATCTCTCAGGCCCCGTTACCGCGCGGGCGAGGCACATCTGAAAAGCGGGCCGCTGCGACAGTGGCTCCACCCAAGGTGCAAGCCGTGATCGCCCCCGTGGCGGTCCTGGCGAACCTCTCAGGTTCCGATGACAGATGGGGAGGAACGTTCCTCGCCTGTCATTCCCTGGGAGACGACCGACCGATGAGCAGTACCGAACTCCGTCACACCGCGCTGGATGCACTGCATCGCGCGCTCGGTGCGACGATGACCGACTTCGCCGGCTGGGACATGCCGCTGCGCTACGGCTCCGAGCGCGACGAGCACATCGCCGTGCGGACGAAGGCGGGTCTCTTCGACCTCTCCCACATGGGCGAGATCACCGTGACCGGCGACGCGGCGGCCGCGTTCCTCAACCACGCCCTGGTCGGCAACATCGCCTCCGTCGGCGTCGGCCGCGCCCGCTACACCATGATCTGCCGGGCGGACGGCGGCATCCTGGACGACCTGATCGTCTACCGGCTCGCCGAGACCGAGTACCTGGTCGTCGCCAACGCCTCCAACGCCCAGGTGGTGCTGGACGCCCTCGTCGAGCGTTCCGCCGGCTTCGACGCCGAGGTGCGCGACGACCGGGACGCGTACGCGCTGATCGCCGTCCAGGGGCCGGAGTCCCCCGGCATCCTGAAGTCCCTCACCGACGCCGACCTCGACGGCCTGAAGTACTACGCCGGCCTGCCCGGCACGGTCGCCGGCGTCCCGGCCCTGATCGCCCGCACCGGATACACCGGCGAGGACGGCTTCGAGCTGTTCGTGAGGCCCGAGCACGCGGTCGAGCTGTGGCAGGCGCTGACCAGGGCCGGCGAGGGCGTCGGCCTGGTCCCGTGCGGCCTGTCCTGCCGGGACACCCTGCGCCTGGAGGCGGGCATGCCGCTGTACGGGCACGAGCTGACCACCGCGCTCACCCCCTTCGACGCCGGGCTCGGCCGGGTGGTGAAGTTCGACAAGGAGGGCGACTTCGTGGGGCGCGAGGCGCTCCAGGAGGCCGCCGCCAAGGCCCAGGAGAACCCGCCGCGGGTGCTCGTCGGTCTGGTCGCCGAGGGCCGCCGGGTGCCGCGCGCCGGGTACGCCGTCGTCGCCGGCGGCGAGGTGATCGGCGAGGTCACCTCCGGCGCCCCCTCCCCCACCCTGGGCAAGCCGATCGCCATGGCCTACGTCGACGCGGCGCACGCCGCGCCGGGCACCGAGGGCGTCGGCGTGGACATCCGGGGCAGCCACGAGCCGTACGAGGTCGTGGCTCTGCCCTTCTACAAGCGCCAGAAGTAGACACTGGGCGAGGTCCCCGTGTGACCCCGCGCACGTTTCCGCTGCTCAGCAGCGGCTTCAGCAGTCCCCCTGTCATCAGTACTCCCGCGCGTACAGGAGAATTCAGGCCATGAGCAACCCCCAGCAGCTGCGCTACAGCAAGGAGCACGAGTGGCTGTCGCCCGCCGAGGACGGCGTGTCGACGGTCGGCATCACCGAGTTCGCGGCCAACGCGCTCGGCGATGTCGTCTACGCCCAGCTCCCCGAGGTCGGCTCCACGGTGACCGCGGGCGAGACCTGCGGCGAGCTGGAGTCGACCAAGTCGGTCTCCGACCTGTACTCGCCGGTCAGCGGTGAGATCACCGAGATCAACGAGGACGTCGTCAACGACCCGTCGCTGGTGAACTCGGCCCCCTTCGAGGGCGGCTGGCTGTTCAAGGTGCGCGTCACGGAGGAGCCGGCCGACCTGCTCTCCGCCGACGAGTACACCGCCCAGAACGCCGGCTGAGGAGTCGTGGCCGTATGACCGTCCTGAACACGTCCCTGCACGAGCTGGACCCGGAGATCGCCGCCGCGGTCGACGCCGAGCTCGGCCGCCAGCAGTCCACGCTGGAGATGATCGCCTCCGAGAACTTCGCGCCGCTCGCGGTGATGGAGGCGCAGGGCTCCGTCCTCACCAACAAGTACGCCGAGGGCTACCCGGGCCGCCGCTACTACGGCGGCTGCGAGCACGTCGACGTCGCCGAGCAGATCGCCATCGACCGGGTCAAGGAGCTGTTCGGCGCCGAGTACGCCAACGTCCAGCCCCACTCCGGCGCCTCCGCCAACCAGGCGGCCCTGTTCGCGCTCGCCCAGCCCGGGGACACCATCCTCGGCCTGGACCTCGCGCACGGTGGCCACCTGACCCACGGCATGCGCCTGAACTTCTCCGGCAAGCAGTTCAACGTGGTCGCGTACCACGTGGACGCCGCAACCGGCCTGGTCGACATGGCCGAGGTCGAGCGGCTGGCCAAGGAGCACCGCCCGAAGGTGATCATCGCGGGCTGGTCGGCGTACCCGCGCGAGCTGGACTTCGCGGAGTTCCGCCGGATCGCCGACGAGGCCGGCGCCTACCTGTGGGTCGACATGGCGCACTTCGCGGGCCTGGTCGCGGCCGGTCTGCACGCCAACCCCGTGCCGTACGCCGACGTGGTGACCTCCACCACGCACAAGACGCTCGGCGGTCCGCGCGGCGGCATCATCCTGGCCCGCAGCAAGGACTTCGCGAAGAAGCTGAACTCCTCCGTCTTCCCCGGCTTCCAGGGCGGTCCCCTGGAGCACGTGATCGCGGCGAAGGCGGTCTCCTTCAAGGTCGCGGCCTCGGAGGAGTTCAAGGAGCGCCAGCGTCGTACCGTGGAGGGCGCCCGCATCCTCGCCGAGCGCCTGACGGCGGCGGACGCCCGTGAGGCCGGGGTGAACGTGCTGTCCGGCGGCACGGACGTGCACCTGATCCTCGTCGACCTGCGCGAGTCCGAGCTGGACGGACAGCAGGCCGAGGACCGGCTCCACGAGGTCGGCATCACGGTCAACCGCAACGCGGTCCCGAACGACCCGCGGCCCCCGATGGTCACCTCGGGTCTGCGGATCGGCACGCCCGCCCTCGCCACCCGCGGCTTCACGGCCGAGGACTTCGCCGAGGTCGCGGACGTGATCGCCGAGGCGCTGAAGGCGCCTTCTCCCTTCGGGGCGGCCGATGCCGGGGCCCTCAAGGCGCGCGTGAAGGCGCTCGCCGACAAGCACCCGCTGTACCCGGGTCTGAACAAGTAAGTCACCTTTTGCGGGGCACCGCGCACACTGGAGACCGGAAGGCGTGCGCGGTGCCCGCACCCCCTGTACCACCCCTGCTTCACCCGTCTTGAGGAGTTCCCGTGGCCATCTCGGTCTTCGACCTGTTCTCGATCGGCATCGGCCCGTCCAGCTCCCACACGGTCGGCCCGATGCGCGCGGCGCGGATGTTCGCCTTGCGGCTGCGCAATGAAGACCTGCTGGCCTCGGTCGCCTCCGTGCGCTGCGAGCTGTACGGCTCCCTCGGCGCGACCGGCCACGGCCACGGCACCCCGAAGGCGGTCCTGCTCGGTCTGGAGGGCGCCTCCCCGCGCACGGTGGACGTGGAGACCGCCGACGAGCGGGTGGAGTCGATCAAGACGGCGGGCCGGATCCGGCTCCTCGGCGAGCACGAGATCCCGTTCTCCTTCGACGACGACCTGGTCCTGCACCGCCGCAAGGCCCTGCCGTACCACGCCAACGGCATGACGATATGGGCGTACGACTCTTCCGGTGAGGAGTTGCTGTCGAAGACGTACTACTCGGTCGGCGGCGGCTTCGTGGTGGACGAGGAGGCGGTCGGCGCGGACCGGATCAAGCTGGACGACACGGTCCTGAAGTACCCCTTCCGCACGGGCGACGAGCTGCTCCGCCTGACGAAGGAGACGGGCCTGTCGATCTCCTCCCTGATGCTGGAGAACGAGCGGGCCTGGCGCACGGAGGAGGAGATCCGCGCCGGCCTGCTGGAGATCTGGCGGGTGATGCGCGAGTGCGTGCAGCGCGGCATGTCGCGCGAGGGCATCCTGCCCGGCGGCCTGAAGGTACGGCGCCGCGCGGCCGTCTCCGCCCGCCAGCTGCGCGCCGAGGGCGACGCGCTGGCCCACGCCATGGAGTGGATCACGCTCTACGCGATGGCCGTGAACGAGGAGAACGCGGCCGGCGGGCGTGTGGTGACCGCCCCCACGAACGGCGCGGCGGGCATCATCCCCGCCGTCCTGCACTACTACATCAACTTCGTCCCCGGCGCCGACGAGGACGGCGTGGTGAGGTTTCTGCTGGCGGCGGGCGCGATCGGCATGCTCTTCAAGGAGAACGCCTCCATCTCCGGCGCCGAGGTCGGCTGCCAGGGCGAGGTCGGCTCCGCCTGCTCGATGGCCGCGGGCGCGTTGGCCGAGGTGCTCGGCGGCTCACCGGAGCAGGTGGAGAACGCGGCCGAGATCGGCATGGAGCACAACCTCGGCCTGACCTGCGACCCGGTCGGCGGCCTGGTGCAGATCCCGTGCATCGAGCGCAACGGCATGGCCGCGGTGAAGGCCGTGACCGCCGCCAGGATGGCCATGCGCGGCGACGGCTCCCACAAGGTGTCCCTGGACAAGGTCATCAAGACCATGAAGGACACCGGCGCGGACATGTCCGTGAAGTACAAGGAGACGGCGCGCGGCGGGCTCGCGGTGAACATCATCGAGTGCTGACGGTGTCAGGTGCGGGCCAGCAGCAGGTCCTCCCCGGTCGACGGGCGCAGGCCGTCGCGGCGGCCCGAGAAGTAGCGTCCGGCCAGTGAGCTGCCCGGGACGTGCCGTACGTCCCGGAAGCCGGCCTCGCGGGCCATGGCGAGCATCTCGTCCGGGGTGTAGAAGCTGAGGAACGGCGTGCCGGATGCGCGGGCGCCCGCCTCGCTCGCCCTGAGGCCGGCGCGGTCACGCTCGTCCACGAGGTCTGCCGGCAGCAGGAAGGTCAGGACGAGCGTCGAGCCGGGTGCCAGCCGGGCGATCCGGCGCAGGGTGGCCGCCGTGGCCGCCTTGGTGAGGTACATGGTGACGCCGATGGAGGCGACGACCGCCGGGCGGCCGGGATCGAAGCCGGCCTCGGTGAGGCGGTCCGGCCAGGAACCGGCGTCCGTCTCGAAGTCCACCGGCACCAGGTGCAGCCGGTCGGGGATGCCGTAGCCGAGTTCGGCGAGGCGCCGGCGCTTCCAGTTCTGGGTGGCCGGCTGGTCGATCTCGAAGACGTGCACCCCGGACGCGGTGTCCGGCCTGCGCTGGGCGAAGGTGTCCAGGCCGGCGCCGAGGAGGACGTACTGTCCGACGCCCCGGTCCGCCTGCTCGACCACCAGGTCCTCGACGAACCGGGCACGGGCCACCATGGCGGCCCGGAAACCGCGCGTGGCCTCCGGGTCCATGTCCGGGCGGTCACGCCAGGCCGGACCGGGATCGGCGAGCCGCAGCCCGATCTCGTCCCGCAGGACGTGCGGCGGCGGATCGACCTGGACGTGCATCGCCCGCCACAGCGCGCAACGCACGGCGGTGTTGTCCGGGACCGCCTCGGTCTCACCGGTCATGACACTCCCTCCGGTCGCCGTCACTTCGCCGCGGGGGCCTGCAGGCTCCACAGCCGCCCGTCGGGGTCGCGGACCGTCATCAGCCGGGTTCCGAAGTGGGTGTCCTCGAACGGTGTGACGACCTCGACGGCGGGGTCGGCGCGGAACGCGTCCGCGTCCGGCACCTTCAGCACGATCTGCGTCTGCGGCTCCCGGTCCTCGGGGACCTCGGCGATGAACACGTACGGGCCGTCGCCGCACCGGAACTGGCCGGAGTTGTGGTCGGTCGCGAACTCCAGGTCGTAGCCGAGGGCCTGGAAGAACTTCGCCGCCCTGCCCCAGTTGTGGGTCTCCAGGAACACGGCCTCGATGCCTTCGGTCGCCATGTCAGCTCTCCTTCTCGGTCGACTGCTGTTCCTGCCCATGGGCGTCGTCGAGGTAGGCACGCAGCGCCTCTGCGACCAGTGCCGACAGCGACATGCCCGACTCGATGGCGCGGTACTTGACCTGCTTGATCAGTCCGATCGGCAGGTACACGTTGAACTGCTTGACTTCCTCATCACCCACGCTCTGATGCTAGCATGCTAGCATGCTAGCCGCCACCCCCGACGGACCGCACGACGGCCGGGAAGTGGCTGATGTTCCTCCGGGGGCTACCGTGCAGTAACCGCTTGCCCCTACGCTGCCGCCAACTCGGCGACAGCGAAGGGGAGTTGAAATGGGCGCGGTGAGACGGCTGGCGGCACTCGCGGGGGCGGCGGCTCTGCTGATGGCGGGACCGGGCAACGCCCACGCGGCGACGCCGAAGTTCTCCGAGACGACGGCGATCGGCACGCACAACGCGTACGACAAGTCCAAGTACACGTACTTCGCCCAGGCCTTGGACTCGGGTGCCTCGCTGCTCGAGATCGACGTCTACGCGGACAGCATCAGCAAGCGCTGGCGGGTGAGCCACAGCAACCCGTTCGGCGACGACAACAACTGCGAGGACGCGAAGACCCCGGGCGAGCTGTACAGCAAGAACCGCAACCAGGACTTCGGCAGTTGCCTGGACAACATCGCGGCCTGGAACCAGCTCCACCCCGACCACCCGCCGATCGTCTTCAAGATCGAGATGAAGGTCGGCTTCAACAACAACGCCGGGCTCGGCCCCGACGAGTTCGACACGCTCGTCGACCAGAAGCTCGGCGCCAGCGTCTACCGGCCGGCCGACCTGCTGGGCGGCACCTACAGCACGCTGGACGCGGCCGCCAGGGCCAACGCCTGGCCGTCCCGGGACTCACTCAAGGGCAAGTTCATCTTCGAGGTGATCCCGGGCACCGTGGAGATGAACAACCCCTTCGACCACTACTGGACCGACCAGGAGTACGGCGACCACCTGCGCGACCTGTACGCGGCCGGGCAGATCTCCCGGGCCGAGGCCTTCCCGGCGGTGCTGGGCGCGGCGAACGGCGACCCGCGGTCGACCCGCTGGACCTCCGACACCTCGATCCGCCCCTGGTTCGTGTTCTTCGACGGCGACGCGGCGACGTACGTCAACAACGGCTACGACACGTCGTTCTACTCCACGAACCACTACATCTCGATCATGACCGACGCCTCCAACGTCTCCCCGGCCATCTCCTCGACCAACCCCACGGACGCCGAAGTCGCCGCCCGGCTGGCCCTGCTGGCCAAGGACCACGCGAGCATCATCACCTCGGACTGGTCGGCGAAGTCGGCTTCGGTCCTCAGTTCGGTGGTCACCCGGAGCTGACGTTCCAGCGTCCGGGACGGATCGGGCGTGCCATCGTGGGGCATCACTCAACCAGCAGCTCCTTTCCCCCACCGGCACCTCGAGGAGTCCCCACATGCTCCGCGGCATCGACGTCAGCGCGTACCAGTCGTCCTCGTACGACACGAGCGGCCTCTCCTTCGCCTTCATCAAGGCGACGGAGGGCCGTTCGTACGTCAACCCCCACGCCACGGCCCAGGCGAAGACCGCCCGCGACGCCGGCCTGGTCGTCGGCTTCTACCACTTCCTGTGGCCGGGCAACCTCACCGCCCAGGCCGAGCACTTCGTGACCGCCGCCCCGTCGAGGGCGGGTGACATCCTCGCCGTCGACTGGGAGACCACCGGCGACGGCACCCACGCGAGCAACGCGGAGAAGGACACCTTCATCAAGAAGGTGAAGGCCCTGCGGCCCACCCACCGGGTCGTCCTGTACTGCAACCGCGACTTCTGGCTGAACACCGACCACACGTCCTACGCCGGCGACGGCCTCTGGATCGCCGACTACGTCACCGCGGGCCACCCCCGCATCAAGGCGAAGTGGCTGTTCCACCAGTACACGAGCGAGCCGCACGACAAGGACGTGGCGAACTTCGCCAGCAAGGCCGCGCTGAAGGAGTGGGCCACGCGGTAGGGCCGGGACGGTCAGCCCCGGAAGTCCGCCGGGCGTTCCGGGGAGGCTGCCGCGAGGGCCTTCTTCACTCCGTCCACGCCCGCCCGCAGGCCGTAGACCGGGGTGCCGGGCTGCTGGCGCCAGGAGTCGTCGATGCCGCCCGCGTCGACCGTGTCGAAGCCGAGTTCGTCGATCAGGGCGCGGACCTTCGCCTTGGCCGCCTCGTCGTCACCGGCCACCGGGAGGGCGAGGCGCTCGGGGTCGCCCGCGGGGCGCGGGCGGTCCAGGATGTCCTGGGCGTAGGTGCCGTTGAACGCCTTGACCACCGGGTGGCCGAGGTGCCGTTCGGTCCAGCGGCTCTCGGTGCGGCCCTCGTCCTCGATGGCCGCGATCCGGCCGTCCCGCTCGCGCGGGTAGTAGTTGCCGGTGTCGATCACGGCCGCGCCCTCGGCGGCGCCGTCCAGCAGGCCGGAGGGGAGGTCCGGGACCGCCTTGAGGGGGACGGTGACAACCACCACCTCGGCGCCCTTGGCGGCCTCCTCGGCCCGGACCGGGGTCGCCCCGGTCTCCTCGGCCAGTTCCCTGAGCGTCTCGGGGCCGCGGGAGTTGGCGACGGACACCTCGTGACCGAGGGCGGTCAGCCGCCGGGTGAGGTTGCCGCCGATGTTGCCCGCGCCGATGATGCCGATCTTCATGACAGGCCCTCCGGATCGTTGCATGCGTGTGCATGCGCCTGCCGTGCGACAACCTCCGGGGTGCGGCGGCTATTCCGTCGCCGCGCCGATCAGGTGAACGCGGTCACGGGCCGTACGACGATCCAGGTGCCGCACCGCGTGCGGAGCCGTGTCCCCCGGGGACGACGACTCCGCACGCGTGCCGCCCGGCCGGGCGTTCCCTCCCTGCCGGGAGGGGAGCGGTCACTTGTTCAGGTAGGCCCAGAACTCGTCGAACGACAGGACCTTGTCGCCGTTGAGGTCCCGCTGCCTGATGATGGCCTCGGCGACCGTCTCCGTGACGTTCCAGTCACCCGCCTGAGCCAGGGCGGACTTGAACTCGGCGGCGGTGATGAATCCGTCACCGTCCGCGTCGATCCGCTGGAACTGCTTGCGTGCTTCCTCGATGTCCGCCACCGATCCGCCCCTTTTGGTCGTGTTTCTCATGCCGTGCTGGCGTACTGACGCTGGTCAGATTAACGGCCCGGCCAGGCCTTCAACGCCTCGACCACCCAGCCGAACTCCTCCTGGAACCTCGGGGGCTCCTGCTCGCCCTTGATCACGGCGGCCAACTCCCGGTAGCGGGCGACCTCGTTGCCGAGGTCGATACGGCGGAGCACGGCCGTGCGGTCGGTGTCCGCGCCGAGCAGTTCGGTCAGGACGGCGTCCGCCTCGGGGGACCGCGGGGTGACACCGCGTTCCCGCGCGGCGCCCACCAGCTCGACCAGCCGCTTGAAGAACATCGCCGAGGCACCGGCCGGGGTGTCCGGGGTGCGGTCGGCGGCGTTGAACTCGATCATGCGGCGCATCGCGGCCCGGAAGTCCGGGTTCCGCAGCAGTTCCGCCAGCTCCACCCAGGCGTCGACCTGCGCCGGGGTGGGGTCGTCCGGCAGGGCCACGCCGAGGGTCCGGGTCCGCTCCCGGATCCAGGGGTCGGCCGTGTCCAGCCCGTGGAAGATCTCCTCCACGAAGTCGTCCACGATCCGCTGCCTTTCGGCGGCCGACAGCCGCGCCAGTTTGTTCATGAGTGCCGTCTCCTCTGCGGTCGAACCTCGTCGGGCGACCGTCGACAGCACCGCGCGGGTCACCTTCAGGGCCCGGATCTGCGCGTCCAGGGCTGCGACGTGCGTGGCCGCGACCTCCGCGACCGTGCGCTCCCCGGCCAGCACCCCGCGTACGTCGTCCAGGCCGAGCCCCAGCTCGCGCAGGGTGCGGATCAGCTCCAGACGGGCCACGGCGGCGCTGTCGTAGAGCCGGTAGCCGCCCGGGGAGCGGGTCACCGGGGTGAGGACGCCCTCGTCGGACCAGTAGCGGATGGTGCGCACGGTCAGCCCGGTGGCCCGGGCCAGCTCGCCGATGGTGAGGAGTCCGGTGCCGTCTTCGGTCATGTCGGCGAGTCTGGGCCTTCCAGTGGGTGGAGACTCAAGGGAGCGGACCCGCGGGGCCCGCTCCCCGGCGCTCAGCGGAAGATGCCGGTGTGCCCGAGCGAGTAGCGGCCCGGCTGCGGGTAGACGGCGAGGCCGTGCGGGCCGCTGCCGACCCTGATGCGGGCCAGCTCCTTCCCGGTCCGGGTGTCGATGGCGTACACCTCGGAGTCGTAGCGGCCGGACAGCCACAGCACCGTGCCGTCGGCGGAGACGCCGCCCATGTCGGGGCTGCCGCCGCCGGGCAGGTGCCACTTCTTGGTAAGCCGGTTCTTGGTGAAGTCGAAGAGGGAGATGGTGCCCTCGCCCCGGTTGGAGATGTACATCTCGCGGGAGTCGCGGCTGATGTAGAGGCCGTGGGCGCCCTTGCCGGTGTAGAGGAAGCGGGGCTTGGTGAACTTGTCGCCGTCGAGGATCCACAGGCCGTTCGCCACCATGTCGGCGATGTAGAACAGCTTGCCGTCCGGGGAGATCTTGACGTCCTGCGGCATCGCGCCCGCGTACGGCAGTCTCTCCTGGCGGACGACCTTCATCCGCGCGGTGTCGACCTTGAGGAGCTCGCCGCTGAACTCGCAGGAGACGATGAAGTACCGCCCGTCCGGGGAGAAGTCGGCGTGGTTGACGCCGTAGCAGCTGACCGGCACGGACTTGACGACCTTCATGCTGTGCGCGTCACGGAAGACCAGCCGGCGGTCCCTGGAGGCCATGACGACGGCGTACTTGCCGTCGGGCGTGAAGTACAGGTTGTACGGGTCGTGCACGGGGACGGGTTTGCCGGGCTCGCCGGTCCTGGGGTCGATGGGGGTGAGGCTGTTGCCGAGGTCGTTGTTGACCCACAGCGTCTTCAGGTCCCAGGACGGCACGACGTGCTGCGGCTGGCGGCCGACCGGGAAGGTGTCGATGACCTTGTACGTCTTCGGGTCGATGACGGTGACGTTGTTGGAGTTGGTGTTGGGCACGTACACCCGGGACGGGAAGTCCCTGACGACCGGCGAGAGCTGGTTCGGGCGGTCGGCGGAGTAGAGGTCCTTCGGGTTCTCGACCGGGGGCATCCCGGGCAGCACGTTCATCTGCCGCTTGCCGTTCCCCGGCTGGGCCGGCGCCTTGCTGGCGAGGGCCTGGTCGGCGTGGTGGCGGGAACCGGAGGTGCACGCGGACAGCAGGGTCAGGGCGGTGAGGGCGGCACCGGCGGCCAGCAGGCGGGCGGCTTTCGTGGTTCGCATCAGCTCAGCAGCTCCGTGGTGGTGACCGCGCGCAGTCCGCGGCGGTCGAGTTCGTGGAGGAGGTCGGGCAGGGCGGCGACCGTGTCCGGGTACCCGAAGTGCATGCTCACCACCGACCCGTTCCGCGCCTCGGCGAGAACCTTGCGGGTGACGGCGGCGGCGCCGGGGCGGGTGTAGTCGAGCGAGTCGACGTCGTACGACAGCACGTGCGGGTAGCCGGCGGCGCGGGCGAGCCGGGCGACCAGCGGGGAGGCGGTCGGCGAGCGGGAGGGGCGGAACCAGGTACCGATGGAACCGGTGAGCCGCTTCAGCCGGTCCGCGCAGTCGGTGATCTCCTTGCGGGCGTCCGCCTCGGGCAGGTCGTTGACGGCGATGTGCCGCTGGGTGTGGTTGCCGAGGTCGTGACCGCCGTCGAGGATCCGGCGGGCGATGTCCGGGTGTTCGTCCAGCCAGGTGCCGACGGCGAGCACGGTGAGCCGGGCACCGAGCCGCTCGGCCGTGCCGAGCAGGGAGTGGGCGATGGCGGGGTCGCCCTGGCCGTGGAAGGTGAGGGCGACCTGGGCGCGGGTGCGCGGGCCGTGGGTGATCTGGGCGGGCAGGCCGGGGTAGGCGCGGGGGGTGGCGGCCGCACGGTGGCCGGACGGGGTGGTGGAGGAGGCGGAGGGGGTCGAGGAGGGGGGCGCGGCGGACGCAGACGCGTGGGGTGGGGCTGCCTGGCCTGTGTCGCAACCGGCGGCGAGCGCGCCGCCGACGACGAGCCCGGCGCCCGCGCGCAGCACCCCGCGTCGGTTGGTGGTGGTCACCCGCACCATTTAAGGGGCGTGAGGTAAGAAAACCGCCGATTGGCCCGAAAGGAGGACGATTTCGGGTCGCCGTGGGAACGATGCCGTGCCGCCGTTACCTGTCGGCCACCCGCATCTCGAACCACGTCGTCTTGCCCCTGGGCAGCAGGTCCACGCCCCAGCGGTCCGACAGCTTGTCCACGAGGAACAGCCCGCGACCGCTGACGTCCATCTCCTGGACCGGCATCAGACAGGGCAGGCCGCGCGAGGGGTCGCGGACCTCGACCCGGATCCAGCCGGGGCGGCGGCGCATCCGGAGGCCGAAGACCCGGGCGCCGGTGTGCCGTACGGCGTTGCCGACGAGCTCGGACACGAGTAAGACGGCGTCCTCGGTCAGCTTGGGGGTGAGCCGCCAGGTGCGCAGTACGACGACCTGGGCGAGCCGGCGGGCGGTCGCCGCGGACTCCGGGCGGGACGGCAGCGGCACCTCCGCCTCCGTCGGGTTGCCGAACAGTTCGAGCGCCTTGAGCGCCTGTTCGTCCTCGACCGCGGGCGACCAGCGTGCCGCGGCCGCACGGCTGTGTCCCCGCGGCTGTTCGATGCCCTCCAGCCCCGCCATGCCCCCATGATGGCGTTCCGGAGCCGCCTTGGGGGCCGTTCCGAAGGAATACGCCCCCTGCACGCCCCCTTTCTCCACCGATCGAATGGCATATGCCGATGGCACGTAACTGATCGGTAGGGCCCGGTCGACCTGCGAAGACGGCTCACTTCCGGGCAATCGTCAGGCTCCCTCGACCGAGCAGGCTTAAGGCTGCCTTAAGGCTCCCATAAACCGCCCCATCGAGGGACCCCGAGAAGACGACGCGTCAAGTGCGAGCCGCTCCACGGGAGTTGCCCGGACGCTCACACCACTGGCGCTCAGCGGAACTTGGCCTTGCCGGGGCCCTCCTCCACGAAGCTGCGCATGCCGGTCTCACGGTCCTCGGTGGCGAACAGGCCCGCGAACCAGTTCCGTTCGACGGTGAGTCCGGTGTCGATGTCGGTCTCCAGGCCGGCGTCGACGGACTCCTTCGCCGCGCGCAGGGCGATCGCCGGGCCCTGGGCGAGCTTCGCGGCCCAGGCGTGCGCCTGCTCGTACACCTCGGCGGCCGGGACGACCCGGTCCACCAGGCCGATCGCGAGGGCCTCGTCGGCCCTGACCTGACGGCCCGTGAAGATGAGGTCCTTGGCCTTGGACGGCCCCACCAGCCGGGGCAGCCGCTGGGTGCCGCCGGCGCCCGGGATCAGGCCGAGCAGGATCTCGGGCTGGCCGAGCTTGGCGTTCTCGGCGGCGATGCGGTAGTCGGCGCACAGGGCCAGTTCGCAGCCGCCGCCGAGGGCGTAGCCGGTGATGGCGGCGACGACGGGCTTGGGGATGCGGGCCACGGCCGTGAAGGAGTCCTGCAGGGCGCGGGCGCGCAGGACCATCGCGGTGTGGTCCATGTTCTGCATTTCCTTGATGTCCGCGCCGGCCGCGAACACCCGCTCGCCGCCGTAGATCACCACGGCGCGCACGTCGTCGCGGCGCGTGGCCTCCTCGGCGAGCTCCTTCAGCCGGTCCTGTGTGGCGACGTCCAGCGCGTTCATCGGCGGACGGTCCAGACGCAGGGTTCCGACGCCTTCGGCGACTTCGAGAGTGACGGTCATGCAGGTCAGGTTAACGGCCACTAACGACAATGGGCCCGGTGCCGTGGATCACAGCACCGGGCCCCTGCGTCACTCGGGTCCTACTTCGTCCAGTCCGCCCACGACATGTTCCAGCCGTTGAACCCGTTCGCCGGGTCCACCGTGCGGTCGTGGGCGTTCTTCACGATCACCACGTCGCCGATGAGGGAGTGGTTGAACATCCAGGCCGCCGGGGTCGAGCTGTCGTAGCCGCCGCGCACGTCGCGCAGACCGACGCAGCCGTGGCTGGCGTTGTAGTTGCCGAAGGCGTCGCCACCCCAGTAGTTGCCGTGCAGGAAGGTGCCGGAGGTGGTCAGGCGCATGGCGTGCGGGACGTCCTTGATGTCGTACTCGCCGCCGTAGCCGACCGTCTCGCCGTTCATGCGGGTGACGGCCAGCTTCTCGCTGATGACCATCTGGCCGTTCCAGGTGTCGTAGCCCGGCTTGCCCGTGGTGGCGGGGAGGGTCTTGATGAGCTTGCCGTCCTGGGTGACCTTCATCGTGTGCTTCTTGGCGTCCACGATCGAGACCTGGTTGCGGCCGATGGTGAATGCGATGGTCTTGTGCTGCTTGCCGTAGACGCCGTTGCGGCCCTCGACGCCGTCGAGGTCGAGGTCGACGGTGACCTTGGTGCCTTCCTTCCAGTACTTCTCCGGGCGGAAGTCCAGGCGGTCGTTGCCGAACCAGTGGCCCTCGACGTCGACGGCCGGTTCGGTCCGGATCTTGATGGCCTTCTCGACGGCGTCGGGGTGGGTGATGCCCCGGGTGAAGTTGACGGAGAACGGCATGCCGACGCCGACGGTGGAGCCGTCCTCGGGGGTGAAGTAGCCCAGGAAGGTGTTCTTCGGGGTCAGCGTGGTGAAGGTGGAGTCCTCGGCGGCCTCGCGGCCCTCGGAGTCCTTGGCGACCGCGTGCACCGTGTACCTGGTGGAGGCGGCCAGATGGGCCGACGGCGTCCAGGACGCGCCCCCGCCGGTGATGCCGCCGGTGACCGCCCGGCCCTTGGCGTCCTTGACGGTGACCTCGGTCAGCTTGCCCCCCGCGACGTTCACCTTCAGCGCGCCACTGGTGTCGACGCCGGTGGCACCGGACTTCGGGGATATGGAGACGGAGGCGGTGGACTGCTGCTTGCCCTGCTGGGTGCTGGAGTCCTTGCCCTTGCCGGCGTCCGACCCCTTGCCCCCTCCCCCGCCGCACGCCGCGAGCGAGAGCACCAGGGCGCCGGATATCAGCGCCAGCCCCTTACGACCTCGCCGTCCCGCCACCGACGCCCCCGCTACAGGTCGCATGTTCAAGTTGTTCTCCCCTCGCCGGGCCTGCCCCAGGCCCGCTCCCCACCACACTTGGTCCGCGCATATTAACCGCCTGGTTTTGAGCGGGATGTCAGGCGAATGTCACCGTTCCGTCGCAACTTCCGCCCGCACCGCCGCCCGAGACCGGACCCCTCACCTGGTTACTTCACCGCGCTGCCCGCTTTCCACTCCTGCCAGGTCATGTTCCACCCGCCGAGGCCGTTGTCGGGGGCGACGGTCTTCTCCCGGCTGTTGACCACCTCGATGACGTCACCGACGAGGCTGCGGTCGAAGAACCAGCCGGCCGGGGTGGCGGAACTGCCGCCTTTGACGTCCCTGAGACCCACGCAGCCATGGCTGACGTTGGCGTGCCCCGGGGCGTCCGGCGACCAGTAGTTGCCGTGCACGAAGGTGCCGGAGTCGGTCAGCTTCATGGCGTGCGGGACGTCGGGGATGTCGTACTCGCCGCCGAAGCCGACCGTGCGGCTGTTCATACGGGTGACCTCCAGCATGCTCATCACCACCATCCGGCCGTTGTACGTGGGGTTCTCGGGCGCACCCGCGGTGATCGGCACGGTGGCGAGCAGCCGGCCGTCCCGGCGCACCTGCATGATGTGCCGGGCCGCGTCGACCAGCGAGATCTGGCTGCGGCCGATGGTGAAGGCGAAGGTCTTGTCCTGCAATCCGTAGACGCCGTGCGCTCCTTGGACGTCCCGCAGGTTCAGGTCGACGGTGACCTGGGTGCCGGGCTTCCAGTACTGCTCGGGGCGGAAGTCGAGACGGCTGTTGCCGAACCAGTGCGGGCGGATCTCGACGGGGGGCTGTGCGCTGACCCGGACGGCGCGTTCGACGGCGGCCCGGTCGGTGATCTCCCGGCTGAAGTCGATGGAGACGATCATGCCGGTGCCGACGACGGCGCGGTTCTCGGGGGTGACGTAGCCGATGAACCGCTCGCCCGGGACGAGCGTGGTGAAGGTGGTGTGCCGGGCCGAGCGGCGGCCGTCCGCGTCCTGCGCCACGACGTCGACGGTGTACTGGGCGGCGAGCGCCAGCCGGTCCTGGTCCGGCCGCCAGGTCCGGCCGTCGGCGCTGATGTGCCCGGGCACCGGGGAGTCCTGCGCGTCCTGCGACCGGACGACGGTCACCTTCCGCAGGCGCCCGTCGGGCACCCGGACCCGCAGCCGCTCGCCGGGGCGGACGGCCTTGCTGTCGTCGTCGGGGGTGATGTGGATGACGTCCTCGGGTGCCGGGGGTCTGCCCGGGGCCCCGTCCAGCCCGAGCGGTCCCACGCCCCCGAAGGAGCACCCTGCCAGCAGTGCCGCCGACGTCAGTACGGCGGCCAGCGCGGCCCTCGCGCGCCGCGCGCGTCCTTGTACGTGCCTCACGCGCGGCTCAACGACCGGGCCCGCTCCGGGGAAACGTGAGTGCGACCCATGCACTGGGCAGAACAGAGGGAAGGACGACACGCTGGGGAGCCGCCGCGCCCCCGCCGGAGGGGCGCCTTCTCGGATCGGATCGGCTGAAAGGGACGCAGGAGCGCGATCCGGAGGGCGCCCCCGACCGTCGGGGCGCAGCCGTACCGGGCGGCCGGGGATGCTGCGGGGCAGCCCCGGCTCTTCGGCACGGCCGGTTGCACCGCCCCGGGGCGAGCCACTGAAAGAGGGGCCGACAGGTGACGAGCGCAGCCGAGCAGCGGGCACCGGCCGGGGAGCCGGCCGCCGGGACCGGGCAGCAGCCGGCCGTGGTGAACGGCGCCCGGCACGCCGCGGTGCCGGCCCCGGTGGTGTGGCCGGGCGCCCCGACCCCGCTGGGAGCCCGCTTCCGGGTCGGCCCGGACGGGGTCGCGGGCACCAACTTCGCGCTGTGGGCGGGCGGGGCGGAGGCGGTCCGGGTGTGCCTGTTCGACGAGCGGGGCCGGGAGACCCAGGTCCGGCTGACCGAGCTGACGCACGAGATCTGGCACGGTTTCGTGCCGGGCGTGATGCCGGGCCAGCGGTACGGCTACCGGGTGGACGGCCGCTGGGACCCGTGGACCGGCGCCCGCTGGAACCCGGCCAAGCTGCTGCTGGACCCGTACGCGCGCGCGGTGGACGGTGAGTTCAGCCTGCCGCCGGAGGTGTACGGGCACGTCCGGGACTGGCCCCAGCAGCAGGTGGCCGACACCGTGCGCGACGACCGGGACTCGGCGCCGTACGTCCCGAAGGGGGTCGTCGTCGACGATGACGACGACTGGGAGGACGACCGCAGGCCGAAGACGCCGTGGGCCGACTCCGTCATCTACGAGCTGCACGTACGCGGCTTCACCAAACTGCACCCCGGCGTCCCGGAGGAACTGCGCGGCACCTACGCCGGCCTCGCGCACCCGGCGGCGATCGAGCACCTGGTGAAGCTGGGCGTGACGGCCGTCGAACTGCTCCCGGTCCACCAGTTCGCGCACGAGGACCACCTGCTGCGCCGGGGCCTGCGCAACTACTGGGGCTACAACTCCATAGGCTACTTCGCCCCGCACGCCGCCTACGCCGCCTCCGGTACGACGGGACAGCAGGTCGGCGAGTTCAAGCGGATGGTGCGCGCGCTGCACGCGGCCGGCATCGAGGTCATCCTCGACGTGGTCTACAACCACACGGCCGAGGCGGGCGAGCTGGGCCCGACCCTGTCCCTGAAGGGCATCGACAACCGCGGCTACTACCGCCTCCAGGACGACGCCCGCCGCTACGCCGACTACACCGGCTGCGGCAACACCCTGCACGTGGTCCAGCCCCAGGTGCTGCGCCTGATCACCGACTCCCTGCGCTACTGGGTCACCGAAATGGGCGTCGACGGCTTCCGCTTCGACCTCGCGGCGGCGCTCGCCCGCTCGATGCACGACGTCGACATGCTGTCCCCGTTCCTGGCGGTCATCGCCCAGGACCCGGTACTGCGCCGGGTGAAGCTCATCGCCGAGCCGTGGGACATCGGCTCCGGCGGCTACCAGGTGGGCGCGTTCCCGCCGCTGTGGACGGAGTGGAACGACCGCTACCGGGGCGCCGTCCGGGACTTCTGGCGGCACGCCCTGCCCGACGTGCGCGAGATGGGCTACCGCCTGTCCGGCTCCAGCGACCTGTACGCCTGGGGCGGCCGCCGCCCGTACGCCTCGGTCAACTTCGTCACCGCGCACGACGGGTTCACCCTGCGCGACCTGGTGTCGTACGAGCGCAAGCACAACGAGGCCAACGGCGAGGACAACCGCGACGGCACCGACGACAACCGCTCCTGGAACTGCGGGGTCGAGGGCGAGACGGAGGACGAGCGGGTACGGGCGCTGCGCCGCCGTCAGCTGCGCAACCTGCTGACCACGCTGCTGCTGTCCACCGGTGTGCCCATGCTGGTGGCCGGCGACGAACTCGGCCGCACCCAGCGCGGCAACAACAACGCCTACTGCCAGGACAACGAGATCAGCTGGCTGGACTGGTCCCTGCTGGACGACCCGGCCTGGCGGCCCCTGTTCGACCTGACCTCCCGGCTCATCGCGCTGCGCCACCGGCATCCGGTGCTGCGCCGCCGGGCCTTCTTCTCCGGCCGGGCCCACTCGGCGGACGGGCTACGGGACCTGGCCTGGTTCACGGCTCGCGGTGCGGAGATGACCGAGGGCGACTGGTACGCCCCCGCGGCCACGCTCGGCATGTACCTCTCGGGCCGGGACATCCCGGGCCGCGACGAGCGGGGCGCACCGGTCACGGACGACAGCTTCCTCGCGGTCCTGCACGCGGGCGACCGGCCGACGGGCTTCGTGCTGCCGGGGCCGCCGTGGGCGGAGCGGTACGAGGTCGTCGTGGACACCTCACGGGAGGAGCAGGCGGGCGCCCCGGGTACGGTCCACCCGGCGGGCAGGCAGATCACGGTGCCGGGGCGCTGTGTACTCCTCCTGCGGGTCGACCCCGTGTGACGGGGCCGGCCGCGTCCTGGCCCGGCTCGCTAGCCCAGGATCCCCCGGTCGTAGCCCACCGCCACCGCCGCCGCGCGGTCCTTCACGCCCAACTTGGCGTACAGGTGGGTCAGATGGGTCTTCACGGTCGCCTCGCTGATGAACAGTTCACGGGCGATCTCGCGGTTCGACGCGCCCTTGGCGACCAGGGCCAGCACCTCGCGCTCACGGGCCGACAGCGGCTCGGCGTCGGCCCCGCGCGGGGTGCGGACCGCGTGGACCAGGCGGGAGGCCACGGCCGGGGAGAGGACCGTACGGCCCTCGGCGGCGGCGCGGACGGCGGTGAACAGCTCGTCGCGCGGGGCGTCCTTGAGGAGGTAGCCGGTCGCGCCCGCCTCGATCGCGGGCAGGGTGTCGGAGTCGGTGTCGTAGGTGGTGAGGACCAGGACCTTCGCGCGGGCGCCCCGGCGGGTCAGCTCGCGGATCGCGTCCACGCCGGAGCCGCCGGGCATCCGCAGGTCCATCAGGACCACGTCCGGGTCCAGGGCCGCGGTCCGGGCCACCGCTTCGGCGCCGTTCGCCGCCTCCCCGAGCACCCGGAAGCCCGGGGCCGACTCGAACATGCCGCGCAGGCCGTCGCGGACCACCGGGTGGTCGTCGACGATCAGGAGGGTGATGGCGGGCTCAGCGGTCATCGCGGACCAAGGGTACGCGAGCCGACACCGCCGTGCCGTTGCCCGGCTCCGACTCGACCGTGAGGGAGCCGGCGATGCGCTCGGCGCGGGCCCGCATCCCCGGCAGGCCGAAGCCGCCGCTGCGGCTGCGCTCCGGTACGGCGGCCGGGTCGAAGCCGGTGCCGTCGTCGCGGATGTCGAGGGTGACCTCGTCGCCCATGAAGGACAGGGTCACCCCGACCCGGGCCGGCCGGGCGTGCCGGCCCGCGTTGGACAGGGCCTCCTGGGCGATGCGCAGCAGGGTCGCCGAGACCTCGTCGTGCAGCTGCTCGGTGGTTCCGGTGACCGTGAACTCGGCTCGCACTCCGGTGCGTTGGCCCCATTCGGCGACCGTCTTCTTCAGCGCCTCCGGCAGCCCGTCGGCGGCGAGGGCGACCGGGGCCAGGTTGTGCACCGAGCGGCGGGCCTCGCCGAGGCTGTGCCGGGCGAGCGCGGAGGCGCGCTCCAGGTGGGTGCGGGCGGTGACCAGGTCGGGGGCGTTGGCCACCACCTGGAGCTGGGCGATGATCCCGGTCAGGCCCTGGGCGATGGTGTCGTGGATCTCGGCGGCGAGCCGGCGGCGCTCGTCGGCGACCCCGGCCTCCCGCGCCTGGAGCAGGAGCTGGGCGTGCAGCGCCGCGTTCTCGTCCAGGGCCTGCTGCAACGCGGTGTTGGTGCGCTCCAGTTCGGCGATGGTGTCGGCCTGGACGACGGCACGGGCCTGCTCCTGCTGGGCGTACCGGGTGAACAGACTGACCAGTCCCATGTTGACGCCCAGGGTCAGGAAGAACCCCACCCACATGACCGGCCCGTGCGGCGGCATGCCGCCCATCTCGCTGCCGGCCACGGTGACCGCGGTCAGGAAGAGACCCGGTAGCACCAGCCGGCCGGGCAGCTCCCGGGCGGCGGTGTAGTAGCCGGTCACGGCGTAGAAGGCGAAGAACGGGTTGAGCCACGTCAGCGCGAACCCGAGGGCCCAGCGCAGGAAGTAGAAGCAGGCACCGGCCCGGCTCGGACCCGGCTGCCTCCGCTTCACCCTTCCCCAGCACACCTGCAGGACGGCACCCGCGGCCAGCATTGCCGCCGAGGCGGCCATCGCGGACCGGCCCATGCCGACCGGGCGAGCGGAGAGGGCGCCCGCGAGGACACCGACGACCAGCAGCGCGTAGGGCCCCCAACCGTCGAAGGAGGCCCGGGGCTCCTGCCGCACGGTGTTCGTCATGGCACCAGTGTCCGGCACGGTTCGCTCACTCCCAGCGGAACCAGCGGGCCGCCCCCGCCGTGAGCAGCACCGTCCAGGCCGCGAGCACGCCCACGTGCGTCCAGCCGGGCCAGTGCCCGGCCGCGGCCTCGTTCAGGGCACGGGCCGCCGCGCCGAACGGGGTCAGGCCGACCACCCGGGCCAGCGTGTGCGGCATCTCCTGCACCGGCAGCCACAGACCCGCGCAGAACATCATCGGGAAGAACACCGCCGAGCCGATCGCGCCGGCGATCTTCGTGGTGCGGGACACCGCGGAGACGACGGATCCGAGGGCGAGGGCCGCGGCGGTCGCGAGGAGCAGCGCCAGCAGATAGCCGGCCGCCTGCTCGGGCAGCCGTACGTGGAAGGCGAGCCGGCCGACGGCGAGCGCGAGCAGCGCCGAGGCCAGCGCCACCGTGCCCTGCACGACCATCTGCGCGGACAGCAGGGCGGAGGGTCGTACGGGGGTGAGCCGCATCCGGCGCAGGATGCCCCGCTCCCGGTGGCCGGTCAGCACCTGGGGCAGCGACTGCACCCCGGACATGATCAGGGCGATCAGTACGGCGATGGGCACATAGGCGTCGACCGGCCGCAGCCCGCCCAGGGCCTTGTCGGCGTGCCGGAACGACGGGATCGAGCCGAGGATCACCAGGAGCAGCGTCGGGAAGAGGAAGATCCAGAAGACGGCGCCGGGTTCCCGGCGGAACAGCCGGAACTCGGTGCGCAGGACGGCGGTGTTCATGCCGCGGCCTCCTCGGTGTGGTCGCCGGTCCGGTCGGTCCGGTCCTCGGTCAGGTCCAGGAACGCGTCGTCGAGGGTGGCGTCCAGCACCCGCAGCTGATGGGCGGTGACGCGGTGCCGGGCGAGCAGGGTGATGACCGCGTTCACGGTCTCGTCGGTGCCGGAGAGCGTGATCCGGCCGTCCTTGCGCTCGATGGAGGCGATGGCCGGGAGGGCGGCGAGGTCGTCGTCGTCCAGCGGGGCCGACGGGGTGAAGCTGATGACGGTGGCGCCCGCCGACCGGCGGATGAGCCCGGCCGGGGTGTCCAGGGCGGCCACCCGGCCCTTGTCGATCACCGCGATCCGGTCGCACAGCCGCTGCGCCTCCTCCATGAAGTGGGTGACGAGCAGCACGGTGACGCCGCTCGCGCGGACGTCCTCGATCAGCTGCCAGGTGTCGCGGCGGGCCCGCGGGTCCAGGCCGGTGGTCAGCTCGTCCAGCACGACGACGCGCGGGTTGCCGACGAGGGCCAGCGCGATGAACAGCCGCTGCCGCTGCCCGCCGGACAGCCTGGCGAACCGGGTGCCGAGCTTGGCGGTGAGGCCGAGGCGTTCGGCGAGCGGCCGCCAGTCGGCCGCGTCGGGGTGGAAGGAGGCGTACAGCTCCAGCGCCTCGCGCACGGTCAGCTTGGGCTGCAGCTCGCTCTGCTGGAGCTGGGCGCCGAGAATCCGGGCGACCTCGTCGTGGTCGGCGACGGGATCCAGGCCGGCGACCCGGACCCGGCCGCCGTCGGGGACCCGCAGCCCCTCGACGCACTCCACGGTGGTGGTCTTGCCGGCGCCGTTCGGGCCGAGGATCCCGAAGATCTCGCCCTCCTCGACGGCGAAGGAGACGCCGTCGACGACGGCCCGGCCGCCGTACGACTTGCGCAGATCGGTGACTTCGATGACGGATGGCATGCCCCGAGCATCCCGGGCGGGCGGGGCCCGGCACATCGGCCGCCCCGCTCGAAGCGGCATCGTCCGATCGGTTGACGCGGGTCTACGACCCGTCGTGCGGATGCGGTGTCCGAGGCGTCGAACACGCAGGTCGTAGGACCAGCGACGGACCTGGGTCCGGCCAAAACTCGGTGGGCGTTGTCAGTGCCGGTCCGTACGCTCGCCAGTGATGCCCACGACACGTGCAACCACCGAGACCGACCGTTCCGCCGTACGCACGCTGCTGCGCCTGTGGCCGTACGTCCGCCCCGTGCGGGCGCGGCTGTTCACGGCCGCGTTCGTCGCGGTCGTCGCCTCCTGCACCGGGCTGGTGATCCCGCTCGTCCTGAAGTGGCTCGTGGACGGGCCGGTCGCCGACCATGACCCGGCGGGAGTCTGGCTCGGGGCGCTGTACCTGCTCCTGCTCGGAATCGCCGAGGCGGTCCTGTTCGGTGTACGGCGCTGGCTGGTGGCCCGACCCCTGTCGCACGTGGAGGCGGAGATGCGGGCGGGGCTGTACGGCCATCTGCAGCGGCTGCCCGTCGCCTTCCACGACCGCTGGGCCTCGGGCCAGTTGCTGTCGCGGGGCACGACCGACCTGATGCTGCTGCGTATGTTCCTCGCCTTCCCGCTGACGTTCCTGCTGGTCAACGGCGTCACGATCCTCGTCGGCGTGGTGATCATGCTGATGCAGGACTGGGTGCTGGGCCTGGTCATCCTCGGTCCCGCGATCCCCGTCATGTGGACCTGCGTGGTCTTCGAGCGGCGGTACGCCCTGGTGGCGCGGCGCGCGCAGGACCAGGTCGGCGACCTCACGACGGTGGTCGAGGAGAGCGTGCTCGGCATCCGCATCATCAAGGGCTTCGGCCGGCACCGCAGCCAGGCACGGGCGTTCCGCGAGCTGGCGGTCACCCTGCGCGGCACGGAACTGCGCAAGGCCCGGCTGCTGGCGGTCATCTGGGGTGTCATCGTGACCCTTCCCGAACTGGCCATCGGTGCGGCACTGGTGCTGGGCGCGATCCGGGTGGCCGACGGCGGCCTGTCGGCGGGCACGCTGGTCGCCTTCCTGAGCACCGCGCTCGCCCTGCGCTGGCCGGTCGACTCCATCGGCTTCCTGCTGGCGATGAGCCAGGAGGCGGCGACGGCGACGGAACGGTACTTCGAGGTGATGGACGAGGTACCGGAGGACGCGGGGGCCGGGGGCGGCTCGCACGACCCGACGCCACGAGGCACGGCGGGACTTCGGTTCGAGGGCGTCTCGTTCCGCTACCCCGACGCACCCCCAGACTCCCCGCCCCTCCTCCACGACATCGACCTCCACGTCCGCCCCGGCGAGTCCATGGCCCTGGTCGGAGCCACCGGCAGCGGGAAGACCACGCTCACCGCCCTCGTCCCCCGCCTGCACGAGGTCACCTCGGGCCGCATCACGCTCAACGGCGTGGACATCAACGCGATGCGCCGCGAGGAGCTGCGCGCCAAGGTCGCCGTCGCCTTCGAGGAGCCCACGCTGTTCTCCACGAGTGTCGGCGAGAACGTGCTGATGGGCGCTCCGGACGGCGCCGGCAAGCCTGAGCTCGACCGGGCGCTCGCCGTCGCGCAGGCGGACTTCGCGCACGCCCTCCCCCAGGGCACGGACACCCGCGTCGGCGAACAGGGCCTCAGCCTCTCCGGCGGCCAGCGGCAGCGCCTCGCGCTGGCCCGAGCGGTGGTCGGCAGACCGGAGTTCCTGGTGCTGGACGACCCGCTGTCCGCCCTGGACGTGCACACGGAGGCCGCCGTGGAGGCCGCGCTGCGGCAGGTCCTCGCCGACACCACCGCGCTGATCGTGGCCCACCGCCCGTCGACGGTGCTGCTCGCCGACCGCGTCGCCCTGCTCTCGGGCGGCCGGATCGCCGCCGTGGGCACCCATCACGAACTGCTGCGCACCAACGCCGAGTACGCGCATCTGATGTCCGGGGACGATTCCGGCGACGCTTCCGGGGACGCTTCCGGCGACGCTTCCGGCGACGCTTCCGGCGACGCTTCCGGCGACGCTTCCGGGGACGAGGAGGACTCCCGTTGACCACCACGACCGCCTCCACGCCCACCGCCGAGGACGACGAACTCCCCGGCCCGCACCGGGAGGGCGACGCCGGTGACGGCGACGTCTTCGACCGGGACGTCCTGCCCGCCCCGCCCGGCGCCACGGCCGCCCTGCTGCGCTCCCTGCTCGCGCCGATGAGAGCCCGGGTGACCGTCACCACCCTCCTGCTCCTCCTCCAGCAGGCGGCGGTGCAGCTGGGCCCGTTGCTGGTGGCGTACGCCATCGACAGCGCCGTACCGGCGTTCCGGGACCACCGGCACGGCCCGCTGGTCGCGGTCGCCGTCGGCTATCTGCTGTGCGCCCTCGCCTCCGGTCTGCTGCAGTCCGCGTTCATCGAGGCCTCCGCCCGGGTCAGCCAGGACGTGCTGCTGGATCTGCGGGGCCGGATCTTCCGGCACGCGCAGGCGCTGAGCATCGACTTCCACGAGCGGTACACGTCCGGACGGCTGATCTCCCGCTCCACCACGGACGTGGAGTCGCTCCGCGAACTCCTCAACGACGGCCTGCAGGAGCTGGTGACCGTCGTGCTGTCCTTCGTCTACATCTCGGCGATGCTGCTGTGGCTGGATCTCGGCCTCGGCGCCGTCGCGGTGGCCTCGTTCGTGCCGCTGTACCTGCTCGTCCGGCTCTACCAGCGGCGGGCGGGACGGGTGTACCGGGCGCGGTCGACGGCGATCGCGGCGGTGATCGTGAAGTTCGTGGAGACGATGAACGGCATCCGTCCGGTGCGCGCCTTCCGCCGGGAGGCGGCCAACGACGCCGAGTTCGCCGTGCTCAACCGGCGGCACGAGCGGACCAACGGGGACGCGCTGCTGGAGATGGCCCGCTATGTGGTCGGCTCCCGGCTGGTGGCGAACACGGCGGTCGCGGGGATCGTGCTGTGGGGCGCCTACCGGGTGGCGTCCGGCTCGCTGGAGCTGGGTGTGCTGGCGGCGGCGGTGCTGTACCTGCGCCGGCTGTACGACCCGATCGACCGGCTGGGGATGTTCCTGAACTCCTACCAGTCGGCCGCCGCCTCCCTGGAGAAGGTCGCCGGGCTGCTGGCCCAGACCCCGTCCGTGCCGGAGCCGGCGGTCCCTCGTGAACTCCCGCCGCTGAAGGGGGACTTCCCGGGCCGCGAGGTCGTCTTCGACCGGGTCCGGTTCGGTTACCGCACCGGCGGCGAGGTCCTGCCCCGCTTCGATCTGACCCTGCCGGCCGGGCAGACGGTCGCCGTGGTCGGTTCCACGGGTGCCGGCAAGTCCACGCTCGCCAAGCTGCTCGCCCGCTTCTACGACCCCTCCGACGGCCGCGTGCTGCTGGACGGCGTGGATCTGCGCGAGCTGCCCGTGCCGGAACTGCGGCGCGGGGTGGTGATGGTGACCCAGGAGGCCTTCCTGTTCTCGGGCACGGTCGCCGACAACATCGCCATCGGCCGGCCCGACGCCACCCGGGAGGAGATCGAGCGGGCGGCGAAGGCGATCGGCGCGCACGAGTTCATCAGCGCCCTGCCCGACGGCTACGACACCGACGTCCGCAAGCGCGGCGGGCGCATCTCGGCCGGGCAGCGCCAACTGGTCGCCTTCGCCCGCGCGTTGCTCGCCGACCCGGCGGTGCTGATCCTGGACGAGGCGACCAGTTCGCTGGACATCCCGGGCGAGCGGGCCGTGCAGCGGGCGATGTCGACGGTGCTGCGGGGCCGTACGGCGGTGGTGATCGCGCACCGGCTGTCGACCGTGGAGATCGCGGACCGGGTGCTGGTGATGGAGCACGGCCGGATCGTCGAGGACGGCCCTCCGGCGGAACTGACCGGCGGCACGGGCCGGTTCGCGGATCTGCACCGGGCATGGCGGGACAGTCTGGCGTAGTTCAGCGGGTGTTCACGCGGGATACGGTGGGTAGTTGACGAGCGATCACGACCCCGTCGGCGCCTGTCCCACCCTCCTCGTCGGGCTCCACGCCAAGGCCGCGTCAAGGCCTGGCCGCGCGCTGCTCTCGCGTGAATAAACGTTCAACCAAAGCGGCTCTCGTTCGGGCAAAGAGGTCTACTCGCATAGACGACCCCGGTGCTGTCATGCTCACGACCGCCCGGACTTCTGCCGGGCACCGCACCGGGAGACCCCCACATGTCCCGAATACCGCGCCCCCTGGTGACCGCCCTCTCCTCCCTCGCCCTCGCCGCAGCGGGCCTCACCGTCACCACCGGTTCCGCCCACGCCGCCGGCTGCAGCCAGAGCTACCTCCCCCTGCCCGACCCGGTCTGCACGCCCGGGGCCCTCAACCCCGACGTCACCCAGGACACCATCGGCTCGACCATCTGCGTCTCCGGCTGGACCTCGACCGTACGGCCCCCCAGCTCCTACACCACCGCGCTGAAGAAGAAGCAGATCGCCGAGTACGGCTACTCCGACACCAGCCTCTCGGACTACGAGGAGGACCACTTCGTCCCGCTCGAACTCGGCGGCGCCCCGAGGAGCGAGGAGAACCTCTGGCCCGAGCCGCACTACGGCGACGAGACCTCCGCGAACAAGGACACCGTCGAGAACAAGCTGAAGAAGGCCGTCTGCGCCGGTGACGTCAGCCTCGCCGACGCGCAGGACGCCATCATGACCGACTGGACGACCGCCCTGTCCAGCCTCGGCCTGAGCTGAGCGATCGCCGCACGCGAGGGCCGGTGCCTCCCCCGGGAGGAACCGGCCCTCCGCCGTACCCGCCACCGCCGCCCGAACGGCCTCTTTATTCGATGGAGCGGTCGCCGCCACCCTGGATACCTTCGAGATGTCCGGCGAGGGCGAGCCGATCGGGGGACGGATGATCGACGCGTACGAGGATCCGGGCACCCCGGACACCCGCGGCGGCTGGCGCTACCTGTGGTGGCTGGTGCTGCGTCAGCCGGGGCGGTCGGCGGCCGGGGCGCTGCTGGGCAGTGCGTGGATGGTGCTGATGGCCGCGCAGCCGTATCTGATGGCGCGGGCCGTGGACGAGGGGCTGGTGCCGGGTCGGCTGGGGGTGCTGGCCGCGTGGAGCGGGGTGATGTTCGCGGTCGGGTCGGTCAACGCCTGGCTGAGCATCATGCGGCACCGCACGATGACCCGGGTGCGCATGGACGCCAACTTCCGCACGGTGAAGGTGGTCGTGGGCCATGTGGTGCGGCTCGGGGCCGCGCTGCCGCGCCGGGCGGGGGCCGGTGAGGTGGTGACGATCGGAGTCGGCGACGTGACGACCGTCGCGCAGGCGCTGACGGTGGTCGGTCCGGGCGTCGGCTCGGCCGTGGTGTATGTGGTCGTGGCCGGGCTGCTGCTGGCGGTCTCGGCACCGCTCGCCGCCGTCGTGCTGCTCGGGCTGCCGGTGATCGCGCTGGTCACCGGGCCGCTGACGCTGCGGCTGCAGGGCGCGGAGAGCACCTACCGGGAGCGGCAGGGTGTGCTGACCGCGCGCATCGGCGACCTCGCGGGCGGGCTGCGCGTCCTCAACGGCCTCGGCGGCAAGGGACTGTTCGCGGACGCCTTCCGGCAGGACTCGCGGCGGCTGCGCGCACAGGGCTACCGGGTGGGCGCGGTGGCCAGCTGGGTGCAGGCGCTCGGCGTGGGCCTGCCCACCCTGTTCCTGGCCGTGGTGACCTGGCTCGCGGCACGGCTCGCGGCCCAGGGATCCATCACCGTCGGCGAGTTGGTGGCGGTGTACGGCTATGTGGCCGTGCTGATCGGGCCGGTGGCGTTCTTCGTGCAGATGGCCTACGACCTGAACCGGGGTGTGGTGGCCGCGCGCCGAGTGGTACGGCTGCTGCGGCTGGAGCCGGAGCCGGACGAGGGCACGCTGCGGGCGCCCGAGGAACCGGCCGAGCTGCACGATCCGGCGTCGGGAGTGCGGGTGGTGCCGGGCCGGCTGACGGCGCTGGCCGCCGCCCGGCCCGCCGAGGCCGCCGCCGTGGTGGACCGGCTCGGCCGCTTCGGGCCGACCGACGCCACCTGGGGCGGGGTACGGCTGGACGCGGTCCCGCTGGCGGACGTGCGCGGGCGGATCCTGGTCGCGGACAACGAGGCCGACCTGTTCGCGGGGCCGCTGCGCGAGGTCGTGGCCGCCGGGCACCCCGCCGACGAGGCCGAGCTCGGCCGGGCGCTGTACGCGGCGGCCGCCGAGGACGTCGTACGCGGGCTGCCGGAGGGCACGGACTCGCCGGTGTCCGGGCAGGGCCGCAGCCTGTCGGGCGGGCAGCGGCAACGGATGCGGCTGGTAAGGGCGTTGCTGGCCGACCCCGAGGTGCTGCTCGCGCTCGAGCCGACCTCGGCGCTGGACGCGCACACCGAGGCGACGGTCGCCCGGCGGCTGCGCGAGGCGCGGGAGGGCCGTACGACGCTGGTGACGTCGACCTCGCCGCTGGTGCTGGACCACGCGGACACGGTCGTCTTCCTGGTCGACGGCAAGGTCGCGGCGAGCGGTCCCCACCGGCGGCTGCTCGGGGCGGAGCCGGGGTATCGGGCACTCGTCGCCCGGGACACGGAAGGAGCCGTACGGTGACGGGGGCACGGGACGGGATGGGCGGCCGCGCGCCAAGGGTGCGGGTCGCGGGGCACCCGGGGCAGCGGCATGCGAGGTATGGCGCCACCGGCGGCCGACCGGCGCCCGGGCGGCCTGGCACCCGCGCGCCGCGATGCCCAGGGGGTCGTACGGTGACGGCGGGCAAGGCGCCGCAGCGACGGCGGCCGACCTACACCCCAGCAGTCCGGTGCCCGCGCGCCACGAAGCCCAAAGGGTCGTACAGTCACGGCGGGCAAGGCGCCGCAGCGACGGCGGCCGGCCTACGCCCCAGCAGTCCGGTGCCCGCGCGCCACGAAGCCCAAGGGGTCGTACGGTGACGGCGGGCAAGGCGCCGCAGCGACGGCGGCCGGCCTACGCCCCAGCAGTCCGGTGCCCGCGCGCCACGAAGCCCAAGGGGTCGTACGGTGACGGCGGGCAAGGCGCCGCAGCGACGGCGGCCGGCCGACGCCCCAGCGGCCGGGAGGCCACACGCCGCGATGCCCGAGGGGTCGTACGGTGAGGCAGGGCCCGGGGCCGCAGCGACGGTGGCCGGCCTACACCCCGGCGGTCCGGTGCCCGCGCGCCACGAAGCCCAAGGGGGCGTACGGTGACGGTGGGTGAGGGGCTGCTGCCGGTGGCAGGGCCGGCCCGGGTGCGGCGGGCCGCGCTGCGGCTGGTGCGGGCCGACGGGCGGGCGTTCGCCGCCGCGCTGCTGCTGAACACGCTGGCGGCGGGGGCCGGGCTGGTCGGGCCGTGGTTGGTCGGGCGGATCGTGGACGAGGTGCGGGGCGGGCAGGGGACCGGCGCGGTGGACCGGCTCGCGCCGTGGATCCTGGTGTGCGCGCTGGCCCAGCTGCTGCTGGCCCGCTGGGCGCGTTACGTCGGGTACCGGTTCGGGGAGCGGACGCTGGCCCGGGTGCGCGAGGAGTACGTCGAGCGGGTGCTGGCGCTGCCGGCGTCCGTGGTGGAGCGGGCCGGCACCGGCGATCTGACCGCGCGCGGCACGGCGGACGTGGCGATCGTCGGCACCACCCTGCGGGACGTCGGCCCGGAGCTGCTGGTCAGCGCCGTGCAGGCACTGTTCGTCCTGGTGGCGGTGTTCGCGCTCGACCCGCTGCTGGGGGCGTTCGGGCTGCTCGGGCTGACCCCGATCTGGCTGGCGCTGCGCTGGTATCTGCGGCGGGCCCGGGACGGCTATCTCGCCGAGGGCGCGGCCACCTCCCAGGTCGCGGAGATCATCGCCTCGACGGCGGCCGGCGCCCGGACGGTCGAGGCCTTCGGGCTGCGGGGGCGACGGGTGGCGGCGAGCCGGGACGCGCTGGAGGAGGCCCGCCGTACCCGTCTGTACACGCTGTTCCTGCGCACGATGTTCTTCCCGGCGGTCGAGGTGACGTACACCGTGCCCGTGGTGGGCGTACTGCTGCTCGGCGGCTGGCTGCACCAGCGGGGCGCGGTCGGCGTCGGCGCGGTGGTGGCGGCGGCACTGTACCTGCGGCAGTTCACCGAGCCGCTGGACCAGATCCTGATGCGCGTGGAGCAACTGCAGAGCAGCAGCGCCTCGTTCGCCCGCGTGGAGGGGCTGGCGCAGGCCCCGCGCGGGGAGAGTCCGGCCGGGTCCCCGGTTCCGGCGGACGACCGGATCGACGTGCGCGGGGTCCGGTACGCCTACGAGCGCGGCGGCGAGGTGCTGCGCGGGGTGGACCTGACGGTACGGTCCGGGGAGCGGCTGGCGGTGGTGGGCCCCTCCGGCGCCGGGAAGACGACCCTCAGCCGGCTCCTCGCGGGCATCGACCGGCCCGGCACGGGCGAGGTGACGGTGGGCGGGGTGCCGGTGGCCGAGCTGGCGCCGGAGCTGCTGCGCCGCCAGGTGGTCCTGGTGACACAGGAACACCATGTGTTCCACGGCACGGTCCGCGACAACCTGCTGATCGCCGAGCCGGAGGCCACGGACGAGGAGCTGTGGGCGGCGCTCGCGACGGTCGGGGCCGACGACTGGGTCCGGGCCCTGCCGGACGGCCTCGGCACCCGGCTGGGCGCGGGCGGCCGCGCAACCGACGGCTCCCAGGCGCAGCAACTCGCCCTGGCGCGGGTGGTGCTGGCCGACCCGCACACGCTGATCCTGGACGAGGCGACCGCGCTGCTGGACCCCACGACGGCCCGGCACGCCGAACACGCCCTCGCCGCCGTCCTCCAGGGCCGTACGGTCATCGCCATCGCACACCGGCTCCACACCGCCCACGACGCCGACCGGGTGGCGGTCATGGAGGACGGCCGTCTGACGGAACTGGGCACCCACGAGGACCTGGTGACGGCCGGCGGCGCCTACGCGAACCTGTGGCGGACCTGGCACGGGGATACCGGCGAGGCTCCCAACTCCCTTGTCGGGTAAGGGCGTTGCGGGTACCGCCGAGCCCCCCTGTCCCCTGCCCTGGTGACCGGATCCGTATATCGAACATGAACATCCGGTCAACGGACCATTTCCGGCCAACTTTATGACGCGGTCCTGACAGGAATGGTGATCCCCTGTCACTCTTCCCAGGCCGACTCACAGCAACCCCACCATCACGTCTGCTTCGTGTGAGCCGGCCTGCACGTGGTTCCGCGTACCGCCCTGTTCTGCCCGGACGCCCCAACCCACCGTCCGGTCTCCCCGGCCGCGCGACCCGCGGTCACGCAGAAGGAGTCAGTGTTGAGAAGCAGTTCCTCTCGCAGACGCACCCCCCACGCGTCCCACCGGCGCACCGCCACCGTCGCCCTCGCCGGCGTCGCCGCCCTGATCGCCGCCGCCGTCCAGTCGGGCGCGGCCAGCGCCGCACCGGCGAAGCCCGGGCCCGGAAAGACCGACAAGGCCCATGTGGCCGTGCGGCTCACCCCCTCGCAGCGCGTCGAGCTGATACGCCACGCCGACGCCACCAAGGCCGCCACCGCCCGGTCCCTCGGCCTCGGCGCCCAGGAGAAGCTGGTCGTCAAGGACGTCGTCAAGGACGCCGACGGCACCCTGCACACCCGCTACGAGCGCACCTACGCCGGCCTGCCGGTGCTCGGCGGCGACCTGGTCGTGGACAGCGACAAGTCCGGAAAGACCATGGACGTCATCAAGGCCACCCGAGCCTCCGTGAAGGTCGCCGCTCTCACCCCGGCCGTGTCGAAGGCCACCGCCGAGAAGCAGGCCGTACAGCGCGCCAGGGCCCGGGGCGGGACGAGGTCCGCCGCGGACACCGTCCGCAAGGTGATCTGGGCGGCGACCGGAAGGCCCGTCCTCGCCTACGAGACGGTCGTCGGCGGCCTCCAGGACGACGGCACCCCCAGCCGGCTGCACGTCATCACCGACGCCACCACCGGCAAGAAGCTCTACGAGTACCAGGGCATCGAGACCGGCGTCGGCAACACCCAGTACAGCGGGCAGGTGCAGCTCACCACGACCCAGTCGGGCTCGACGTACACGCTGACCGACGGGGCGCGCGGCGGCCACAAGACGTACAACCTGAACCACGGCACCTCGGGCACCGGGACGCTGTTCTCGCAGAGCAACGACACCTGGGGCAACGGCAGCACGTCCAACGCGGCCACCGCGGGCGCCGACGCGCACTACGGGGCGCAGGAGACCTGGGACTTCTACAAGAACACCTTCGGCCGCAGCGGCATCCGCAACGACGGGGTCGCGGCCTACAGCCGCGTCCATTACAGCAGCAACTACGTCAACGCCTTCTGGGACGACAGCTGCTTCTGCATGACCTATGGCGACGGCTCGAACAACAACGACCCGCTGACCTCGCTCGACGTGGCCGGCCACGAGATGAGCCACGGTGTCACCGCCAACACCGCGGGCCTGGACTACAGCGGTGAGTCCGGCGGCCTGAACGAGGCCACCAGCGACATCATGGGCACCGGCGTGGAGTTCTACGCCAACAACGCCAAGGACCCCGGTGACTACCTCATCGGCGAGAAGATCAACATCAACGGCGACGGCACCCCGCTGCGCTACATGGACAAGCCCAGCAAGGACGGCGGCTCCGCCGACTACTGGTCCTCGTCGGTCGGCAACCTGGACGTCCACTACTCGTCCGGCGTCGCCAACCACTTCTTCTACCTGCTGAGCGAGGGCAGCGGCGCCAAGGTGATCAACGGCGTCAGCTACGACTCGCCGACCGCGGACGGGCTTCCGGTCACCGGCATCGGCCGGGACAAGGCCCTGCAGATCTGGTACAAGGCGCTCACCACCAAGTTCACCTCCACCACCAACTACGCGGACGCCCGCACCGGCACCCTCGCGGCGGCCGGCGAGCTGTACGGCACCTCCAGCACCGAGTACAAGGCGGTGCAGGACGCCTGGGCGGCCGTGGCGGTCGGGTCGCGCTCCGACGGCGGCGGTGGCGGGGGCGGCGGCACGACGTACGAGAGCAACACCTCCGTCGCCATCCCGGACAACGGGCCGGCCGTCACCTCCGGCATCACGGTCTCCGGCAGGAGCGGAAACGCGCCGGGCAACCTCCAGGTGTACGTCGACATCACGCACACCTGGCGGGGGGACCTGGTGATCGACCTCGTCGGCCCCTCGGGCACCGCCTACCGCCTGAAGAACTTCAGCTCCTCGGACTCGGCGGACAACGTGAAGCAGACCTTCACGGTCAACGCCTCCGCCGAACCGGCCAACGGAACCTGGACGCTGAGGGTGCAGGATCAGGCCACCTACGACACCGGAACGATCAACGGCTGGAAGCTGACGTTCCCGTAAACCGACGGCCAAAAGCCCGGGAACTGGGGTCCGTCCGAGGGTCCGGCACCCTCGGACGGCACCGGTTAACACCCCTGAAATGTTTCCCGGACAGTCGCTTTCCGGCCAACATCACTTCAGGGACCTGACATGTACGCGCCCCTGATGTCACCCTTCCTTCACCCGCCGCAGAGCTTCACCCCACCTCTCCGGCCAGTAACCCCACGCTGACCGGACTCCCCACGAGAAGGAGCTTGCGTGACCCCCCGCTACACGCGTCACAAGCGCGCCACCCTGGCCATCGCCACCGCCGTCGCCGCCGGAGCCCTGCTCTCCACGGGTCTGACCACGACCGCCACCGCGGCCGGCGCCGGCAAGAGCGGCGCGACCCTCGCCGCCGCCCCCGCCGCGCTGTCCGACTCGGCCCGTGTCTCCCTGATACAGAAGGCGCAGGCCGACGCCGACCGCACGGCGCAGCAACTCGGCCTCGGCGCCAAGGAGAAGCTGGTCGTCAAGGACGTCGTCAAGGACGTCGACGGCACCGTCCACACCCGTTACGAGCGCACCTACGCCGGCCTGCCGGTGCTCGGCGGCGACCTGGTCGTCCACACGGCCAAGTCGGGCAGGACCGAGGGCGTCACCAAGGCGAACCAGGCGGCCATCAAGGTGGCCTCGCTCAAGCCGCAGATCACCGCCGCCAAGGCCGAGAAGCAGGCGGTGTCCGCCGCCAAGACCCTCGGCTCCGCCAAGTCCACCGCGGACGGCGCGCGCAAGGTGATCTGGGCCGGTTCCGGCAAGCCCGTCCTCGCCTACGAGACGATCGTCGGCGGCCTGCAGGACGACGGCACCCCGAACCAGCTGCACGTCATCACCGACGCCGCCACCGGCAAGAAGCTGTTCGAGTACCAGGGCATCGAGAACGCGACCGGCACCGGAAAGACCCTGTACTCCGGCACCGTCAGCCTCACCACCACGCAGTCGGGCTCGTCGTACAACCTGACCGACGCCACGCGCGGCAGCCACAAGACCTACAACCTGGCCCGCAAGACGTCCGGCAAGGGCACGCTGGTCAGCAACTCGACCAACACCTTCGGCACCGGCACCGCCTCCACCTCCTCCTCCGACCAGACCGCGGCCGCCGACGCCGCCTACGGCGCGCAGGAGACCTGGGACTTCTACAAGTCCACGTTCGGCCGCAGCGGCATCAAGAACGACGGTGTCGGCGCCTACTCCCGCGTCCACTACGGCAGCTCGTACGTCAACGCCTTCTGGGACGACAGCTGCTTCTGCATGACCTACGGCGACGGCCAGGGCAACGCCGACCCGCTGACCTCGCTGGACGTGGCCGGCCACGAGATGAGCCACGGTGTCACCGCCAACACGGCGGGCCTGGACTACAGCGGTGAGTCCGGCGGCCTGAACGAGGCCACCAGCGACATCATGGGCACCGGCGTGGAGTTCTACGCCAACAACGCCAAGGACCCCGGTGACTACCTCATCGGCGAGAAGATCAACATCAACGGCGACGGCACCCCGCTGCGCTACATGGACAAGCCCAGCAAGGACGGCGGCAGCGCCGACTACTGGTCCTCGTCGGTCGGCAACCTGGACGTCCACTACTCGTCCGGCGTCGCGAACCACTTCTTCTACCTCCTCTCGGAGGGCAGCGGTTCGAAGACGATCAACGGGGTGACGTACAACTCGCCCACCTCCAACGGCTCCACGGTCACCGGCATCGGCCGGGACAAGGCGCTGCAGATCTGGTACAAGGCGCTGACCACGTACTTCACGTCGACGACGAACTACAAGGCGGCCCGCACGGGCACCCTGAGCGCGGCGGCGGCGCTGTACGGCTCCAGCAGCACCGAGTACAAGGCGGTGGCCGCGGCCTGGTCGGCGGTCAACGTCAACTAGCCGGATCCGGACGGCATTCGGTGATCGGGCGGTACCCGGGCGGAGGGCGTCCCGGGTACCGCCCTACCCTTGTGACCCATGTCCCCGGCGCCCTTCACCTACGAGCCGGTCGGCGCGACCCGCGACGACCTGACGTACTGCCCGCCCGGCTTCCACCCCATGCTCGTCCGCACCCGCCTCGGCGAGGGCCAGAAGCTCTTCCACCGGGCGGCCGAGGCAGTCCTCACCTGGGAGATGCACCGCGCCATGGGCGTGGGCATCACCGCCACCGCCGACCGCGCGGCCCCCGGCACCGACGTCACGGTCACCCTGGCGGGCCTGATCAAGGCCCCCTGCCGCATCATCTGGACGGTGGAGGAACCCCGCCGGGCCGGCTGGGCCTACGGCACGCTGGAGGGCCACCCCGAATGCGGCGAGGAGGCCTTCGTGGTCGACCGCACCGGCGACGGCACGGTCTGGCTGACGGTGGCGGCCTTCAGCAAGCAGGCCAAGTGGTACGCGAAGGCCGGCGGCCCGGCGACCCGGGGCCTGCAGCACGCGTACGCCCGCCGCTGCGGGGCGGTGCTGCGCAGGCTGTGCGAGGGGCTGTCCGAGGTATGACCCGCAGAGCACTCCTCGTCCCCCTGCAGACAGCAGCGGCCGCCGTACTGCTGATGGCCCACCTGGCCTGGAGTTCCGACACCTTCCAGCACTGCCGGTACCTGGGCCCCTCGACCCGCATGTACCTCACCTCGTGGGCCGGCCTCACCTGCGCCCTGGGCTCCCTGCTGCTCTTCACCACCCTCCCCCGGACCGAACGCCGCGGCCTCGCGGCGGTGTCCGCGGTGCTGGGCGTACTGCTGGCATTCGCGCTGCTGATGACCACCTACTGGCTGTACGCCCCGGACCCGTCCGGCGGGTACGACTGCTCGGGGCTGCACCTGCTCGTGCGGTAGTCCCACCCGCCGGGGTTGGAATTCGGCCGTCCCGCCCGGCGCCTCACCGTTCCCCGTTGCGATGCGCAATGTGCTGATGTGATGATCCGAGACATGTTCGAAAACGGGGGCGCTGCCGAACAGTCGGCGCGAATACGCAGGTCAAGGCTGTACGACTATGTGGACCTGCCCCACGCTGAACAGCAGGAGACGGCCGGGCCGGAGGCATCCGAGGGAGCGGGTTCGCCTGAGCAGGCAGCGACCTCAACCGATGCCTTGGATGCTGTCGAGCGCCGGCGCCGCGAATTCGCCCTGCTGCTGGGCGAGTTCCGCCGAACTGCCGTACTCGTCCCTCTCGACGCGGAGAACAACGGACTGCTCACGGTCGACTTCGGTGGCGTGCGCTGGATCTACGCCTTCTCCAACGAGCACACCATGGCCCGTTTCGCGCTCGCCCGCGGCGAGGCGGGCCGGGAGTGGGAGTACCAACGGTGGCTCGGGGCGCGGCTGCTGGATGCGGCGGTTCCGGCGGTGGGGGTGCCGTGCGGGGTGGCGCTGGATGTGGGATCCGAGGATGAGGGCGCGCTGTTTCCGCCGGTGCGCGGGATCGTGCCGGACGCAGTGGCGGTGGACATCGAGGCACGGGCGACAGCGACGGGGGATGCGCGGTGACCGGTGAACGCGGCAAGGACCTGAAGACGGAAGGTCTGGCGCTGATCGCCAAGGGCCTGACCGATGCCCTGGCGGAATTGAAGGACATCGGCATGATCGGCGAGGCCGGCGCCGGGCGTGGGTTCAACGAGATCGCCCTGTCCGGCATGGAGTTGGGGCACGAGGGGCTGACCGGCGAGTTCCAGTCGTTCTGCGACCGCTGGGAGTGGGGCGTGCGGACGCTGATCATCGAGGGCAACAACTTCGCCCACGACACGGGACTTGCGGCTGGTACCTACTACGAGACCGATCAGTATGTCAGCGGCGCGTTGAAGGTCGGTGCGAACTCGCTGGTAGGCAACCCGCATGCCTCCGAAGCAGACGTCGAGAAGATGAGCTGGGGCCAGTGGGCCGACAGCACGGCGGACGCCTACACCCACCCGGACTACAGCGAGAAGTCCTTCGACAAGGCGTGGGACACCAGCAAGCAGGCCTGGATGGCCAACGGGCGGGACTTCATGCACTCGCAGGCAGCCGAGAACATGGGCGTCCGGCCAGCCGGTATCTCGGATGCCGAGTGGAACAAGTACGTCGACACAGTCTTCCCCGCCTCTCCACAGGCCGGCGCCCAGGGCGCCGGGCAGCAGGGCGGTGAGGGCTGATGGGGTGGGGCAAGGTCGCCAACTCGATCGTGGGCGGTGCCGAGCACCTCTACGACCAGGGCAAGAAGAAGCTCGGTGAAGGCGTCGACTACGTCACCGACGAGGTCGGCAAAGGCCTCGACCACGTCGGGCTGCACGACTGGGCGAACGCGGTCGAGGACTGGGGCGACGGACTGGCCTCCGACCTGGGCGCCACCCCGGGCGAGAAGCAACTCGGCCAGAGCGACGACGCGAGCCAACTCCTCCACGGCAGCCCCCACAGCATCCGCGAGAGCGCCAAACACCTGCGGAAGTTCCACGATGCCTTCGACAAGGTCGGCCAGGGCCTGAGGAAGGTCGACTCCTCCGGCTGGCAGGGCGAGGGCGGGGACGCCTTCCGCAAGAAGTTCGGGGTCCACCCGGCCAAGTGGGCTCAGGCGGCCGACGCCTGCCACACGGCTTCGGCCGCCCTGGAGTCCTACGCCGACACCGTCCAGTGGGCGCAGGGCCAGGCCAAGGAGGCCATCGCCCTCTACGACAAGGGTGTGAAGGCCTCCAAGGACGGCACCGACGCCTACAACAAGAAGGTCGACGCCTACAACGCCAAGGTGAAAGCAGGGCAGGACCCGGGCCCCAAACCCGGCCCGTTCCACGACCCGGGCAAGGCCGACATCACCGAGGCCGTCCACAAACTCGCCGCGGCCCGCAAGCAGCGCAACACCGCCGCCGCCGAAGCCCAGGGCAAGGTCAAAGCGGCCCTCGCCCACGCACCCGCCGAGCCCCCGCCACTGCAACGCCTGGAAAGCGACTTCGGCGACCTCCTTCTGGCCGACACCACCGAAGCGGTCCACTTCGGCGGCGGCGTGATCAAGGGTGCGGCCGGCCTGATCGGCTTCGTCCGCAGCGTGGACCCCACCGACCCGTACAACGTCACACATCCCGCCGAGTACCTCCAAGGCCTGAGCATGACCCTGGCCGGCCTCGTCTCCGCGGACATGCACCCCGACCGGGCCCTGAAGGACATGTGGAACCAGGCCCGCAAGGACCCCGCCGAGTTCGAAGGCCGCATGTTGTCCCAGCTCCCCGTCGGCGACGGCGCCGGAATGGAACTCGGTCTGGCGCGGGACGCGGCGGAAGCGGGACTGACCCGACAGGCGGCGGAAGCAGCGGCACGGAGCGAGGCCCGGACCGGGGCGGAGGGCGCGGGCAGAACGACAGCCCGGCACGAGGTCAACGAGGACCCGGCGCAGCACTCGCACGACGAGAGCAGTACGGAGAGCGGCGGCACGGACCCGATCAATCTGGCCACCGGCAAGATGTACCTGCCGCAGACGGACGTCTCGCTCCCCGGCGCACTGCCGTTGGTCCTGACCCGTCGAGTGGAGTCGGGCTACCACTTGGGCCACTGGTTCGGCCCGTCCTGGTCCTCAACGCTGGACCAGCGCCTGGAGATCGACGCGGAGGGAGTCGTCTACGTCACGGAGGACGGCCTGCTCCTGTCGTACCCGCATCCGGCACCGGGCGTGCCCACCGTGGCGAGCCACGGCCCACGCCTCCCCCTGGACCGGGTGGACGGTGGCTACACGATCACCGACCCGCACACCGGCCAGGTGCGGCACTTCGCCGATCGAGGCGACAGCCTGGCGGTCCTGGAACAGATAGACGACCGCAACGGCAACTGGATCTCCTTCGAGTACGACGTCGAGGGCACCCCTGTAGGCGTGTTCGCGGGCTCCGGCCAGGGCGTCCGCATCACCACGGATGCGGGCCGCGTCACGGCGTACCACTTGACCGCGACAAGCGAGGAACTGAAACGCTTCGCGTACACGGACGGCAACCTCACCGAGGTCTTCAACTCCTCCGGCCTCCCCCTGCGTTTCACCTACGACGAGCGAGGCCGGGTCACTTCCTGGACGGACACGAACGACCGCAGCTACAGCTACGAGTACGACGACCAGGACCGCTGTGTCGCTGAGGGCGGCTCGGCCGGCCACATGACCCTGCGCCTGACCTACGAGGGCCCGAACCCTGCGACAGGCCTGCGCACCACGACGGCCACGACCGGCGAGGGCCGCACCCGCCACTACCTGGTCAACGACACCTGGCAGGTCGTCGCAGAGACAGACGCCCTGGGCGCGCCGACCCGCTACGTCCGCGACCGCCACCACCGCCTGCTCTCCACGACGAACCCGCTGGGCCACACGACGACCTTCGAGTACGACGACGCAGGCAACGTCACCCGAGTGGTTCGCCCGGACGGCCGCGAAGCCCGGGCGGAGTACAACTCCCTGGGCCTGCCGGTGAAGCTGCTGAACCCGGACGGCACGATCATCCGCCAGACGTACGACGACCGGGGCAACCGCACGACGGTGACGGACCCGGCGGGCCAGACGACCCGGTTCACGTACAACGAGGCCGGCCACCTGACGTCGGTCACGGACCCGCTGGGCAACACGACGAGCCTGGTCTGCGACCCCGCGGGCCTCCCGCTGGAGGTCAGGGACCCCCTGGGCGCGGTGACCAGCTACGAACGGGACGCCCTGGGCCGCCCAACCGCGATCAACGACCCCACCGGCGCGACAACCCGCCTGGAATGGTCACTCGAGGGCCACCTGACCCGCCGCACGGCCCCCGACGGCACGACGGAGACGTGGGCGTACGACGGCGAGGGCAACTGCACCAGCCACACCGACCCCCTGGGCGGCGTCTCCCGCTTCGAATACACCCACTTCGACCTGCTGACGGCCCGCACGGGCCCGGACGGCGTCCGCTACGAGTTCGCCCACGACGCGGAGCTCCGCCTGACGAAGGTCACCAACCCGCAGGGCCTGACGTGGACATACGAGTACGACGCGGCAGGCCGCCTGGTGAGGGACACGGACTTCGACGACCGCACACAGAGGTACGAATACGACGCCGCGGGTCGTCTGATCTTCCGCCGCGACCCCCTCGGCCAGGTCACGTCTTTCGAACGCAACGAACTGGGCCAGGTGCTCCGCAAGGACACGGCAGGCCAGGTGACGACGTACGCATACGATTTCACGGACCGACTCGCCCAGGCCACAGGCCCGGACGGCACCACCCTGACCTTGCTGCGCGACCGCCACGGACGCCTCGTCTCGGAGACGGTCAACGACCGCACGGTGACGTACACGTACGACACCCTGGGCCGCCGCACGGGCCGCACCACCCCAACCGGCGCGGTTTCCACTTGGTCGTACGACGCGGCAGGTCGTCGTAACGGCTTGGTGGCATCAGGCCGTTCGATCGACTTCACGTACGACGAAGCGGGCCGCGAGCTGACCCGTCACATCGCCGAAACGATCACTCTCGAGCACACCTTCGACGCGCTGGGCCGCCTGACGACGCAGTCGGTGACCGGCGCGCAGGGCCGCACGCTCCAGCACCGGGCGTACACCTACCGAGCCGACGGCAACGTCAACGGTATCGCCGACCACCTGAACGGCGAGCGCCGCTTCGACCTGGACGCGACGGGCAGGGTGACGGCAGTCCACGCGGCAGGCTGGACGGAGCGATACGCGTACGACGAGGCAGGCAACCAGACCCAGGCGTCCTGGCCGTCGGACCACCCGGGCCAGGAGGCAACGGGCCCACGCACCTACATGGGCACCCGCATCACCCGAGCCGGCAACGTGCGCTACGAACACGACGCACTCGGCCGCATCACCCTCCGCCAGAAGACCCGGCTGTCGAGAAAGCCGGACACATGGCGCTACGAATGGGACGCCGAGGACCGCCTCACGTCGGTGACGACACCGGACGGCACCCGCTGGCGCTACACCTACGACCCCCTGGGCCGCCGCACAGCAAAACTCCGCATGGCCGCCGACGGCGAAACGGTCGTGGAACGGGTGGACTTCACCTGGGACGGCACCACCCTCTGCGAACAGACCACAACTTCTTCCGACCTCCCCAACCCGGTCACCCTCACCTGGGACCACCAGGACCTACGCCCCCTGACCCAAACGGAACGCATCACCGCGGCCGACGCGCCCCAAGAAGAGATCGACTCCCGCTTCTTCGCCATCGTCACCGACCTCGTCGGCACCCCGAACGAACTCATAGACGAACAGGGCGACATAGCTTGGCGCACGAGAGGCGCCCTCTGGGGAACGACGGCGTGGTCGACGAACAGCACCACCTACACACCCCTACGCTTCCCAGGCCAGTACTACGACCCCGAAACGGGCCTCCACTACAACTACTTCCGCCATTACGACCCAGAGACTGCCCGCTACCTCACCCCCGACCCCCTCGGGCTCGGGCCAGCACCCAACCCGTCGACCTATGTGTCAAACCCCCTGTCGTGGACGGACTACCTGGGTCTGGCGCCGGACTACATTTCGATCTACCGGACCCCTAAGGGAGCCCATGCGGAATACGAACTTGCGAACGGCCCAAATCCGGCCAACCACCAGCCTGGAGTAGACATCGGCGGCGGCATCATTTCCGATGGGAAGATCTACTTTGGCGAACGGGATGTCGCAGCCGAGTACGCCGGACCGACGGGCGTCAACTTCGCCAAGGGAATGGTCAAGTACGACATGCATCCGTCGTTCCTTGAGGAATTCGGCGAGCATGCAAAGATTCACGACTACAATGGCCCCAACGGAGCGCCACGTCTGGAGTTCGAGATTCCAGTGGAGAAACTCGATCGCTTCAACGAGCTAACCCATGGCCGCAGCTGGGTTTCCATATTCGGAGGACCGAAATGACGTTCCGGAATCATCAAGAGCTCGACGTCACCGTGGTCGCAGTGGCCCCCGTCGGGTCAAAGGTCGACGCCGATGGTGAGACCGGTTTTATCGATCAGGTGAAGCATCCCTCCTGGTGGGATGACAGCACCGCACCACCTCAGGTTGGAGATCAGCTGCATGTCGTCGTCCTCGACGCAAGCCGGGAGCCGCCCCGGCTCAGCGCGCTTCAGCGGGACATTGACATCGCACGTCGACTACGGGACACCGACACGTAGAAGGCTCCTTGAGAAATACCTCACGGCCAACACACGGCCACCGGCGCCAAAATTCGGCCGACCTGTTCGCCCGTTCCGCGTTCCTGGAACCGGGACCCGCTAGAGACGCAGGATGATTCACTCTAAGTCAGATAGCGTCTTGAGGTGAAACTCCTGCAACAGCACGAGAACAGAAAAGAGAGGTCAGCGAGTCTCATGTCGTTCGGTCCGCCACCCGCTGGAATCGAATCTGCGGCACCCCCTGCCTGGACACCACCAACGCAGATCGAGCAGGCGTTGTTCGAGGCCAAGATGCGTGGGGACTGGGTGGCGTACTTCGCGCGGCTTGCGGAGAACAGGCTGTTCTTCGAGATACAGAAGGACAAGGCAGATGCCACGCCCAGCGCCACGTACGCCGTCTTCGGGCACGATCCGCGTGTCATCGGCGGACGTATCTGGGCCGTCTACACCGAAGGCATGCTGCCGACGCCGGAACCTCACCGAGTGTTCGACTGGAACTTCGTTGAATGGTTCCCCAAGGTGTGGAAGCCGACCGATCCACCGTTCATCGTTGTAAACCCGGGCAGTCCTTGCGAGGCGTTCCTTCCCTCCGCACCGCCACACTCGGCGGCTTGGGCACAGTTCGGCGAGCAGGCTCCGGATCGGAAGCGGTCACAGCAGCTGCACACCCTCCGCTTCGGCGGCCCCCTGCACGGCACCGTCGCCCACGGCCTCGCCTGTGGTGCACTCCTGTGTGTCCACAACGGCTCCTTCTGGAACGCCATGGCCTGGCACGGCATGGGATACCCGGGTGAGCGGAAACGGCTTCGCGAGTGGTGGGGCATTACCACCCGCGAGGAGTGGCAGTACTACCTCCGCGACCTCCTTGCCTGCGATCAGCACAGCTCGGTCTGGGACTTCGCCCTCCGGCTGCGCAGGACCATCGCCCGGGACTTCGGCGGTTACGTCGACGTGGGGTACTGGCGGCAGGCCGCCACCAACGTCATCCGGGCGACCTCCGAAGGGACGGTTGTCGTCAGCGAAGAGGGCGTCACGAAGACAGAGCCCCGGCCCGAGTCCGAGGTGCAGGCCCGGATCGAGGGCGTGCACCGGCTCATCGGGCGCATCACCCGCTATGAGGCCCGCATGCGTGCCGACGGCGTGCTCGATGAGAACCGGTACGTCTTCTCCGTTGACGCCTGGGACCTCGGCCGTGCATCGAAGATGGCCCGGTGGGGACTCGGAGCCCGGTTCGGAACGCTCGAGGAGGCCGAGTCCGCCGTCATCCAGGCCGGCCGTGCCGCCGCTCGGTCCTACAAGTCGTGGCGCGACTTCTCCGCCGGCTACATCCTCGGCCGCTCCCTCCACTTCGACGAGGAGGAATTCGGTCCCTGGTACGAGGACATGGTCAGCGCCCACCGGATCCTGATGTCCGACCCCGACAGCCCCTGGCTCACCATCCCCTTCCGCTGACCGCATCGGGACGCACAGCCGACGCGACAAATGGCAGTCTTGGGCTGCCTGGAAGCCCCGATCACCAGCCGGGCCTGCGCGTTTACTCACCCCCCTGGCACGCATCTTCCACTTCTGGCATCACCCACCGACCGCAAGCCGCTGAGCCCGCCCCTTGCACGCGCGCCGGGACCGCCCGCTGGCCGACAGCACGCGCCCGGCCCACGGATGCCCGCAGGCACCGGTGAGGGCCATTGCCCTTCCGGGCCGCTCGCTCGCTTCTTCCCCGTGCTGGAGCGAGGTGTGTCAAGGGTGGCCCGGAGGGCCATCGGCGCAGCCGACGCGCAGCGCCCTTGACTCACCTCGCGGAGGCACGAGAATCGCCGAGAAGCGAGCGGCCCAACGGTCACTTGCTCACTCGTCGGCGAACAACTCCGTCGCGTCCGTGGCGTGTACGGCGCGCTGGGCCCATGCCTCCAGTTGGTCCAGGTCCGTGCAGGCCAGCACGCGCTCCCGGACGGTGTCGGGGACCGGGATGTCACGCCATTCCAGGACGCGGAGCACCATCTCGGCCTTGGCCTCAGCCCGGCCCTGTTCCCTGCCTTCCGCGCGTACCTGCTCGGCCAGCGGGTGTCGCCAGAAGTACTGGATCGCCGTCATCAGGTCCCTCCACATTTGCTTCGCCTGGGGGTCGGCCAGGCAGGAGTCGACGAACTGCACGAAGACTGCGGCACTGTCTGGGTCGATGGTCCGCAGGGCAGCGGCCAGCGATTCCAGTATGGCCGGAGCCTGCGGTCCACGCCCGTGTGTCATGGCCGACAGCACCGCAAGGGGGACGTCCTTCTCGGCCTGCCGCTCGTCCGCGATGACCGGCACGTTGTCCGGACCCAGCACCAGCGGCCGTACGGTCAGCGACTCCCAGCCCGGGAAGCCGAGCCGGATCGGGCGGCACGCCCACTTGGCCGTGCGGCTGCTCTGGGTGATGACGATGAGCACCGGCTCGCAGCGGTACTTCTCGTACAGGTAGCTCAGGTAGTACGGCCAGCTGCCCCGCTTGCGCCCGTCCACCTTCCCCTGCGACTCCACCACCAGCAGATACGTGCCCTCGTCCGTCTCTGCTCGCAGCAGCGTGTCCACCCGGCGCTCGACCGGTTCGATCTCGGTCAGGTCGATGTTCAGCGCCGCGATCTCCCTGGGCTCTGGGAACGGCACGTGCAGGACCTTCTGTAACGCCTTCGTCAGCAGCGTCGGATCCTTCTGGAAGATCCGGTGCAACGCCTCATGCGACGAGCCGACCATCACGCCACTCCCAGCTCGCACCACACGAACTTCCCCCGGTCCCCGAACCGGGCCGTCGGCTGCCACCCCCAGTACTCCGCGCACGCCCTCACCAGCCCCAGCCCCCGCCCGTCCTCCAGCTCCAGGTCCGCCACCTGCTCCAGCGGGCGCGGAGGGTCCGGTGGGGCCGGGTCCGTGTCCCACGCCCCGATCCACACCATGCCCTCCGGGGTACGGCGGACCCTCAGCGCGGCCGGCCCCTTCGTGTGCCGCACGGCGTTCGACACCAGCTCCGCCGCCAACAGCTCCGCCGTGTCGACCAGGCCGATCAGACCGTGCAGGGTCAGGATCAGGCGCAGAGTGCGGCGGCACACCGTCACCGCTCTGAGGTCGTTCGGGACGTAGAGGGTGTAGTCCCAGGACTCAGGAGACTCGGAGGGCTCGTTTTCGGGCATGCGTCATCACCTCCGGTGAGTGAGTGGGTGCTTGCTCGCACGGTGGCCTGCCGCAGCCGTCATGGCAGGACGGAGCGGTGCACTTCCTCTGCGTGTGCGCTACGTCACCGACGGTAGGGGTAATCTGTTACCCGTGGCAAGCTGATCGCGTGATCCGCCCCCGATAGAGCAGGAGCAACTCATGGTCCAGAGGCGCGAACCAACGGCACGTCAGTTGCGCCTGGGGCTCGAACTGCGCAGGCTCCGCGAGGCGGCCGGACTCACAGCCATCCAAGCGGCAGCACTACTCGGGATGAACAGGGCCCAGATCAGCCACATCGAGTCGGGGCTCATCGGAGTGAGCGAGGAGCGGCTGCGTCGACTCGCCTCCCATTACGCCTGTGCGGACGGTGAGTTCGTCGAGGCTCTGGTCGAGATGGCCACTGACAGGACACGCGGCTGGTGGGAGGCGTACCGGGGGCTCCTTCCCACGTCCTTCCTGGACCTGTCCGAGCTGGAGTACCACGCCCGGTTCCTGCGCCACGTGGCAATCCTGTACGTGCCGGGCCTGCTGCAGACGGAGGACTACGCCCGTGCCGTCTTCTCGTCGAGGTTGCCTGAACTCACCGAAGAAGAACTTGAGTTGCGCATTCGACACCGAAAGGAGCGCCAGAAGATCACCATCCCATACAAGGCGCTGATCCATGAGGCGGCACTTCGCATCAGGGTCAGTGGCCGAGCCACCTCGAAGGCACAGCTCGCCAGGCTCCTTGAGCTCTCCGAAGCAGACCACGTCACCCTGCGCGTCATCCCCTTCGACCTGGACGGCTTTGCCGCGTCAAGCGCGATGACATACGCCAGCGGCCCCTTGCCCCAGCTGGACACGGTGGTACGAGACGCGCCCCATGGCACAGTCTTCATCGATTCCGAGGCTCAGCTCAACATTTATCGAACGCGCTTCCGTATGGTGGAGGCTGTATCACTCGAACCGGTCGAGTCCCGTGGCTTCATCCACCGGCTGGCAAAGGAGCTGTGAGGCACCCCATGGACAACTGGCGGAAATCCTCTTACTCGGGCGAGGGCGACGGCAACGAGTGCCTCGAGATCGCCAACACCCGCACGCACGTCGCCGTCCGCGACTCCAAGGACCCGGCCGCCGGCACCCTCACCGTCCCGGCCGGGTCCTTCGCCCTCTTCATCGAGGCCCTGAAGAAGACGCCGTAACCCGCGGACCGCGGGAGTCGCTACCGCAACAAAACCCCCGCCCCCTCCACCCCCTCCTCCGAAGGCACCGCCACCAGACCCATCTCCGCGGCGGAGGAGAGCAACCGGTGGGCCGGGAGGATGCGGACCGTGTAGCCGTACGGACCCGTGCGGTCCAGGGCCAGCGGGCCCTCGTACAGCAGGCGGCCCTCCAGGTCCGGAGCGCCCGCCGGCTTCAGCGGGACCACTGTCGCGTCCGTGATGCGGTCCTCCGCGTCCACCCGGCCCGACACCGCCTGGACCTCGACGTCGTCGGGGGTCAGCGAACCGAGGGCCACCCGCACCCGCAGGCCCACCGTCGTGCCCAGCTCCGCCGTGGCCGTCGGCGCCGTCGTCTCCACGTGGTCCACGCTCACCCCTGCCCAGGCCGCCCGCACCCGGGCCTTCCAGGCGGCCAGGTCGCTCGCCGTGTCCGGGGTCAGGGCGCGGTGCGCGTGCGCGGCGGGGACGTAGAGGCGGTCGACGTACTCGCGGACCATGCGGCCGGCCAGCACCTTCGGACCCAGCAGACTCAACGTCTGGCGGACCATCGCGATCCAGCGGTCCGGCAACCCGCCCCGCCCTCGCTCGTAGAAGCGCGGGGTCACCCGCTGCTCCAGCAGGTCGTAGAGCGCCGCCGCCTCGATGTCGTCCCGGCGGTCCGGGTCCGTGCCCGCGCCGTCGGCCGTCGGGATGGCCCAGCCGAAGTCCGGCTGGAACCATTCGTCCCACCAGCCGTCCAGGACGGAGAGGTTGAGGCAGCCGTTGAGCGCCGCCTTCATGCCGCTCGTCCCACACGCTTCCAGGGGCCTGAGCGGGTTGTTCAGCCAGATGTCACAGCCGGGGTAGAGCTTCTGCGCCATCGCCATGCCGTAGTCGGGGAGGAAGACGATGCGGTGGCGGACCCGTGGGTCGTCGGCGAAGCGGACCAGCTCCTGGACCAGGCGTTTGCCGCTGTCGTCCGCCGGGTGTGCCTTGCCCGCCACGACGATCTGGATCGGGTGGTCCGGGTGGAGCAGCAGCTCCATCAGGCGGTCCCGGTCCCTCAGCATCAGCGTCAGGCGTTTGTACGACGGCACGCGGCGCGCGAAGCCGATCGTCAGGACGTCCGGGTCCAGGACCCCGTCGATCCAGCCCAACTCGGCGTCTCCGGCACCGCGTTGACGCCATGACGCCCGCAGTCGCTCCCGTACCTCCAGCACCAGCTGTTCGCGCAGGGTGCGGCGCAGCTCCCAGATCTCCTGGTCCTCGATCTCCGCGACCGAGTCCCAGCGCTCGGAGCCGCCCACGGTCAGCGCGTCCTCGGCCCGCTCCGAGCCGACCTGGCGGGCGCCCAGGCGCAGCACCTCCGGGGCGACCCAGGTCGGCGCGTGCACCCCGTTGGTCACGGAGGTGATCGGCACCTCGTCGGGGTCGAATCCCGGCCACAGGCCCGCGAACATCTCCCGGCTGACGTGCCCGTGCAGCAGGGACACGCCGTTCGCCCGCTGGGCCAGCCTGAGCCCCATCACCGCCATGTTGAACAGGTTCGGCTCGCCACCCGGGTACGTCTCCATACCGAGGGTGAGGATCCGCTGCACGTCGATGCCGGGGAGCTCGGCGTCCGCCCCGAAGTGCCGGGCGACCAGCTCCCGGTCGAAGCGGTCGATGCCGGCCGGGACGGGAGTGTGGGTGGTGAAGACCGTGCCGCCGCGCACCGCCTCCAGGGAGGAGTCGAAGTCCAGTCCGGCGGCGCAGAGTTCGGCGATCCGCTCCAGCCCGAGGAAACCCGCGTGTCCCTCGTTGGTGTGGAACACCTCGGGGTGCGGGTGGCCGGTGAGGCGGCAGTAGGTCCGTACCGCCCGGACACCCCCTATCCCCAGCAGCATCTCCTGCAGCAGCCGGTGCTCGCTGCCGCCGCCGTAGAGCCGGTCGGTCACCCCGCGTTCGCCGAGGTCGTTCTCCTCCACGTCCGAGTCCAGGAGCAGCAGCGGCACCCTGCCCACCTGGGCCAGCCAGATCCGGGCGTGCAGCGCCCTGCCGCCGGGCAGCGCGAGGGAGACCTGGGCCAGGGTGCCGTTGGCCTCCTTCAGCTGGGTGAGGGGCAGTTCGTTGGGGTCGAGCACCGGGTAGTGCTCCTGCTGCCAGCCGTCGCGGGACAGGGTCTGCCGGAAGTACCCGTGCCGGTACAGCAGGCCGACACCGATCAGGGGTACGCCCAGGTCGCTGGCGGCCTTGAGGTGGTCGCCCGCCAGGATGCCGAGGCCGCCGGAGTACTGGGGCAGCGCGGCCGTGATGCCGAACTCCGGGGAGAAGTAGGCGATGGCCGCGGGCATGCCGGCCGCCTGGGTCTGGTACCAGCGATCGCCGGTCAGATAGTCGTCGAGGTCGTCGGCGACGGCGGTGAGGCGGCGCAGGAACCGCCGGTCCCCGGCCAGCTCGGCCAGCCGCGCCGGTCGCACCCGGCCCAGTATCCGCACCGGGTCGCCCCCGGCGGCGGCCCATGCCTCGGGGTCGACGGACTGGAACAGATCGCGCGTTTCCGCATGCCAGGACCAGCGCAGATTGCGCGCCAGGTCACTCAGCGGCCGGAGGGGTTCGGGGAGAACGGGACGGACGGTGAACCGACGGATCGCCTTCACATGCCACCTCGGACGCGTCGCGGAGTGAGACGCACGGCGCTGTACGTCTCGTCGTCAACCTCGACGGTAGTGGTTACCGGAGGGTCGGTGGGGAGGCTCCCGGCGGGGGTGTCGGGGGCGTCAAGGAGCGGCGCGCGGGCACCCGGAAAAAGGGGGCCGGTCTTGTGGGTGGACATACGCGGGAGTAGTTAACAAAGTTCCGGATTGCCCACCCGAACAGGGTGGGAAGGCTCCTCCGGTACGGCCCCACAGGCGTCCCACAGCACCTCCGCAGGACCCACCTCCCCATATCCATCCGCCCACACCCACGTTGACGCGGACAGGAGCGGTCATGCCCGCCACGCACCATTCGTCAGCACCCCCGAACAGCAGCGACACCACGGCAGCTGCAGCGAAGGCCGCGAAGAAACCGGCCAAGAAGACAACGGCCAAAAAGACAACGGCCAAGAAGGCAGCTGCCAAGAAGACAACGGGCAAGAAGGCGGTGAAGGCCGTCGCCGACTTGCCCGGCCCGCCCGGCCCGCCGGGCGGCCCCGCCGATCCCCCAGCCGTCTCCGGGGCGGCCACGCTCGGCCGTATCCCCGTCCTCGACGTACGGCCCGTGGTCCAGCACGGGCGCAGGCCGGCCAAGGCGGTGACCGGTGAGTCGTTCGAGGTGTCCGCCACCGTCTTCCGGGAGGGGCACGACGCCGTCGCGGCGAACGTCGTGCTGCGCGATCCGGCCGGCCGGCCCGGACCCTGGACGCCGATGCGTGAACTCGCGCCGGGCACCGACCGCTGGGGCGCCACCGTCACCGCGGGCGAGCCCGGCCGCTGGACGTACACGGTGGAGGCCTGGTCCGACCCGGTCGCCACCTGGCGGCACCACGCCGGCATCAAGATCCCGGCGGGCATCGACACCGAGCTGGTGCTGGAGGAGGGCGCGCGGCTGTACGAGCGCGCCGCCGCCGGAGTCCCGGACGGCCAACGGCCCGTCCTCGACGAGGCGGTGGCGGCCCTGCGCGACGACGACCGCCCCGCCGCCTGGCGCCTCGCGGCGGCGCTGGCACCTCAGGTGCAGGACCTGCTGGCCCGCCATCCCTTGCGGGAGTTGGTCACCGCCTCCGACCCGATGCCGCTGCTGGTGGAGCGCGAACGCGCCCTGTACGGCTCCTGGTACGAGTTCTTCCCGCGCTCGGAGGGCACGCCCGAGCAGCCGCACGGCACCTTCCGCACGGCCGCGCGCCGGCTGAAGCCGATCGCGGAGATGGGCTTCGACGTCGTCTACCTCCCGCCCATCCACCCCATCGGCACCACCTTCCGCAAGGGGCCCGACAACACGCTCACCGCCGGGCCGGACGACGTGGGCGTGCCCTGGGCGATCGGCTCCCCCGAGGGCGGCCACGACGCCGTCCACCCGGACCTGGGCACGATCGAGGACTTCGACTGGTTCGTGGCCCAGGCGCGCTCCCACGGCCTGGAGATCGCCCTCGACTTCGCCCTCCAGTGCTCCCCCGACCATCCCTGGGTGCAGAAACACCCCGAGTGGTTCCATCACCGGCCCGACGGCACGATCGCGTACGCGGAGAACCCGCCGAAGAAGTACCAGGACATCTACGCGATCGCCTTCGACGCGGACATGGACGGCCTGGTCGCCGAGACGGTACGGATCCTGCGGCACTGGATGGACCACGGCGTGCGGATCTTCCGCGTCGACAACCCGCACACCAAGCCGGTCGTCTTCTGGGAGCGGGTCATCGCCGAGGTCAACGGCACGGACCCGGACGTGATCTTCCTGGCGGAGGCGTTCACCCGGCCGGCGATGATGCACACCCTGGCCCAGATCGGCTTCCAGCAGTCGTACACGTACTTCACCTGGCGCAACAGCAAGCAGGAACTGACCGAGTACCTGGGCGAGCTGTCGGGGGAGGCGGCGGCCTACATGCGGCCGAACCTCTTCGTCAACACCCCGGACATCCTGCACGCCTACCTCCAGCACGGCGGGCGCCCGGCCTTCGAGGTGCGGGCCGTGCTCGCCGCGACCCTCTCCCCCACCTGGGGCGTCTACAGCGGCTACGAACTGTGCGAGAACACCCCGCTCAGGGAGGGCAGCGAGGAGTACCTCCACTCGGAGAAGTACCAGCTCAGGCCACGCGACTGGGAGGCGGCCGCACGCGAGGGCCGGACCATCGCCCCGCTCATCACCCGGCTCAACACCATCCGGCGCAGCAGTCCGGCCCTGCGCCAACTGCGCGATCTGCACTTCCACCACACCGACAAGGAGGCGGTGATCGCCTACTCGAAGCGGAGCGGATCGAACACGGTTCTCGTGGTCGCCAACCTCGACCCCCACCACACCCAGGAGGCCACGGTCTCGTTGGACATGCCGCAACTCGGCCTGGACTGGCACGAGTCCGTGCCGGTGCGCGACGAGCTCACCGGCGAGACCTACTACTGGGGCAGGGCCAACTATGTGCGCCTCGAACCGGGCCACAGGCCCGCGCACGTTCTCACCGTCCTGCGACCGTCCAACCCGCAGATCGGAGGGTCACCCACAATATGATCGTCAATGAGCCCGTTCCGGACACCTTCACGGACACTCCCGCGAGGGACCGGGACCCGGAGTGGTTCAAGCGCGCCGTCTTCTACGAGGTCCTGGTCCGCTCCTTCCAGGACAGCAACGGCGACGGCATCGGCGACCTGAAGGGTCTGACGGCCAAGCTGGACTATCTGCAGTGGCTCGGCGTGGACTGTCTGTGGCTGCCGCCGTTCTTCAAGTCGCCCCTCAGGGACGGCGGTTACGACGTCTCCGACTACACCGCCGTCCTGCCGGAGTTCGGTGACCTCGCCGACTTCGTGGAGTTCGTGGACGCCGCCCACCAGCGCGGCATGCGCGTGATCATCGACTTCGTCATGAACCACACCAGCGACCAGCACCCGTGGTTCCAGGAGTCCAGGCGGGATCCGGACGGTCCGTACGGGGACTACTACGTCTGGGCCGACGACGACAAGCAGTTCCAGGACGCCCGGATCATCTTCGTCGACACCGAGGCCTCCAACTGGACGTACGACCCCGTACGCAAGCAGTACTACTGGCACCGCTTCTTCTCGCACCAGCCGGACCTCAACTACGAGAACCCGGCGGTGCAGGAGGAGATGATCTCCGCGCTGAAGTTCTGGCTGGATCTCGGCATCGACGGGTTCCGGCTGGACGCCGTGCCGTACCTGTACCAGCAGGAGGGCACCAACTGCGAGAACCTGCCGGCGACCCACGAGTTCCTGAAGCGGGTGCGCAAGGAGATCGACGCCCAGTACCCCGACAAGGTGCTGCTGGCGGAGGCCAACCAGTGGCCCGAGGACGTCGTCGACTACTTCGGGGACTACTCCTCCGGCGGCGACGAGTGCCACATGGCCTTCCACTTCCCGGTCATGCCGCGCATCTTCATGGCCGTACGGCGTGAATCGCGCTATCCGGTCTCGGAGATCCTGGCCAAGACCCCGGCGATCCCGTCGAAGTGCCAGTGGGGCATCTTCCTGCGCAACCACGACGAGCTGACCCTGGAGATGGTCACCGACGAAGAGCGCGACTACATGTGGGCCGAATACGCGAAAGACCCACGGATGCGCGCCAACATCGGGATCAGGCGCCGCCTGGCCCCGCTCCTCGACAACGACCGCAACCAGATCGAGCTGTTCACCGCCCTGCTGCTGTCACTGCCCGGCTCGCCGATCCTCTACTACGGCGACGAGATCGGCATGGGCGACAACATCTGGCTCGGCGACCGCGACGCCGTCCGCACCCCCATGCAGTGGACCCCCGACCGCAACGCCGGTTTCTCGTCCTGTGACCCGGGGCGACTCTATCTGCCGACGATCATGGACCCGGTCTACGGCTACCAGGTCACCAACGTCGAGGCGTCGATGTCCTCGCCGTCCAGCCTGCTGCACTGGACCCGCCGCATGATCGAGATCCGCAAGCAGAATCCTGCCTTCGGACTGGGGTCCTACAACGAGCTGCAGTCCACCAACCCGGCGGTGCTCGCCTTCCTGCGGGAGTACGAGGACGATCTGGTCCTCTGCGTCCACAACTTCTCCCGCTTCGCACAGCCCACGGAGCTGGACCTGAGCCGGTTCGGCGGGCGGCACCCGGTCGAGCTGTTCGGCGGTGTCCGCTTCCCCGCGATCGGCGAGCTGCCGTACCTGCTCACCCTCGCGGGGCACGGCTTCTACTGGTTCCGGCTGCGGAGGGAGTCGGTCTAGACCCCTGTGGTGGGGCGGTTTCCACCGCCCCACCCGGGGCACGCATCAGTAACACCCCGACGACCCGGGGAAAGGACGTGACGCCCATGGCGGAAACGGTCACCTCTTCCAGCACCACCGTTCCTCTCCTCGCCTCGCTCGACCCCTTGTTGCGTGAGTGGCTGCCGAGGCAGCGCTGGTTCGCCGGCAAGGGGCGCCCGGTCACCGGGTTCACCCCCGTGGCCGTCACCGAACTGCTGCCGCCCGACGGCCGGCTGGGCCTGTACCACCTGCTGCTGCGCGTCCACCAGCCGTCCGCGCTCGGCGCCGAGACCCACCCGGGCGACTGCTACCAGCTGCTCATAGGCGTGCGCGAGGCGCTGCCGCCCCGGCTGGCGCCCGCGCTGATCGGGCATGTGCAGGACGGGCCGCTCGCCGGACGCACGGTGTACGAGGCCCTGTACGACCCCCGGCCCGCCGAGGTGCTCCTGGAGGCCCTGCGCACCCGGGCCCGCATCGGCGGACTGTGCTTCGAGCGGGACCCGCGCCAGGAGATCCGCGAGGGTCTCGTGGCCCGGCTGATGACCGCCGAGCAGTCCAACTCGTCGATCGTCTACGGCGATACGTTCATCCTGAAACTGCTGCGCCGGGTGGTGCCCGGCGTCAACCCCGACCTGGAGATACCCCTGGCGCTGGCCCGCGAGGGCTGCCCCCGGGTGCCCGCGCCGACCGCCTGGCTGCACGCCGAGCTGGACGAGGAGTCGTATGTGCTGGCGGTGCTCCAGCCCTTCGTGAGCGGGGCGAGCGACGGCTGGGAGCTGGCGCTGCGCGAGCTGGCCAAGGGCGAGGACTTCGCCGCCGAGGCGCGGGCACTGGGCCGGGCCACCGCCGAGGTGCACACCGCGCTCGCCCACGCCCTGCCGACGGTCACCCTCGGCCATGTGCAGCTGCAGTCGCTGGCCGACGGGATGACCGAGCGGCTCCAGGCGGCGGTCCAGGCGGTGCCCTCCCTACGGCCGTACGAGGACGGACTGCGCTCGGCCTACTCGGCGCTCGCGTCGCTCGCCACCGAGGGCCGTACCTGGACCGCGCAGCGGATACACGGCGATCTGCACCTGGGCCAGTGCCTGCGCTCCCCTTCCGGGGAGTGGTCGCTGATCGACTTCGAGGGCGAGCCGGCCCGGCCGCCCGCCGAACGGCGGATGCCGCAGCCGCCGGTGCGGGACATCGCGGGGATGCTCCGCTCCTTCGACTACGCGGCCCACTCCGTGACCCCGCCCGCGCCGGACTGGGCGCGCGTGTGCCGGTCCGCCTACTGCTCGGGGTACGCGGAGGTGGCCGGCCGCGATCCGCGCACCGATCCGGTGCTGCTGCGGGCCTACGAGACCGACAAGGCGGTCTACGAGACCGTCTACGAGGCCCGCCACCGCCCCGACTGGCTGCCCGTACCGCTCTCGGCGATCCGTCGCCTCGCCGCGTGAAGACCCAGGAGGCTCGTCCGTGACACCGAAGGGCAAGAAGCACACCAAGAGCAGGGAGAAGACGGTCCCGAAGCAGCAGGTGCCCAGGCACGACAGCGTCGCGGAGGGGGCGCGGCCGGGGGCCGCCGTCGCACCCGAGGACCGCGCGCGGCTGCTGACGGGAACCCATCACGACCCGCACTCCGTCCTGGGGGCCCATCCGGTGCCCGGCGGCGTGGCCTTCCGGGTCTTCAGGCCGTACGCGCTGTCCGTCACGGTCGTCACCGGCGAGGTGCGGGCCGAGCTGCACGGCGACGGCGACGGGTTCTTCTCGGGCCTGCTGCCGTTCGGTGACGTACCGGAGTACCGGCTGCTGGTGGCGTACGAGGGGAACGTCCTGGACACCGAGGACCCCTACCGCTTCCTGCCCACCCTGGGCGAGCTGGACCTGCACCTGATCGGCGAGGGCCGGCACGAGCAGCTGTGGCAGGCGCTCGGCGCGCATGTCACCAGCCATCAGGGAGTGCCCGGCACCCGGTTCGCGGTGTGGGCGCCCGACGCCCGGGGCGTGCGGATCGCGGGCGGCTTCAACTTCTGGGACGGAACCGGCTTCCCCATGCGCTCGCTGGGCTCCTCCGGGGTGTGGGAGCTGTTCGTGCCGGGGATCGGCGCGGGCGAGGCGTACAAGTTCGAGATCACCCGCCCGGACGGCTCGCGCACCCTGCGCGCCGATCCGCTGGCCCGCCGTACCGAGGCGCCGCCCGCCACGGCGTCGATCGTGGACGTCTCGCGGCACGAGTGGGGCGACGCGGAGTGGCTGGCGCACCGGGCCGACCTCCCCGTGCACGAGGCGCCCTTCTCCGTCTACGAGGTCCACCTGCCCTCCTGGCGGCCGGGCCTAACCTACCGTCAGCTCGCCGACCAACTCACCGCTTATGTGCGGGAGATGGGCTTCACGCACGTGGAGCTGATGCCGGTCGCCGAGCACCCCTTCGGCGGGTCCTGGGGCTACCAGGTCACCGGTTTCTACGCGCCGACGGCCCGGCTCGGCACCCCGGACGACTTCAAGTACCTGGTGGACCGGCTGCACCAGGCCGGGATCGGGGTGCTGATGGACTGGGTGCCGGCCCACTTCCCGCGCGACGACTGGGCGCTGGCCGAGTTCGACGGGCGCCCGCTGTACGAGCACCACGATCCGCTGCGGGCCGCGCATCCCGACTGGGGCACGCTGGAGTTCGACTTCGGCCGCCCGGAGGTGCGCAACTTCCTGGTGGCGAACGCCGTGTACTGGTGCGAGGAGTTCCACATCGACGGGCTGCGCGTGGACGCGGTCGCCTCGATGCTCTACCTGGACTACTCGCGCGAGCCGGGCCAGTGGACCCCGAACGAGCACGGCGACCGGGAGAACCTGGACGCGGTCGCCTTCCTCCAGGAGATGAACGCCACCGTCTACCGGCGCTGCCCGGGTGTGGTGACCATCGCCGAGGAGTCGACGGCCTGGGACGGCGTCACCCGGCCCACCCACCACAAGGGCCCGAGCGGCTTCGGCGGGCTCGGCTTCGGCCTGAAGTGGAACATGGGCTGGATGCACGACTCGCTGCAGTACATGGCCCACGAGCCGGTCCACCGCAAGTACCACCACCACGAGATGACGTTCTCGATGGTGTACGCGTACAGCGAGAACTACGTCCTGCCCATCTCCCACGACGAGGTCGTGCACGGCAAGCGGTCCCTCGTGTCGAAGATGCCCGGCGACTGGTGGCAGCAGCGCGCCAACCACCGCGCGTACCTGGCCTTCATGTGGGCCCACCCCGGCAAGCAACTGCTCTTCATGGGCCAGGAGTTCGCCCAGGGCGCCGAGTGGTCCGAGGCGCACGGCCCGGACTGGTGGCTGCTCGACCCGTCCTACGGCGCCGAGGCCGACCACCGGGGCGTGCGGGATCTCGTACGGGACCTGAACGCGCTGTACCGGGCGAGCCCGGCGCTGTGGCAGCGGGACACCGACCCGGCGGGCTTCCAGTGGATCATCGGGGACGCGACGGACGACAACGTCTTCGCGTTCCTGCGGTGCGCGGCCGACGGCTCCCCCGTGCTGGCGGTGTCGCACTTCTCGCCGGTCGTCCGGCACGACTACCGGCTCGGGGTCCCGGACGACGTACCGGCCTGGCACGAGTCCCTGAACACGGACGCCGCCCGGTACGGCGGCGGCGATGTCACCAACCCCGACATCATCAAACCCGAGCCCCAGGGCTGGCACGGCCGCCCGGCGAGCATCCGGCTGACCCTGCCTCCACTGGCGACGGTGTGGCTGCGGCCTGCCTAGCGCTCGTACGGTGCGGGGTCACAGGTACCCGGGCCGGCGACGGCCACGGCACGCCGGGCACCGGCGCCTCGGTGCCCAGCGCTCCGCGCCCGTGTGTCACGGCCGTGTGTGCGGGAGCCCCTGTGCTCCCCGCTGCACCCCGGCCACCCGCCGCCGTCGCCCGACGGGAGTCCCGCTACGGCCCGGTGACGCCCGCGGCCAGCGCCTGGGGGAGCTCGTCCGTGTACAGCACCCCGAGCCGCTGGGTGGCGCGGGTCAGGGCGACGTAGAGGTCGCTGGTGCCATAGCCGCCCGGCTCCACCACCAGGACCGAGTCGAATTCGAGACCCTTGGCCTGGCGGGGGTCGAGGAGGACGACCGTGCGGGTCAGGTCGGGCTCGGCGCCCGCCGTGACGCCGTCCAGCCGGGTGGCCAGCCGGCGGTGCAGCGCGCGCGGGGCGATGACCGCCAGCCGGCCCTCGGCCGGGGTGAGTTCGGCGACCGCCTTGGCCACGGCCTCGGGCAGGTCGCCGTCGGCCCGCCGCACCCAGGGCCGTACGCCCGTGGAGCGGACCGAGCTGGGTGGCTCGAAATCGGGGTTCTGGGCGCGGACCACGGCCGCGGCCAGGTCCATGATCTCGGCCGGGGTGCGGTAGTTGACGCCGAGGCGGGTGTGCTCCCAGCGTTCCTCCACATAGGGGGCGAGGATGTCCGCCCAGGAACCGACACCGGCCGCCTCCGCGGTCTGGGCGGGGTCGCCGACCAGGGTCATCGAGCGGGTGGGGCTGCGCCGCATCAGCAGCCGCCAGGCCATCGGCGACAGCTCCTGCGCCTCGTCCACGATGATGTGCCCGAACGCCCAGGTCCGGTCGGCCGCGGCGCGCTCGGCGGCGCTGCGGTGGTCCGCCTCCTCGTGCCGCTCGGCGAAGCGTTCGGCGTCGATGATGTCGTGCGCGGACAGCACCTCGGACGCGTCCGGGTCACCGTCCTCCTTGTCCTCGAACTCGTAGGTCCGGGAGGCGTAGGAGACGTCCAGCACGCCCTGGGCGTAGGCGATCTGGGTCTCTCGTTCGCGCTCGGCACGGGCCCGTGCCGAGCGCTCGTCCTCGCCGAGGAGTTCGGCCGCCTCGTCCAGCAGGGGGACGTCGGCGACGGTCCATGCCCGGGTCACCGGGCGGCGGATGGCGGCGGCGTCCTCCTCGGGGAGGTAGCCGTCGGGCTCCGCGAGGAAGTCGGCGACCAGCCGCTGCGGGGTGATGCGGGGCCACAACTGGTCGATCGCGCCCCAGACTTCGGGATTCTCGGCGAGCTCGTCGCGGATCTGGGTGATGTCGGAGGCGTCGAGCAGGCTGCTGCCGTCGTACGGATCGGTGCCGACGCGTTCGGCGTACAGCTCGGTGAGGGTGTTGAGGATGTGCCCCTCGAAGTACTCGCGGGCGGCGTTGTGCGGCAGCTTCGCGGCGCGGGTGCGCTCGCGGGCGACGCTCACCAGGCCGTCGTCGAGCATCAGCACCTCGCGGTCGTGCTCGATCGCGATGACCGGGTCGGGCAGGGCCTGCCGGTCGCGTACGACGGCGGCGAGCACGTCGGCCATGCCGGCGCGGCCCTTGACGGCGGCCGCCTCGGGAGTGTCGGTGGCGGTGGCCTTCACCCCGGGGAACAGCTCGCCGACCGTGGCCAGCAGCACCCCGGTCTCGCCGAGGGAGGGCAGCACCTCGCCGATGTAGCCGAGGAAGGCCGGGTTGGGGCCGACGATCAGCACGGCCCGGCGGGCCAGCAGCTCGCGGTGCTCGTACAGGAGGTAGGCGGCGCGGTGCAGCGCGACCGCCGTCTTCCCGGTACCGGGGCCGCCCTCGACCACCAGCACCCCCCGGTGCGGCGCCCGGATGATCCGGTCCTGCTCGGCCTGGATGGTCTGCACGATGTCGGTCATCCGGCCGGTGCGCGCCGAGTTCAGCGCGGCCAGCAGCACGGCATCCCCGTTGTGGTCCTCGTACCCGGTGCGGGTGGCGTCGCCGAGGTCGAGGATCTCGTCGTGCAGGGCGGTCACGGTGCGGCCCTCGGTGCTGATGTGCCGGCGGCGGCGCAGGCCCATCGGGGTGTGACCGGTGGCCAGGTAGAAGGGGCGGGCGACGTCGGCCCGCCAGTCGATGAGGACGGGGGTGCGCTCGGCGTCGTCCTCGCGCAGCCCGATCCGGCCGATGTGGTGGGCGGTGCCGTCGGCGAGGTCGATCCGGCCGAAGCAGAGCGAGCCGTCGACGGCGTTCAGCGCGGCGAGCAGCCCCGAGCGCTCGGCGACCAGGATGTCCCGCTCCAGCCGGGCCTGCATGGGCTTGTCGCCCTGGGCGAGCGCGTCCGCGACCGAGGTCGCGGCCTCGCCGCGCAGCACGTCCACGCGCGCGTACAGTCCGTCGATGAATTCCTGCTCGCGCCGCAATTCATCGTTCGGAAATTCGGTGTTTGACAATTCCGCTCCCGCCCGGATATACTGTGCCCAGTGAACTTCTCCGTGGCTTCTTGTAAATGAAGTCACGAACCACTGAATATACGCACAGAAATCCCCCGAGCGCAATTGCTCAGGGGATTTTTTGATGGGCGGCCGCGCCTTACAGCACGTCGGCCAGCTCTTCCATGAGGCGCCGCTTGGGCCGCGCCCCGACCATGGACCGCACCGGCTCACCGTCCCGGAAGACCATCAGGGTCGGCGTGGACAGCACCCCGTAGGCGACCGTCGTCTCCGGATTGCGGTCGACGTCGAGCTGTACGACCTTCAGCCGGTCGCCCTCCTCGAAGGCGATGTCCTTCAGCACCGGCGCGAGCTGCCGGCACGGGCCGCACCAGTCCGCCGTGAACTGCACCAGGACCGGAAGGCCGGCGCCTATCACCTCCGCCTGGAAATCCGCGTCCGTCACCTCGTCCAGTCCGCTCACCAAGCTCATCGCGAAAGCCCTCCCAGCTCGCACACGGGCTCCGGACCTCCCGGAACCAGCGCCTCGGCGGCCAGCGCGTCCCGGGCCAGCTCGGCCCGCCGCAGCTGCCCGGCGACCGTCTCCCGCACGGACTGCAGCTGCCCGATGAGCGCGTCCAGCTCGCCCAGCTTGCGCCGGTAGACCTGGAGCGAGGCCGGGCAGGAGTCGCCCTCCGGGTGCCCGGCGCGCAGGCACTCCACGAAGGGCCGCGTCTCCTCCAGCTCGAAGCCGAAGTCCTGCAAGGTCCGGATCTGCTCCAGCAGCCGCAGATCGCCCTCGTCGTAATGGCGGTGCCCGTTGCCGTCGCGCCGCGCCGGCAGCAGCCCGCGTGCCTCGTAGTACCGCAGGGTGCGGGTGGTGGTCCCGGCCCGTGCGGCCAGCTCGCCGATTCGCATGCCCACGACCGTAGGGGTTGACGTCGGCGTCAAGGCAAGCGGTCGTCCGGCGGGTGACCGGGGGACTCCTCAGCGGCAGAGCCGGTCGAGTTCCCCGGCGAAGGAAGGGAACTCCGCCGCGGCCGCGGCGACGATCTCCGGGGCCGGGCGGCGCGGGGTGGTGGCGTGCCGGGTGGCGAGGTCCGCCAGTACGGCGTCGGGGCGGGCCGTCCACTCCTCCTCGGGCCACAGGGCCTCCCGTGGGCCGTAGCCGTCGGCCAGCACCCACAGGAAGTCGGAGAGGTTCCCGGCCACCACTCCGGCCTCCCCCTCGGAGCCCAGGAACACCACCGGCTGCTCGGGCAGGGTCCGCCCCGGCCGGACACACCACACCGCGGCGAGGCCACCGGTGCCGTGCTTGCCGAAGACCCGGTAGGCGCCGCCGTCGGCCTCCGGGTTGCCGGTCCACCGCCGGAGCCAGTCGGTGGTGTCCTCGGCGGAGTCGAAGGCGTCGTACGGCTCGAAGTCGACGCCGTCGCCGTGGTCGTACGCGAACTCCACGCGGGCCACCTCGGCCAGGGCCGGCGGGAGGCGGCGGCCGTCCTCGGTCCCGGCGGACGTCACACGGTCACCCCCGCCGACTCCTCCACCTCCATCAGGGAGGCGCTGTGGCGCTCCTCCTCGAACTTGCGGCGGCCGCCGCGCAGGCCGAACAGGCGCTTGGCCAGGGCGATGTAGAGGACGGCGAGGATGTTGAGGACCAGCGTGGCGATCTTCAGGTAGCTGACCTTCTCGGTGAGCTCGTAGATCTCCAGGGGGAGGAAGGCGGCGGTGGCGACCACCGTCAGGTACTCCGCCCAGCGCTTGGCGTACCAGAGGCCGACCGCCTCGACCAGCTCGATCAGCGCGTAGGCGAGCAGCAGGGCGGCGACCAGCAGGAGGGTGTTGTGCTTGTAGCCGAACGCCTTCTGGATGGAGCCGACGACCGGGGAGTGGTCGAGGTCGTAGTGGAAGTGGCGGAACACCGGGCGGAAGACGTCCAGGTTCTCGTTGAAGAGCTTGCGCACGGCGTCCTGGCTGTTGCTGAACTTCCACACCGCCACCGCGACCAGCACGATGAACACCCCGCGCACGGCCCGCTCGATCGCGAGGAAGCGCAGGATGAACAGGTCGCGGAGCACCTTGCCGCGCGGTACGAGCGGCGCGTCGGCGGCCGGGCCGGAGCCGTGCGGCTCACCCAGCACGAAGTCACCGCAGCGCAGGCAGCGCCACACCTCCCCGAGCGCGGTCTCGGCGTGCAGCCGGACCCGCAGCCGGGGGTCGTCCGGCGCGTACGTGATGTGGCCCTTGCGCGCGCAGGTCCGCCGGTCCCAGTCGATCTTCATCCCCCGTGCCTCCATCGCACTTACTGATTCACCTGTACGGACGCCGGGCACGAACGTGCCGTTCCGGTCGGTCCGGAGCGGCACGTTAGCGGATGGAGGCGGGAAACGGTCAGCCGACCGAGCTGTCCACCAGTTCCTTCTCCTCGGTCTTCACCTCCGGCGCGGCGGCTTCACGGCGCGGCAGCAGGACGCCCACGAGGACCGTGCCGATGCCGAGGACCACCGCGCCGACCAGGCTGGTGTGGGCGACGGCGGAGGAGAAGGAGGAGCCGACCGCGTCGGCCATCTGCCCGGCGCCCGTGGCGAGTTCGGCGGCCTGCTGCTTGAGCTGTGCGGCCTGCTGGGGGTCCTTGGCGTGGGCCGCCTGCGCGGCCAGCGCGTGCGCCTTGTCGCCGATGCCCTGGGCGACGGCGTACCCGGCGCCGACGGAGTCCCGGGCGGTGTCCAGGGCGCTCGCCGGGAGCCTGCTGCCGGCGGTGGCGTCGCTCAGGTGGTTGCCGTACGACGTGGCGAGCAGCGAGCCGAGGATCGCGATGCCCAGGGAGCCGCCGAGCTCCAGCGAGGTGTCGTTGACCGCGCCGCCGACGCCCAGCTCGGACTCCGGGAAGGCGCCCATGATGGCGTCGGTGCAGGGCGAGAGCGCGAGGCCGATGGCGAGACCGAGGATGATCAGCGGGGCCAGGAAGTCGGTGTAGGTCGAGGCCCCGTCGACCCGGGTCAGCAGCGCCAGGGCCGTCGTACCGCCGATCATGCCCGCCGTGACGGTCCACTTCATGCCCACGCGCGGGGTGAGCCAGCCGGTCAGCGCCGAGCCGACGAAGACCGCGCCGGCCAGCGGGAGCATGCGTACGCCGGTCTCCAGGGCGTCGTAGCCGAGGACGAACTGCAGGTGCTGCGTGAGGTAGTAGAAGGCGCCGAAGACGGCCAGGAAGAACAGGGCGACGGCGAGGTTGGAGCCGGCGAAGCGGCGGGTGGTGAAGCGGCGCACGTCGAGGATGGGTCGGGGGTGGCGCAGCTCCCAGGCCACGAAGGCGACCAGGCCGATGCCCGCGACCACCGCCGCCGTGACGGCCTTGACGCCCCAGCCGAAGTGCGGGCCCTCGATGATCATGTAGACCAGCGAGCCGGTCCAGATCACCGACAGCAGTCCGCCGACGTAGTCGATGCGGTCGTGGTGACCGGCCTTGGAGGGCGGGACCAGGACGAAGGCGGCGACGCTCGCGACGGCCGCGATGGGCACGTTGATCAGGAAGGTCGAGGACCAGCCGTGGTCGCGCAGCAGAGCGCCGGCGACCACCGGGCCGGCGGCGATGGCGAGGCCGGCGGTGGCGGTCCACAGCGTGATCGCCTTGGCCCGCTCGGCGCGCGGGAAGGTCGCGGCGAGCAGGGAGAGCGTGGCGGGCATGATCAGCGCCGCGCCGACGCCCATCACGGCGCGGGCCGCGATGACGGTCGCCGCGCTGTCGGCGAGGTAGCCGAAGACGGCACCGCCGCCGAAGACGAGGAGGCCGAGGACGAGGGCGCCGCGCCGGCTGTACTTGTCGCCGATGGCGCCGAGCAGCAGCATCAGGGCGGCGTAGGGGACGGTGTAACCGTCGATCACCCACTGCAGGTCGGCACTGGAGAGCCCGAGGTCCTTCGTCATGTCGGGCGCGGCGACCGTGAGAGCGGTGTTCGCCATCACGATGATCAGCAGGCTCAGGCAGAGCACGAGCAGTGCCCACCAGCGCCGGGCGTAGGGGCGCTCCATCTTCTCGACCGGTTCGGTCATGACGAGTCGCATGGCAGGGGTCGCCTTCCTCGGTGCGCGACGGGACGGACGGAGTGGATTTGCATAGCACCGTGCAATTGCACAACACTGTGCAATGTACGTCATTGCACAGTGCTGTGCAAGTCGACCGGGGAGGGCACAATGTCGGCCATGACCACGGGTAACACCAGCCGCGCCGACGCCAACCGGCGCCGCATCCTCGACGTCGCCCTCGCCGAACTGCTGCGCGACCCCGACGCCTCCATGGACCAGATCGCGCGCGCCGCGGGGGTCGTACGGCGGACGGTGTACGGCCATTTCCCCAGCCGCGAGGCGCTGATCAGCACCCTCGTCGACGAGGCGGTGCAGGCGCTGACGGACGCGGACGCGGAGGTACGCGCCGGGGTGGCGGACCCGGTGGAGGCGGTGGCCCGCTCGGTGCTCGCGATCTGGGCGACCGCCGACCGCTACCGCCTGCTGATCGCGCTCGCCCAGCGCACGGTCACCGTCCAGGGCATCCGCGAACGCCTCGCCCCGCTGCGCGCCGCCAAGGTCCGGCTGCTCCAACAGGGCCTGGACGAGGGTGTGTTCAGCTCCCCGCTGCCGGCGCCGGCGCTGGCGTACGTGCACGAGCAGCTGCTGTTCGCGGTGATGGAGGCGGTGAACGACGGCCTCGTGACAGCACAGGAGGCGGGCCGCTCGGCCACGGTCACGGTCCTGACCGCGGCGGGCGTACCCGCCTCGACGGCCACCGCGCTGGTGGCCAGGGTGAGCGAGGAGAAACGCGAGAAGCCGGGCGGCTGAGGTACGGGGGAACCTCAACCGCCCGGCGGCGGTTCCGGATGCCCGGCCCGGGTTCAGGCGGGGCCGGACATCCGGAGTATTGGGTGCGCTTTTTCAGCGAGGCGGAGGGACTGCGCCCCGTAAGGGGCGCGGGGAACTGCGCGACAAGCCACATCAGACCCGCGCCCGCGCACCGGCAGATCCCCGCAGACGCCTAGGCCTTGGCCAGCTCTCCCTCCCGCGGCTCAGGAACATCGGCAACCGAGCCCCGGCCCTCGTCCATCAGCGTGGTCTCGTCGAACGGCAGCTCACCGGCCAGCACCTGCCGCACCCGGACCTTGTCGATCTCCTTGGTCCACGTACCGATCAGCACCGTGGCGACCGCGTTCCCCGCGAAGTTCGTCAGCGCCCGCGCCTCGCTCATGAACCGGTCGATGCCGACGATCAGCCCGACCCCGTCGACCAGCGCGGGCTTGTGCGACTGCAGACCGCCGGCCAGGGTGGCGAGCCCCGCGCCGCTGACACCCGCCGCGCCCTTGGACGCCAGCAGCAGGAAGAGCAGCAGCGGGATCTGCTCGCCGATGGACATCGGCGTACCCAGCGCGTCCGCGATGTACAGCGACGCCATGGTCATGTAGATCATCGTGCCGTCGAGGTTGAAGGAGTACCCGGTCGGCACGGTGATGCCGACGACCGGCCTGCTGACGCCCAGGTGCTCCATCTTCGCGATCAGCCGCGGCAGCGCGGACTCGGAGGAGGAGGTCGACAGGATCAGCAGGAACTCCCGCCCCAGGTACTTGAAGAGGGAGAAGACGTTCAGGCCCGCGACGACCCGGAGGATCAGGCCGAGCACCACGAAGACGAACAGCACACAGGTGATGTAGAACCCGAGCATCAGCACGGCGAGGCTCTTCAGCGCGTCGATGCCGGCCGAGCCGACCACCGCCGCGATGGCGCCGAACGCGCCGATCGGCGCGGCCCACATGACCATCGACAGGATGCTGAAGACGAGCCGCTGGATGTGCTCGATGCCGCGCAGCACCGGCTGCCCGGCCGAGCCCATGGCCTGCAGCGCGAACCCGGCGAGCAGGGCGACCAGCAGCGTCTGGAGGACCTGGCCCTCGGTGAAGGCGGAGACGAACGTGGTCGGGATGATCGACAGCACGAAGTCGACCGGCGGCAGGGCGTCGCTGGACACCTGGGCGTGGCCGGTCTGCTTGATCGCGTTGGTCAGGTGCAGCCCGTCACCGGGGTGCAGCACGTTGCCGACCACCAGCCCGATGGCCAGGGCGACCAGCGACATGACCAGGAAGTAGCCGAGGGCGATACCGCCGACGGCGCCGACCTTGGCGGCCTTGCGTACGGATCCGATCCCGAGCACGATCGTGCAGAAGATGATCGGCGAGATCATCATCTTGATCAGGTTCACGAATCCGGTGCCGAGCGGCTTCAGCTGGACCGCGGCGTCGGGCCAGATGAGGCCCACGGCGATGCCGAGCGCGACCGCCACGATGACGGCGATGTACAGGTAATGGGTCCGGTCCCGCTTCACGCGGGGTGCGGCAGGTGCCGTATCGGGGGTAGTGGCGGCCACGACTGCCCTCCTTGACGTCTTCGTCGGCGAACAACCGGCGTGCGGCTCACGTCCGGGCGTTGTTTGGGGAATGCCGTGACTATCTCCCGACCTGTGAGGGCGGTCACCCTTCCGTTCATTTAGTTCACGCTTAACCGGAGAGGCACACTGCTGACATGCGCCTCCCGTCCCTCCCCCGGCCCCGCAGCCTCGCCGGCCAGCTGTTCGCCATGCAGGCGGTGCTGATAGCGGTGGTCGTGGCCGGGTACGCGCTGTTCACCTACGTCAGCGACCGGCACCAGGCCGAGGACGCGGCGGTCCGCCAGGTCACCGCGGTGGCCCGCTCGATCGCGGACGCCCCCTCGGTGCGCTCGGCGATCCACACCTCCCGCCCCACGACGGCCCTGGAGCCGTACGCCCTGCAGGTCATGCGGGACGCGGACGTCGACTTCGTGACGATCATGAATCCGGAGGGCATCCGCTGGACCCACCCGGACCGCAACCAGATCGGCAAGCGCTTCCTCGGCCGTATCGGCCCCGCCGTGCACGGCCACACCTTCACCGAGACCTACACCGGCACCCTCGGCCCCTCCGTCCGCGCGGTGACCCCGGTCGAGGAGAACGGCCGCGTCATCGGCCTCGTCAGCGCCGGGATCAAGGTCGAGGCGATCAGCGCCCGGGTGCAGGACCAGGTCACCGCCCTGCTCGGCGTCGCCGGCGCCACCCTGCTGCTCGGCGCGGTCGGCACCTACGTGATCAACGCGCGCCTGCGCCGCCACACCCACGGCATGAACGCCACCGAGCTCAGCCGGATGCACGACTACCACCAGGCGGCGCTGCACGCGGTCCGCGAGGGCCTGCTGATGCTGGACGGGCAGTACAGGGTGGCCCTCATCAACGACGGCGGGCGGGAGCTGCTGGGCCTGGGTGCTCCGGACACGGAGCTGATCGGCCGCTCGGTGGCGGACCTGGGCCTGCCCGCCCCCCTGACCGGCGCGCTGCTGTCCTCGGAACCCCGGGTGGACGAGGTGCACCTGACGGCCGCCCGGGTGCTGGTGGTGAACACCTCCCCGGTGTCGGGCGGAGAGCGCCGGGGCACGGTGGTCACGCTGCGCGACGTGACGGAACTGCAGTCCCTGATGGGCGAGTTGGACTCCGAGCGCGGCTTCACCCAGGCGCTGCGCTCGCAGGCGCACGAGGCCGCCAACCGGCTGCACACGGTGGTGTCGCTGATCGAGCTGGGCCGGGCCGAGGAGGCGGTGGAGTTCGCCACGGCGGAACTGGAGCTGGCCCAGGCGCTGACCGACCAGGTGGTCGCGGCGGTCGGCGAACCCGTGCTCGCCGCCCTGCTGCTCGGCAAGACGGCCCAGGCCAACGAGCGGGGCGTGGAGCTGGTGGTCTCCCCGGACAGCCGGCTGGACGACGGCCTGCTGCCGGACGACCTGCCCGCGCGGGACCTCGTCACCATCCTCGGCAACCTGATCGACAACGCGGTGGACGCGGCGCAGGGCAGCGTACGGGCGAGGGTGACGGTGACCGCGTACGCCTCGGACACCGAGGTGGTCCTGCGAGTGTCGGACACGGGTCCGGGGGTCGACCCGGCCCATGCCGACCTGGTATTCCAGCGGGGGTTCTCGACGAAGCCGGCCGGTCCGGGCGGTCGGGGTCTCGGGCTGGCCCTGGTCCGGCAGGCGGTGAGCCGCCACGAGGGCACGTTGACGGTGGCGGAGTCCGACGAGGATGGCGAGGGCGGAGCGGTGTTCGAGGTGCGGTTGCCGCTGCGTACACCCACGGGTGGCGGCAGATGACGAACGAGCAGCAGCCCATCCGCGTCCTGGTGGTGGAGGACGACCCGGTGGCCGCCGACGCGCATGTCATGTACGTCGGCCGGGTGCCGGGGTTCGTCGCGGTCGGCAAGGCGCACACGGGCGCGGAGGCCCGGCGCTTCCTGGACCGTACCCCCGTCGACCTCCTGCTCCTCGACCTGCACCTGCCGGATGTGCACGGGCTGCAGCTGGCCCGTTCCCTGCGCGCGGCCGGGCACCACGCGGACGTCATAGCGGTGACGTCGGCCCGGGACCTGGCGGTGGTCCGCGAGGGCGTCTCCCTGGGCGTCGTCCAGTACGTGCTGAAGCCCTTCACCTTCGCCACGCTGAGGGACCGGCTGGTCCGGTACGCCGAGTTCCGTGCGGCCGTGGGCGAGGCGAGCGGCCAGGACGAGGTCGACCGGGCACTGGCGGCCCTGCGCGCGCCGTCGCCCGCAGCGCTGCCCAAGGGGCTGAGCGGGCCGACGCTGGAGCGGGTGACGGGGGCCCTGCGGGAGGCTTCCGAGGGGCTCACCGCGGCCGCGCTGGCCGAGACGGTGGGGATCTCCCGGATCACGGCCCGACGGTATCTGGAGCACCTGGTGGCGGCGGGCCGGGCGGGCCGGAGTCCGCTGTACGGGCAGGTGGGCAGGCCGGAGCTGGTGTACCGGTGGGTGGTGCAGGGGCGGTGACGCACCAATCCCGCGCACACTCATTGACCTGACTAGACCACTCCTCTTACCTTCACACGGCAACCACCCAAGGCCACCCCCACGTGCGCCCAGGAGGTCATGCCCGTGCGCCCCACCGCCGCCCTCTCCGCGCTCCTCACCGCCGTCCTCGCCGCCACGGCTCTCACCGGCTGCGGCAGCGGTTCCGGAAGCAGTCCGAACACGGTCAAGGTGTCCTACAAGCAGTCGATGGACAACTCGGTCAAGGTGATGGACACCTATCTGGCCGGGATCAAGAAGGAGTTCGAGAAGAAGTACCCGGGGAAGAAGGTCGAGTTCGTCCCCATCAAGGCCCCGGACTCCGAGTACTACACCAAGCTGCAGCAGATGCTGCGGTCGCCGAGGACCGCCCCTGACCTCGTCTACGAGGACACCTTCCTCATCAACTCCGACATCACCAGCGGGTACTTGAGGCCTCTCGATCCCTACCTCGCCAAGTGGCCGGACTGGGGGCAGTTCATCGACACCGCCAAGGCCGCTGCCCAGGGGCAGGACGGGAAGACGTACGGCGTTCCGGACGGGACCGACACCCGGGGGTTGTGGTTCGACAAGCGGATCTTCAGGCAGGCCGGGCTGCCGCTCGACTGGCAGCCGAAGACCTGGGACGACGTCCTCGCCGCCGCGCGCACCATCAAGCAGAAGGTCCCCGGCGTCACCCCGCTCAACGTCTACACCGGCAAACCGGCGGGTGAGCGCTCCACCATGCAGACCATGGAGATGCTGCTCTACGGGACCGGGGACGGAAAGTCCGATCCCCTGTACGACGGCGGCAGCAAGAAGTGGATCACCGGGAGCCAGGGGTTCACGGACTCGCTGAAGTTCGTCGAGACCGTCTACAAGGACAGACTCGGGCCCGACGTCTCCGACGCCCTCGATCCCAACTACACCACCACCGTCATGGGCGAACTGCTCCCCCAGGGCAAGCTCGGCATCGACCTCGACGGCTCCTGGCTGCCGCAGACCTGGCTGCCGGGCAGCGGGCGTGAATGGCCGGACTGGTCCAGGCAGCTCGGCCTCGCCCCCATGCCCACGCAGCACGGTCAGGCGCCCGGCAAGGTGAGCATGTCCGGCGGCTGGACCTGGGCGATCCCGGCCAAGGCCGGCCACCCCGGCCTCGCCTTCGACTTCATCAGGACGATGCAGACCGAGGCGAACGCCAAGAAGTGGTACATCGCCAACTCGGGGATCTCCGTGCGCAAGGACGTCGCCGCGGATCCCTCGTACGCCACCGCCCAGCCCGGCATCAGGTTCTTCACCGATCTCGTGTCCGCCACGCACTACCGGCCCGCCTATCCGGCGTATCCGAAGGTGTCGACGGCGATCCAGGAGGCGATGGAGAGTGTGACCACCGGTGACGCGTCCGCGCAGCAGGCGGCGCGTACGTACGACGCGACGCTCAAGGACGTCACCGGCGGCCAAGTGGTCCAGAGGTGAGGCGGTACCGCCGGGTCACCCGGGCGCTCCCCCTCGCCCCCGCCGTCGTCCTCATCCTGCTCTTCCTGGCCGGGCCCATCGCCTACTGCGTCTACCTCGCCTTCACCGACCTGCAGTTGACGGGGCAGGCGCACGCCTCCTTCGTCGGGTTCGACAACTTTCGCCGGGCTTTCCAGGACGGCGAGTTCCTGAACGCCGTATGGCTGACCCTCGTCTTCACCGTGCTGTCCTCGCTCGTCGGGCAGAACACCCTGGGGCTGGCCCTCGCGGCGCTGATGAAGCGGGCCTCGAAGCCGGTGCGGACCCTCACCGGCGGGGTGGTCGTGACCGCCTGGGTGCTGCCGGAAGTCGTCGCCGGGTTCCTGCTGTACGCCTTCTTCCGGCGGGAGGGCACCTTGAACGCCATCCTGGACTGGCTGCATCTGCCGCGCCAGAACTGGCTGTTCACGCTGCCGATCCTCGCCGTGTCCTTCGCCAACGTCTGGCGCGGTACGGCGTTCTCGATGCTCGTCTACTCCGCCGCGCTGGACGAGATACCCGCCGAGATCACGGAGGCCGCCGAGGTCGACGGGGCCGGCGGATGGCGGCGGATCTGGCACATCACGCTGCCGATGATCCGGCGGTCCATCGCCACCAACCTCATGCTCAACACCCTCCAGACGCTGTCCGTCTTCGGGCTGATCTGGGTGATGACCCGGGGCGGGCCGGGAAACAGGAGCCAGACCCTGCCCCTGTTCATGTACGAACAGGCCTTCCAGAACAGCATGATCGGGTACGGCACCGCGGTGGCCCTGCTCCTGCTGCTGGTCGGATCCCTGTTCTCGGTCGTCTATCTGCGGCTGTTGCGGACGGAGGTGTGACACACAGGATGCCTCGCAAGCGTGTCTCCCGGCGGCTCGCCGCCGACGTCGCCCTGTTGCTGGTGGCCGTCGCCTTCGCGCTGCCCCTCGCCTGGGTCGTGCTGTCCTCCGTGGATCCGCACGCGAGTCTGCGGGTCCGGGTCCCGGACGGGCTGACGACGGCCAACTTCCGTGCCGTGCTCACCCCGGACATCACCTACACCCCGCTGCTCAACAGCCTGGTCCTGTGCGGCGGCGGTACCGCGCTGACCGTCGTCTGCGCCGCCCTCGCCGCGTATCCGCTCTCCCGGTTCCGCTCCCGGCTGGGCCGGCCGTTCCTGCTGTCGGTCCTGTTCGCGACGAGCCTGCCGATCACCGCGATCATGGTGCCGGTGTACGCGCTGTTCGTGCGGGTGAACCTGATCGACACCCTGCAGGGCACGATCCTGTTCTTCGCCGCCTCCCAACTCCCCTTCGCCGTCTGGCTCATGAAGAACTTCATGGACGGGGTGCCGAAGGAGCTGGAGGAGGCGGCGTGGACCGACGGGGCGTCCTCGCTGCAGTCCCTGGTCCGGATCGTGCTGCCGCTGATGGGACCGGGGCTCGCCGTCGTCACGGTGTTCTCGTTCGTGATGATGTGGGGGAACTTCTTCGTCCCGTTCATGCTGCTGCTCACCCCGGACCAGATGCCGGCCTCGGTCAGCATCAACGACTTCTTCGGCAACCGGGGCATGGTGGCGTACGGCCAGCTCGCCGCGTTCTCCGTCATCTACTCGACGCCGGTGATCCTCCTGTATGTCCTGGTCGCACGGCGACTGGGCGGCGGTTTCGCACTCGGCGGGGCGGTCAAGGGATGAGCCGTAAGGGTGGTCCGTCCGTTACATACCGAACGGCCGGAACTGTGCGTTCCGACAATCCGTGATCCTGTCCGAACGGACCGTAGCCATCCCGTCACCGCGCCCCTAGGTTGTGCGAGGTGCGCCAACCCTCAGCTCCCCCCTTCAACGCCCCGGCGGCCCGCCGGCTGCGTGCCGCGCTCGGCATGGGCCCCGAGCACGTCGCGTACGGCATGCGGGCCTCGTACGGGCTGCCGTACGTCACACCCGATCTGGTGATCGCCTGGGAACGCGGCTCCGCCGCCCCCAGCCACCCCGAGCTCACCGCGCTGGCCGGCGTGCTGTGGTGTTCCCCGGGCGAACTCCTCGGCCGGCCGCAGACCCTGCGCGAGCACCGCATCGCCCGTGCCGTCGCACCCGAGGACGTCGCCCGCGCCGTCGACATGGACCTGCGCACGTATCTGCGCATGGAGGACACCGGGCAGTGGCGGGGCAACGAGCGCCAGTCGGCCGCGCTCGCCCGGGTACTGGACCTCGCCCTGCCCGACTTCGTCGCCGTCACCGGCCGCGAGGCGAAGCTCGCCGACCTGCTGCACAGCGCGGTGACCACCCGCTGGCAGGCCTATGTGCGACCGGTGCGCAAGCTGGTGCCCCTGGACGCGGGCGTCCTCGAGGGCGTGCTGGAGCAGCTCTACGAGGACTACCAGGGCCACATGGCCGCCACCCTCAGCTGGGGTGGCGGCAGCAGGAGCGCCAGCGAGTCCGGGCGGGAGTTCCTCGACCGGATCGTGCAGAACTTCTGGAACGGCGTGGAGGACAGGACGGTCTAGAAGACCGACTCGGCCTCGTCCATGCGGTCCTTCGGCACCGTCTTCAGCTCGGTGACCGCCTCGGCGAGCGGGACCATCACGATGTCGGTGCCGCGCAGCGCGGTCATCCTGCCGAACTCGCCGCGGTGCGCGGCCTCGACGGCATGCCAGCCGAAGCGGGTGGCGAGGACCCGGTCGTAGGCCGTGGGCACGCCGCCGCGCTGCACATGGCCGAGGATGACCGGCTTGGCCTCCTTGCCGAGGCGCCGCTCCAGTTCGTACGCCAGCGCCGTGCCGATGCCCTGGAAGCGCTCGTGGCCGTACTGGTCGATCTCGCCCTTGCCGTAGTCCATGGTGCCCTCGGCCGGGTGGGCGCCTTCGGCGACGCAGATGACCGCGAACTTCTTGCCGCGGGAGAAGCGCTCCTCGACCATCTTGACCAGGTGGGCGGGGTCGAAGGGCCGCTCGGGCAGGCAGATGCCGTGGGCGCCGGCGGCCATGCCGGACTCCAGGGCGATCCAGCCGGCGTGCCGGCCCATGACCTCGACGACCATCACCCGCTGGTGGGACTCGGCCGTGGTCTTCAGGCGGTCCATCGCCTCGGTGGCGACGCCGACGGCGGTGTCGAAGCCGAAGGTGCGGTCGGTGGAGGAGATGTCGTTGTCGATGGTCTTGGGCACGCCGACGACCGGGAGCCCTGCGTCGGAGAGCATGCGGGCCGCGGTCAGGGTGCCCTCGCCGCCGATCGGGATCAGCGCGTCGATGCCGAACTCCTCGACCATGTCGGCGGCGCCCTCGCAGGCCTCGCGCAGCCGGTCGCGCTCGAGGCGGGAGGAGCCGAGGATGGTGCCGCCGCGGGCCAGGATGCCGCTGACCGCGTCCAGGTCGAGGGTGCGGTAGTGCCGGTCGAGCAGACCCCGGTAGCCGTCCTCGAAGCCGATGACCTCGTCGCCGTACTGCGCCACCGCCCGGTGCACGACCGACCGGATCACGGCGTTCAGGCCGGGGCAGTCGCCGCCTGCGGTGAGAACTCCGATGCGCATCGTGCTGTGTCTCCTGCTCGCTGTCGTTACCGGTGAGCCAGTCTCGATTGTTCCACGTTCGCCGGGGCACTGAGCCACTTGACGGGCGCCTTATCCGGAGCCAGGGGTATTGTCAAGAGGGTTCCGCTCACCTCGGTGGGCGATTTTTGCGACCGTAGACATGACCATCGGATGATCGAGACGAATCGGAGTGCACACGTGACGCGCAGCGTGTACGTGACCGGGATCGACCGCGGTGACGGCCGCCAGGTCGTGGAGCTCGGAGTCATGGAGCTCCTGACCAGGCAGGTCGACCGGGTGGGCGTGTTCCGTCCGCTCGTGCACGACGGCCCGGACCGGCTGTTCGAGCTGCTGCGCGCCCGGTACCGCCTCTCGCAGGATCCGGCGACGGTCTACGGCATGGACTACCACGAGGCGTCCGCGCTCCAGGCCGAGCAGGGTACCGACGAGCTGGTCTCCGCGCTGGTCGACCGCTTCCACCTGGTGGCGCGAGACTACGACGTGGTCCTCGTCCTCGGCACCGACTTCGCCGACACCCAGCTGCCCGACGAGCTGTCCCTGAACGCACGCCTCGCCAACGAGTTCGGCGCCTCCGTGATCCCGGTGGTCGGCGGCCGCAGGCAGACCACCGAGTCCGTGCTCGCCGAGACCCGCAACGCCTACCGGGCGTACGACGGCCTCGGCTGCGACGTGCTGGCCATGGTCACCAACCGGGTGGCCGCCGAGGACCGCGACGAGATCGCCGGGCGGCTCGCGGACCGGCTGCCCGTGCCCTGTTACGTCGTGCCCGACGAGCCGGCGCTGTCCGCGCCGACCGTCTCCCAGATCGCCCAGGCCCTCGACGCCAGGGTGCTGCTCGGCGACGACTCCGGACTGGCCCGGGACGCCCTCGGCTTCGTCTTCGGCGGCGCGATGCTGCCCAACCTGCTCGGCGCCCTGACCCCCGGCTGCCTGGTCGTGACCCCGGGCGACCGGGCCGACCTGGTCGTCGGCTCGCTGGCCGCGCACAGCGCCGGCACCCCGCCGATAGCCGGCGTGCTGCTCACCCTGAACGAGGTGCCGAGCGAGGAGATCCTCACCCTCGCCGCCCGCCTCGCCCCCGGCACCCCGGTGCTCTCCGTGACCGGCAACAGCTTCCCCACCGCCGAGCAGCTGTTCTCCCTGGAGGGCAAGCTGAACGCGGCCACCCCGCGCAAGGCGGAGCGGGCGCTCGGCCTGTTCGAGCGGTACGCCGACACCGCCGACCTGGCCCGCCGGGTCTCCGCGCCGAGCAGCGACCGGGTCACCCCGATGATGTTCGAGCACAAGCTGCTGGAGCAGGCCCGCTCGGACAAGCGCCGGGTCGTGCTGCCGGAGGGCACCGAGGAGCGGGTGCTGCACGCGGCCGAGGTGCTGCTGCGCCGCGGAGTGTGTGACCTGACCCTGCTCGGGCCGGAGGACCAGATCCGCAAGAAGGTCGCCGACCTCGGTATCGACCTCGGCGACACGCAGCTGATCGACCCGGCCACCTCGGAACTGCGCGACGCGTTCGCCGAGAAGTACGCCGCACTGCGCGCCCACAAGGGCGTCACGGCCGAGCTGGCCTACGACGTCGTCTCGGACGTCAACTACTTCGGCACCCTGATGGTCCAGGAGGGCCTGGCCGACGGCATGGTGTCCGGGTCCGTGCACTCCACGGCGGCCACCATCCGGCCCGCCTTCGAGATCATCAAGACCAAGCCCGAGTCGTCGATCGTCTCGTCCGTCTTCTTCATGTGCCTGGCCGACAAGGTGCTGGTCTACGGCGACTGCGCGGTCAACCCGGACCCGAACGCGCAGGCGCTCGCGGACATCGCCATCCAGTCGGCGACCACGGCCGCGCAGTTCGGCGTGGAGCCGAGGATCGCGATGCTGTCGTACTCCACCGGCACCTCCGGATCGGGCGCCGACGTGGACAAGGTGCGCGAGGCCACCGAGCTGGCCCGCTCGCGCCGGCCCGACCTGAAGATCGAGGGCCCGATCCAGTACGACGCGGCGGTGGAGCCGTCCGTCGCCGCGACCAAGCTGCCGGACTCCGATGTGGCCGGGCAGGCGACGGTTCTGATCTTCCCGGACCTCAATACGGGCAACAACACCTACAAGGCCGTACAGCGCTCGGCCGGCGCGATCGCCGTCGGACCGGTCCTGCAGGGACTGCGCAAGCCGGTCAACGACCTGTCCCGGGGCGCGCTCGTCCAGGACATCGTGAACACCGTCGCCATCACGGCGATCCAGGCCCAGACGCCCGCCAACTGACCACAGAGAGCATGACCATCACCGTGACCGCGACCCGTGTCCTCGTCCTCAACTCCGGCTCCTCGTCGGTGAAGTACCAGCTGCTCGACATGCGCGACGAAAGCCGGCTGGCCGTCGGCCTGGTGGAGCGCATCGGCGAGCAGACCTCCCGGCTCAAGCACACCTGCCTCACCTCCGGCGACACCCGGGAGTACACCGGTCCGATGGCCGACCACGACGCCGCGCTGAAGGCGGTCGCCGAGGAGCTGAGCCGGGACGGCCTGGGCCTGGACTCGCCGGAACTGGCCGCGATCGGGCACCGGGTGGTGCACGGCGGGATGTTCTTCACCGAGCCCACCGTCATCGACGACGCGGTGCTCACCGAGATCGAGCGGCTGATCCCGGTCGCCCCGCTGCACAACCCGGCCAACCTGACCGGCATCCGCACGGCCCAGGCGCTGCGCCCCGACCTGCCCCAGGTCGCCGTCTTCGACACCGCCTTCCACACGACGATGCCGGAGCCGGCGGCGCGCTACGCGATCGACCCGAAGATCGCCGACCGGCACCGCATCCGCCGCTACGGCTTCCACGGCACCTCGCACGCGTACGTCTCGCGGGAGACCGCGCGGCTGCTGGGCAGGGACCCGTCCGAGGTCAACGTGATCGTGCTGCACCTGGGCAACGGCGCGTCGGCGTCCGCGGTGGAGAAGGGCCGCTGCGTGGACACCTCCATGGGGCTCACGCCTTTGGAGGGGCTGGTGATGGGTACGCGCTCCGGTGATGTGGATCCGGCCGTCATCTTCCATTTGGCCCGGGTTGGGGATATGTCCATGGACGAGATCGACACTCTTCTCAACAAGAGGAGCGGTCTGTTCGGTCTGTGCGGGGACAACGACATGCGGGAGATCCGCCGCCGGATCGACGAGGGTGACGAAGAGGCCGCTCTCGCGTTCGACATTTACATTCACCGGCTCAAGAAGTACATCGGCGCCTATTACGCCGTGCTCGGGAAGGTCGACGCGGTCGCGTTCACGGCCGGGGTCGGCGAGAACGCGGCGCCCGTGCGGGAGGCGGCGATCGTGGGCCTGGAGAGCCTTGGCCTGGCGGTCGACCCGGAGCTGAACGCGGTGCGAGCGGACGGGGCCAGGCTGATCTCGCCGAAGGATGCGCGTGTCGCCGTCGCCGTGGTGCCGACGGATGAAGAACTGGAGATCGCGACGCAGACCTACGCACTGGTCGGAAAGAACAACTGAATAGCAGCACCTGAGCGGTGCGGCACTCATTTGTATCTTCCGCCAGACGGAATATTCCGTAGCGAAACAAACCGATAGGATCGCCCCATGCGCCGTTCGAAAATCGTCTGTACTCTCGGCCCCGCGGTCGACTCCCACGAGATGCTCGTCGCCATGATCGAGGCGGGCATGAATGTGGCCCGGTTCAACTTCAGCCACGGCTCCCACGCCGAGCACCAGGCGCGGTACGACCGCGTCCGGGCCGCGTCCAAGGAGACCGGCCGGCCCATCGGCGTCCTCGCCGACCTGCAGGGCCCGAAGATCCGCCTGGAGACCTTCGCCGAGGGCCCGGTCGAGCTCGAGCGGGGTGACGAGTTCGTCATCACCACCGAGGACGTGCCCGGCGACAAGAGCATCTGCGGTACGACGTACAAGGGGCTGCCGGGCGACGTCTCGCGCGGCGACCAGGTCCTGATCAACGACGGCAACGTCGAGCTGAAGGTCCTGGACGTCGAGGGCCCCCGCGTGAAGACGATCGTCATCGAGGGCGGTGTCGTCTCCGACCACAAGGGCATCAACCTGCCCGGCGCGGCCGTCAACGTGCCCGCGCTGAGCGAGAAGGACATCGAGGACCTCCGCTTCGCCCTCCGCATGGGCTGCGACCTGGTCGCGCTGTCCTTCGTCCGGGACGCCAAGGACATCCAGGACGTGCACCGCGTCATGGACGAGGAGGGCCGCCGGGTCCCCGTCATCGCCAAGGTGGAGAAGCCGCAGGCGGTGGAGAACATGGAGGACGTCGTGATGGCGTTCGACGGCGTCATGGTCGCCCGCGGTGACCTCGCCGTCGAGTACCCGCTCGAGAAGGTCCCCATGGTGCAGAAGCGCCTGATCGAGCTGTGCCGGCGCAACGCCAAGCCGGTGATCGTGGCGACCCAGATGATGGAGTCGATGATCACCAACTCCCGCCCGACCCGCGCCGAGGCCTCCGACGTGGCCAACGCGATCCTGGACGGCGCGGACGCGGTCATGCTGTCGGCCGAGTCCAGCGTGGGCGCGTACCCGGTCGAGACGGTCAAGACCATGTCGAAGATCGTCCAGGCGGCCGAGCAGGAGCTGCTCTCCAAGGGCCTGCAGCCGCTGGTGCCGGGCAAGAAGCCGCGCACTCAGGGCGGTTCGGTGGCCCGCGCGGCCTGCGAGATCGCCGACTTCCTCGGCGGCCGGGGCCTGATCGCCTTCACCCAGTCCGGTGACACCGCGCGCCGTCTGTCCCGCTACCGCGCGGTCCAGCCGATCATCGCCTTCACCACGGACGAGAACACCCGCAACCAGCTCACCCTCAGCTGGGGCGTGGAGCCGCACGTCGTGCCGTTCGTGAACACCACGGACGAGATGGTCGACCTGGTGGACCAGGAGGTCGCCCGGCTCGGCCGCTTCGACGCCGGCGACACGGTCATCATCACCGCCGGCTCGCCCCCCGGCGTCGCCGGCACCACCAACATGCTCCGCGTGCACCACCTGAGCACGCAGAACAACTGACAGGCCCCACAAGGGCGTTGTACGGCGCTGAGGGCGCACCCTGGAGCAGGGGGCGCCCTCAGCTGTGTGCGGCTCCCGAACGGGCTCTGCAGGACCGGTCAGTCGGTCGTGTACACGTGCATGCCGGGCACGTGCAGGTTGCCGCCGAACTGTGCCGCCTGGACCACCTTGACGTTGGTGAAGTAGATCAGCGGCAGGTTCAGCGGGGGCGGGCTGTCGGGGGTGAACGTCATTGGGATCAGGCCGAAGAGGTTGCCCGAGATGCTCTCGGTGTACATCGTGGTGGCGCCGCCCCGGATGGTGGACGTCGACCCGCCCGCCGCCTGCACGTGGTAGGTCTTGCCGGAGAGCTTGTCCTTCACCGTCTGGTGCAGGTCTCCGATGTCCGTGCCGTCGGAGATGACGTACTTCAGCACCTTCTTGGTGGTGCCGGAGGCCGTCTTCACCTCCACGATGCCCTGGTAGTCGGCGCCCTTGAGCAGCAGCGAGCTGGCGCTGAGGTACCAGGGGTCGTCCGCCACCGGCACCTTGTTGTCGACACCGCCCTGGTCGGTCGTGGCCGCCGGGCAGTTCTCCGCCGAGGTGGAGGAGCTCGCCGACGGGCTCGGCGTGGCGGACGCGGCCGCGTCCTTGACGGTCTTGGTGGCGTCCCCGGCCGTCTTGGAGACCGTGTCGGTGGTCTTCTTCACCGTGTCCCCGACCGTCTTGGTGGCCTTGGAGACGGTGTCGCCCAGGGTGTCGGTGGCCTTGGAACCGGACGACGAGGTACCCGACGGGGACGCGGAGTCCGAGGACGCGCTCGCCGACGGGGTCGCGGACGGCGTCGGGCTCGCGGACGAGCTGCCGGAGTCCGAGCTGCCGCCGCCGAGGATGCCGCCGAGCGTGTCGCCGATGGTGCCCAGCAGGCCGCCGCTGCTCTTGGACGCGGACGGGGTGGGCGTGGCCGTGTCGCCGCTGGAGGACGACGAACCCGCGGAGCCGGAGCCCGAGTCCGAGCCGGACGAGCCGGAGGTCGCGGTCGGCGTGGGCGTGGCCTTGTCGCCGGAACCTGAATCCGGCGAAGAGGTCTTGCCCGCGTCCCCGGACTGGGAGCCCTTGGAGGCGCCGGCGCTCGCCGAGGGCGACGGCGTGGCCGTGTCGGCGCTCTTCGAGGCGGACGGCGAGGGCGAGGACGAGGCGTCCTTGGAGCTGTCCAGCGCCTTGACACAGTCCTTGTACTCGTCCGCCGTCAGGCTCTTGGCCGTGGTCGACGGGGACGGGCTGCCGCCGTTGCCGGCCGCGAGGGCCAGCGAGGACGTGAAGCCCATGCCCATCAGCACCGCCGTCGGCATCGCCACGGAGGCGATCGCCTTGCCGGCCGGCATGTGGAACCTGGTGAACAGCGGCTTCCTGGGGGCCGCGTGTCGGGGCCCGGTTCTCGCGCGGGACCCGTCCACATCGGTCCCGCGGGTCACCTCGTCAGCCGGCACTGTGCCTCCCGTTCGCCCCGTTTGCCGGGCTCGTTCCTGACAGGTCGTTCTTCTCCAGCGCGTCCGGGTACTGCGCCGGCAGCTCCGCGGTCTGCGGGGCACCGCCCTCGCCCGGGGCCACCCCGGCCGGCGGCTGCGGCTGCGGCGGCGCGCCCGGCGCCCAGGCCACGGCCATGGCTCCGCCGATCAGCGAGAACAGGAAGCCGACGATGAAGCCGCCGATGTTGGACAGCGGAATGGACACCAGCGCCAGCAGAATCGCCGCGACACCCGCGAAGACCCGGATGTGCAGCTGGAACCAGAGGGTGATGCCGAGGACCATGAGCAGCGCACCGATGATCAGGGAACTGGAGCCGCCGGGCGTCCCCATCGTCATCGTGAGGTGGCCCAGCTGCAGGTGTGCGTACGGAAAGTACAGGATGAGAAATCCGCCGAGCATGGTGAACAGTCCGGCCCAGAACGGACGGGTGCCCCGCCAGGCGCGGAACTGCAGCCTCCGGCGGGTGAACTGGCCGGGCGCGGCGGCAGAGGTCTCGGCGCTCATGGAAAACAGCTCCCTGGTGCGGCGTTGCTGTGGTGGTGATGTGTGCCGCGTGTGAAAACGCGGCCGGAGTGACACGGGCGGGGGCGCCACCGGCTCCCCCGCCCGTCACCGAGTGCTCAGTAGCACTCGTGCGTACCCGTCTGCAGCGACATGTGCAGGCCGCTGAGCTTGAAGGTTCCGGCCGTGGTCGCCCAGGCCGTCTGCTTCACGTCGGTCAGCGTGGCCGAGTCGGCCTGCTGGGCGAACCCGTACGGGTTGGCCTGCTCGCCGCCGCCCTTCATGCCGGGACCCTTGCTGGCGTCCTTGCCGGCCACACCGATGTCGATGTTGTTGAAGGTGGCGTCGGCGTTGAGGTCGGCGACGTCGATGTAGAGGTTGTCAGCCTCGACCGGCTTGTCGGCGCCCGCCTTCAGGACCAGGCTCACCGAGCCGAACAGCGGGATGTTCGGCGTGACGACGGACTGGCACATGTTGCTGATCGTGGCCGACTTGAAGCCCGAGACCGCAACCGGGTGCGCCGTCTTCTGTCCGTCGAGGGTGTACCCGCTGTCGATCGCGCCGTACTGCTCGAAGCCCTGACCGACGAGCTTGTCCGCCGTCACCTTGAACGACTGGCCCGACACGCTGAACGACGCCGCGAGAGCGCCCTGCGCGAGGGCGACACCTATGCACGCCGTGGCGGCCACGCTGGGCACCATGACCACAGCGAACCGCTTCCATCTGGTCCCGCCACGCACCTGGGACTCCATATTTCCTCCTTCTCGGACGTACATCTCCTGGCCCGGACCTCGCCCCGGAACGGTGGCTCAGCCAGGCAGGGATGGGAGAAGTGCTACGTCCTCGGGAAGGAGAGCGCCCGCGCTCGGTGGCGCGAACCGCGCCCGAATCACCGGCGATCACCCCCGAGCGACAACCACTGGTCGCGCCTGACACGCATCACGCACAACCTTGCTGGACAGGCTTCGCCGGATGGACGAAGACCCCCCTGCCCTAGAGCCGGCGCCACTGCCGCCGGCTCTGCTCGGTGGGGACCCAGAGTCTCCCGTTACCCGACCGGCTGCCGGGGTACGGGAATGGACCGAGCGTCGCCGATCGTGGTGCATTCTCGGCCCGGACACAAGGGGGTTCGTTACTGGCTAGTAACGGCCGGATAACCGGAGTACGACCGGCCGGTCTCGGAGTGCGACGCTCGGTGGCAACCAAGGGCAGAGCAAAGCCGTTGATCCCTGGACGAAACCAGACAGACCAACGGCTTCGGTTTACTCCGAGTAACAGTTTGCGCGATTACCAAGATTTGGTAAAGGCGAGTCACCGTGACGACTCGTCGGCAAACCTTTCACCCCGGCATCACAAGCCGTGGCGTTTAGCAACTGGTCAGAACAGGGCGCGCGCGAGGGCCCTTCGCGCGCCCACCACGCGCGGATCCTCGGGCCCGACGACCTCGAACAGTTCGAGCAGCCTGCGCCGCACGGTGTCCCGGTCGTCACCCAGCGTGCGCTGCACGGTCTCGATCAGCCGCCCGAAGGCGTCCTCGACGTGCCCGCCGACCAGATCCAGGTCCGCGGCGGCGATCTGCGCGTCGACGTCCTTGGGCCGCTCCGCGGCCTCCTGACGGACCTTCTGCGGGTCGAAGCCCTGCACCCGCTGCAACAGCTCCGCCTGCGCCAGGCCCAGCTTGGCCTCCGGGTGGGCCGGATCCTCGGCCAGCACGTTCTTGTAGGCCTGGATGGCGCCGCCCAGGTCGCCCGCGTCCAGCGCGTCGGCGGCGGCGTTCAGCGCCGCGTCGTACGGCCCCGCCTGCTCCTGCACGGGGGCCTGGCCGGGCCGGGCGTCCGGGTCGACGGTCAGGCCGGTGATGCCGAACCGCTGCTCGGCGACCTGCACCAGCTGGTCCAGGGTCTGCCGGATCTGCTGCTCGCCGGCCGCCCCCTGGAACAGCGGCAACGCCTGTCCGGCCACAACGGCGAACACGGCCGGGATGCCCTGCACCCCGAACTGCTGCATCAGCATCTGGTTGGCGTCGACGTCGATCTTGGCGAGGAGGAAGCGCCCGTCGTACTCGACGGCCAGCCGCTCCAGGACCGGGCTCAGCTGCTTGCAGGGCTGACACCACTCGGCCCAGAAGTCGATGACGACGGGCACTTCGGCGGAGCGCTGGAGGACGTCCCTCTCGAAGCCCGCCTCATCGACGTCGATGACGAGATCGGCCGGTGCGACGGCACCCGTGCCACCCTGCCGGGCGGCCTCGGCGCGCGTCTGCTCGGCCTTGGCCTTGGCCTCCTGGGCCGCCTTCACCGCGGCGAGGTCGACGACGCCGCTCATGGACATGTTCCGTGGCTGCATGCGTCTATCCTCCCCCGTTACCGCGTCGGAATGAAAAAGTGTCGTGCGCGGGCGCCGGGTCCCCACCCCACGCCCCCGTGATCACCGCTCGCGTACGCCTCGTGTACGTCCATCACGAGCCTCGGCGAGCTTTCGCTACGAGTCGTAGCGTAATGCCATGCGGACCCCCCGCGACACCACGCGCCGGTGATCTCCCTCACGACCGCACAGATCCCGCCGGTTATGGTCAAGGGATGCAGAGCCGCACTCCCGCCAGCCGTACCGGACGCCCGCGCAGCGCCGCCGCGGACACCGCGATCCTGGCCGCGACCCGGGAGGCGCTGGTGGAACTGGGCTGGTCGAAGCTCACCCTGGGAGACGTGGCGACCCGGGCCGGAGTGGCGAAGACGACGCTGTACCGCCGCTGGGCCGGCAAGCCCGAGCTGGTGTGCGACGCGGTGGCGGAACTCTTCGACGAGCTTCGGCTCCCCGACCGCGGCAGCCTGGCCGCCGACATCGAGGGCGTGGTCCTGCAGTTCGCGGCCATCCTGGCCCGGCCGGAGGCGAAGAGTGGCCTGATGGCGGTGGTCGCCGAGTCCACCCGCGACGACGCCCTGCGCGAGCGCATCCGCGCCTCCATCGTGGAACGCCAGATGCGCCTGGTCCTCGAGGGCCGCGCCCGCGCCCAGAGCCGCGGCGAACTCCCCCCGGAACCCGACCCCGAGGAGTCAGCCCGCACGGTGGACCTGATCTTCGACATGGTCGCGGGCGCGGTGGTCCACCGGACCCTGGTCAGCGGCAAGCCGGCGGACGAGGAGTGGGTACGAAGCTTCACCCGGGTACTGCTGCTGGGGCTGACCTCGTCCGCCTGAGCCCGCTCAGAAGCCCGCGGGCTCCGTGTACACCCCCCACTCCTCCCGCAGCACCCCGCAGATCTCGCCCAGCGTCGCCTCGGCCCGCACCGCGTCCAGCATCGGCTCGATCATGTTGGAGCCGTCCCGAGCCGCACCCAGCATCGCCTCCAGCGCGGAGCGCACCGCGGTCTCGTCCCGCCCCGCCTTCCGCTCGCCGAGGACACGGACCTGCTCCCGCTCCACCTCGTGGCTGACCCGCAGGATCTCCAGATCCCCGGTGACCGACCCGGTGTGCACATTGACGCCGACGACCTTCTTGTCGCCCTTCTCCAGCGCCTGCTGGTACCGGAACGCGGACTCGGCGATCTCGCCCGTGAACCAGCCGTCCTCGATCCCGCGCAGGATCCCGGAGGTGATCGGCCCGATCGGGTGACGCCCGTCCGGGTGCGCCCGCAGCCCCCGCTCCTTGATCTGCTCGAAGATCTTCTCCGCGTCGGCCTCGATCCGGTCCGTCAGCTGCTCGACGTACCAGGAACCGCCCAGCGGATCGGCCACGTTGGCGACCCCGGTCTCCTCCATCAGCACCTGCTGGGTGCGCAGCGCGATCTCCGCGGCCTGCTCGCTGGGCAGCGCGAGGGTCTCGTCGAGCGCGTTGGTGTGCAGCGAGTTGGTTCCGCCGAGGACCGCCGCCAGCGCTTCCACGGCCGTACGGACGACGTTGTTGTACGGCTGCTGGGCCGTCAGCGACACACCGGCGGTCTGCGTGTGGAACCGCAGCCACTGCGCCTTGTCGCTCCTCGCTCCGTACACGTCCCGCATCCAGCGCGCCCAGATCCGGCGTGCCGCACGGAACTTGGCGATCTCCTCGAAGAAATCGACGTGCGCGTCGAAGAAGAAGGACAGACCGGGCGCGAACACGTCCACGTCCAGGCCGCGGCTGAGCCCCAGCTCGACGTACCCGAAGCCGTCCGCCAGCGTGTACGCCAGCTCCTGCGCGGCCGTCGCACCCGCTTCACGGATGTGGTAGCCGGACACGGAAAGCGGCTTGTAGGCGGGGATGCCGGCGGCGCAGTACTCCATGAGGTCGCCGATCAGGCGCAGATGCGGCTCGGGCTGGAAGAGCCACTCCTTCTGCGCGATGTACTCCTTGAAGATGTCGGTCTGCAGCGTGCCGTTGAGCACCGACGGGTCCACGCCCTGCCGCTCCGCGGCGACCAGGTACATGCAGAAGACGGGCACGGCCGGACCGCTGATGGTCATCGACGTCGTCACATCGCCCAGCGGGATGTCCTTGAACAGGACCTCCATGTCGGCGGCCGAGTCGATGGCGACCCCGCAGTGCCCGACCTCGCCGAGCGAGCGCGGGTCGTCGGAGTCGCGGCCCATCAGCGTCGGCATGTCGAAGGCCACGGACAGACCGCCACCGCCGGCGGCGAGGATCATCTTGTACCGCTCGTTGGTCTGCTCGGCGTTGCCGAACCCGGCGAACTGCCGGATCGTCCAGGTACGCCCGCGGTAGCCGGTCGGATGGAGCCCGCGCGTGAAGGGGTACTCCCCGGGCCAGCCGATCCGCTCGAATCCCTCGTACGTGTCGCCCGGTCGGGGCCCGTACACCGGCTCCACGGGGTCGCCGGAGAGCGTGGTGAAGTCTGCGTCGCGCTTGCGCGCGGCGTCGTAGCGGGCCTGCCAGCGGCGGCGGCCCTCCTCGATGGCGTGAGCGTCCATACCATCGAATTTACTTGGACGTCCTAGTAAATGTCGATGGCTGACCGCCGTACGGAAGTCGTACGGCGGTGAGACCTACGCCTCGGCGACGGCCGGCGCCTGGTCGGCGACCCGGGCGTCCAGCTCGCGGGTGACCTTGCGCTCCACGAAGAAGGCGGCGGTGGGAATCGTTCCGGCGAGCAGCACCCACAGCTGCTTGCCGACCGGCCACTTCGCCTTGGAGCCCAGGTCGAAGGCGAAGACCAGGTAGATGACGTACAGCCATCCGTGCGCGATACCGACGGCCGTCACGAAGCCCTCGGCCCCGTCCATCTCCAGGCCGTACTTGGCGATGCAACCGAGAGTCAGCAGCACCAGCAGCACACCGGTGACGTAGGCCATGACGCGGTAGCGGGTCAGCACGCTCTTCTTCATGCCGTCGAGCGTAACCGCCTGTTCCGGTAGATCTTGGACCGGGTCACTCCTCGTCGAAGTCGTGGGCCGCGACCCGCAGCGGACGCAGCATCGCGAAGATCTCCGCGCACTCCTCCGCGTCGTACACGCCGAGCCCGAAGTCCATCGCCATCAGGTCCCGGGTGGCCGCGTCGACCACCTCGCGGCCCTTGTCGGTGATGACCGCGAGGGTGCCGCGGCCGTCGTTGGGATTGGGCCGCTTGGCGACCAGCCCGGACTTCACCAGCCGGTCGACGGTGTTCGTCACCGAGGTGGGATGCACCATCAGCCGCTCGCCGATCTTGGACATGGGCAGCTCGCCGGCCTTGGAGAAGGTGAGCAGCACCAGCGCCTCGTACCGGGCGAACGTCAGTCCGTACGGCTTGACCACCGCGTCCACCTCGGCGAGCAGGATCTGCTGGGCCCGCATGATCGAGGTGATCGCGGCCATGGACGGCACGTTTCCCCAGCGCTGCTTCCAGAGCTCGTCCGCACGGGCGATGGGGTCGAAGGGGAGGCTGAGTGGCTTCGGCACGTCACCAGACCCTACCGGCCAGTCATATTCCGGGCAGCCCCGTCTCGGCTTTCGGTCGCCTCCCCGCCTTCCGCGCCCTCTTTCGTGGCCCGGACCGCCGCGGCCAGCCCGCAGCAGCACAGCACACCGGCCGCACCGGCCCCGACGACCGCCGTGCGCACACCCGCGGTCTGCGCCACCACTCCGGCCAGCGCCATGCCCACGCCCTGGACGGTCATCAGCCCCGCGCTCAGCACGGTCATGGCCCGTCCGCGCAGCTCCTCCGGCACGGCCCGCACGAACCACTGGTCCAGGCCCAGGGTGTACGCCGACGCGGCCCCGGACAGCAGCAGGAGCACCAGGGAGGCGGTCAGGCCGGGACGCAGGGCGTAGCCGAGGTACGGCAGCAGGGTCAGGCAGAGCAGCGGCAGGGCGACGCGCTCGCGGGCCCTCGGCCCCAGCCCGGCCCCGGCGAACAGCTCGCCGGCCACCGTGCCGACGGGCAGCGCGCACATCAGCAGGCCGAGGCCCGCGGAACCGCTGCCCAGCTCGTCGGCGTACGGCGCCGCCAGCGCCTCGGGTACGACCGAGAAGGCCGCCGGGAGCCAGGACGCGAGCAGCAGGACGCGCACCCGGCGATCGGCCACCAGCCCGCGCAGTCCCGGCGGGGTGTCCGTGTCCCGGCACGTGCGGGCGGGGCGGTGCCGGGTGCCGCAGCGCAGCAGAGCGGCGGAGGCGAGGAAGGTGCCGACGGTGATCAGCAGGGCGTGGCGCGGGCTGACGGCGGTCAGCAGCAGGCCGCCGAGGCCGTAGCCGACGAGCAGGGCGCTCTGGGCGACGATCCGCAGCAGGGAGCGGCCGAGGACGAACAGGTCGCCGTCGCCGAGGACGTCGGCCAGCGTGGCCATGCGCGTCCCGGAGAACACCGGCGAGACGACGGCGAGCGCGCAGCGCAGCGCGAGCAGCAGGCCGATGCCGGTGCCCGGGAGCGTCATCAGGGCCACACAGCCCGCGCACACCAGGTCGCAGACGACCAGCACGCGCCGGGCCGGGAAGCGGTCGGCGACGGGTGCGAGGAGGGTGCCGCCGACGGCGTACGGCAGGAAGCCCAGCGCGAAGGTGAGCGCGCTCAGCAGGGGCGAGCGGGTGAGGTCGTAGACGAGGACGGAGAGCGCGATCTCGCTGACGATCACGCCAAGCATGGACAGCACGTGCGCGGCGAAGACGGCGCGGAACTCGGGCACGGCGAGGACACGGCCGTAGCCGGCGCGCGCCGGGCCGGCCTGGGTGGGTGCGGACATGCCGGGCAGCGTGCCCGGGGAGGGGCGAGGAGCCGTAGAGTTTCGGCTCCAGCCGAATCTTTCCCGGGGGTGTGCATGGCGTCGAGGCTTCACTTCGGCGACGACGACTTCCTGCGCTGCCGGTTCGCGATCTCCCCGCTGTGGGAGACGCAGGAGGCGGTGCGCACCCTGAAGCGGCCCGACCGGCACGCCTACCAGGCGCCCTGGCTGCGGCGGATCAGGGACGCGGCGGCGGGGCTCGACCTGGCTCCGCTGTGGCTGCTGATGCCCCGCCGGGGGCACTCGCCGGACTGGCTGGGGGCGCCGCCGATCGGGCCGGCCGCCACGTTCGAGGAGGAGATCGCGGCCGTACGAGCGTCCGACCCGGAAGCGGCCCGCGAGGACACCGCCCTCTCCCTGGCCTGCACACCCGGCGCGCTGGACTCGCCGCGGGGCCGCGCCTGGCTCGCGGATCCGGCCCGGATGATCGAGGAACTGGCGGACGCCGTCGAGGAGGCCTGGAGGGTGCTGATCGCCCCGGACTGGCCCCGGCTGCGGGCCCTGCTGGAGGCGGACGTGGCCTTCCACTCCCGCCGCCTGGCCGAGGTGGGCCTCGGCACGCTGCTGCCGGAGCTGGACACCCGCCTGTCCTGGAACGGCCGCACGCTGACCCTCGCCCTGCACACCGAGCACGCCCGCGACCTGGCCGGCCAGGGCCTCGTCCTGATGCCGAGCGTGTTCTCCTGGCCGGACGTGATCACCGGCTTCGAGCCCCCGTGGCAGCCGACGGTGGTGTACCCGGCCCGGGGGATCGCGGGCTTGTGGACCGAGCCGGCCGAACGGACACCGGAGGCGCTGGTACGGCTGCTGGGGCGCAACCGGGCCGAGGTGCTGACCGCGCTGGACGAACCGGCGACCACTACGGCCCTGGCCCACCGGCTGGGCCTCGCGGCATCCTCGGTCTCGTCCCACCTGACGGTTCTGCGCGACGCCGGTCTGCTGACCTCGCGGCGGTACGGGCATCAGGTGCTGTACGAGAGGACGCCACTGGGGGTGGCGCTCACGGGCTCAGGGAAGAGCGGCCGGCCTTGAGGGGGCGCGGGGCTGTCACCCGTACGCCTCGAGCCTGCGCAGCACCCGAGGCGTGCGCGCCTGAGTGACCGGCGCCCGCAGGCACCGCCGAGCCGCCGGTGTCCCCGCGGACGGGGCCTTGAACACGGCGAGCGACCCGGCGACCACCAGCACCAGCGGGCACAGATACGCCACGGTGTCCGCGAAGGAGCCGAAGAGCCGCAGCAGGGACTCCAGCCCCAGACCGGTCAGACACACCGTGAGGACAAAGGCGCGGACCGCCAGTTCGACGAGCCAGTTGACCAGGGCCCGCTCGGGGGTGATCCCCCGCTCGATCCACAACCGGAGCCGGTCGAAGGACCACCCCGTCGCCCAGCCGGTCAGCGGCCGGAGCACCAGGCGGTCGGCGACCGCCCCGAACGCGCCCCCGCGTGCGCGGTACTCGTACCCGGTGAGCAGGCGCACGCCCTGAGCGTCGGGCACGTAACGCCAGTAGGCGCTCGCCTCGGCGATCGGGGAGAGCGGGTGCGAGGAGGAGAAACGCAGGGCGCACACGCGCGTGCCGTCGGGGCGGTCCCTCTCACCGGCGGCGACGCCGGCGCCGGGCACGGTGAAGAGCGGCAGCACGCGCCAGGCGCAGGTGAAGCGCCGCGGCTCGCCCGCCACGGGCGGCAGCGGGTCGATCGAGGCGAAGCGGAGGTCCCAGCGCAGGCGCGTGGCGGGGTCCTGGGTGCGCGCCCACAGCTCGTCGAGGTCGGCGCGTATGTGTGTCTCTCGGTAGAGACCCATGGTGTTCCCCCAGGCCAGAACGTGAAGTTGAGCGATCGCTCGGATGATTCGGATGATCCGGAGGGGAACGTACACCTCCGCCTGCGACCGCTCAAAAGGGGGCCGACTACCCCGCCAGGTGCCGTTCGACGGTCTCGACCTTGGAGGTGAGTCCGTCGGTCACGCCGGGGCGGATGTCGGCCTTGAGGACGAGCGACACGCGCGGGGCGCGCGCCTCCACGGCGGCGACGGCGCGCTTGACGACGTCCATGACCTGGTCCCACTCGCCCTCGATGGAGGTGAACATGGCGTCGGTGCGGTTGGGCAGCCCCGACTCACGGACCACGCGGACGGCGTCGGCGACGTACTCCCCCACGTCCTCGCCGACGCCGAGGGGCGTCACGGAGAAGGCGACGATCACGCGTTCACGATTCCTTCCTTGCGGGCGCGGGCCGCGATCACGGCGTCCTCGGCCTCGCGGCGCAGGGCGCGCTCGATGATGAAGCCGCCGAACGGGATGACCGAGTAGGCGAAGTAGAGGGTCGCCTTGCCCTTGTTCCACTTGGTGCGGTTCCAGGCGTCGGCCCAGAAGATCACGTAGAGGATGAACAGCACGCCGTGGATCGGGCCCAGCACCGGGGCGACGTTGACTCCGGAGTCGACCGTGTACTTGATGACCGTGCAGGTCGCGAGAACGATCCAGGAGATGCCCTCCGGCACGGAGATGAGGCGGAGGCGGCGGATGGCGGAGGCTGTCTTGAGGTCCACTGGTCACCTTCGGTGGGAGAGACGTCCACAATTTGTGAACGGAAGCACAAGCGTCCCCCATTGTGGCAAACGGCGGCCCTAGGGGTCCGTTCAGGGTCCGTGTCCACCCACGGGCTCTGTTCCGTCCACCCGCGGCGCCGCTACTTTCGCTGCGTGGCGATGTTCCGACTGCAAGGCAGCAAGGTGCTCGCCGTCGACATGACCGGGGACGCCGTGAAGGCGAAGAACGGCTCGATGGTCGCGTACGACGGGCAGATGAGCTTCAGGAAACTCACCGGCGGGGGCGAGGGGCTGCGCGGGATGGTGACCCGGCGGCTCACCGGCGAGCAGATGACGGTGATGGAGGTGAAGGGGCACGGCACGTGCTGGTTCGCGGACCGGGCCTCGGAGATCAACCTGGTCGCCCTCCAGGGCGACAAGCTGTACGTGGAGTCGAGCAACCTGCTGGCGACCGACGCGGGGCTGCGCACGGGCACGACGTTCACGGGACTGCGCGGCGCCTCACAGGGCAACGGGCTGTTCACGACGACCGTCGAGGGGCACGGCCAGGCGGCACTCCTGTCCGACGGGCCGGCGGTCGTGCTCCGGGTCAGTCCGCAGTACCCGCTGATCGTCGACCCGGGTGCCTATATCGCCCACCAGGGCAGCGTCCGGCAGTCCTTCCAGTCCGGCGTGACGTTCCGCACCTTTCTCGGGGAGGGCGGCGGCGAGGCCTTCCAGATCCGCTTCGAGGGCGACGGACTGGTGTACGTGCAGCCGAGCGAGCGGAACACGATCGCGGGGGATCTGTAGCCATGGCGTTCCGGGAGATCAACTCCAAGATGGTCGAGGCGGCGGTGCTGCCCGGGCAGCGGCTGTTCAGTCAGCGCGGGGCGATGCTCGCGTACAAGGGGGACGTGTCCTTCACCCCGAACATCCAGGGTGGCCAGGGCGGGCTCATGTCCATGATCGGGCGCCGGGTGACGGGCGAGGCGACCCCGCTGATGACGGTGGAGGGCAGCGGCACCGTCTTCTTCGGGCACGGCGGCCACCACGTCCACGTCATCCACCTCTCCGGCGACACCCTCTGCGTGGAGGCCGACCGCCTGCTCGCCTTCGAGGGCACGCTCCGGCAGGGCACGATGTTCATGGGCTCGCAAGGAGGGGTGATGGGCCTGGTCCGGGGCCAGGTCACCGGCCAGGGGCTGTTCACCACGACCCTCCAGGGTCAGGGCTCCGTCGCGGTGATGGCGCACGGCGGCGTCTTCGAGATCCCGATCACCCCCCAGCGCCCGGTCCACGTGGACCCGCAGGCCTACGTCGCCCACCACGGCGAGGTCCGCAACAAGCTGTCCGCCGCGCTCGGCTGGCGCGAGATGGTGGGCCGCGGCTCCGGCGAGGCCTTCCAGCTGGAGCTGAGCGGCAGCGGCACGGTGTACGTCCAGGCCTCGGAGGAGAAGCTGTGAGCGCGTACGGAACCCCGGGCGCCGGGCCGGTGGTGCACGACCCGATGACACTGCCCGCCGACGACAACGTGAACCCGTACACGTTCTGCGTCGAGCTCAAGAGCGGGCAGTGGTTCCTGCAGAAGGGGAAGATGATCGCCTACTACGGGGCGATCGAGTTCAACGGCATCGGGCACGGCCGACTCGACCGGCTCGTCCGTACCTCGTTCCATTCGCCACTGCACGCGAGCGACTGGGTCGTGGCAGCCGGGTCGGGCAAGATGCTGCTCGCCGACCGGGCGTTCGACGTCAACTCCTACGACCTGGACGACGGGAACTTGACCATTCGCGCGGGCAACCTGCTCGCTTTTCAGCCAAGTCTCGCGCTCAAGCAATCGATCGTGCCGGGCTTTCTGACCCTGATCGGAACCGGAAAGTTCGTGGCCGCATCTAACGGTCCGGTGGTGTTCATGGAACCTCCGATCCGGGTCGACCCGCAGGCGCTCGTCGGGTGGGCCGACTGCCCGTCGCCGTGCCATCACTACGACCACGGATATCTGACGGGTGTACTGGGCGGTCTACGTGCAATGACGGGCCTGGGCGGGGTATCCGGGGAGGAGCACCAGTTCGAGTTCGTGGGCGCCGGCACGGTCCTGCTGCAGTCGACGGAGACGCTCATGGAGGAGGCGGCGACGGGTGTGGTTCCGTCCGAACCGGGGGTGCCCGGAGGTGGCGGAGCGGCACCGGACGGACACGGTCGGCAACCGTCGGGCGCACCGCGCCTTCCCGGACAGCTGGGGGACCTCCAGCGCCGCTTCGGGCTGTGAGCGGTAGTCTGCGGAGGGTGACATCGAACGCGTGCGCACTGTCACACCACCCAAAGTAGTTCGGCATTCAACTTCCTTAGGTAGACTTCATTCATGGAGACCGAGACGGCCACGCGCTGGCTGACCGATGCGGAGCAGTGCGCCTGGCGCACCCACCTGGAGGTCAACAGGCTGTTGACGTACCAGCTCGAGAAGGACCTGCAGCCGTTCGGCCTGACTATGAACGACTACGAGATCCTTGTGAACCTTTCCGAGTCGGACGACCTGCGCATGCGGATGAGCGACCTGGCCTCCGCGACGCTGCAGTCCAAGAGCCGGCTGTCGCACCAGATCACGCGCATGGAGAACGCGAACCTGGTGCGCCGCGAGAACTGCGAGTCCGATCGGCGGGGACTGTACGCCGTGCTGACCGAACATGGCATGGACACGATGAAGAAGGTGGCGCCACATCATGTCGCCTCCGTGCGACGGCACTTCATTGATCTGCTGTCGCCGGAGGCGCTGTACGAACTGGACAAGGCGCTGAAGCCCATCGCCGAGCATCTGCGGGGGCAGCGGGGGCGTCCCTGAGCCCGGCTCAACGGCTCAGGGTGCGGTGGCCGGGCGGGGGGTGGGTGTGCTGTGCCGGCGACGGCGCCACGCCCCCACGGCGGGCAGCACGGCCGCCCCGCCCGCCAGCAGGAAGCACACCCCGAGCGGCACCCGTCCGATCAGCAGCCCCGTCACCATCGCGCCCACCGAACTCCCCGCGTTCACGCCGGTGTTGACCCAGGCGCCCGCCTGGGTACGCGCACCCTCGGGTGCCGTTTCGTCGGCCACGAGGTAGGCCGTGGTGAGCGTGGGGGCGATGAACGCTCCGGCGATCGCCATGACCCCGGCGAGGGTCCACAGGCCGGGTGCCAGCCCCGCCGCCGCGATCACCAGGCCGAGGGCCACCGCGAACCCGCACAGGCGGACCCGGGCCGGTGCCCGCCACCGGACCGCTCCGTTGAGCAGGCCGCCCACCGCGCTGCCCGCCGAGAGCGCGCCCAGGACCCAGGGCACCACGGCGGAGTCGTACGACCGCTGTGCGGCGAAGGCCATCACCAGCAGATCCACGCCGCTGAGCGCCAGCCCCGCGCCCGTGGCCACGGCGACCGGCACCGGCAGTCCCGAGGGGACGCCCCGCCTCTTCCCGGGGGCGGCGCCACGGGGACCGGGGATCACCGGGGAGGTGACGAAGACCCCGGTGCCGCCCACGATCAGCAGCGCGCTCAGCAGGATCCCGGCAGCCGGCGGGACCCAGCCGGTGAGCACGCCGACCAGGACGGGACCGGAGACGTACAGCAGTTCCTCGGCGACGCCGTCCAGGCTGTAGGCGCGGCTCAGCATCTGCGGATCCACGGCCAGTGCGGCCCACACCGCACGCATCGTCGGTCCCAGCGGCGGCGCGCACGCGCCCGCGAGGGCCGCCGCCGCGGCGATGGGCGCCGGCGCCGCCCCGGGGCGCCAGGTCAGCGCGGCCAGCACACAGAGCAGGGCGCCGTAGAGCATCGCCATGGGCGGCAGCGCGCGGTGCGCGCCGTGCCGGTCGATCAAGGCCGCCCTGAGCGGCATCAGGAAGACCGTCGTGGCGCCGAACAGGGACAGCACGGCGCCGGAGACGGCGTAGGAGCCGGTGGCCCGGGTGACGGACAGCATCACCGCCAGCGAGACCGTGCCGTAGGACAGGCGGGCGGTGAGGGCGGAGGTGAAGGTGCGGCGCGCGTGCGGGAGGCGCAGCACGGCGGCGTACGAGGGCCGCGAAGGGGCATGCGTCGACATGCGGGTTCCTCTGGTGGAGGCGGAAGAGGGGACACCGAAGGACGCGAGGGCCGGTCGTTCAGGGCCTCGCGGTCCGGGGTGCGCTCTACGCCAAGGTGAGGAACATGTCCGTCAACGTACCAGCGGCATCGTCGAGTTGGCGAGCGGGTTCAGCTCTGTGTCAGGCCGGCCACCAGCTCGTCCGCCGCGCGGTACGGGTCCAGCTCGCCCGCGACGATCCGCTCCGCGAGCGCGCTGAGGCGGCGGTCGCCGTGCAGGTCGCCGATGCGTTCGCGCAGGGCCGTCACCGCGATGGTCTCCACCTCGCGGGCCGCCCGGGCCCTGCGGCGCTCCGCGAGGACACCGCGCTCCTCCATCCACGCGCGGTGCTTCTCCAGGGCCTCCACGACCTCGTCGACGCCCTCTGCGCGGGCCGCGACCGTCTTCACGATCGGCGGGCGCCAGTCGCCGGGGCCGCGGGACTCGCCGAGGCCCAGCATGTGGTTCAGTTCGCGGGCGGTGGCGTCGGCGCCGTCCCGGTCCGCCTTGTTGACGACGTAGACGTCGCCGATCTCCAGGATGCCCGCCTTCGCCGCCTGGATGCCGTCGCCCATGCCGGGGGCCAGGAGGACGACCGAGGTGTCGGCCTGGGAGGCGATCTCCACCTCCGACTGGCCCACGCCGACCGTCTCGACCAGGATCACGTCGCAGCCGGCGGCGTCGAGGACCCGGATCGCCTGGGGGGCGGCCCAGGCCAGGCCGCCCAGGTGGCCTCGGGTGGCCATCGAGCGGATGTAGACCCCGGGGTCCGACGCGTGGTCCGACATCCGCACCCGGTCGCCGAGCAGGGCGCCGCCGGAGAACGGCGAGGACGGGTCGACGGCCAGGACGCCGACCCGCCTGCCCTGCTTGCGGTACGCCGTGACGAGCGCGGAGGTCGAGGTCGACTTGCCGACCCCCGGGGAGCCGGTCAGGCCGACCACGTACGCGTTGCCGGTCAGCGGGGCCAGCGCCGCCATGACCTCCCTGAGCTGCGGGGACGCCCCCTCCACCAGGGAGATCAGCCGGGCCACGGCCCGCGGCCGGCCTTCCCTGGCCTGGGCCACCAGAGAGGAGACGTCCTGCATCAAACAGCTCCGTTCAGTTCACAGACGTACAAACACGTACGCAGACGTACAGACGCGCACGCAGACGTACAGGTGCGCACACCGAGCTGGTGCGCACACCGAGGGTGCTCACGCCTTCGGTACCCGCACGATCAGCGCGTCACCCTGGCCGCCGCCACCGCACAGCGCGGCCGCGCCGATCCCGCCGCCGCGCCGCTTGAGCTCCAGCGCCAGGTGCAGCACGAGCCGGGCGCCGGACATGCCGATCGGGTGGCCCAGGGCGATCGCACCACCGTTCACGTTCACCTTTTCGGTGGACACGCCGAGGTCCTTCATCGACTGCACGGCGACCGCGGCGAAGGCCTCGTTGATCTCGATGAGGTCGAGGTCGGAGACCTCCAGGCCCTCCTTCTTCAGGGCGTGCAGGATGGCGTTCGACGGCTGGGACTGCAGGCTGTTGTCCGGTCCGGCCACGTTGCCGTGGGCGCCGATCTCCGCGAGCCAGTGCAGACCCAGCTCCTCGGCCTTGGCCTTGCTCATCACGACCACGGCCGCCGCACCGTCCGAGATCTGGGAGCTCGACCCCGCGGTGATCGTGCCCTCCTTGCTGAAGGCCGGGCGCAGCTTGCCCAGGGACTCGGCGGTGGTGTCGCCGCGGATGCCCTCGTCCTTGCTGAACAGGACCGGGTCGCCCTTGCGCTGCGGGATCTCCACCGGGGTGATCTCGGCCTCGAACAGGCCGTTCTTCTGCGCGGCCGCGGCCCGCTGGTGGGACAGGGCGGCGATCTCGTCCTGCTCGGCGCGGTTGATGCCGAGGCGGGTGTTGTGCTTCTCCGTGGACTCGCCCATGGCGATGCCCTCGAAGGCGTCGGTCAGGCCGTCGTACGCCATGGCGTCGAGCATCTGGACCGCGCCGTACTTGAAGCCCTCGCGGGACTTCGGCAGCAGGTGCGGGGCGTTGGTCATGGACTCCTGGCCGCCGGCCACGACGATGTCGAACTCGCCGGCGCGGATCAGCTGGTCGGCCAGCGCGATGGCGTCGAGGCCGGAGAGGCACACCTTGTTGATGGTGAGCGCCGGGACGTTCATCGGGATGCCGGCCTTGACGGCGGCCTGGCGGGCCGGGATCTGCCCGGCGCCGGCCTGGAGCACCTGGCCCATGATGACGTACTGCACCTGGTCGCCGCCGATCCCCGCACGGTCGAGGGCGGCCTTGATCGCGAAGCCGCCCAGGTCGGCGCCGGAGAAGGACTTGAGGGAGCCCAGCAGTCGTCCCATGGGCGTACGCGCGCCCGCGACGATGACCGAGCTGGTCGTTCCAGAAGGCATGAGCTGCGATCCCCTTACCGGCCTGCACAGCCGAGGAGTGAACGAGGGTTTACTTCGAATGTACTGATGGCACTCCGTGCCGTCATCGGGCTGTCAGTGTGATCGCTCGCACGTTGCGTAACCACCGCCGTAGCGCTGCACTGAATCCATGCTGACGCGAATCGACCACATCGGGATCGCCTGCCACGACCTCGACGCCACCGTCGAGTTCTACAGGGCCACCTACGGCTTCGAGGTGTTCCACACCGAAGTCAACGAGGAGCAGGGCGTGCGCGAGGCCATGCTCAAGATCAACGAGACCTCGGACGGCGGCGCCTCCTACCTCCAGCTGCTGGAGCCGACCCGCGAGGACTCCGCGGTCGGCAAGTGGCTGGCGAAGAACGGCGAGGGCGTGCACCACATCGCCTTCGGCACCGCCGACGTGGACGGGGACGCCGCGGACATCCGGGACAAGGGCGTACGCGTGCTGTACGACGAGCCACGACGCGGCTCCATGGGGTCGCGGATCACCTTCCTGCACCCCAAGGATTGCCATGGCGTGCTCACAGAACTGGTCACTTCGGCCCCGGTTGAGTCCCCTGAGCACTGACCCCCGTACATAAGGGCCGGTAGGGTTGGGGGCGGTCGTCCCTCAAACCGGGACGACCGCATGCCGGGGTCCGGGTTTCGGGGGACGAGCGTCGGGGCAGCAGCCCGTGCTCCGCCGTCTGTCTGACACCATTCCCCGGGGGCCCCGTTCGGCGGATGGACGGAGCTCGTTGGAGAAGCTGACCAGGGGACGGATGGGACCGCGCAGTGCGGGGCTACGAGAGCCAGGAGCGAGAGCCGGCGGCTGACGTCGACCACCTCTCTCGGTTCGAGGCCGAGATGAAGCGGCTGAAGACCGAGCGGGAAAAGGCGATCCAGCACGCCGAGGACCTCGGCTACCAGGTCGAGGTGCTGCGCGCCAAGCTGCACGAGGCGCGCCGCACCCTGATGACCCGGCCCGCCTTCGACGGCGGTGACATCGGCTATCAGGCCGAGCAGTTGCTCCGCAATGCCCAGATGCAGGCCGACCAGCTGCGTCAGGACGCCGAGCGGGAGCTGAGCCAGGCCCGCGCGCAGACCCAGCGCATCCTGCAGGAACACGCCGAGCAGGCCGCCCGGCTCCAGGCCGAACTGCACCAGGAGGCGATCACCCGGCGCCAGCAGCTCGACCAGGAGCTGGCCGAGCGCCGCGCCACCGTCGAGTCGCACGTCAACGAGAACGTGGCCTGGGCGGAGCAGCTGCGCGCCCGCACCGAACAGCAGGCCCGCCGGCTGCTGGAGGAGTCCCGCGCCGAGGCCGAGCAGGCGCTGGCCACCGCCCGCGCCGAGGCCGAGCGGCTGACCCGGGAGGCCCGCGAGCGGCTCCAGAGCGACGCCGAGACGGCCCGCTCGGAGGCCGAGCAGATCCTGCGCCGCGCCCGCACGGACGCAGAACGCCTGCTGAACGCCGCCTCCCAGCAGGCCCAGGAGGCCACCGACCACGCCGAGCGGCTGCGCACCGACGCGGCCGGCGAGTCGGACAGCGCCCGCCGGCAGGCCGCCGAGCTGAGCCGGGCCGCCGAGGAGCGGATGGCGGCGGCCGAGGAGGCACTGCGCAAGGCGCAGACCGAGGCCGAGAAGCTGGTCACGGAGGCGGAGCAGGCCGCCGCCAAGACCCTCTCCAGCGCCGAGGCCGCGGGCGAGGCCCGCACGCGCACCGCGAAGGAGCAGGTCGCCCGGCTGGTCGAGGAGGCCACCAAGGAGGCCGAGACCACCCGGTCCGAGGCCGAGCAGCTGGTCGCCGACGCCCGTGCCGAGGCCGAGAAGATCGTCGCCGAGGCCGCCGAGAAGGCCCGCACGATCACCGCCGAGGAGAGCGCGACCCAGCTGTCCAAGGCGGCCAAGACCGCCGAGGACGTGCTCAACAAGGCGTCCGAGGAGGCCAAGCGGACCACCAGGGCCGCCGCCGAGGAGGCCGAGCGGATCCGCACCGAGGCCGAGGCCGAGGCGGACCGGCTGCGGGCCGAGGCGCACGACATCGCCGAGCAGCTCAAGGGCGCGGCGAAGGACGACACCAAGGAGTACCGCGCCAAGACGGTCGAGCTGCAGGAGGAGGCCCGCCGGCTGCGCGGCGAGGCCGAGCAGCTGCGCGCCGACGCGGTCGCCGAGGGCGAGTCGATCCGTGCCGAGGCCCGCCGCGAGGCGGTCGCACAGATCGAGGAGGCGGCCAGGTCCGCCGAGGAGCTGCTGGCCAAGGCCAAGGCGGACGCCGACGAGCTGCGGCAGAAGGCGACCACCGACAGCGAGAAGGTCCGCACCGAGGCCATCGAGCGGGCCACCAGCCTGCGCCGGCAGGCCGAGGAGACGCTGGACCGGACCCGCAAGGAGGCCGAGCGGCTGCGCGCCGAGGCCGACGAGCAGGCCGAGTCGGTCAAGGCGGACGCCGAGCGGGCCGCGCGTGAGCTGCGCGAGGAGACCGAGCGCGCCGTCGAGGCCCGCCGTGCCGAGGCCGCCGAGGAGCTGGCGCGGCTGCAGGCCGAGGCGCAGGACCGGCTGGAGTCGGCCGAGCAGGCGCTCACGGACGCCCGCGAGGAGGCCGCCCGGATCCGCCGCGAGGCCGCCGAGGAGGCCGAGCGGCTGCGCACCGAGGCCGCGGACCGGATCCGCACGCTCCAGCAGCAGGCCGAGGCCGAGGCGGACCGGCTGCGCACCGAGGCCGCGTCCGACGCGTCCGCCTCCCGCGCCGAGGGCGAGGCCATCGCCGTACGGCTGCGCAGCGAGGCCGCCGCCGAGGCCGAGCGGCTGAAGGCGGAGGCCCAGGACACCGCCGACCGGGTGCGCGCGGAGGCGCAGGCCGCCGCCGAGCGGCTCGGCGCCGAGGCGTCCGAGACGCTGGCCGCCGCCCAGGAGGAGGCCGCCCGGCGCCGCCGCGAGGCCGAGGAGACCCTCGGTTCGGCCCGCGAGGAGGCCGACCAGGAGCGGCTGCGGGCCCGCGAGCAGAGCGAGGAGCTGCTGGCCGTAGCGCGTGCGCGCGTGGAGGAGGCGCAGGCCGAGGCGACCCGGCTGGTCGAGGAGGCCGACCGGCGCGCCACCGAGATGGTGTCCGCCGCCGAGCAGCACGCCCAGCAGGTGCGGGACTCCGTCGCCGGGCTGCACGAGCAGGCGCAGGAGGAGATCGCCGGGCTGCGGTCGGCCGCCGAGCACGCGGCGGACCGTACCCGGCGGGAGGCCGAGGAGGAGGCGGACCGGGTCCGCGCCGACGCCTACGCCGAGCGGGAGCGGGCGAGCGAGGACGCGAGCCGCGTCCGGCGCGAGGCGAACGAGGCGTCGGAGGCCGCCAAGGCGCTGGCCGAGCGTACGGTCGCGGAGGCGATGGCGGAGTCCGAGCGGCTGCGCGCGGACGCCGGCGACTACGCCCAGCGGGTGCGCACCGAGGCCTCGGACGCCCTCGCCGAGGCCGACCAGGCCGCCGCCCGGACCCGGGCGGACGCCCGCGAGGACGCCAACCGGATCCGCTCCGACGCGGCGACCCAGGCGGACACCCTCATCACCGAGGCCCGCAGCGAGGCCGAGCGGCTGCAGACCGAGACGATCGCCGAGGCGGAGCGGCTGCAGACGGAGACCGCCGCCGAGGCCGAGCGGGTGCGCACGGAGGCCCTCGCCGAGGCGGACCGGGTGCGCGCGGAGGCCCTGGCGGCCGCCGAGCAGCTCATCGGGGACGCCACCGGCGAGGCCGAGCGGCTGCGCGCGGAGGCCGCCGAGACGGTCGGCTCGGCGCAGGCGCACGCCGAGCGGCTGCGGGCGGAGGCCGAGCAGCTCAAGGCGGACGCGGAGGACACGGCCGAGCGGCTGGTCGGCTCCGCACGCGAGGAGGCCGAGCGGACCCTGGACGAGGCCCGCAAGGAGGCCAACAAGCGGCGTTCGGAGGCGGCCGAGCAGGTCGACACGCTCATCACCGAGACCACGGCCGAGGTCGACAAGCTGCTCAGCGAGGCGCAGGAGCAGGCGCTGAAGACCACCGCGGACGCCGAGTCGCAGGCCGACACGATGGTCGGCGCGGCCCGCAGCGAGGCCGAGCGGATCGTCTCCGAGGCGACGATCGACGGCAACTCGCTGGTGGAGAAGGCCCGTACGGACGCCGACGAGCTGCTGGTCGGGGCCCGCCGGGACGCGACCGCGATCCGGGAGCGCGCGGAGGAGCTTCGCGACCGCATCACCGCCGAGATCGAGGAGCTGCACGAGCGGGCCCGCCGCGAGGCCGCCGAGACGATGAAGTCCACCGGCGACCGCTGCGACGCGCTCATCAAGGCCGCCGAGGAGCAGCTGGCCAAGGCGGAGGCGAAGGCCAAGGAGCTGCTCTCGGAGGCCAACTCCGAGGCGGGCAAGGTGCGCATCGCCGCCGTCAAGAAGGCGGAGGGGCTGCTCAAGGAGGCCGAGCAGAAGAAGGCCAGCCTCGTCAAGGAGGCCGAGGAGCTCAAGGCCGAGGCGATCCGCGAGGCCCGGCGCACGGTCGAGGAGGGCAAGCGCGAGCTGGAGATCCTGGTGCGCCGGCGCGAGGACATCAACGCCGAGATCTCCCGGGTCCAGGACGTCCTGGAGGCGCTGGAGTCCTTCGAGGCGCCGCCCGGCAAGGACGGCTCGGTCAAGGCCGGCGCGACGGTGGGCGCCCCCCGATCGGGTGGCAAGTCGTCAGACGGCTAACCTGAGCGGTGCGTTCCGGTAACGTCTGGGGGCTTTGCCCGACTCGTTGGCAAGCCGTCCGGCGGTCAGCCACTCAAAAGAGGTGCCATTCTCCAGATCAAAACCGTATCCGCTCGATGACACACCGCTTCGGCCCCTAGGATTCCCCTTATCACCTCACCGGTCTCATTGACAGGAACCCCATGAGCGACACTTCCCCCTACGGCTTCGAGCTTGTGCGGCGTGGGTACGACCGCGCTCAGGTGGACGAACGTATCTCCAAGCTCGTCTCCGACCGTGACAGCGCCCTCGCCCGCATCACCGCCCTGGAGAAGCGCATCGAGGAGCTCCACCTCGAGACGCAGAACGCCCAGGCCCAGGTCACCGACGCCGAGCCGTCGTACGCGGGTCTCGGCGCGCGGGTCGAGAAGATCCTGCGGCTGGCCGAGGAAGAGGCCAAGGAGCTGCGTGAGGAGGCCCGGCGGGCGGCCGAACAGCACCGCGACCTCGCCGAGTCCGCGGCCCAGCAGGTCCGCAACGACGCCGAGTCCTACGCCGCCGAGCGCAAGGCCAAGGCCGAGGACGAGGGCGTCCGGATCGTCGAGAAGGCGAAGGGCGACGCCGCCCAGCTGCGCGCCGAGGCGCAGAAGGACGCGCAGTCCAAGCGCGAGGAGGCGGACGCCCTCTTCGAGGAGACCCGCGCCAAGGCCGCGCAGGCCGCCGCCGACTTCGAGACGAACCTGGCCAAGCGCCGCGAGCAGTCCGAGCGCGACCTGGCCTCGCGTCAGCAGAAGGCCGAGAAGCGCCTCGCCGAGATCGAGCACCGCGCCGAGCAGCTGCGGCTGGAGGCCGAGAAGCTGCGCACCGACGCCGAGCGCCGCGCCCGCCAGACGGTGGAGACCGCCCAGCGCCAGGCCGAGGACATCGTGGCCGACGCCAACGCCAAGGCCGACCGGATCCGTTCGGAATCCGAGCGCGAGCTCGCCGCGCTGACCAACCGCCGCGACTCGATCAACGCCCAGCTGACGAACGTCCGGGAGATGCTGGCGACGCTGACCGGTGCGGCGGTGGCTGCCGCCGGTACGCCGGGTGACGACGAGCCCATCTCTCGTGGGGTGCCGGCGCAGCAGTCCCGGTAACTTCGGGTTGCGGGGCATCTGCGGGTCCGTTGTGGCTGGTCGCGCCCACGCGGCGGAGCCGCATATCGACTCGGCCCCGCGCCCCTTCGGGGCGCGCCTTCGAAGCCCCCTGCCTTCAAGTGGCGGGGGGCTTTCTCCCGTTTTAGCGTGGCCGCATGATCGAGCTGGAGGGGCTGACCAAGCGGTACGGGGAGAAGGTGGCGGTCGACCATCTCACCTTCGCGGTCAGGCCCGGGGTGGTGACCGGGTTCCTCGGGCCCAACGGGGCCGGGAAGTCCACCACCATGCGGATGATCCTCGGGCTCGATCACCCCACCGCCGGTGACGTCCGGATCGACGGCAAGCACTACGAGCAGCTCAAGGACCCGCTGACGTACATCGGCGCGCTGCTGGACGCCAAGGCCGTGCACGGTGGGCGCAGCGCCTACAACCATCTTCTCTGTCTCGCGCAGAGCAACGGCATCCCGAGGCACCGCGTGGGTGAGGTGCTGGACACCGTGGGGCTCGGCGCGGTGGCGCGGAAGAAGGCCAAGGGGTTCTCGTACGGCATGGGGCAGCGGCTGGGGATCGCGGCGGCGCTGCTCGGGGAGCCGCGGATCCTGATGTTCGACGAGCCGGTCAACGGGCTGGACCCGGAGGGCATCCACTGGATCCGGAACCTGATGAAATCGCTGGCCGCACAGGGGCGAACGGTGTTCGTGTCCAGTCACCTGATGAGCGAGATGGCGCTGACCGCCGATCATCTCGTGGTCATCGGGCAGGGACGGCTGCTGGCGGACACGTCCATGGCCGACTTCGTCCGGGAGAACTCGCGCGGTTACGTCCGGATCCGCTCCCCGCAGCGCGAGCGGCTGCTCGATGTGCTGCACGAGGACGGGATCACCGTCGTGGAGGCCGGCGGGGGCGTGCTGGAGGTGGCGGGCGGCAAGGCCGAGCGGATCGGTGAGCTGGCGGCGCGGCACGGGATCGTGCTGCACGAGCTGAGCCCGCAGCAGGCCTCGCTGGAGGAGGCGTTCATGCGGCTGACGGCGCAGGCGGTGGAGTACCACGCGCAGGGCGGGCCGGGGCTCACCGGGCAGGACTGGGGCGCCGGCTGGAAGGGGGTCTGACGGCCATGGCGGCGATGCAGGTCGTGCGGTCCGAGTGGACCAAGATCCGGTCGGTGGCGTCCACGGTGTGGACGCTGTCGCTGGCCGTGCTGGTCACCATCGCCCTCGGGATGCTCATCTCCGCGCTCTCGCGCGGCGACTTCGCCTCGATGCCGGTGCAGGACCAGCTGTCGTTCGATCCGACCTACGTCAGCTTCGCGGGCATGAGCCTGGGCCAGCTCGCCCTGATCGTGTTCGGGGTGCTGGTGGTCTCGAACGAGTACAGCACCGGCATGATCCGGGTCTCGCTGGCCGCCGTACCGCAGCGTGCGGCCTTCCTGTTCGGCAAGATCGCGGTGGCCGGCGCGCTCGCGCTGGCGGTCGGCATGGCCACGAGCTTCGCCGCGTTCTTCCTCGGCCAGGCGGTGCTCGGCCCGTACCGGGCCCGGCTCGGCGATCCGGGCGTCCTGCGCGCGGTGGTCGGCGGCGGGCTCTACATGGTGCTGATCGCGACGTTCTCCATGGGCGTCGCGGCGATGCTGCGCTCGCCGATGCTCTCTCTCGGCATCCTGATGCCGTTCTTCTTCCTGATCTCGAACATTCTCGGCAACGTCGACGCCACCAAGAAGATCGGCCGGTTCCTGCCCGACCAGGCGGGCAGCCGGATCATGCAGGTCGTCCCGAGAGCCGACGACACGCCGTACGGGCCCTGGGGCGGGCTCGGGATCATGGTGCTGTGGGTGATCGCCGCGCTCGTCGGCGGTTACGCAGTGCTCAAGAACCGGGACGCATAGCTTTACTTTCTCTTGGGCGGAACCGTCAGCGCCCCGATATCCTCCTAACCCTTACGGGGGCGGGTCCCCGCTGTCCTGAACCTTTCGATGGGTGCGGAGCATGATCGAGGCTGTCGGCCTGACCAAGCGCTACGGCGACAAGACCGCCGTGTACAACCTTTCCTTCCAGGTGCGGCCGGGTGCCGTCACCGGCTTCCTCGGGCCGAACGGCTCGGGAAAGTCGACGACGATGCGGATGATCCTCGGGCTGGACAATCCCACGTCCGGGTCGGTGACGATCGGCGGCTATCCGTACCGCAAGCTGCCCAACGCCCCCCGCCAGGTCGGCGCGCTGCTCGACGCCAAGGCCGTGCACGGCGGCCGGAGTGCCCGCAACCATCTGCTGAGCCTCGCCCAGCTGTCGGGCATCCCGGCCCGGCGGGTGGACGAGGTGCTCGGCGTGGTCGGGCTGCAGGACGTGGCGCGCAAGCGGTCCAAGGGCTTCTCGCTCGGCATGGGACAGCGCCTCGGCATCGCCGCCGCGCTGCTCGGCGACCCGCAGGTGCTGCTGTTCGACGAGCCGGTCAACGGCCTCGACCCGGAGGGCATCCTCTGGGTCCGCAACCTGATGAAGGCCCTGGCCGCCGAGGGCCGCACCGTCTTCGTCTCCTCGCACCTGATGAGCGAGATGGCGCTCACCGCCGACCACCTCATCGTCATCGGACGCGGCCAGCTGCTCGCCGACATGAGCGTGAAGGACTTCATCTCGGCGAACTCCGCCGACTTCGCCCGGGTGCGCACCCCGGACACCGAGCCGCAGCTGCGCGAGAAGCTCGGCACCACGCTCGCCGAGGCGGGCGGCCATGTGCTGCCGGAGCCGGACGGCGCGCTGCGCGTGACCGGGCTGCCGCTGCCCCGGATCAGCGACCTCGCGCACGAGGCGGGCGTGCGGCTGTGGGAGCTGTCGCCGCACCAGGCCTCGCTGGAGGAGGCGTACATGCGCATGACGCAGGGCGCCGTGGACTACCGCTCGACCATCGACCAGAAGGCGGGCCTGCAGCAGCCGCTGCCGCCGGGCGCCCAGCCGCCCCTGCCGGTCCCCGGCCAGGGCCAGCCCGGCTGGTACGCCCCGCCGCCGCCCCAGCAGGGCGGCCAGCCGTTCGCGATGCCGCAGGCGCCCGCCGGGCCGTACGGCGGCCCCCAGGCGGGCGGCTACGGCGCCCCGCAGGCGGCCGGTCACGGCGCCCCCTCCGGCCCGGCCGCCGACGCCCCCAACCCGTACGCCCAGCAGGCGCAGGCACCTGCCCCGCAGACCATGGCGCTGGGCGCGGTCTCGGCCCCGCAGCCGTCGGCCGGGACTCCGGCGCAGGACGGCTCGCAGGCGCAGGGCGGGCCCTCGGCCCCCACCGCGCCGCAGGCGCAACCGGCCGCACCGGCGCCGCAGGCCCAGGCCCCGCAGACCATGGCGCTGGGCGCGGTCTCGGGGGCCACAGCCACCCCGCAGGCCCCGCAGCCGTCGGCCGGGACTCCGGCGCAGGACGGCTCGCAGGCGCAGGGCGGGCCCTCGGCCCCCACCGCGCCGCAGGCGCAACCGGCCGCACCGGCGCCGCAGGCCCAGGCCCCGCAGACCATGGCGCTGGGCGCGGTCTCGGGGGCCACAGCCACCCCGCAGGCCCCGGAGCAGGCCCCGGCGCCACAGCAGCCGCAGACGCCGGCCGCGGCCCCGCAGGCCCAGCCGGGCGCTTCGGCCCCGGCTCCGCCGCAGCAGGCGCCCGCCGCCGCTCCCCCGGCCCCGGCCGCCGCCCCCGCCCCCGCCCCCGCCGACCTGACCAAGCCCGAGGACGCCCGATGAGCACCCACCAGCCCCCGATGCCGCAGGCCCCGGCCGTCGCGCCCGACTGGCAGGCGGCGCCCGGCGGGTCGTACCCCGGTTACACCTCGCCGATCCCGGTCGTGCGCACCCACCTCGGGCACGCGCTGGCCTCCGAGTGGACCAAGATCAAGTCGGTGCGGTCGACGATCTGGACGCTCGGCGTGTTCGTGGTGCTCGTCCTCGGCATCGGCCTGATGGCCGCCTCCGTGGTCAAGTCCAACTCCGGCTCGGAGAGCCTGACGGACCAGGACCCCCTGCAGTTCGGCTTCTTCGGCCTGCTCCTCGGCAGCATGTGCATCATCACGCTCGGCGTACTGACCACGGCATCGGAGTACGGCACCGGCATGATCCGTACGACGATGACCGCGTGCCCGAGCCGGATCCGGGTGCTCGCCGCCAAGTCGATCGTGTTCTTCCTCGTCGCCTTCGTCGTCACACTGGCCACCTCCGGCTTCGTGGCCATGGTCCAGGCGTCCATGCTGGAAGGAGTCGGCGGCGCCGGCACCCCCTCCACCGGCGAATGGCTCAAGGGGACCGTCGGCATCAGCCTCTACATCGCGCTGCTCGGACTGTTCTCGCTGCTCATCGGGTCGATCATCAGGCACTCCGCGGGCGCCATCACCATCATGATCGGCGCGGTGCTGGCCCCGCTGGTGATCGCGCTGTTCATGGCCTCGCAGTCCCTGGACAAGGTGCGGCAGTGGCTGCTGGAGTACTCCATCCCGAGCCAGATGAGCTGCTTCTACGACAACACCCTGAGCCGCTCCGGCCCCAACGGCTGGGACCCGCTGTGGATCATGCTGGGCCTGTCGGCGGCCGCGTTCGCCGGCGCCGTCGCGCTGCTGCAGAAGCGGGACGTGTGAGGCCGGCCGGCTCCTAGAACCTCGGCGCGTTACGGGACCGCTGCACCCGGGTGGTGCGGCGGTCCTTCGCGTTCCAGCACGCCTTGTGCCAGTGGCGGCGGTCGTCCACGCCCGCGTACTGAGGCCAGGCCACCACGTGCGGGACCCCGGAGGGGATCAGCTGGTCACAGCCCGGGCAGCGGTAGGTCTTGCCCTCCGCGCTCGCCCCGGCGACATGGCGCACGCTCCACTCCTCGCCCTGCCAGCTCTCGGTCGACTGCCAGCCGCCGTACCGGCCGGCGTGGTCGTCCTCGGCGCTCCGGCCCGACGATCCGGCTGCCTTCGGTCGGTTGCGACGCGGGGACACGGGACACCTCTCGGGGCTATACAGGAAGCACGGCTGTCTCCAGCCTACGCGCCGCCAAGTGGGGTACGGGTACGGAACCAACCCGTACAAGTCCCCCTCCAGGGCGACCCATTCTGCAGACAATCCGCAAATCTCTCCGCCGGGCCGTGTCCTGGGCACGTGTCAGACGGTTATGCCGGGTGGGGGAGCTCCGAGCCGGAGCCAAGGAAGCAGGAAATGCGATGTACGTAGGAAGTTTTGTGCTGGGCGCCCAGTTCCCGGGCCAGGGCCCCGGGGAGGCCCTGCACCGGGCGGTCCGCTCGGCGGAGGTCACCGAGGAGGCCGGCCTGGACGCCGTGTGGCTGGCGGAGCACCACTTCGTGCCGTACGGCACGTGCCCGTCCGCCGTCACCCTGGCCGCCCTGCTGCTCGGCCGCACCCGCCGCATCCGGGTCGGCACGGCGGTCAGCGTACTGCCCACCGCCCACCCGGTCGCCCTCGGCGAGCAGGCCGCGCTGCTGCACCTGACGAGCGGCGGACGGTTCACGCTGGGCGTGGGCCGCGGCGGACCCTGGGTGGACCTGGAGGTCTTCGGCGCGGGCCTGGAGGCGTACGAACACGGATTCCCGGAGTCACTCGATCTGCTGCTGCGCTGGCTGAGCGAGCCGCGGGTCGCGGCGTCCGGCGAGCGGTTCAGCTTCCGCGAGGTGCCGGTCGTGCCCCGCCCGTCGGAGGCGCTGACGGAGATCCCGGGCCCCGAGGTCGTCGTCGCGTGCACCTCCCCGGCGAGCGTGCGGCTGGCCGCCGAGCGCGGGCTGCCGATGCTGCTCGGCATGCACGTCGGGGACGAGGAAAAGGCCGAGATGGTCGCCCTGTGGCGGCGCTGCGCCCGGGCGGCGGGCCGGGCGGCCGAGGAAATCGCGGGCGCCGGGCATGTCTCGGCCGGGGTGTGCCAGCTCGCCGACCGGCGCACGGACGCGGCGGAGACGCTCCTGAAGGCCATGCCGGGCTGGCTGAAGCAGGGCCTGGAGGCGCATGTGACGGTCGACGGCCGGGAGCGCGCGATGCGCGACCCCTACGCCTACACCGAACTGCTCTGCGGGCTGCACCCGGTGGGCACCCCGCGGCTGGCCGCCGACCGGCTCGCGGCCACCTCGGAGCGCACCGGCATCTCCCGCTTCGCCCTCCTGGTGGAGGGCTCGGGCGATCTCGCCGCGACGGAGGAGAACCTGCGGCGGCTGGGCGCCGAGGTGCTGCCCCAGCTGCGCTGAGCCGCCGGCCGACTCCCGGGCCGCCTCGGGGGCTTGCCGCCCCAGCACTGAATGCACCTCCCGCGGGTGGAGCGGCAAGCAAGCGGCTCACAGCGTCTGCCGTACCCGGGCTGCCCCGTCAGCAGTCCCGGAGTTCCGGCGACTGGTTCAGCAACTGGCTGCGTACCGAGGTGAAGCGGGCCAACGTCTCGTCCACCGAGGCGTCCAGCGGGAACACCGCCACCCGGTGGCAGTTCTGGAAGGCCAGCCGCACACCGAAGTGCCGCTGCAGGGCGCCGCGGATGGCGTCACTCGCGAGCGCACGCAGCAGCTGACCGCGTGCCTGCTCGTCCGGCGGGGGCGTCTGGTTGTCGGCGAACGGTCCGCCGTCGACCTTCAGCTGGGCCACCAGGGAGCTGATCATCTCCCACGCGTAGGGCAGGGAGGTCCGGACGCAGTCGACGAATTCTGCTTCGTCGACCTCGCCTCGCTCGGCCTGTTCGAGTAGGGCCGGTGAGACGTCGAGCGACATGGGTACTCCTCTCGCACCCCCGAAGAGCAGGGGTTGCCGGACAGAAAGGGGAGGTTCGCTATTTCGAACACGCTCAGTACACGGGTCGCGACCTCCCGTTTACTACGGTAGGCAACCGTAGGTGACCACACCAGCAGAATGCGTATATGGAACGGTCCCTTTACGGGCACAATCGGCCAGGGATGAACAAGAGTTTCCAGGGACAATTGGGGCGATCGATCGGGAGCGGGGCGGGCGAATCGCGCGCACCGAGGGGCGTCGAGTAGCGTTGCCGACCATGCGTCTCGTCATTGCCCGATGCTCGGTCGACTACGCCGGCCGGCTCACCGCCCACCTGCCCTCGGCGCCCCGCCTGATCCTGGTCAAGGCGGACGGCAGCGTCTCCATCCACGCCGACGACCGGGCCTACAAGCCCCTCAACTGGATGTCGCCGCCCTGCACGCTGAAGGAGGGCGCGGGCGAGGACGAGGGCGTGTGGACGGTCGTCAACAAAGCGGGCGAGAAACTGATCATCACGATGGAGGAGATCCTCCACGACTCCTCGCACGAACTCGGCGTGGATCCCGGTCTGATCAAGGACGGCGTGGAAGCGCACCTGCAGGAGCTGCTCGCCGACCGCATCGAGACGCTCGGCGAGGGATACACGTTGATCCGCCGCGAGTACATGACGGCCATCGGGCCGGTGGACATCCTGTGCCGGGACGCGGACGGCCGGACGGTGGCGGTGGAGATCAAGCGCCGGGGCGAGATCGACGGTGTGGAGCAACTCACCCGCTACCTCGACCTGTTGAACCGCGACCCCCATCTGGCGCCGGTCCGCGGCATCTTCGCCGCGCAGGAGATCAAGCCCCAGGCCCGCGTCCTCGCCACCGACCGCGGCATCGACTGCCAGATCCTCGACTACGACGCCCTGCGCGGCATCGAGGACGACAAGCTCCGCTTGTTCTGAGCGAGCGGTGTCGCGCCGCTGGGCTCGTCTCCCCCAGCGCCGCGGATGTCTTCCCCGCCGCTGATCTCTTCCCCGCCGCGACGGCGTTCAGCCACGACGGCGGTGACCGGCGGTGCCGAACCGGCCTGAGGCCCGTGGGGCACCGCCGAACACCGCCGTACGGGCTGGGCGCCGTCGGGGCGGAAACAGGGAAGCGGCGTGGATGGGGCGGGCAGCGGATCGCGGTCGACGACGGCCCAGGAGGCGAGGGCCACCACGCGCCCAGGATGGGTGCGCGGTGGCCGTTTCACATCACCGTGCCCGAGCCGCTCGGTGTTCCCGTGCCCGCGCTCTGGGACGCGCTCGCGGGGCTGCTGGACGCCGGGCCGCTTGCCGTGTCCGTCGTGGACGGGGTCGTACCGCCCGTCGGGGTCGGGGGTGGCGTGGTCGATGAGGAGGACGTCGGCGGGGTCGAGGGCGGTGTGCTGCCCCCGGAGGGTGTCGTCGGTGGCGGTGAACCCGGCTTGGTCGTGTGGGACTTGGACGGTGTCGGGGTCGTACCCCCGCCGCCCGTGCCCTTGGTGTGGCTCGGGTCGGCCGAGGGGGATGTGACCGGCTGGGTCGGGGTCGGGTCGTCCGTCGTGCCGTACGTGCCGTCGGGGCCCGGGTTCGTGGCGCGGGTGGCGGGCCGGGCCGAACCGGCGCCTGCCGGCGGGGTCTGGTTCGGGTCGGCGCCCAGGGTGCCGTCGGACGGGTCCTGGCTCGCCGAGGGGTTGACGTCGACCTTGCCGGCCGGGTTCTTGTCGGCGTTCTCGTTGGACGTCATGCCCAGAGTGACGACCGTACCCAGCACGGCGGCGAGCAGCGCCCCGGAGCCGACCGCGACGAGGTTGCGGCGGGCCAGCTGCCGGAAGCCCCCGCCCCGCTGCGTGCCGGCGGCCGGGAGCCGGTGGGTGACCAGGGGGTCGCCGACGGGCACGTACGGCGGCGGCGCCGACTCCTCCTGCCGTACCTCCGGCAGCTCCTCCCCCGCCGACACCGGGACACCCGGTACGTCACCCGAGCGGTCGGCGACCAGCGCGAGCGCCCGGCGCCCGGCGACCGTGCCCCGCTTGTCGGCGAGCGCCCCGCGCAGCCCGATGGACGCCTCCAACTCGGCGCGGGCCCGGTCGAGCTGGCCGGCGCAGAGCGCGAGGACACCCAACTCGTGGTGGAAATAGGCTTGATCGGATACCTCACCGGCCACCCGGGACGCCTCCGCGCCGGAGCGCAGTGCCCGTTCCCAGGCGCTGAAGTGCAGCCCGGCGGCGAACGCGGGCGCGGCCGTGCGGGCGAGCCGTACCGCGCAGCTCTCCTCGCCCTCGGCGGACGGAGCCGGGAGCGGGACGATCGCGGCGAGTGCGGCCAGGATCGCGTCCGCCTCCGCGCACACCCGCTCGGGAGTGACCGAGGGATGCCCGGCCCACCAGGCGTAGTGCTCGGCGGCGGCCAGCGCCTGGGCCGGGGCGTCGTCGGCGTACCCGGCGGCCTCCAGCTGGGTCTGCACACCGGCCGCGAGCCGGTAGCGGCCGCCGACCGGCGAGACCAGTCCGCAGGCGGCCAGCTCGCCGAGGGCGGCGTCGGCGTGGGTGTCCCCGATCAGCGCCGGCAGGTGCGCCTGGTGCGGCACCTCGCCGCCGAGGGCGACGGCGAAACGCAGTGCGGCGCGCGCGGAGGCGCTGAGCCGGGAGGCGAGCAGCGGGGCGGGCGCGGCGGCCTCGCCGAGGGAGGGCAGCGGGACCTCGTCCGCCGGCTCCAGGGACGGCTCGCCCGGCGGGCGCACGTCCTCGAAGACGCCGTACTCGTCCACGGCTCCGGTGCTGGCCCGCAGTTCCTCGCGCTGCCGGAGCAGGGCGCCGGCCTGGACGAACCTGAGCGGCAGCCCTTCGGACTCGAACCACAGGTCGCCGGCCCAGTTGGCCTCCTCCTCGGTGAGGACCCGGCCGACGGTCCGCTCCAGGATCTCCACCCCGCCGGCGCGGTCGAGGCCGGCGAGGAAGACCTCCTCGACCTCGGATCCCTCGGAGGGCGCGGGCACGTCGGGGGTGGCGCCGATCAGGAAGGCGCACTCGGGCGTGGCGTCGAGGAGTTCGTCGAGGGCGGCGCCGCCGAAGTCGATGTCGTCCAGGACGACGACCGCGCCGATCTCGCGGACGTAGGCGCGCAGTTCGTCCGGGTCGGGGCGGTGACGCGGGGCGTCGTACACGGCGTGGAAGAGGTCGTACAGGAGGTCGCCCACGGTGCGGTGGAAGCCGTTCAGGCGCACCACGCCGTCGGGGGCGAGGTCCAGGCAGTCCTCGGCGACCAGGTCCAGCAGGGCACTGCGGCCGGAGCCGCCGGGCCCGGTGAGCCGTACCGAACGGCCGCGGGCCAGCAGCCGGACCAGGCGCTCGCGCTCGTCCTGGCGCTCCAGGAGGGAGAGCGACGGCTGGGCGGGGCCCGGCGGCACGGGGGGCCGGGCGGCACGCTCGGCCTCGGCGCGCTCGGTGGCGGTGCGCTTGCGGGGCCGCTCCGGTCGCTCGATGGGCGGGCAGGGTTCTATCTCGCTGCCGTCGACGGGATTCACGGTCAGCAGCAGGTCGCCCGTCACGAGGTGCGCCGTACGGGCGAGCGCGGGCGTGCTCTGACCGAAGTCGGAGGTCAGGGATTCCCGGGGCGGCCGGCGGCTCGCGGCCTGGCCGTGCTCCTCGGATCCCCGGTGGATCGGGTCCATGGGTTCCATGGGTTCAAACCCCCCAAAAGCGTCGTGTGCCCGTGATGTCGGCCCCTCCCGGCCTTGTCGCACACCGCGCTGTCGCTTCTGGTCCGGGCCCGCTCGGTCGAGGGTTGCGAGGCGGCGGGCGACCGAACCCTAAACCTTCGCTCAGTATCTCCGACAGGGTGGGGTGCCGTGCGGTCCGAGACATCACAGTCCGGTGAGGATTGCCCGCGTCGCGCGCTTCGACGGCTGCGCCCGGGTCTCCCGCGTCGCCCGTTTCCCACCTGCTCGTGGCGTTACACCCGGGGCAGCGACTCCACCCCGATGCCGCCCTCGATGGCGAGGATGCGGTGCAGCCGGGTGGCGACCAGCAGGCGCTGCATCTGCGGCGGGACACCGCGCAGCACCAGACGGCGCCCGCAGCGGCCGGCCCGCCGATGGGCACCCATGATCACCCCGAGTCCGGTGGCGTCCCAGGAGTCCAGTTCGGACAGGTCGAGCACCAGGTCGCCGACTCCGGTGTCGACGGCCGTGTGCAGGGCCGTACGGGCGTCCGCCGCGCTGCGGACGTCGAGGCGGCCCCCGACGACCAGCTCGGCGTGGTCGCCCCTGATATGCATATGCGCTCCCCGTTGAGTGCGGTTGGCGTACTCCGTGACGTTGCAACGTCTGACTGTGTGAGTGGTGGTGCGGTTGCTGTTTGTAAGCGAACCGATACCGAATTCACCCCGGGGAGTGATACCCCCGGGGGTGAGATCCGACGAAAGTCCGTGCAGATGGTGCTCAGTACTTGTAGAAGCCCTGCCCGCTCTTGCGGCCGATGTCACCGGCATCCACCATCCGGCGCATCAGCTCCGGCGGGGCGAACTTCTCGTCCTGGGACTCGGTGTAGATGTTGCTGGTGGCGTGCAGCAGGATGTCCACGCCGGTGAGGTCGGCGGTGGCCAGCGGGCCCATGGCATGGCCGAAGCCCAGCTTGCAGGCGAGGTCGATGTCCTCGGCCGTCGCGACGCCGGACTCGTAGAGCTTGGTCGCCTCCACCACGAGGGCGGAGATGAGGCGGGTGGTCACGAAGCCGGCCACGTCCCGGTTGACGACGATGCAGGTCTTGCCGACGGACTCGGCGAACTCCCGCGCGGTCGCGAGGGCTTCGTCACTCGTCTTGTAGCCGCGGACCAGCTCGACGAGCTGCATCATCGGCACCGGTGAGAAGAAGTGGACGCCGACGACCCGCTCGGGGTGCTCGGTGGCCGCCGCGATCTTGGTGATCGGGATGGCGGAGGTATTGGAGGCGAGCACGGCGTCCTCGCGCACGAGCTTGTCGAGCGCGCGGAAGATCTCGTGCTTGACCTCCAGTTTCTCGAATACGGCCTCGACCACGATGTCGGCGTCGGCGGCGGCGTCCAGCTCGGTGGTCGGGGTGATACGGGCCAGGGCGGCCTCGGCGTCACCCGCCGCCAGTTTCCCCTTGCTCACGAACTTGTCGTACGAGGCCTTGATGCCGTCGGTGCCACGCTTCAGTGCCTCGTCGGTGACGTCCCGCAGGACGACGTCCCAGCCCGCCTGCGCGGCGACCTGAGCGATCCCGGACCCCATGAGACCGGCCCCGATGACGGCGAGCTTCCGTGCCACTCCGACTCCCTTGAACGCGCTCCAAGTCTGCTTCTCCGGCGGACCATAGCGCTCCGGAGCGACTGTGTGACCGTTAAGTAACGCGCGTCACGTCTCACTTGACGGACATCACACCGGCCGGAGTGCGACCGCCTCTGCCGGGCCCCGATCGGGTCGCGCCCGCGCGGCCCCCTCTTGGGTGTCGCTTCAGCACAGGGGGCCGCACGGTTTCCCAGTGCGGTGTCGAGTGGCGCCTTGGGGCTCCCCATGATGGCGGTGTACGCCGTGGTTCGCGGGAAGACGCGGCTTTTCCCCTCAATAGGCTGAATCACTGTCATTTACCCGGTGTGCCGAGGGTGGCGCGGGGTAGCGCGACCTGGCCCTCGGGCTCATTGTTCCGTAACTCCATGATCACGTGGCGTGGCGGACGGAAGCGGGGCCATGCTGGCTCTCCCTTCCCGATGGCGCTTCAGCACCGCCTGGCGGAGGGGCAGTTGGAGTGAGACCTGCTCACAGAAACGAAGTGTGTGATGTCGAGTAAGAAGGTGTGGACCGTCGCCGTGCTGGTGACGGTCCTCACGTGGAGCACGGTGATGACCGTGCTGGGACAGGTCGCCGCCATGGCCACTCTGCTCCCGTCCCTGGGCCTGCTCGTGCAGCAGATGGTCCAGGCCCTGACCGGACCCGAGGGACCCCGGGCGTCCGCCGACCCCACCACCGGCCCCGCGCCCGCCTCCACCGCCGCTGGGGAGGAACCGACCCGATGAGCTCACCCCTCGGCGACGACCAACCGGCTGCCGCGGAGGCCGGCGGCAGGCGCGGCCGGAAACCGGCCCCCATCTCCCCCGCGGCGGGAATGGCGCACCGGGCCTGGCTGGAGCCGGTGCGCCACCGCGTCTTCTCCAGCGGCCTGACCCTGGACGACCTCGTCCACCGCTCCGGCTACTCCAAGACACGCATCAGCGAACTGCTGCGCGGCAACGGTTACTACCCGGTCTGGGAGATGACCTTCAGCGTGATCCACGCGCTCGGTCTGCCCGTGCGGCCGATGCGCCGGCTGTGGATCGCCGCGGCCCGCGAAGCCCGCAAGGGACAGTGGTGGATCGACCAGTGCATCGACCAGGTGGCCTGCGAAGCGGAGCCGCCGCCCCTGGCCCACCAGGCCTTCACCGAGGCGATGCACGCGCCCTACACCGCCTACGCACGCGCCTTCCTGCTGGCGGAGGACCGTGTCCGCTGGGCGGTGGGCGAGACCTTCGACCTGCTGTGGCTGTCCTGGAACGCGGTCGCGAGCAGCGAGAACGTCCGCCGCCACGCCTGGCTCCTGCTGCGCTCCCGGGTACTCGCCCGTGCCGCCCACCGCGACGGCCGCCCCGACCTGCGCGCCGCGGTCTTCTCCACCGAGGAGGTCAGCGACAGCGTGCCTGGCCGTCTCGTCATGATGACCGACCTGGTGGACCTCTTCGACGCCATAGCCCGCCTTCCCCAGGACCAGATGGACGTGGTCGTGCTGGGTCATCTGTGCGGCCTGGACCTGGAGGAAACGATCCCCTACGTCACCGGCCTGAGCCCGGCCATCGCCCACGCCGTCGACCACCACGCCCGCGCGGCCCTCGAAGACCTGCTGCGCCGCGCCGGCACCCGGGAGTGACCCCTACCGCCATGACCGAGATAGACGCCCTTCTCGCCCGCGCCCGCCTGCGCCGGCACCCCGACGTCCCCGCCGACACGGTCCCCTACGAGGACAGCGACCACCCCGGATACGGGGAGGGCATCACCCGCGTCGCCGACGCCCACCCTGCCGACCCGGCCGCGATGCGCGACCTGCGCACGCTCTGCGACTCCCTGCTCGGCGCACTCGCCCCCGGCACCCTGCGCTTCCTCACCGACCAGCTCCCCGAGCCCGAGTGCGCCTGGCTGCTCGGCTGCGCGCTGCACGTGGCCGGAACCGACGAAGGAGCCCGCTTCTGGTGGCAGTACGCGGCCGGGGCCGGCCACACCCCGTCCGCGTACTGCCTCTCCCTGCACCATCGCGCGCGCGGCGAGGCCCACGCGGCCGCGTTCTGGTACGACCAGACCGGCCTGGACGCCATGACCGACCACGACACCATCCCCGTGGCCGGCACCTGTCCGCCGGTGAGCTGCACCTTCGACGCGTCCGTGCCCACGGTGCTCAGGGTGCTCAGCCGTCTCACGTCCCCGGGAGCACGCCGGCGACCCCCGCGCGCCGACGCCGTCACGACCTACGTGGCGCACGCCGTCCGGCGCGGCTACGCCGAGCACCCCGGCGTCGAGATACCCGTACCGGGGCCGCGTTTCGCGGACCGGGTGAGCTCCCTTCTCACAGAAACGGCACGGTGACCGGCGCCAGGTCGATACGCTGCGTGTTCGTGCGACTACAACAGCGGGGAGGGTGCGCATGCCCGCGCGAAAGGTGATCACGGGACGCAGCCAGGAACCCCGTAAGCGGTACGCGGAGGAGCTCCGGCGTCTGCGCACCGCCAGGGGCTTGACCCTGCGCGCACTGGCCGACGCGGTCGGCTGGGACCCCTCGCTCTTCAAGAAGCTGGAGAGCGGGGAGACGCTGGGCAGCCCCGAGGTCGCCGAGGCGCTGGACGAGTTCTACGGCACACCCGGACTGCTGCTGGCGATGTGGGAGATGGCGGTGGGGGATCCGACGCAGTTCAAGGAGCAGTACCGGCGGTACATGGTTCTGGAGTCGGAGGCGGTGAGCCTGTGGCACTACGCGGTGAGCGCACCGCCAGGCCTGCTCCAGACGGCCGGGTATGCACGCGAAGCGCTCGCGGCGGGGTGGATCAAGGAACACGAGCTGGACCAGCAGGTCGAGGCACGCCTGGGGCGGCGCCAGCTGCTGGAGCGCGACGACCCGCCGCTGTTCCGAGTCATCCTCTCCGAGGCGGTGCTGCGCACTTCGCTGCGCGACACGGGAGCCTGGCGGGAGCAGTTGGAGCACTTGGCGGAAGCCGCTGAGCGTCCGAACATCACCCTCCAGGTGCTGCCGTTCAGCGCGGGTCCCCATGGCCTGATGAACACCGCCGTGAAGTTCCTGCGACTGCCGGACGGTCGCACAGTTGCCTACACCGAGAACGACCTGCGGGGCGAACTGGTCGAAGACAACGGCTCAGTTGAGGAACTACAGCGTAGGTACGATGCGATGCGTGACCTCGGGCTGTCCCCGGCCGAGTCGCACAAGTTCATCCTGCGGATGTTGGAGGAAGTGCCGTGCGAGCCATCGACCTGAGCGGCGTGACCTGGCGCAAGAGCAGCTACAGCAACACGAGCGGCGGCGATTGCCTCGAAGTCTGCGACACCCTCCCCTCCGCCGTCCCCGTCCGCGACAGCAAGACCCCCGACGCCCCGGCCCTCCTCTTCACCACCCGCTCATGGTCGTCGTTCGTCGGGGCCCTCAAGGGTGGCCTGTTCCAGTAGCCTCCGCTTGTCCGGCTTGCCCGCGGCCGTGAGCGGGATGTCGGGCACGAGGTGCAGGGCGTCGGGGGCGTAGAGGCGTCCCTTGCGGACGGTGACGAAGTCGCGGATCTCCTCCAGTGAGGGCCACTGCCCGGCAACCGGCACCACGGCGACGTGGACGTGCTCCGCCGAGTCCTCGTCCCGGCTGCCGAAGACCACGCAGCGGGCGACGGCGGGATGGCTCAGCAGGAGTTCCTCCAGCTCGGCCGGATAGACGTGGCCACCGACGACCACGATCATCTCCTTGATCCGGTCCACGATGTAGAGACGGCCGTCCTCGTCGAGGTAGCCGACGTCACCGGTGCGCAGCCAGCCGTCGCGCAGCACCTCGGCGGTCAGCTCCGGCTGCTTCCAGTAGCCGTGCATCACATAGGGCGAGCGCACGTGGACCTCGCCCGGTTCGCCCGGCGGCAGGGTGGTGCCGTCGGCGTCCCGGACGGCGATCCGGACGTCGGGCAGGGGCCGGCCTGCCGTCAGTTGGCCGCCACGGCCGGTCAGCGCCAGCTCCTGCGGACCCGCTTCGGTGATGAGCTGGGCCTCCGCCTGCCCGTACAGGCCGTAGAGCACGGGCCCCAGCGCCTTGGCCGCCTCCCGCAGTCTGGCCGGTGAGGCCGCGGTCCCGCCGTAGCTGATCCGGGAGAGGCTGGACAGATCGGTGCCGGGCAGGTCGGGATGGTCCAGGAGCTGGTAGAGGAGCGGCGGCAGCAGCCAGGTGTGGGTGATGTGCTCGCGCTCCATCGTGGCCAGCACGTCCCCGGGCTCGAAACCGTGCCGCAGGACCACCGAGCCGCCCCGGAGCAATGCCATGTCGGCGAAGATTCCGGCGAGGTGGGCGAGCGAGGTGCAGGCCAGGTGGCGGGGCGGATCGCCGGCGGCGGTGAGAGGGCGGTCCAGGCTGCGCCGGTAGGAGCCGTGGGTCATGCGGATGCCCTTGGGGATGCCGGTGGTTCCGCCGGTGTGCCGGACGCACCAGTCGTCGTCCGGGCCCACCAGACCGCCCATCGGCTGCGCGGGGCGCCGGGCGGCCGCGGCCAGCACGTCCTCGGCGAAGCCGCTCGGTCCGAGGGAGAGCGCCGGGGGTACGCCGGGAAGGGTGAGCAACTCGACGGCGGAGGCTTCCTGTTGCCGGTCCACCAGCAACAGGAGGCAGTCCACGCTCGCCATCACACGGGCCATGACCGGCGGGCTCATGCCCTCGTAGAGCGCGACGACCCGGGCACCGGCCAGGTTGGCGGCATAGCGGGCGACGAGGGCCTCGGCGGTGTTACCGGTGAGCAGGGTGACCGTGGTGCCGAGGGCGACCCCGCGCTCGGCCAGCTCTCCGGCGAGCCGGTAGACCTGGTCCCGGAACCCGGCGGCGCTGATCACCAGCCCTTCGGCGGTGGTGACGGCCACCCTCGACGGCTCGGCGGACAGGACGTCGAGTACCGCCTCCACATAGCCTGTGAAGACGGGTTCCGCGGCGGCTCGTCGTGGGCTCATCGCCGTTCTCCCTCTGCCGGATCCGGTGGACACCCGCGACGCTAAGGCCCCGTCCCTCATGCCTTCCACGACCGCTTTCGGCATGTACTCATGACGCGTCGGGCATGAAGGACTCCACGGCCACGCGGCGGAAGTCCAGGGCGGCCGGGGAAAGATGGGCATGGGCGCGCCAGACCAAGGTCAGGGTCCGGTGGCAGTCCTCGACGTCCAGCCGCAGCAGGGCCACCCTGCCGTACTCGCCGAGGGCCCGGCGCGCCATGGCCGGCATCAGGCCGACACCCAGTCCGGCGCCGATCAGCTCGGGCGTGGCGGCGGCCTCGTCGCCCTCGCAGACCACCCGGGGCGTCAGCCCCTCACGGGCGAAGATCCGCTCCAGCAGGGCGCGTTGCCAGTGGCCCGTGCGCGTGGTGACGAAGTCCTCGTCGGCCAGCTCGGCCACCGCGACGCGCTCGCGGCCGGAGAGCGGATGCCCCAGCGGCACGGCCAGCAGCACCTCTTCCCGGACCAGTTCCACCAAGCACAGGTCGGGCCCGGCGAGTGGCTGGGAGGCGAGCGCCAGATCCACTTCGCCGGAGACCAGATGCCGTCGCATCGAGTCCACCGGGGCCTGGAACAGGCGCACGCTCGCCCCGGGACGCAGCGCACGGAAGGCGGAGAGCACCCCGGCGAGCTGCAGCAGGGTCTCCGCGGCGACGGCGACACGGCCCGGACCGGCCCCGGAGGCGTCGGCCATCTCCCGCCGGGCGTCGTCGAGTTCGGCCAGCGCCCGCTCGACCCGGTGCAGGAAGGCGGCGCCGTGCTCATTGAGCCGTATGCGGCGGCCCTGGCGGTCGAAGAGCTGGACGCCGAGTTCCGATTCGAGCCGGATGATGGTGCGGCTCACCGACGGCTGGGCCACCCGGAGTTGCTCGGCGGCCCGGCTGATGTGCTGGTGACGGGCGACGGCCTGGAAGTATCGCAGCGACAGCAGGTCCATGACGGTAGTCTGGCCGTGCCCGGGCCGACCGGATGTGACGGGGTGTCAGCCGAGGTCTCCCCGTACCGCATATCCGAGGACCCGCTCGCTCAACAGGTCCTCGATGTCGTCCAGCAGCGTCAGTACCTCTCGGGACAGCTCGCGCGGATCGCGGCCCTTGACCATCTCGCGGCCGATGACCGCGATGACCGTGCCGTGGATCCAGCTGATCTGCCCCGCCATCAGGTGGGGCAGTTCGTCGTCGGCCGGTGCGCCGGTCTCCTCACGCAGGACCTGCTCCAGGTTGACCTGGACCTCCTGGGCGAGGGCCCAGAGGCGGGAGCGCAGGGCGGGGGCCTCCTCGATGACCTTCATGAAGGCGGCGTAGCCGGGGAGCAGGCCGACCCGGGGGGAGACGGACTCGACCTCCTCGCGCAGCTCGCGCAGGACGGCGGCGGCGGCCGACTCGCCCTCGGGGCGGCCGCGGACCCAGCGGGCCAGGCGGTCGATCATGCCGGCGGAGCGGTCGAAGAAGAGGTCTTCCTTGGCGGGGAAGTAGTTGTACACGGTGTTGACGGAGACGTTCGCGGCCTCCGCGATCTCCGCGACCGTGACCGCGTCGAAGCCGCGCTCGACGAACAGACCCGTGGCGACGTCCGAGATGTACTGCCGGGTCTGCCGCTTCTTCCGCTCCCTGAGCCCCTCTGCCATGTCCGCATCCTAACTTCGCTGGAGCCCATGAAAACTTGGCTTAGATGAAAACTTGGGGTCGTTGCAAAATTTCAGGGACTCTGTTTTTCTTGTCGGCATGGCAGTAGTCATCAGCGCGGCGGGACTCGCCCGCACCTTCCAGACCAAGGCCGGCCCCGTGGAGGCCGTACGCGGCATCGATCTCGCCGTACAGGAGGGCGAGATCCTCGGCTTTCTCGGGCCCAACGGCGCAGGCAAGACGACCACCTTGCGGATGCTCACCACCCTCCTGAAGCCGACCGGCGGGGCCGCCACCGTCGCCGGGCACGACCTGGCGACCGACCCGGTGGGGGTCCGCGCGGTGAGCGGGTACGTCGCCCAGTCCGGCGGGGTCGATCCGCAGATCACCGTGCGGGAGGAGCTGGTCACCCAGGGACGGATGTACCGCCTGGCGAAGGGCGAGGCAGTCGCGCGGGCGGAGGAGTTGGCGCGGGAACTGGATCTCACGGGGTTCCTCGACCGGAAGGCCGGCGCGCTCTCCGGCGGCCAGCGGCGCCGGCTGGACATCGCGATGGCACTCACGCACCAGCCGAAGGTGCTGTTCCTGGACGAGCCGACGACCGGACTGGATCCGGGCAGCCGCGCCGACCTGTGGGACCTGGTCCGGCGGCTGCGCGACGAGCACGGTACGACCGTCTTCCTGACCACCCATTACCTGGACGAGGCCGACGCCCTCGCCGACCGCCTCGTCATCGTCGACCGGGGCACGGTCGCCGCCGAGGGCACGCCGGGCGCGCTGAAGCTGCGGTACGGCGGCTCGATCGACGCGACCCTCCAGGACACCTTCCTGGCCATCACCGGCCGCGGGCCCGCCCCGGCCGACACCACCCCTGTCGCCGTATAAGCCGTAGAGGACCCACACCGAGATGCTTCTTCACGACACGGCCCTCGTCTACGGCCGCTATCTGCGCCAGTCCCTGCGCTCCCGCTTCGCGCTGCTCTTCGGGGTGCTCACGCCCCTGCTGTATCTGCTCTTCTTCGGCCCGCTGCTCACCCGTCTCCCGCTCGGCGGCACCGGGAGCTCCTGGCAGGTGCTGGTCCCCGGGCTGCTGCTCCAACTCGGCTTGTTCGGCGCGTTGTTCGCCGGGTTCACGGTCATCGTGGAGAAGGGGCAGGGGGTGGTGGAGCGGATGCGGGTGACCCCCGTCAGCCGCCTCGCCCTCCTCCTCGGCCGGGTGCTGCGCGACGCCACGGTCTTCGTCTTCCAGGCGGTGCTGCTGGTGCTGGCCGCGCTGGGGATGGGCCTGCGCGCGCCACTCGCCGGCGTCCTGATCGGCTTCGCGTTCGTCGCCCTGCTCACGCTGTCGCTGGCCTCACTGTCGTACGCGCTCGGCATGAAGGTCCGCACCCCGCAGGAGTTCGGCCCGCTGATCAACATGGTGTCGATGCCGTCGATGCTGCTGTCCGGCCTGATGCTCCCGATGACCCTCGCGCCGGCCTGGCTGAACGTCCTGTCCCATTTCGTCCCGTTCCGCTACCTGGTGGACGCGGTGCGTGACGCGTACGTCGGGCACTACGCGAGCGCGCACATGCTCTACGGCGCCCTCGTCGCCGTCGCTTTCGCGGCGCTGGCGGTGACGGTGGGCACACGAGTGTTCCGGACGGCCGGGGCGTAACTACGCTGGCCCCATGGTCAATCTGACGCGCATCTACACCAGGACCGGCGACAAGGGCACCACCGCGCTCGGGGACATGAGCCGGGTCGCCAAGACCGACCTCCGGATCTCGGCCTACGCCGACGCCAACGAGGCCAACGCGGTGATCGGCACCGCGATCGCACTGGGCGGCCTGGACGCGGAGGTGGTCAAGGTGCTCACGCGCGTCCAGAACGACCTGTTCGACGTCGGTGCGGACCTGTCGACGCCGGTGGTCGAGAACCCCGAATTCCCGCCGCTTCGGGTCGAGCAGTTCTACATCGACAAGCTGGAGGCGGACTGCGACCGCTTCAACGAGCAGCTGGAGAAGCTCCGCTCCTTCATCCTGCCCGGCGGCACCCCGGGCGCGGCCCTGCTGCACCAGGCCTGCACGGTCGTACGCCGCGCCGAGCGCTCCACCTGGGCCGCTCTGGAGGTGCACGGCGAGACGATGAACCCGCTCACGGCGACCTACCTCAACCGGCTGTCCGACCTGCTGTTCATTCTGGCTCGCATTGCCAACAAGGAGCTCGGTGACGTGCTGTGGGTCCCCGGCGGGGAGCGCTGAGCGCCCCGCCGGGGACCCGCCGGGTCAGCGGTCGGTGCCGCTCGCCGCGTCCCGGTCGGCCGCGGCGGCCGCCGACTCGGCCGCATCCACCTTCTTCTGCATCTCCGCGTATCCGGAGGGCGTGCCGGACCCCGCCGGCGTCTTCGGGGACGCCCCGTCGTGGTGGGCGCAGCCCGCGGTGAGCGCCACGAGCAGCGCCACCGCCGGCAGCGCCGCCCGGCGTGCCCGCATCAGCTCGCCGCCTTCCCGACGCCGCCGTGGGCCTGGCACCACGTCTTCACGTCGTTCAGGTCCGTCTGGCGCTGCTTCAGGCTGGTGACCAGCGACTTGCGGAAGTCCAGCCGGTCCTGGAGGAAGGTGGCGATCTGGGTGTGGCCCGCCTTCTTCGCGTTGTCCACCCGCTGCTGCAGGCGGGCGATCGAGCCACGGGTGCCGGGCCCGGCGTCCAGCCGCTTCAGGGCCCGCTCGATCCGGCGGTCGATCCTCGGCACCCGCTTGCACAGGGCGTGCGCCCCGTCACCGGTGGGCCCGGGCGCGGGGGTGCTGGTGTCGGCCGAGGCCACCCCGGCGGTGCCCGCCAGTACGGCCGCCACGGCACACCCCGCGAGCAGGGTGCGCGTACGTCGACGTGCGTTCATCGGTGTCTCCGTTCCCTTCCCGGACGAGTTGGTCATCCGTCCGACGGAACGGAGGCTAGGAAGCGTCTTTGGGGAAACTCTGTGACCGGTTTGCCCCGGCTGTACCGATCAGCCAGTCCCGTCGGCCGGGCAGGACCGCGCCACCCGACGGCAGCCGCACCTCGAAGCGCGCCCCGGTGCCGTCCGGCCCCTCGCCCACGGTGACGCTGCCCCGGTGCAGTGCTGCCTGCTGGGCGACCAGGGTGAGGCCGAGCCCGGAGCCCGCGCTGTCCGGTCCGCGCCGGAACCGCTCGAAGATCCGGGTGCGGGCGCCCGGCGGCACGCCGGGCCCGCGGTCGTCCACGGTGACGCGGACGTGGTCGGCGCCGGCCTGCACCCCGACCCGCACCCGTGCCCGGCCCGCCGTGTCCCGGCCGTGGGCGAGGGCGTTGCCGAGCAGGTTGTCGAGCAGCAGGCGCAGGCCCGGTTCCCAGCCGTGCACAGTGAGCCCGGGTGCCGCGTCCAGGGTGATGTCGGCGTCCGGGGCACGGCGGCGGGCTTCGGCGACGGCCGCGTCGGCGACCTCGGACAGGTCGACGTCCCCGAACGCCTCCGCCTCCACCAGGTCCCCGCGCCCCAGTTCGCGCAGCGTCACCAGCAGGCCCAGCAGCCGGGCGTGCTCGTGCCGCAGATCGGCGACCACCTCGGTGCGGTCGGCCTCCGGCAGGCCGGGGTGGTCGGCGAGGATGTCCAGGTTGGTGCCCATGCTCATCAGCGGGGTGCGCAGTTCGTGCGCGGCGGCGGAGGAGAAGGAGCGGGCGGTGTCGAGGGCCTCGGCGGTGCGGGCGGCCTGCTCGTCGTAGCGGGCGAGCACGGTCCGCAGCGTGGCGGCCAGCTCGTCCACCTCCCGCACCCCGGTCCGCTCCTCGGGGAGCCGGGCCGTGCTGGTGCGCGGGTCGAGCCCGGCGGTACGGCGGGTGAGGCGGGTGAGCGGCGCGCTCGCCCCGGTGGCCAGACCCCAGGCGAGCAGCCCGGACAGGGGCGCGGCGAGCACAGCGGTGAGGACCACCCGGCGCCGGACGAGGCGGAGTTGGGTGCGGTCGGCGGTGTCGGGCGAGAGGACCCACAACGTGCCGGAGACGTCGGGGCCCTGCAGGGGCCGGGCCAGGGCCCGCCAACTGCGGGCGCCGTCGCGGACGGTGACGAAACCGGAGGAGACGTCGGGCAGGGCCACGGACGTGCCGGGCTGGGGTCCGCCGCTGAAGTCCGCGCCCGGCCCGACGACGCGTACGCCGACGTCGAGCGCGGCGCTGAACAGCTTGCGCTCCCGGGTGTCCGCCGCCTTGGGCCGGCCGTTCGCCGTGGCCCGCAGCAGTGCCCGGGCCTCGGGGGCGACGGCCAGCGCGCGCTGCCGCAGATGCTGGTCCTCGGTGCGGTGCAGATCGCGGGCGACCAGGTTCAGCAGCAGCCAGCCGCAGGCCAGCACCAGCAGCGGGACGGTGCAGCCGACGGCGAGGGCGATACGGGTGGACAGCCTCACGGCCGTTCCCTCAGGACGAAACCCACTCCGCGCACGGTGTGGATCAGCCGGGGCCGCCCCTCCGCCTCCAGTTTGCGCCGCAGATAGCTGACGAAGGTGTCGACGGCGTCGGTGCGCACGTCGAAGTCGTAGCCCCACACCCGCTCCAGGAGCTGGTCGCGGGTGAGGACCAGTCCGGCGTTGCGGGCGAGCACCTCCAGCAGCTCGAACTCGCGCCGGGTGAGGTCCAGGGGCGTGCCGTCCCGCTCGGCGGTGCGCGCGTCCGGGTCGATCACCAGGCCCGCGACCCGCACCCCGGCCTGGCCGGTGGGCGGGCGGCGGCGCAGCAGGGCGCGCAGCCGCAGCACCAGTTCCTGCAGGGCGAACGGCTTGACCAGGTAGTCGTCGCCGCCCGCCTGGAGCCCGGCTATCCGGTCCGCGGTCTCGTCCAGCGCGGACAGCATCAGGACGGGCAGGTCCCGGCCCTCGGCGCGCAGCCGGGTGCACACCTCGATGCCGCTCATGCCGGGCATCGACACGTCGAGCACCAGCACATCGGGCGGCGCGTCCGCGATCGCCGCCAGCGCCTGAGCCCCGTCACCGGCGGTCCGCACCGCGAACCCGCTCAGCCTGAGCCCACGCTCCAGCGCCCGCCGGATCGCCGCGTCGTCATCAACGACCAGCACCGCACCGGACCCCGCCGTGTCTGCCATGCGCCGCCCTCCTCGTCGCCGGTCAGCGTACGACCCGGCACCGGGCGCGCGGCAGTCCGGGCGGGGGCTGTCGCGGCCACCTCGGCGGCGCCGGCCGTCCAGGCCGGCAGCGTACGGACGCCGGCACCGGCCCGGAGGGCTCAGCGCTGGTCGGTCGGCTCGCGCTTGGGGAACACGGTGTAGCTCCCGGCGATCACCAGGTTGATGCCGATCACCCAGAGCATGCTCCGCTGCCAGGCCCGCAGGGAGCTGGTGTCGCCGTCGCCGACGTACCAGGCGGCGGCCTGGAGCAGCGCGAGGGCGACGCACGCGGCCAGGATCCAGCGGGCGGCGACCTTCCACTCGTGGACGGTGCGGGCCGTGCCGTACTTGGGGGGCCTCGGCGGGCGCGGGCCGGCGGCGAAGCGGTGGGCGACCCAGGCGTCCGCCCATCTGATCGTGGAGTGGCCGAGACCGACCGTGAAGCCGATGTAGACGGCGGCCAGGCCATGGCGCCAGTCCGGCTGCGCGCCGTTCCTCAGGTCGATCGCGGTCACGACGAACAGCACCAGCTCCAGCAGGGGCTCGCACAACAGCAACGCCACGCTCGTACGGCGCCACTTCAGCAGGTAGCGCGCGGCCAGTGCGGCCGCGAGCAGCACCCAGAACGCCACCTCGCAGGCGATGACCAACCCGACGATCACGGTTCGCTCCCCTCGCTCACCCTTCCAGGCTCCCGGCACCCGGGGCGCGGATCGTCGTCGGTGCGGGCGAGACCCGGTGTAAACGAAAGTTGCAGCCCAGGCCGTTCAGGACCCTGCCGGGGGTGCAGGCCGGGACGACCCCGGGGCGTGTTGGATGGGGGCATGGCCCTCGCACTCCCCCGCCCCCACCGAGACGATGTGCGGATCGCCGTGGGCGGGCTGCTCGGCGGGGTGTTGCTGTGGGCGCTCGGGCTCCACCCCCGCGTGCCCTCGGCCCCGGTCGTGCTGTGGGCGGCGCCCTGGGCCCCGCTGGTGCCGCTGGCGGTCACGGCCGCGTGCGAGCCGCTGCGCCGCACCCGGCCCCGGCTCGGTCTGCTCGCCGGCACCCTCGCGCTGGCCGTGGACACGGTGACGGTCGGCAACGTCGTCACCGTCGTGCTGTACACCGACCTGGTCTACGCGTCCGTCGTGTACGGCACCCCGTCCTCGGCCCGCCGCATCCCCTGGATCACCGGACTGCTGACGGTGCTCGGCGGAGTCGTACCCGCGGCACTCTGGCGGGACCCGGCCGCGCTGCTGATCGGTGTGGGCGTCGGCGTGGTGGCGCTGGCGCCCGCCGCGACCGGCTGGGTGGTGCGCGACCACCGTGACGCCGCCGAGGCCGCCCGGCTGCGCGCCGAACAGACCGCGCTGCTCGCCGAGATGGACCGTACCCAGGCGGTCGCGGCCGAACGAGCGCGTATGGCACGGGAGTTGCACGACGTGGTGGCGGGTCATCTGTCCGCGATCGCCATCCACTCCACGGCCGCGCTGTCCCTGGACGATCCGGGTACCTCCCGGGACGCCCTGACGGTGATCCGGGAGAACAGCGTGGCGGGGCTGGCCGAGATGCGCCGGCTGATCAGCATCCTGCGGGACAGCGGCGGCGATCTGGAGCCGGCCGCCACGCCGACCCTCGACGGTCTCGCCGCCCTGGTCGACGGCGCCCGCGCGGGCGGTCTGGACGTACGGCTGGACGCCGGGCACGGCCGGGTGCCGGCGCCGGTGGAGCTGGCCGCCTACCGGATCGTGCAGGAGTCGCTGACCAACGCGCTCAAGCACGCGGCCCCGGGACCCGTCCGGGTCGCCCTGCGGCAGGCCGACGACAGCCTGCACATCGAGGTCACGAGCCCCTACCGGCCCGGTGACACACCGCGCGCCCCCGGCTCGGGCTCCGGGCTCACCGGGATGCGGGAGCGGGCGGCGCTGCTCGGCGGTGGCTTCACGGCCGGCCCCGAGGCCGGACTGTGGACCGTACGCGCCCGTCTTCCGCTCACCGAAGGAGCCCCCGCATGAACCGGCCCGACCGGCCCGTCCGTGTTCTCGTCGCCGAGGACCAGTCCGCCGTACGCTCCGGACTCGTCCTGATCCTGCGCAGCGCACCGGACATCGAAGTGGCCGGGGAGGCCGCGGACGGTGAGCGGGCGGTGGAGCTGGCCCGGGAACTGCGGCCGGACATCGTGTTGATGGACGTGCAGATGCCGCGCCTGGACGGGGTGTCGGCGACCGGGCGGATCGTCACCGAAGGGCTCGCGGACGTCCTCGTGCTGACCACCTTCGACCTGGACGAGTACGTCTTCGGGGCGCTGCGAGCCGGGGCGGCGGGGTTCTTGCTGAAGAACGCCGAGGCGCGGGATCTGCTGGAGGCGGTGCGCACGGTGGCGCGCGGCGAGGGGATCGTCGCGCCGGCCGTGACCCGGCGGCTGATCGCGGAGTTCGCGGCCGGTCCGGCGCGGAAGGCGAAGGCCGATCCGGCGGTGCTGGACGGTCTGACCCGGCGCGAGCGCGAGGTGCTGTCCTGCGTGGGTCAGGGGCTGTCGAACGCGGAGATCGGCGGGCGGCTGGGGATGGCCGAGGGCACGGTGAAGACGCACGTCAGCAGGCTGCTGGCCAAGCTGGAGCTGCGCAGCCGCGTCCAAGCGGCAGTGCTGGCCCAGGAGTTGGGGATCTGAGGCGGGTCTCCCGGATCGCCGCGAAATTGGTCCAGACCTATTGACCCATGGTCCAGACCTTTCTACTCTCGCAGCACCGTGGGCGTGAAGGCTCAGTCACGCCCCTGACATCCCCACATACCCAAGGAGGCGCAGCATGCGCTTCAGACACAGAGCCGCGGCAGGCTTCGCGACCCTGCTGCTCCCCCTGGCCGGCCTCGTCGGTCTCGCGAGCCCCGCCCAGGCCGCGACCAACGCAACGGCGAGCTTCACCAAGACCAGCGACTGGGGAACCGGCTTCGGCGGTCAGTGGACCATCAAGAACACCGGCTCCACCGGCATCAGTTCCTGGACCGTCGAGTGGGACTTCCCCTCCGGCACGTCCGTCACCTCGGCCTGGGACGCGGACGTCACGTCCTCCGGCACCCACTGGACCGCCAAGAACAAGTCCTACGACGGCACCATCGCCCCCGGCGCCTCGGTCTCCTTCGGCTTCAACGGCTCGGGACCGGGATCACCGAGCAACTGCAAACTCAACGGCGACAGCTGCGACGGTACGACCGTCCCGGGCGACGCGGCCCCGAGCGCCCCCGGCACGCCGACCGCCTCGAACATCACCGACACCTCGGTCAAGCTCTCCTGGGGCGCGGCCACCGACGACAAGGGCGTGAAGAACTACGACGTCCTGCGCGACGGCAAGGTCGTCGGCACGGTGACGACGACCTCGTACACCGACAGCGGCCTGACCGCCGGCACCGACTACTCCTACACCGTGCAGGCCCGCGACACCGCCGACCAGACCGGCCCGGTCAGCGGCGCGGTCAAGGTGCACACCACCGGCGGCACCACCACTCCCCCGACCACCGGCGACAAGGTCAAGCTCGGCTACTTCACCGAGTGGGGCATCTACGGCCGCAACTACAACGTCAAGAACCTGGTGACGTCCGGCTCGGCAGCGAGGATCACGCACATCAACTACGCGTTCGGCAACGTGACGAACGGCCAGTGCGCGATCGGTGACTCCTACGCCGACTACGACAAGGCCTTCACCGCCGACCAGTCGGTCAGCGGCGTCGCCGACACCTGGGACCAGCCGCTGCGCGGCAACTTCAACCAGCTGCGCGAGCTGAAGGCCAAGTACCCGAACCTGAAGGTGCTGTGGTCCTTCGGCGGCTGGACCTGGTCCGGCGGCTTCGCCCAGGCCGCCGCCAACCCGGCCGCCTTCGCGGACTCCTGCTACAACCTGGTCAAGGACCCGCGCTGGGCGGACGTGTTCGACGGCATCGACATCGACTGGGAGTACCCGAACGCCTGCGGGCTGAGCTGTGACACCAGCGGGGCCGCGGCCTTCAAGAACGTGATGGCCGCACTGCGCGCCAAGTTCGGCTCCTCCGCCCTGGTCACGGCCGCCGTCACCGCCGACGGCTCCTCCGGCGGCAAGATCGAGGCCGCGGACTACGCCGGCGCCGCGAGTTACGTCAACTGGTACAACGTGATGTCGTACGACTTCTTCGGCGCCTGGGACGCGCAGGGCCCGACCGCCCCGCACTCCCCGCTCACCTCGTACAGCGGCATCCCGAAGGCCGGGTTCGACACGGCCGACGCCATCGCCAAGTACAAGTCCGTCGGCGTCCCCGCGTCCAAGCTGCTCATCGGCATCGGCCTCTACGGCCGCGGCTGGACCGGCGTCACCCAGGACGCCCCCGGCGGCACGGCCACGGGACCCGCGGCCGGCACCTACGAGCAGGGCATCGAGGACTACAAGGTGCTCAAGACGTCCTGCCCGGTCACCGGCACCGTCGCCGGTACCGCGTACGCCCACTGCGGCAGCAACTGGTGGTCGTACGACACCCCGTCGACCATCGCCGGGAAGATGAGCTGGGCCAAGTCCCAGGGGCTCGGCGGCGCGTTCTTCTGGGAGTTCAGCGGCGACACCAGCAACGGTGAGCTGGTGAACGCCATCAGCAGCAACCTGTAGAACCCGTAAGAGAGCTCCTAAGCGACGTTGACGCGCTGACCGGGCGGGGCTGCCTCCAGCCACGCGAGGAATCCGGTCAGCGCGTCTTCGCTCATGGCGAGTTCGAGGCGCGTGCCCCGATGGGTACAGGCGAGGACCACCGCGTCGGAGAGCAGCGCCAGCTCCTCCTCGCCCTCGGGCAGCCGGCGGCCGGCCACCTCGATGGCGGCGCGCTCCAGGGTGCGGCGCGGGCGGACGGCGTAGGAGAAGACGCGGTACCACTCGATGCGGTCGCCGTTGTAGCGGGCGACGCCGTAGGACCAGCCCTTGCCGCTGGCGTCCGGTTTCTCGGCCACGTCCCAGCGCAGGGAACAGTCGAAGGTGCCGCCGGAGCGCTGGATCAGCCTGCGCCGCAGGCCGAACAGGAACAGCCCCACCACCACGAGCGCGACCACGATCCCGCACACAGTCAGAGCGAGGACCATCGGCACCGACCTCCTCGTCTCCTAGGAACTGCTTCTGTTACTGAGTAATGAAACGGAAAAAACACCCACATCTGCCTCAGCCGCGACCGGCACCGGATTGCTCCGGGCCGGCCGCGGCTGAGTGATGTCAACGTACCGCGCGGCTGGGTCAGCGCGCCGCCGCCGCACGCAGGCGGACATCCGCGCGGCGCTCGGCGGCGGCGTCGCCCTCCGCCTTCGCGCGCTCCAGCTCCCGCTCCGTGCGCTGGACATCGATCTCGTCCGACAGCTCGGCGATCTCGGCCAGCAGGGACAGCTTGTTGTCCGCGAACGAGATGAAACCGCCGTGCACCGCGGCGACGACCGTTCCACCATCACTCGTACGGATGGTCACCGGGCCCGACTCCAGCACACCGAGCAGCGGCTGGTGACCGGGCATGACGCCGATGTCGCCGGACGTGGTGCGCGCGACGACCAGGGTGGCCTCGCCGGACCAGACCTGGCGGTCGGCGGCGACCAGCTCGACGTGCAGCTCAGCAGCCAAGGGTGGCTCCTCGGGTCACCACCCGGCGGTTCTGCCGGGTGTTGGGGTCAATTCTAGTGGGCGTGGAGAGAGGGGCTGGACACACCCCGACGGGTGCGCCCGCGCCCCTCTCACATGAACTCAGGGAGTTCAGGAGACGCCCAGCTCCTTCGCGTTCTTCTTCAGGTCCTCGAGACCACCGCACATGAAGAACGCCTGCTCCGGGAAGTGGTCGTACTCACCGTCGATGATCGCGTTGAACGCGGCGATCGACTCGTCCAGCGGCACGTCCGACCCGTCGACGCCGGTGAACTGCTTGGCGACGTGGGTGTTCTGGGACAGGAAGCGCTCCACGCGACGGGCACGGTGGACGACGAGCTTGTCCTCCTCGCCGAGCTCGTCGATACCGAGGATCGCGATGATGTCCTGGAGGTCCTTGTACTTCTGCAGGACCGTCTTCACGCGCATGGCGGCGTTGTAGTGGTCCGCGGAGATGTAACGCGGGTCCAGGATCCGGGACGTGGAGTCCAGCGGGTCCACGGCCGGGTAGATGCCCTTCTCGGAGATCGGACGGGACAGAACCGTCGTCGCGTCGAGGTGGGCGAAGGTGGTGGCCGGGGCCGGGTCGGTCAGGTCGTCCGCGGGGACGTAGATCGCCTGCATCGAGGTGATCGAGTGACCGCGCGTCGAGGTGATGCGCTCCTGCAGGAGGCCCATCTCGTCGGCCAGGTTCGGCTGGTAACCCACCGCGGACGGCATACGGCCGAGCAGCGTGGAGACCTCGGAACCGGCCTGCGTGAAGCGGAAGATGTTGTCGATGAAGAACAGCACGTCCTGCTTCTGGACGTCACGGAAGTACTCGGCCATGGTCAGGCCGGCCAGCGCGACGCGCAGACGGGTGCCCGGGGGCTCGTCCATCTGACCGAAGACCAGCGCGGTCTTGTCGATGACGCCGGAGTCCGACATCTCCTCGATCAGGTCGTTGCCCTCACGGGTGCGCTCGCCGACACCGGCGAACACGGAGACACCGTCGTGGTTGTTGGCGACACGGTAGATCATCTCCTGGATGAGCACCGTCTTGCCGACGCCGGCGCCGCCGAACAGGCCGATCTTGCCGCCCTTGACGTACGGGGTGAGCAGGTCGATGACCTTGACGCCCGTCTCGAACATCTCGGTCTTGGACTCGAGCTCGTCGAAGTTCGGGGCCTTGCGGTGGATCGGCCAGCGCTCGCCGTCGTAGGACTCGTCGACGTTCAGCACCTCACCGAGGGTGTTGAACACCTTGCCCTTGGTGAAGTCGCCGACGGGGACGGAGATGGACGCGCCCGTGTCGGTCACCGGGGCCTGGCGGACCAGACCGTCGGTGGGCTGCATGGAGATGGTGCGGACCAGGCCGTCACCCAGGTGCTGGGCGACCTCCAGGGTCAGCGTCTTCTTCTCGCCCGCGTTCGCCGGGTCGGAGACCTCGACGTGAAGGGCGTTGTAGATGTCCGGCATCGCGTCGACGGGGAACTCCACGTCGACGACCGGGCCGATGACCCGGGCGACGCGGCCCGTAGCCGTCGCGGTCTCAACAGTGGTGGTCATTTATCGGTCACTCCCCGCGGTCGCGTCGGCCAGGGCGCTCGCGCCACCGACGATCTCGCTGATTTCCTGGGTGATGTCGGCCTGACGGGCCGCGTTGGCAAGCCGGGTGAGCGTCTCGATGAGCTCACCGGCGTTGTCGGTGGCCGACTTCATCGCGCGCCGCGTGGCGGCGTGCTTCGAAGCGGCCGACTGGAGCAGCGCGTTGTAGATCCGGCTCTCCACGTAGCGCGGCAGCAGGGCGTCGAGGACGTCCTCCGCCGAGGGCTCGAAGTCGTACAGCGGGAGGATCTCCCCCTTGGGGTGAGCCTCCTCGGCGACCTCTTCGAGACGCAGCGGAAGCAGCCGGGCGTCGAGCGCCGTCTGCGTCATCATCGAGACGAACTCGGTGAAGACGATGTGGAGTTCGTCCACACCACCCTCGGCCGTCTCCTTCTCGATGGCCTCGATCAGGGGCGCCGCGACCTTCTTGGCGTCCGCGTACGTCGGCTCGTCCGTGAAGCCCGTCCACGACTCCGCGATCTTGCGCTCACGGAAGTTGTAGTGGGCGACACCGCGCCGGCCGACGATGTACGTGTCGACCTGCTTGCCCTCGCGCTCCAGGCGCTCGGTCAGCTGCTCCGCCGTCTTGATGGCGTTGGAGTTGAAGGCGCCGGCCAGACCGCGGTCGCTCGTGAGGAGCAGGACCGCGGCACGGGTCGGGGTCTCCGCCTCCGTGGTGAGCGGGTGCTTGGTGTTCGAGCCGGTGCCGACCGCCGTGACCGCACGCGTCAGCTCGTTCGCGTACGGCGTGGAGGCCGCCACCTTGCGCTGCGCCTTGACGACGCGCGAGGCGGCGATCATCTCCATCGCCTTGGTGATCTTCTTGGTCGCGCTGACGGATCGGATGCGACGCTTGTAGACCCGGAGCTGGGCTCCCATGAGTCAGGTCCCTTCCTTACGTCACTTGGCGGCAGTGGCAGGGGTGTCCTCGCCGAGCAGCTTGCCGTCGCTCGTCTCGAACTGCTTCTTGAACTCGGCCACCGCGTCGTCGATCGCCTGGATCGTGTCGTCCGACATCTTGGCGCCCTCCTTGATGGAGGTCATCAGGCCCTGGTGCTTCCGGTGCAGGAAGTCGATCAGTTCCTTCTCGAAGCGGCGGATGTCGGCGACCGGGACGTCGTCCATACGGCCGTTGGTGCCGGCCCAGACGGAGACGACCTGGTCCTCGGTGGCCATCGGCTGGTACTGGTCCTGCTTCAGCAGCTCGACCATGCGCGAACCGCGCTCCAGCTGCGCCTTGGAGGCCGCGTCCAGGTCGGAACCGAAGGCGGCGAACGCCTCCAGCTCACGGAACTGGGCGAGGTCCACCCGGAGGCGGCCGGAGACCTGACGCATCGCCTTGTGCTGGGCGGAACCACCGACTCGGGAGACGGAGATACCGACGTTCAGCGCGGGGCGCTGACCGGCGTTGAACAGGTCCGACTCCAGGAAGCACTGGCCGTCGGTGATGGAGATGACGTTGGTCGGGATGAACGCCGAGACGTCGTTGGCCTTGGTCTCGACGATCGGCAGACCGGTCATCGAACCGGCACCCATGTCGTCGGAGAGCTTGGCGCAGCGCTCCAGCAGCCGGGAGTGCAGGTAGAAGACGTCACCCGGGTAGGCCTCACGGCCCGGCGGGCGGCGCAGCAGCAGCGACACGGCGCGGTAGGCGTCGGCCTGCTTCGACAGGTCGTCGAAGATGATCAGGACGTGCTTGCCCTCGTACATCCACTGCTGACCGATGGCCGAACCGGTGTACGGCGCCAGGTACTTGAAGCCGGCCGGGTCGGACGCCGGGGCGGCGACGATGGTCGTGTACTCCAGGGCGCCGTTCTCCTCCAGCGCGCGGCGCACGCCGGCGATGGTGGAGCCCTTCTGGCCGATGGCGACGTAGATGCAGCGGACCTGCTTCTTCGGGTCGCCGGTGCGCCAGTTGTCGCGCTGGTTGATGATCGTGTCGACGGCCAGGGCGGTCTTGCCGGTCTGGCGGTCACCGATGATCAGCTGACGCTGACCACGGCCGATCGGGGTCATCGCGTCGACGGCCTTGTAGCCGGTCTCCATCGGCTCGTGCACCGACTTGCGCTGCATGACCGTGGGGGCCTGCAGCTCCAGCGCACGGCGGCCGGACGTCTCGATCTCGCCGAGGCCGTCGATCGGGTTGCCGAGCGGGTCGACGACACGGCCGAGGTAGCCCTCGCCGACCGCCACGGAGAGGACCTCACCGGTGCGGGTGACCGGCTGACCCTCCTCGATGCCGCTGAACTCACCGAGGACGATGGCACCGATCTCGCGCTCCTCGAGGTTGAGGGCGAGGCCGAGGGTGCCGTCCTCGAACTTCAGCAGTTCGTTGGCCATGGCCGAGGGAAGACCCTCGATCTTCGCGATGCCGTCGCCGGCAAGGGTGACCGTACCGACCTCCTCGCGCGAGGCCGCGTCCGGCTTGTACGACTGGACGAAGTTCTCCAGCGCGTCCCGGATCTCCTCCGGCCGGATCGTGAGCTCCGCCATCTGGGTTCCCTGCTCTCCTTGTTGGGCCCGAAGTTTCAACTTGGGGGTCTGGGGGCGACCCCCAGGAATCCTCTGCACGGCCCAACCGGGCCGTAAGTACGTACTGCTTTTCTCGAAATATCGAGTTGCTGCTAGCTCGCCATGCGGCGGGCGGCGTCGTCCAGCCGGTCCGCGAGGGAGCCGTTGATGACCTCGTCACCGACCTGCACCCGGATGCCGCCGATCACCTCGGGGTCCACGTCCAGGTTGAGGTGCATCCGGCGGCCGTAGAGCTTGGCGAGGGCGGCGCCGAGGCGCTGCTTCTGGCCGTCGCTCAGCGGCACCGCCGAGGTGACGACGGCGACCATGCGGTCCCGCCGCTCGGCGGCGAGCTTGGACAGGGACTCCAGTCCCGCTTCCAGGCTACGTCCACGCGGCGCGGTCACAAGGCGCGTCACCAGACGCTCGGTGGCCGGCTTGGCCCGTCCGCCGAGCAGCCGGTGCAGCAGCTCGGTCTTCGCCGTCGTACCGGCGGCGCGGTCGGTCAGCGCGGCGCGCAGCTCGGTGCTGGAGGAGACGATCCGGCCGAACCGGAACAGCTCGTCCTCGACGTCGTCGAGGGTGCCCGCCCGCTCCGCGGCCGTGAGGTCGGCGATGCTCGCCAGCTCCTCCAGCGCGTCCACCAGGTCGCGGGGCTGCGACCAGCGGGAGCGCGCCATCCCGGCCACCAGGTCGGCGGCGGACCCGCTGACCTGGGCACCGATCAGACGCTGGACCAGCGACGCCTTGGCCTCTGCGGGCTTCGCCGGGTCGGTGAGGACCCGGCGCAGTCCGGCCTCGCGGTCGAGCAGCGCGGTGACGGCCGCCAGCTCGTCGGCGAGCGACGCGGCGTCCACGGACGTGGAGTCCGTCAGCGCGTCGAGACGCTCGCGTGCGGCCGCCAGGGCCTCGCGGCTCGCTCCGTTCATCGCGTGGCCTCGGCCTTCTCCTCGAGCTCGTCGAGGAAGCGGTCGATCACACGGCTCTGCCGGGCGTGGTCCTCGAGGGACTCGCCGACGAGCTTGCCGGCCAGTTCGGTGGCGAGCTTGCCGACGTCCTGACGCAGCGTCTGCGCGGCGGCCTTGCGGTCGGCCTCGATCTGGGCGTGACCGGCGGCGACGATCTCCTCGCGCTGCCGCTGGCCCTCGGCCCGCATCTCGGCGATGAGCGCGGCACCCTGCTCCTGCGCCTCCTGGCGCAGGCGCGCGGCCTCGTGCCGGGCCTCGGCGAGCTGGGCCTTGTACTGCTCAAGGACGCTCTGGGCCTCGACCTTCATGGCGTCGGCCTCTTCGATGCCGCCTTCGATCGCCGCGCGACGCTCCTCCAGAACCTTGTTGATGTTCGGAAGCAGCTTCTTCCAGAAGAAGAAGAACACGATGGCGAAGGCGATGGTGCCGACGAGCAGCTCGGGCCACTCGGGAAGGAGCGGGTTCCCACCCTTCTCCGGGGCCGCCAGCTGAACCAGGTTGGCGATCACATCAGTGCCTTTCGTCGATACGTGTCGGGTACGGAGGTCTTACTTCGTACCGAACACGAACGGCATGACGATGCCGATCAGGGCGAGCGCCTCACAGAAGGCGAAACCGAGGATCTGGTTGGCGCGGATCAGACCCGCGGCCTCGGGCTGACGGGCGAGGGCCTGGGTGCCGTTACCGAAGATGATGCCGACGCCGATGCCGGGGCCGATGGCGGAGAGGCCGTAACCGACAGAACCGATGGAACCGGAGACAGCGGCGAGGGTCTCAGTGGCAGCCATGCTGAATCTTCCTTCTCTTTACGGACCGGTGGGGGTTGGCCACCGGACGACCGGGGGTGTGGTGGGGCTCAGTGGTGCTCGGCGAGAGCGCCCTGAATGTAGGAGCAGGCCAGCAGTACGAAGACGTACGCCTGGACGGCCTGGACGAAAAGCTCGAAGCAGATCATGGCCATCGTCATCACGAAGGAGACGCCGGCGGCCGGGATCATCCAGCTGTTCAGCAGGTACCAGGAGGCGACGGTGAACATCACCAGCATCAGGTGACCGGCGAACATGTTGGCGAAGAGTCGCACCGCGTGCGTGAACGGGCGGACCAGCAGGTTCGAGAAGAACTCGATGACCATGACGAGCGGGAGCACCGGACCGAGCGACTTGTCGTAGCCCGTCACGTTCTTGAAGAAGCCGACGAAGCCGTGCCGCTTGAAGGTCAGGCCGACCCAGAGGACCCAGACGATCACGGCCAGGACCATCGGGTAGGCGATGATCGAGCCCACCGGGAACTGCGCCAGCGGGACCACGGACCAGACGTTCATGATCCAGATGAAGAAGAAGAGGGAGACGATGAACGGCACCCACTTCTCGCCCTCGCGCTTGCCGAGCGTCTCGTACACGATGCCGCGGCGCACGAAGTCGTAGCCGGCCTCGCCGACCATCTGCAGCTTGCCCGGGATGACCTTGGCGTTGCCGAAGGCGGCCCAGAAGAAGCCGACGACGAGCGCGGTGGTGATGAGCGCGAGCAGCATCACCTTGTTGAAGTCGAAGCCGCCGACCGTGAAGAGCGGCTTGAACAGGAAGGAGTGCAGGCCCGGAGCCGGGAAGCCACACCCGTTGTCGGACATGATCCGACAACTCCAGTCAAAGGCGAGCTGGGTCTGGTCAGCACTCACCGCGGGCTCCTTCGGCGTGACGCATGGGTACGGCAACCTCGTTGTGTCGGCGCGGCGCAAGGCCGCGGATCGGCACCGGACTGGTGTTACGGATGTGGGGGCGGCTGGGGGGCATCGAGCCTCGCGATCGAGCAGGCGTCAGCTCAGATGCCCGCGCCCGCGATGCCGCAGTTGGCACCGGACGATAGCAGGAGATCTCACAAGCCTTTATCCCGCCCCTACCCCTCACGACGACGGCCCTGTCTTCTCGGGCTTGTCGCTCTTCGCGGAGTCGGGATCGATATAGAAGATCTTGGCCTTCATGTGCGCGCGGGCCTGCGCGGCCATCCACGCGACGGTCGTGACCACGATCCCCACGGCGAACGCCTTGCCGTTGAAGAGGGAGGTGCCTTTGAAGACGGCGACGAAGATGAAGAGGAGCAGCAGCTGGGCCATGTAGAGCATGAGGCCCATGGCCTGGAACAGCTGCGGGAGCGTTTTTGCCGTCCACTGCAGCACGTAGAGGCCGATTCCCATGAACAGGATGGCCAGCGCCGTGCCGACGGCCGCACCGAGCGCGCCCTTGCCCCCGGCGACCGCGGCGCTCACGGCGACGGCGATCGCACCCGCAGCCGCTGCGGGCACAGCGATCTGCAGTAGGTTCCGGGCGTCATTGGACGGCATGGCGGCAACTCCGCTTTCACAGGGGGCAGGGTGTCGTCATGGACGAGCGTAGTCCCGGGCTGAGTGATCGAGACCTCACACCAAGGGACCGTCGCACTGCGGTCCTTCGGCTCTATCCGGGTTCTCGTGAACCGTATCACAAACTATTTGATGAGGTCTTTACCTGGTCGGTGTGCTTGCTGTCACACATGAGAGTGACAGTGCGCGTCTGTGCATTAACCCAGCCCACTTGTCAGGTATTGGGGGCTTTTACTCCCCCACGAGTTGGCAATGCTCTAGTCAGATTCTTACCTGGCCGGGGTCAGCGCCGGTCAAGGAAACGCGAACGAGCGCCGATCGCGGTCGCTCCGTTGACGCCCGAGACCCCGGCGGTGACGGGAGCCCGCCCCGCGGCCTCCTGCGCCTCCTGCGGCTCCCTTGCCCCGTCGGCCTCCATCGCCACAGTCGCCTCGGCCGCACGCCGGCGCGGCCGGTAGCGCGGCGGCACGAAGGCCTGGGCCCACACCGGCACCCGCGGCCTGAAGCGCGGGAGCAGCAGCAGGACCAGACCGACCGCGCTGAGGAACACCACGCCGAGCACGATCCACATCGAGGCGGAGTTGACGGAGTACGCCAGCGCGCCAAAAGCGATCAGCGCCGACCAGAAGTACATGATCAGCACCGCCCGGCTGTGCGAATGGCCGATCTCCAGCAGCCGGTGGTGCAGGTGCCCGCGGTCCGCGGCGAACGGCGACTGGCCGCGCCAGGTGCGCCGGACGATCGCGAGGACCAGGTCCGCCGCCGGCACCGCGATGATCGTCAGCGGCAGCAGCAGCGGGATGTAGACCGGCACCGTCTGGTGCACCGCCGCCTTCTCGGAGCCCGCGTACAGGTTCAGCGCGTCCGGGTCGAGCTGGCCCGTGATCGAGATCGCGCCCGCCGCCAGCACCAGGCCGATCAGCATCGAGCCGGAGTCGCCCATGAAGATCCGCGCGGGATGCATGTTGTGCGGCAGGAAGCCCAGGCACATCCCCATCAGGATGGCGGCGAACAGCGTGGCGGGGGCGGCGGCCTCGATGCCGTACGACACCCAGACGCGGTAGGCGTACAGGAAGAACGCCCCGGCCGCGATGCACACCATGCCGGCCGCGAGGCCGTCCAGGCCGTCCACGAAGTTCACCGCGTTGATGGTGATGACGACGAGCGCCACGGTCAGCAGCGTGCCCTGCCACTGGGTCAGCGCCACGTTGCCGACGCCGGGGATGGGCAGCCACAGGATCGTCAGACCCTGTACGACCATGACACCCGCGGCGATCATCTGGCCGCCCAGCTTGATCAGCGCGTCGATCTCGAACTTGTCGTCCAGGACGCCGATCAGCCAGATCAGGGCCGCGCCGGAGAGCAGGGCGCGCGGCTCGTTCGACTTCGCGAAGACCTCGTTGAGGTTCGTCAGGTGGTCCGCGACCAGCAGGCCCGCGCACAGGCCGAAGAACATGGCGATACCGCCGAGGCGCGGAGTGGGTTCCCGGTGCACGTCACGTGCCCGGATCTCCGGCATCGCCCCGGCCACGATCGCGAACTTCCGTACCGGCCCTGTCAGCAGATACGTCACCGCGGCCGTGATGCAGAGCGTCAGCAGGTATTCACGCACAGGCTTCCCCACGGGTCTCGCTGGCCATCACAGCCCCACACCCTAGCGATGGACGTATATGGATGGGGACTTCCGGGTAGCCACGATGGTTGCACGCCCGGCTGTGGGCCATGACGCACATCGGGGTGTACGGGACAACGCCTACCCCCGTTCAGCCCGTATACGGCGGAAAGGCGCCGGTGAGAATCCGCACCTCGTCCCGCGTCGCCGCCGGTTCCGTCTCGCCGCGCAGCACCGCCGCCATCAGGGCGGCGATCCGCACCATCTCCGGCTCCCCCATGCCCTGCGTGGTCACCGCGGCGGTGCCCAGGCGCAGGCCCCGGCCGTCGCCGTGCGGCAGTGCGCAGCAGTCCAGGACGATCCCGGCGGCGGCGAGCCGGCCGCGTGCGGTGCGGCCGTCCACCCCGAGCGGGGCAGGGTCTGCGGTGATCAGATGGGTGTCCGTGCCGCCGGTGGTCACGGTGAGGCCCTCGGCGGCCAGGTGACCGGCGAGCACCCGTGCGTTCGCGACCACCTGATGGGCGTACACGGCGAAGGCCGGTGTTGCCGCCTCGCCGAACGCGACGGCCTTCGCGGCGATCGTGTGCATCTGCGCACCGCCCTGCGTGAAGGGGAACACCGCCCGGTCGACGCGCTCGGCCAGTTCGCTCCCGCACAGGATCATCCCGCCGCGCGGACCGCGCAGCACCTTGTGGGTGGTCGCGCACACGATGTCGGCGTACGGCACCGGGTTCGGCGCCGCGCCGCCCGCGACCAGCCCGATCGGGTGCGCGGCGTCGGCGATCAGATAGGCCCCGATCTCGTCGGCGACCTCACGGAAGAAGGCGTAGTCGATGTGCCGGGGGTAGGCGATCGAGCCGCACACGACCGCCTTCGGCCGGTGGTTCCGCGCCAGGTGACGCACCTGGTCGTGGTCGATGAGCCCGGTCTCCGCGTCCACCCCGTAGCCGACGAAGTCGAACCAGCGGCCGGAGAAGTTCGCGGGCGAGCCGTGGGTGAGATGGCCGCCGTAGTGCAGTCCGAGGGCGAGGACGGTGTCGCCGGGGCGCAGCAGGGCGGCGTAGGCGGCCAGGACGGCCGAGGAGCCGGAGTGGGACTGGACGTTGGCGTGTTCGGCGCCGAAGAGTTCCCGGGCCCGGTCGATGGCGGCGCGTTCGGCCACGTCGACGATCTCGCAGCCGCCGTGGTGGCGGGCGCCGGGATAGCCCTCGGCGTACTTGTTGGCGATAGGCGACCCGAGGGCGGCGAGCACGGCCGGCGAGCAGAAGTTCTCGGCGGCGATCAGCTGCAGGGTCGTGGACTGCCGGTCCAGCTCCGCGAGCAGGATCTCGGCCATCGCCGGGTCCTGCCGCAGCAGGGCGTCGGTCTCGAGGGTATGGGTGACCGACATGGCGGGCTCCCGGGCGGTCGACGGTGACGTATGACCAATGTAGGGCCCAGATGTCCCGGACGCCCGGTATTGCAATGCTTTATGCGGCGCTCACGTCCGCGCCGGTACCCCGGTCAGCGCCGTCACCACCGGATCCAGGGCCTGGTGTATCTCGTCCCCGATCGACCTGAAGAACGGAAGGGGCGCCCCGTACGGGTCGTGGACCTCGTCCGCCTCGGCCGTCGGCGCGAGGAGCCACCCGCGTAGCGCCGCCGCGGCGCGGACCAGGGCGCGGGCGCGTGCGACCACGCCGTCGTCCAGGGGCGGCAGGGTGGCCGGATCTATCGCCCGGACCAGCCGGGTGAACTCCTTCAGGGTGAAGGTGCGCAGACCCGCGGAATGGCCCATGGAGATGACCTGGGCGCGGTGGTCGCGGGTGGCGGTGAGCACGAGGTCGGCCCCGATGACGTGCTCGTCCAGCAGCTCCCGGCCGAAGAAGCCGGAGGCGTCCGCGCCGAAGTCGGCCAGCACGGTCTCCGCGTTGGCCTCCATCGGCGCGCCCTCGTGGCCCCAGGTGCCCGCGCTCTCCACGATCAGACCGCCGCCGAGCACACCGAGCCGCTCTGCGACGAAATGGCGGGTCAGCCGCTCGGTGATGGGCGAACGGCACACATTGCCGGTGCTGACGTGGAGGATGCGGAAGGTGTCGCGCGGAAAGCCGAAGGTGGTCGTCTCCTCCGCGACACGCTGCCCGATGCCTATGCCACGCCCCGCTTCAGGGGCCGTCAATTCGCCACCTCGAGGTCGGGTACGACCTTGCGCAGCTCCTCCGGCGAGATCGCGCCCTCGCGCAGCAGCACCGGCACCGGGCCGGTGACGTCCACGATGGAGGACGGCACGTTGGCCGGGGTGGGGCCGCCGTCGAGGTAGACGGAGACGGAGTCGCCGAGCATGTCCTGGGCGGCGTCGCAGTTCTCCGGCGCCGGGTGGCCGGTGAGGTTGGCGGAGGACACGGCCATGGGGCCGACCTCGGTGAGCAGCTCGATGGCGACCGGGTGCAGGGGCATGCGGATGGCCACCGTGCCACGGGTGTCGCCGAGGTCCCACTGCAGGGACGGCTGGTGCTTGGCGACGAGCGTCAGGGCACCCGGCCAGAACGCGTCGACCAGCTCCCAGGCCAGCTCGGAGAAGTCCGTGACGAGGCCGTGCAAGGTGTTCGGGGAGCCGATGAGGACGGGAGTGGGCATGGTGCGGCCCCGGCCCTTGGCGGCGAGCAGGTCGGCGACGGCCTCCGAGGAGAACGCGTCGGCGCCGATGCCGTACACCGTGTCGGTCGGCAGCACCACCAGCTCGCCCCGGCGGACGGCGGACGCGGCCTCGCGCAGACCCGTCGCGCGGTCGGTCGCGTCGTTGGTGTCGTATCGCCGTGCCATCGTTAGCGGGCCTCCTCGTACACGTACTTCGGGAAATGAGTCTGCGGGGTCACGGAAGCGCCTTGCGGGCGGTCGCGAACCGGGGGCGGTTGTTGAGGTCGGGGTGGTCGGCCGCGTCGGCCCAGCCCCGCTCCTCGGTGAAGATCCACGGCACCTGGCCGCCCTGGGTGTCGGCGTGCTCGATCACGACGACCCCGCCGGGGCGCAGCAGCCGGTGCGCGGTGCGCTCGATGCCCCGGATCAGGTCGAGGCCGTCCTCGCCGGAGAACAGGGCCATCTCGGGGTCGTAGTCACGGGCCTCGGGAGCCACGTACTCCCACTCCGTGAGCGGGATGTACGGCGGGTTGGAGATGACCAGGTCGACCTGGCCGTCGAGGTCGGGGAAGGCCGTCAGGGCGTCGCCCTGGCGCAGGTCGACCCTGGATCCCGCCACGTTCTTCCGCGTCCACACCAGGGCGTCCTCGGACAGCTCCACGGCGTGCACGCGCGAGCGCGGGACCTCCTGGGCGAGGGCGAGGGCGATGGCGCCGGAGCCGGTGCACAGGTCGACGATGCACGGCTCGACGACGTCCATGGCGCGCACGGCGTCTATGGCCCAGCCGACCACGGACTCGGTCTCCGGCCGGGGCACGAAGACACCCGGCCCGACCTGCAGCTCCAGATACCGGAAGTAGGCCCGCCCGGTGATGTGCTGCAGCGGCTCGCGCTGTTCGCGCCGGGCGATGACCTCCCAGTACCGGGCGTCGAAGTCGGAATCCTTCACGGAGTGCAGTTGGCTGCGCTTCACGCCGTGCACGAACGCGGCGAGCTCCTCCGCGTCGGTGCGCGGCGAGGGCACGCCGGCGTCGGCCAGCCGCTGGGTGGCCTGGGCCACCTCCGCGAGCAGCAGGTTCACGCGAGTCCTCCGTGTCGTACTCGTACTAGCGCTCGTACGTGCGTACGCGTCTTACGCGGCCGCCAGCTTCGCCGCCGAGTCGGCGTCGACGCAGGCCTGGATGACCGCGTCGAGGTCGCCGTCCAGGACCTGGTCCAGGTTGTACGCCTTGAAGCCGACGCGGTGGTCCGAGATGCGGTTCTCCGGGAAGTTGTAGGTGCGGATCTTCTCGGAGCGGTCCACGGTGCGGACCTGGCTGCGGCGGGCGTCGGCGGCCTCCCGCTCGGCCTCCTCCTGCGCCATGGCGAGCAGCCTGGAGCGCAGGATACGCAGCGCCTGCTCCTTGTTCTGCAGCTGGCTCTTCTCGTTCTGGCAGGAGGCGACGACCCCGGTCGGGATGTGCGTGATGCGCACCGCGGAGTCGGTGGTGTTGACCGACTGGCCGCCCGGGCCGGAGGACCGGTAGACGTCGATGCGGAGGTCGTTCGGGTTGATCTCCACGTCCACCTCCTCGGCCTCCGGGGTGACGAGGACACCGGCGGCGGAGGTGTGGATACGGCCCTGCGACTCGGTCGCCGGCACGCGCTGCACGCGGTGCACGCCACCCTCGTACTTCAGCCGCGCCCACACGCCCTGCCCGGGCTCGAGCTGGCCGCGGGCCTTCACCGCGACCTGGACGTCCTTGTAGCCGCCCAGCTCGGACTCGGTGGCGTCGATGATCTCGGTCTTCCAGCCGACGCGCTCGGCGTAGCGCAGGTACATGCGCAGCAGGTCGCCCGCGAACAGCGCCGACTCGTCGCCGCCCGCGCCTGCCTTGATCTCCAGAATGACGTCCTTGTCGTCACTCGGGTCGCGCGGGATCAGCAGGAAGCGGAGCTTCTCGGTGAGCTCCTCGCGCTGCTTCTCCAGGTCCTTGACCTCGGCGGCGAAGTCGGGGTCGTCGGCCGCGAGCTCGCGCGCGGTCTCGATGTCGTCGCCGGTCTGCTTCCAGGAGCGGTACGTGGCGACGATCGGGGTCAGCTCGGCATAGCGCTTGTTCAGCTTGCGCGCGTTCGCCTGGTCGGCGTGGACCGACGGGTCGGCGAGCTTCTTCTCCAGATCGGCGTGCTCGGCGACGAGTTCCTCGACGGCCTCGAACATCTTGGGCTCCTGTACTGCGGTGAAAGGGAAGGGCGGGCGACCAAAAACGCCGGTCCCGGGCACACCCCCACAAGGGCGTGACCGTGGACCGGCGAAATGGGGCTCGCTACTTCTTGGAGCCTGCGGCAGCCTTGCCGAAGCGGGCCTCGAAGCGGGCCACACGGCCACCGGTGTCGAGGATCTTCTGCTTGCCCGTGTAGAACGGGTGGCACTCGGAGCAGACCTCGGCCCGGATGGTGCCGGACTCGATGGTGCTACGGGTGGTGAACGACGCGCCACAGGTGCAGCTGACCTGCGTCTCGACGTACGCGGGGTGGATGTCGCGCTTCAAGGTGTCTCCTAGGTTTCGGGAGGGCGCCGGGTCGCCGCCGCGGGATGCGGGAGCGTGAACCGGAGCCGACGTACCAGTCTGCCAGGACTGGGGCCATCCCCCAAAACCGGGGGCCACTGTTCTTTATTCCGTGGGGGGTGCCGGGCCCCGCGCCCCCAGGGGGTTGCCCCTAGCCGGTCACCACGCCTCTGGCTTCTCCTGTGGCCGTGCCCGCCGTCGCGCTCCTCGGGATGGGCCGGTCGTTCTTCAGGGCGTCCCAGACCAGCTGGGCCTTCTGCTTCTCCATGAGGACCCGGTTGGGGTTGGACGGGTCGTACCGGACCGGCATGGTGATCATGGACATGTTCTTGGCGCCGATGCCCTTGAGGCCGTCCGCGAAGTCGATGAGGGAGTTGACCGAGCCCAGGTCGGAGTCGGTGGTGACGGTCTTGGTGGCGGTGTCGGCGAGGTCGTAGAGCTTCTTCGGGTTGCTGAAGACGCCGACGTGCTCGACCTGGCCGATGAGTGCCTTGACGAAGGCCTGCTGGAGCTGGATGCGGCCGAGGTCGGAGCCGTCGCCGACGCCGTGCCGGGTGCGGACCAGGCCGAGGGCCTGGCGGCCGTTCAGTGTGTGGGTGCCGGCCTGGAGGCTCAGGTGGCTCTGCGGGTCGTCGATGTTCTTCGTCGTGGTGACGGGGACGCCGCCGAGGTCGTCGATGAGCTTCTGGAAGCCGGCGAAGTCGACCTCCAGGTAGTGGTCCATGCGGATGCCGGTGAGGGACTCGACGGTCTTCACCGCACAGGCCGCGCCACCGGTGCCGTACGCCTCGTTGAACATCACGCCGGACGCGGCCGGGTGCGTGGTTCCCTTGGTGTCGGTGCAGGCCGGGCGGTCGATCAGGGTGTCGCGGGGGACGGAGACCACGGCGGCCCTCTTGTGGCCCTCGTAGACGTGGACGATCATGGCCGTGTCGGAGCGGGCGCTGCCGTCGTCGGTGCCGCCGCCGAGCTCCTTGTTGGCGCCGGAGCGGGTGTCCGAGCCGAGGACCAGGATGTTCTCCGAGCCGTTGTCGATCTTCGAGGGCCGGTCGTTGCCGAGAGCCTGGTCGATGTCGACGCTTCGGATGTTGCCGTTGAGCTTGAAGTAGAGGTATCCCGCGCCCGCACCGCCCAGCACGACCACACCGGCGGCCGCCCAGGCCCCGACGCGCAGGGCCTTACGGCTGCCGCTGCGGGCCTTGCGGCGGCGGCCCCTGCCACCACGACGGGGGCCGGTCTCACCCGGCGTGGTTATGCCGGGCTCCGGCGTGCTCTCGGCGGTCACATCGCTCCTAGCTCTCGTCGGTCGGTTACCCCCTGCTTTCAGGGTCAGGCGCGGTCGGTACCGCTCCATCGTCGCCCCGTAAGGGCAGACGGAGAAACTCGGGCAAGGGTTGCACAACGCACCGCACCCATCGCGTACGGCGATGGACACGGTGCGTCATCGGGTTACCGTCGGTGAGCCTCGCTCACCTCGGGTTTCAGCCCCGGATGCCGTACGCCTCGAAACCGGTGCCGACGGAGATCCTTGTGGCGAAGATCTCGCGCTCCGGCGGGCGATCAGACCGGTCCTGCCGTCGCCGGGGGCCGGTGCCGCCGATGCGCGGGAGGCGGCGCCCAGGTACGTCCGCACCTTGCTGAACACGCTGTAGGCGCCCTTGGCGACGTAGTTCTGCACGCAGGCGGCGGTGGTGCCGGTGTCGCTGCCGCAGGCGCCGGAGCAGGGGCTGTCGGACTGGATCGGCAGGGTCGCCGTCCGCAGCGTCTGCGGGATGTCGTCGCTGGTGGAGCGGGTGCGGCCCCAGCCGTAGACCTTGGCGCTCGTGCCGGCCGCGCAGGACGCCGTGCCGGTCGACGCCGTTGTCGATGGTCGTCGCGTTGTGCGACGGCGCCGTCTGCGTGCCCGTTCGAGAAGGGAGGGGCACCTGGTGCGCTGCCGTGCCTGTCAGCGCCAAAGGGCCGCCCCCCGTCACTTTCTGACGGGGGGCGGCCCTCTTGCTCACCCGGTGTCTGCCGACTAGTCGCCGTTCCCGGGCGTCGGCGTCGTCTTCTGAATCTGCATCAGGAACTCGACGTTCGACTTGGTCTGCTTCATCTTGTCGAGCAGCAGCTCGATGGCCTGCTGCTGGTCGAGCGCGTGCAGCACACGCCGCAGCTTCCAGACGATGCCCAGCTCCTCGGCCCCGAGCAGGATCTCTTCCTTACGGGTACCGGAGGCGTCCACGTCCACGGCCGGGAAGATCCGCTTGTCCGCGAGCTTGCGGTCGAGCTTCAGCTCCATGTTGCCCGTGCCCTTGAACTCCTCGAAGATCACCTCGTCCATGCGGGACCCGGTGTCCACCAGGGCGGTGGCGAGGATGGTCAGCGAACCGCCGTCCTCGATGTTGCGCGCCGCACCGAAGAACCGCTTCGGCGGGTACAGCGCGGTCGAGTCCACACCACCGGACAGGATGCGGCCGGAGGCGGGCGCGGCCAGGTTGTACGCACGGCCCAGACGCGTGATGGAGTCCAGCAGGACGACGACGTCGTGGCCCAGCTCCACCAGCCGCTTGGCGCGCTCGATGGCGAGCTCGGCGACCGTGGTGTGGTCCTCGGCGGGGCGGTCGAAGGTCGAGGAGATGACCTCGCCCTTGACCGACCGCTGCATGTCGGTGACCTCTTCCGGACGCTCGTCGACGAGGACGACCATCAGGTGGCACTCGGGGTTGTTGTGCGTGATCGCGTTGGCGATCGCCTGCATGATCATGGTCTTACCGGTCTTCGGCGGGGCCACGATCAGACCACGCTGGCCCTTACCGATCGGCGAGACCAGGTCGATGATGCGGGTGGTGAGCACGCCCGGGTCCGTCTCCAGGCGAAGGCGGTCCTGCGGGTAGAGCGGCGTCAGCTTGTTGAACTCCGGGCGGCCACGGCCGTGTTCGGGCGCCATGCCGTTGACGGAGTCGAGGCGGACCAGCGCGTTGAACTTCTCGCGGCGCTCGCCCTCCTTCGGCTGGCGGACGGCACCGGTGACGTGGTCACCCTTGCGCAGGCCGTTCTTGCGGACCTGGGCGAGGGAGACGTACACGTCGTTCGGACCCGGAAGGTAGCCGGAGGTCCGGATGAAGGCGTAGTTGTCGAGGATGTCCAGGATGCCCGCGACGGGGATCAGGACGTCGTCCTCGGCGAGCTGCGGCTCGGCGATCTCGTCGCGGCCACGACGGCCACGGCGGTCGCGGTAACGGCCGCGACGGCCCCGGCGGCCGCCCTCGAAGTCGTCGTCGTCCTGCTGACGGTCCTGGCGGCCGCCCTGCTGCTGGCCCTGCGGCTGACGCTGCTGGCCGCCCTGCTGGTCGTCGCCCTTGCCGCGGCGGTCGCCGCGGTCACGGTCGCGGTCGCGGTCACGGCCGCGCTCACGGCGGTCGCGGCGGCCACGGCCCTCGCCGTCACCGGCGTCGCCCCTGGCGGCCTCGCCCTGCGGCTGCTGGGCGGGCGTCTCGGCCTTGGGCTCCGCCTTGGCCTCGGCGGCGACGGTCTCGGCGCTGCTCTGGGCGGGGGTGCCGGCCTCGGCGGTGGCGCGGCGGCGACGGCGCTCGGTCGGCGCCTCGTCGGCGGCCGGCTGGCCGGGGATCTCGATCTGCTGCTGGGCCACGGCCTTCTCGGCGGGGGCCTCGGTCCGGGCCTCCGCCTTCTTCGCCGTGCTCTCGCCGCTCTCGGCGGACTCGCCGGTGCGGGCCTTGGAGGTGGCACGGCGCTTCGGCTTGGTCTCGGCGGTCTCGGCCTTGGGGGCGGCGCCCCCTGCGGCCTGCGCCTCCTTGATGACCTCGATCAGCTGGCTCTTGCGCATCCGCGCGGTGCCCCTGATGCCGAGGCCCGAGGCGACCTGCTGCAGCTCGGCCAGCACCATGCCCTCGAGGCCGGTACCGCGGCGCCGCCGGGAGCCGGCACCGGTGGCAGGCGCGGAGGCGTCCGTGGCGGGCGCGGCAGCGGTCTCCTCGACACGTGCGCCCATCAGATCGGTGGTGTCGCTCACGAAGGGTCCTTCCCTGGAGCGGACGTCGGCCTGTCTGGCTCGGCGACCGGTTGTGCTGTCCGGCTACGGTTCTGGCTTTTCCGTGAACCGTGCCGGGGCGGTGGTCCGCCAAAGCGGCGGAGGAAATGTGCGGTGACGGCGCTTCCGCGAGTCGTGGCACCCAGTGTCACGCGGCGTGGTAGCACCTGTTCCGGAGCGTGCCCAGTGGCCTGCTCAATGCCCGCATACGACGTACTGCCCAGGTACGGCGTACGGAACACGGAGTGGCGTGGGAGGCTCCCGGAAGAATGTCTGTCCCGGACTGGGACACGAGGCACCTCGCCATGGTGGGGTCGGGTGCAGACTTGAGGTTAACACTACCGGATCCAACAAACATTCCCCCTCTCCAAATCCGGCAACCGTGTGTCAGGTCGCAAGCGGCAGCACGCTCGCTCCCTGGACATCGAGGTCCAGCCGGTTCGCGGCCCAGCCCGCACCCGCGAGGTGGGCCACCTTGTCGGCGCTCTCGGCGTCGGCCAGGGCCATGACGGTGGGTCCGGCGCCCGAGATGACGGCCGGGATGCCGTCGGCGCGCAGCCGCTCCACCAGCGCGGCGCTCTCCGGCATCGCCGGGGCGCGGTACTCCTGGTGGAGGCGGTCCTCGGTGGCGGGCAGCAGCAGCTCGGGGCGCCGGGTGAGGGCCTCGACGAGCAGGGCGGCACGGCCCGCGTTGGCGGCGGCGTCGACGTGCGGCACGGAGCGCGGGAGCAGGCCGCGCGCGGTCTCCGTGAGGACCGGCTTTCCGGGCACGAAAACCACCGGAACGATGGAATCGCTGGGCTCCAGCCTGATCGCCCGGGCGGCGCCGGACTCCATCCAGGCGATCGTGAACCCGCCGAGCAGGCACGGGGCCACGTTGTCCGGGTGGCCCTCGATCTCGGTGGCCAGCGCCAGCAGGGCCGTGTCGTCCAGGCGGGCCTCGCCGCCTATGGTCACCGCGCGGGCGGCGACGATGCCGGCGCAGATGGCGGCGGAGGAGGAGCCGAGGCCGCGGCCGTGCGGGATGCGGTTGGCGCAGACGATCTCCAGGCCGCGGGGCTGTCCGCCCAGCAGATCGAAGGCGGTGCGCAGGGAGCGGACGAGAAGGTGAGACTCGTCACGCGGAAGGGTCTCGCTGCCCTCCCCCGCGATGTCGATGTGCAGCCCGGAGTCGGCCACCCGGACGACCACGTCGTCGTAGAGCCCCAGCGCGAGGCCGAGGGCGTCGAAGCCCGGGCCGAGATTGGCGCTGGTGGCGGGAACGCGCACCCGGACGGCGGCGGCGCGGAACGCTGGACCGGCCATCGCTCGTTGACTCTCCTTGAGCTGCGTGGACTGTCGAAGACATTCGATGACGTACGGGGAGACCCTCGGACCGCGCAGACGGCGTGGCGCTGCCCCGATGCACAGCCCTGGGACGGGCATATGCAACGGGCGGGTTCGGTACAGCCTATCGAAGGAAGGTTCTGTGGCGACATAGGGCGCACAGGAGGCGCACGATGCGTGTCGTAAGCCCCCTGTGCACCCTGTCAGGAAAAACCCGGGTTGCCGGATCCTCAGCCGAGGCCGAGTCGCTCGGCGGCGGCGGCCGCGTCGACCGGGACGGTGACCGGCTGCGGGGCGCCGGCGACGGCCCAGTCGGGGTCCTTCAGGCCGTTGCCGGTGACCGTGCACACGATCTTCTGGCCCGGGTCGACCCTGCCCTGCTCGGCGGCCTTCAGCAGACCGGCCACGGAGGCGGCGGAGGCGGGCTCCACGAAGACGCCCTCCTGCGCGGCCAACAGGCGGTAGGCGCGCAGGATTTCACGGTCCGTCACCTCGTCGATGGCGCCGCCCGACTCGTCCCGCGCCTGCAGCGCGTACTGCCAGGAGGCCGGGTTGCCGATGCGGATGGCGGTGGCGATGGTCGACGGGTCCTTGACCACCTCACCGCGCACGATCGGCGCACTGCCGGAGGCCTGGAAGCCCCACATGCGCGGGGTCTTCGTGGCGATCCCGTCGGCGGCGTACTCCTTGTAGCCCTTCCAGTAGGCGGTGATGTTGCCCGCGTTGCCGACCGGGAGGACGTGGATGTCGGGGGCGTCGCCGAGCATGTCCACGATCTCGAACGAAGCCGTCTTCTGGCCCTCGATACGCACCGGGTTGACCGAATTGACCAGTGCCACCGGGTAGTTCTCGCTCAGCGAGCGGGCGAGCGCGAGGCAGTCGTCGAAGTTGCCGTCGACCTGGAGGATCTTCGCGCCGTGCACGAGGGCCTGGCCCATCTTGCCGAGCGCGATCTTGCCCTGCGGCACGAGCACGGCCGAAACCATGCCGGCCCGCACGGCGTACGCGGCGGCCGAGGCGGAGGTGTTGCCGGTGGAGGCGCAGATGACGGCCTTCGCCCCCTCCTCCTTGGCCTTGGAGATGGCCATGGTCATGCCCCGGTCCTTGAAGGAGCCGGTGGGGTTGGCGCCCTCCACCTTCAGGTGGACCTCGCAGCCCGTGCTCTCGGAGAGCACCTGCGCGGGCACGAGGGGCGTGCCGCCCTCGCGGAGCGTCACGACCGGCGTGGTGTCGGATACCGGCAGCCGGTCCCGGTACTCCTCGATGATTCCGCGCCACTGGTGGGTCATTGCTGGTTACTCTCCTTCAACCCGCATGATGCTGGCGACACCCCGCACGGTGTCGAGCTTGCGCAGCGCCTCGACGGTCCCGTTCAGGGCGGCGTCGGACGCGCGGTGGGTGACGACGACGAGGGAGGCCTCGCCGTCCTTGCCCTGCTGGCGCACCGTATCGATCGACACCCCGTGCTCGGCGAACACGGTCGCGACCTGGGCGAGAACACCCGGTTTGTCCGCGACGTCGAGGCTGATGTGGTAGCGCGTGACGACCTCGCCCATGGGCGAGACGGGCAGGGCGGCATACGCCGACTCACCGGGCCCCGTTGCGCCGTTGAGCCGGTTGCGGCAGACGGCGACGAGGTCGCCGAGCACGGCGGAGGCGGTTGGGGAACCGCCGGCGCCGGGGCCGTAGAACATGAGCTGACCGGCCGCGTCGGACTCCACGAAGACGGCGTTGTACGCGCCGCGCACGGAGGCGAGCGGGTGGGTCAGCGGAATCATGGCGGGGTGCACGCGCGCGGTGACCGACGCACCGTCCTTCGAGCGCTCGCAGATGGCGAGCAGCTTGATGGTGCAGCCCATCTCCTTCGCCGAGCGGAAGTCGGCGGCGGTGACCTCGGTCATGCCCTCGCGGTAGACGTCGTCGAGGCGCACGCGCGTGTGGAAGGCGATCCCGGCGAGGATGGCGGCCTTGGCGGCGGCGTCGAAGCCCTCGACGTCGGCGGTCGGGTCGGCCTCCGCGTACCCGAGGGCGGTGGCCTCGTCGAGGGCCTCCTGGTAGCCCGCCCCCGTGGAGTCCATCTTGTCGAGGATGAAGTTGGTCGTGCCGTTGACGATGCCCATCACCCGGTTGATCTTGTCGCCGGCGAGGGACTCGCGCAGCGGGCGGATCAGCGGGATGGCGCCGGCCACGGCGGCCTCGTAGTAGAGGTCCCGGTCGTGCTCCTCGGCGGCGGCGTGCAGCGCGGCCCCGTCCTGGGCGAGCAGGGCCTTGTTGGCTGAGACGACGGAGGCGCCGTGCTCGAAGGCGGTGGTGATGAGGGTCCGGGCGGGCTCGATCCCCCCGATGACCTCCACCACCACATCGATGTCCCCCCGTTTGACGAGGGCGGTGGCGTCGGTGGTGACGAGGCTCGGGTCGATGCCCTCACGCACCTTGGAGGGCCGTCGTACGGCGACGCCGGCGAGCTCCACCGGGGCGCCGATCCTCTGGGCGAGGTCGTCGGCGTGCGTCGTCATGATGCGCGCCACCTCTGAGCCGACAACTCCACAGCCCAGCAGCGCCACCTTCAGCGGACGCGTACGCATCATCCGACCTCGTTTCCTCATACCGTCTACGGTTGGACCAGTCTCACTCACCGGACGGGAGTTTCTACCCTTCGTCCGGATTCTGAGACATGTATTTCATTGATACGGCCCGGGAAGACCGGAGATCTTCCCGGGCCCTTCGCCGGGACTGGCCGACGTCCCCTTCGCCGGGACTAGCCGACGTCGAGACGCAGGAGGTCCTCCTCCGTCTCGCGCCGGACGATCACGCGGGCCTCGCCGTCCTTCACCGCGACGACGGGCGGCCGCAGGACGTGGTTGTAGTTGCTGGCCATGGACCGGCAGTACGCACCGGTGGCCGGTACGGCGATGAGGTCACCCGGCGCCAGGTCGGCCGGCAGGAACGCGTCCTTGACCACGATGTCCCCGCTCTCGCAGTGCTTGCCGACCACGCGGGCGAGCATGGGCTCGGCGCTGGAGGTCCGGGACACGAGGGCGACGCTGTACTCGGCGTCGTACAGGGCGGTGCGGATGTTGTCGGACATACCGCCGTCGACGGACACGTACGTGCGCAGCCCGTCGAGGGGCTTGACGGTGCCGACCTCGTACAGGGTGAAGGCGGTCGGCCCGACGATGGCGCGCCCGGGCTCGACGGAGATCCTCGGGGTGCGCAGCTTCGCGGCCTCGCACTCGCGCGTGACGATCTCGGTGAGCGCCTTGGCGATCTCATGCGGCTCGCGGGGGTCGTCGTCGCTGGTGTAGGCGATCCCGAGCCCGCCCCCCAGGTCGATCTCGGGCAGCTCGATCCCGTGCTCGTCACGGATGTCCTTCAGCAGCCCGACCACGCGGTGGGCGGCGACCTCGAAGCCGGACATGTCGAAGATCTGCGACCCGATGTGGGAGTGGATCCCGATCAGCTCGAGCCCGTCGAGCTGCAGCGCCCGCCGCACGGCCTCCGCGGCCTGCCCCCCGGCCAGCGGAATCCCGAACTTCTGGTCCTCATGGGCGGTGGCGATGAACTCGTGCGTATGAGCCTCCACGCCGACGGTGATCCGAATCTGGACCTTCTGCCGCCTCCCCAGGGACTGCGCGATGTGGGCGACGCGCACGATCTCCTGGAAGGAGTCGAGCACGATCCGCCCGACCCCGGCCTCGATGGCGCGGCGGATCTCGTCCTGGGACTTGTTGTTGCCGTGGAAGGCGATGCGCTCGGCCGGCATGCCGGCGGACAGGGCGGTGGCCAGCTCGCCCCCGGAGCACACGTCGAGGTTGAGCCCCTCCTCATGGAGCCAGCGCACGACGGCACGGGACAGGAACGCCTTCCCGGCGTAGAACACGTCGGCGTCGGCCCCGAAGGCGGTACGCCACGCACGCGCGCGTGCCCGGAAGTCGGCCTCGTCGAGGATGTAGGCCGGAGTGCCGTGCTCCTCGGCGAGGGTCTTCACATCGACGCCGCCGACGGTGACTACCCCGTCGGCGTTGCGCCCGACGGTCTGCGCCCACACCTTGTGGTCGAGGACGTTGAGATCGGCGGGCGGCGCGTAGTAGTGGCCCTCGGGCAGGACGTCGGCGTGACGGGGCCCGGCAGGGTGGGCGGAACGGCTCATGGCGGTGACTCTCAGACTCTCTGTCTCTCTCCGGGCATCTCTCGCGAGCGGCCTCAGAGGTGTTCGGGTGCGTCGATGCCGAGCAGGGACAGGCCGCCGGCCAGCACCGTCCCGGCGGCTTCGGCGAGGGCGAGCCGGGCACGGTGGGCGGCCGAGGGTTTCTCCTCGCCGCAGGGCAGCACACAGGGCAGGAAGGGCAGCACGGCATCGGCGACGGTGACGAGATGCCGGGCAAGCCGGTCCGGGGCACGGTGGGTGGCGGCCGCGGCGAGGATACGAGGGTGGTCGGCGAGGGGGGTGAGGAGGTCGCGCAGGGCGCCGGTGGGGGTGGCGCGGTGGGGCGTGACGCCAGGGCGGGTGGGGGCGGGGGCCCCGCCGGTGGTGGCGACAGGGGTGGTGGCGAGAGGGGCGGTGCGGGGGGTGTGGGCGTGGCGGGCGTCGAGGAGGCCGGCGGGTGGGGTGATGTGCAGCGGGCCGGGGTCGAGCGGGCCGACGAGCCGGATGTCGAGCGGGCCGGGGGCGAGCGGGCCGGTGAGGGGCAGGCCGGGGTCGACCGGGCCGGCGTTCAGGGTGCCGGCGTCCAGGGGGCCGGCGTCGGCGGACGGGCCGGTTCCGGCGGGCGGGTCGGCGTCGGCGGACCGCCCGCCGTCGAGCGGGCCGGGCTCGGCGGCGAAGCCCAGGCGGGCGGCGTTGCGGCTGAGGGACCGGATGCGGGCGTGGGCGTACCGCACCCGGAACAGCGGATTGCTCTCCCGCTGGACCAGATGATCGGCGGTGATCCGGGGCCGGTCGTGCGAGGCGGGGTGGAGCAGGGCCCACTGGGAGGCGTCGTGGCCCAGCGGCGCGGGATCCTCCGGCGCGGGCACCGGCCGCAGATTGGCGGGCTCACCGTGCTCGACGGTGGCCCGCCCGCCCTGCGTGGCCACGATCCGTACGACGGCGTCCGCGACGACCTCGGCCCGCACCTCGTACGGCACCCTCAGGTCGACGACCTGCCCGGCGAGGGCGTCACCGTGCCCGTACGCGGCACCGCGGGCGCGGATCTCCCGGACGAGCCCGGTGACGAGGTCGGCCTGCGGGTCGAGGCTGATGTTGAGAAACCCGGGCCCGGTCACGACGACATCCCGGATGCCCTCGGCACCGGCGAGCCGGGGCCGCAGAATCTCGGCGACCCGCCGCGGGGGCTGCCCGGCCGGCCGGGCGAGCTGCAGCGCGACATTGGTGGCGAAGTCCCCACACCCCCCGGGCCCCGGCTCGGTCACCACGACCCGCTCGGGCACCGGCACGCTCAGCTCCCCGTCGTCGACAGCACAGCGCACCGCCTGCAGCACGGTGCGGGACAACTCGACGGGGGTCACGGGACAAGAGTAGGGGAGGAAGGGGAGGGGTAGGCGAGGCGGTTCTCACTGTGGGACGGCCCGCTGACCGACCCCGGACTCCCGCCCGGTCCCGGCGGACCGCCTAACCACCGGACGGAATCCCACCCGGCAGGCCATCGGAAACCCCGTCGGCGAGGCCCCCGTCCGCCCCACCGCCACCGTCCTCATCCTCATCCCCGTCGCCGCTCCCACCCCCGCCACGGTGTCCCCCATGGCCTCCCTGGTGCTCCCCTTGCCCGCCGGCGCCCTCGATCAGCTGCTTGACGAGCCGTACGAGTTCGGCGGGCTCGAAGGGCTTGGCGAGGAAGGCGTCGACGCCGACGTCGAGACCGGTGTCGACCTCGTACTGCGTGCAGGCGCTGACGATGGCGAGGGGCAGATGGTGCGTACGGGGGTCGGCGCGGAGCCGGGCTGCGGTGCGCAGGCCGTCCAGCCGGGGCATGACGACGTCGAGCGTCACGACATCGGGCCGCACCTGATGAACCACATCCAGACACTCGGCACCATCGGCCGCGGTCACGACCTCGAGCCCTTCCAGCTCGAGATTGACCCTGATCAACTGCCGGATGACCTTGTTGTCGTCCACAACAAGCACCCGACCCGAGGCGCCTGGCACAAGTCGAGAGTAGGTCCGGACCGGCCACCGCGTCCGGGTTTTCCCCACTTCCACCCCGTACAGGGGGCCCGTCCACCTCACCCGGTCCACCGCCGTGCCCCGTCCAGGCGAAGCCCACCCCTTCCCCACCCCCCGCCGAAGCCGGCTCCCGGCCCACCCGCACCCTCGCCCCGTTCCGCCCCGGCAAAGCCCCCCTCCGCTCGCCCCGGGGAAACAGATTCCTGATCACCCCTCCGGACCTGCTAGTGTTCTACCCGTCGCCGCGAGCGAAGAGCTCCGCAACCGACACGCCCCCGTAGCTCAGGGGATAGAGCAACGGCCTCCGGAGCCGTGTGCGCAGGTTCGAATCCTGCCGGGGGCACCTTGTATGAGGTGCCCAAAGACCCCGTCACCAGCGGAAACGCTGAGGCCGGGGTCTTCGCGTATGTGCAGGCGTATGCGGCCCGGACGGGCGTATGCTCCGACGCCACCAACCGCTCCGCTCGGCGCCAAGTGGGCGCGTGGCGCCATGTCCGGCTCCAGCGGCGCCCGATCCCGCTCAAGCGTCGCCCGCTCTTCGGAGGCCAGGCCGTGACGTATCTCATGAAACGGTCAGAGCCGAGCTATCTCATAAAACCGACACAGCGGGCATCGAACCAGTCGCGACCGCGCAGGAGACAACCCAATGCGCGAGGGTCCCGCTGCCACCTGGACTGAAGCCATGCGACAGCCAGGCCGGCATGCGCGCCCTCGATGGGTTGCCCAGGCCGCGCGGGACGTGCTCGGCATGGACATAGGTGATCGAAGCGGACGAAGTAGTGACAAGCCACACAGAGGCAATCCCTTGCCTCGCGGACGGCCTCGGGGTGGGATCGCAGACCACGGCCGAGCATGGTCTAGTCCACCACGAGGAGCATCTATGCGCAGGATTCATGCGCGACGGCGCACTGCGGCCGCCGCAGCCTGGATCACCAGCCTCACCAGTGTCGCAGCGATAACAGGGCTTTTGTCTGGTTCCGTCGCCGCCGCTGCACCCGTGCGACCGGCGCAAGAAGTCAAGCCCGTGCCGGCGGCCGGGCAGCAGTCGAAGAGCGCGCCCGGCAGTCTGATGACCACTGCGCAGTGCCGGGCGGTGTGGGGGTTCGACTGCTACAACGCGCTGCAGTACCGCCAGGCGTACAACCTGAACCCGCTGTACAAGGCAGGAGTGACCGGCAAGGGGCGCACGATCGTGATCGTGGATCCGTTCGGCTCGCCGACCATCCAGAAGGACCTGGACGTCTACAGCACCCGGTTCGGCATCAAGAGCACCCATGTGGACGTGGTCAAGTGGGGCAACGTCCCGCGCTTCGACCCCAGCGACGCCGACCAGCTCGGCTGGGCCGGGGAGACCACCCTCGACGTGGAGATGGCGCATGCCGTCGCCCCGGACGCGCACATCGTCCTGGCGGAGACCGGGGTCGGCCGGATCGGAGACGGCACCACCGGCCTGCGGGAGGTCATGGACGCCGAGAAGTCGCTCATCGACCGCGGCGTGGGCGATGTGATCAGCCAGAGCTGGGGCGTGGCGGAGAACAACTTCCCCGGCTTCGGCAAGGGTGACTACTCCAGCATCCAGAACCTGCGGTACGCCTTCAAGGACGCGGCCAAGCACGGTGTGACCGTCACCGACGCTTCCGGCGACAGCGGACCCACCGACACCACCTCGAACGGCCAGACCACCTATCCGTACCGGGTCAACGCCTGGCCGACCGACGATCCCCTGGTGGTCTCGGTCGGCGGCACCCAGCTGCACCTGGACGCCAACGGCAACCGCACCGCGCCGGACAGCGTCTACAACGACCACGGCGCCAGCGGCGGCGGCCAGTCCCACGTCTTCGCCCGTCCCTCGTATCAGAACGGGGTGGCCGGCAATCACCGCAGCACCCCGGACGTCTCCATGTCCGCCGCGCTGAAGGGCGGCGGATGGGTGTACTCCAGCTACGACCCCAAGCGGGTCGGCTGGGAGGTCTACGTCGGCACCAGCGAGGCCAGCCCGCTCTTCGCGGGAATCGTGGCCCTGGCCGACCAGGTCGCCGGGCACCGGCTGGGCGACATCCACAAGGCGCTGTACTCGCTGTACGCGAAGTCCTCGTCGAACCCGTCCACCGGGATCGTGGACGTGAAGGACGGCACGAACAACAGCTACGCGGGAGTCACCGGCTACACCGCGGTCAAGGGCTACGACATGGCGACCGGTGTCGGAACGATCGACGCGGCCCGCTTCGTCCCGGCCCTCGCCAAGGCGGGCTGACCGCAACCTGTCCCCGAGGCGCGGGCGCCCGGCGTACCACTGCCGGGCCCCGCGCCGGGACGGCGGCTCGTACACGCAGACGCACGCCGCCGGAAGTGGCCGTGCGACGGGGCCTGTGCACGAGGCGTGGACCAAATCTTGGAGCATCTTCGCGGAGTTGCTGACTGGATCTGGCCCTGGGCTTGGCTTGCCCTCACTGCAGGGCGCGTGGCGCGGCCCCAGCCGCGAAGTCCGCGGTACCCAACTGCTTAGATCGCTGACATGACGGACTGGTCCCAGCTTCACCACGCCTACGGCACGGCAGAAGACATTCCCGGCCTGCTCGACGCAGTGAGCCCGGCCCCAAAGGACTCAGGCTGGACCGAACTTTGGTCCCGGCTGTGTCATCAGGGCACCGTCTACTCAGCAAGCTACGCGGCCCTGCCTGCCCTGCGGGACATGGCACGCCGGTGGTCACCTGTGGACCGGCAGATGCCGCTCTGCCTGGCCGGCGCCATTGTGGCCAGCGTTGATCAGCCATTTGGCGATGAAGATCCCCACGTGGCCTACGCCCCAGAGATGTCCGACCTAGTGCAACTGACCGAGGAAGCTCTCCGGGAACCGGCCCTCAGCGACGACTCAGGCACTTACGTCTACTTGCTGGCCGCACTCCTCAGCTTCGAGGGGGTCGAAGTTTGGGGCGAACAGCTCGACGGACTCAACGACGACGAATACGAAGTCCCCTGCCCCTCATGCAGTACAGAGAACTTCATAGCCTTCGGCGAGTACGGCTTCTTCTCCACCACAGACGGCATGTACATGAATGAAACCGCCGCAAAGAAGATACCGCTGCAGCCTGCGGACGCCTCAGCCCTGGAGGGGCTGGCCCAAAGACTCCACAGTCGCGCACTCGCAGACGGCCAGACCGATGTCGCGCATAAGTTGACTTACGTTCTCGGCAAAGCACAGTGCCCCGAGTGCGATGAGGTCTTCAGCGTCGCGGAAGCCATCACCACCCGCTGGGACGCATGAACCACATCGTCGTCCCGGCCTCGGACCCTGCCGCGGCTGAGACGGGTGAGCATGGTCAAGGCGGCTGCCGTGCTGCATCCAGTGGCCGCCAGTGAGTAAACAATCGGACGAGTTGGGGGATCTCGTGGATGTGACCACGCTTGCCGTCGCACTCATCAGCGTCGGAGGCACGCTGGGCGGAACCTTGGGCGGGGCAGTGCTCAGCCAGCGCGCTAACCGAGAGCAAAACGAGCGTGCCGATCGTGAACGGGAGCAAGAGCGCCAGGACCAAGCGCAGCAGGCCAAGCGCGATCTCTATGCCCAACTGAACACCACGGCTCGCGCCTACCGGATCGCCGCCCGAGACGCCGTCCAGGCAACCGAGCGTGGTGAAAGCAGTGCCCCGGCAGTTCTCGACGCTGCCAAGGAAGCCTGGGCCGACCAGTACTCTCACGCGCAGATGGCGCTGACGAAGGACATCCTGGAAGTAGCCTCAAAGCTCAACAGGGCACTGGGAGTCGGGTACTCAATCGTCAAGCAGTTGCCTAGCAGCCCTGACCGCAACGAGACCTATGAGCGGGCGAAGGCATGGTTCAGCGGCCCCCCTGTCCGATGGTGTGTGCCTGCTACGGGTCACGCTGCGACATGACCTCGGCGTTGAGGTCGACCCCCACTTCGAGCAGACTCGCATGCAGATGGTCGCCGCGCTCAACAGCGCGAGGGGAAACCTTGAGCGCCTACTCGCCGCAGAGCGCACCCAGGGCGCCGGGCCACGTTGACGCGCAGTACCAACGGCGAGGCCCCTGGACGCAATGCCAGGGGCCTCGAACTCGTTCAAGCGGATTCACTCGTACTCGCGGAGCAGGTCCTCGATACGGCGATTGGCGACGTCCTGCCGACCGTCGAGGCACTTCGCGTACCGGGTCAGCAGGACCTCAACGCTGTTGCCGGTGCGCTCGGCAACTTCGGTGGGATCCACTCCGGCATTGAGCCACGTCGACAGCGCCGAGTGCCGAAGGTCGTACGGCCTACTCGCGAGCGGCGAGGCCGCGACGGCCGGCGGGGGCGCCAGGAGCCGAGCCTCCTGCCACACGCGGAAGTAGGTCGAGGACGGCGACCGAGCCCTTCTCACTGAAGAAGAGTCGCCCGTCTTCCGCCGTGCCGAACGTGGCGAGGTGATCGTGGAGCATTGCGACCAGCTGGGGCGGAATGGGCGCACGCCGAACGTCCTCAGCCGGCCGATTCTTCAGCCCGCGGTCGTCGTGGGTCTCCCCCGAGTCGGTCCACTGCTTGCCGACCGAAGGACGAGTCCGGTGGAGCAGTGCCGATCCCCATCCCTGCTCGGGCAGGACGAGGCCAGTCTCCACCAGGCCGACCGCCTCAGCGGGACGCAGGCCACCGAAGTACATCGCCGCGAACAACCCGACGAGACGCCGGCTGCGAGCACGCCGGTAGCCGCCCACGTAGGAGACAGCCGCCAGGAGATGCGAGCCTGCCCCGGGCTGGCGACAACACGAGGATCCACCTGGTTGGACACCTTCGGCTTCTGCCAGCGGACAGCCGTGATGGGGTTCTCACGCAGCTCCCCCAGGTCGACCGCGTAATTCGCGGCATTCACGAGCGTCCGGCGCTTACGCCGCACGGTCTCCGCCGACGCTGCCGACGGGCCGCTCGACGTTCTGCTCGGCGGGCGAGGCAACAGCGGTGGCAGACCAGCCAGACGGCCACCTTGCAGCCGTCCACAGCAGGGACGCCCTGGTCGCCCTGCCACGAACGGAGTTCACCGAACCGTTGGAACGTGTTTGTGTCACCTGATAGATCAACTGCCTAACGTGCGTTGGCTACTCCCGCCATGGAAGGACACCGCACATGAGACGCGTCACCAAGTTCTCCTCCGCAGCTGTCGGCCTGGCAGTCCTCGCCGTCACCGGCACCGCCATCGCCGCCGCGAACCAGAGCGACAACGACTGGCCGTACGCCCACCACGGCGCGGCCTCGTACACCCTGGCGGCCGTCGGCGACATCGCCTGCGAGCCCGACGACGCCGAGAATGCCGCCACCCCTACGTCGCTCAAGTGCGGCAGCCCCACCCTGGGCGGCATGAGCGCCGAGTTCGCCACCGCCAAGCAGGCCACGGGCATGCACCCCGATGCCGTGGCACTGCTGGGCGACGAGCAGTACCAGGTCGGCAAGCTGACCGACTTCGAGCAGTCCTTCGAGCAGGCATGGGGCGGCCTGAAGATGCTCGAACGCCCGGCGCCGGGCAACCACGAGTACTACCCGTATGCCAAGAAGGGCGACAACGAGGCCGGGCAGAACGGTGCCGGATACTTCGGCTACTTCAACGGCCACGACCAGGCCGGCACGCCGGAGACCCAGGGCCAGGCCGGCGACGACACCGCTGACAAGCAGGGGTGGTACTCCTACAACCTCGGCAACTGGCACATCATCTCGCTCAACGCCGAGTGCAACTCCGACACGTTCAACCATGACTGCTCCACGGCGGACAGCGGCCTCCTCGGCCAGGAGACCCAGTGGCTCTCGAACGACCTGGCCGCCAACAAGCGTCAGTGCACGATCGCGTACTGGCACCAGGCGACGTTCAGCGCCACGACGGCCTCGACCGCCGCGGTGCCCGCTTCCGCGCCGGGCGCCGGCGGCGTCGAGGGTGCAGCGACCGACGCGTGGTGGAAGCTCCTGTACCAGCACCACGCCACGCTCATCCTCAACGGTCACGAGCACGCGTACGCCCGGCTGCGCCCGATGAACCCCGCCGGCCAGTACGACCCGACCCACGGCATCCCGGAGTTCATCGTCGGCTCCGGCGGCGAGGCCCTCGACACTCTCGCCGGCTCGCCCGGCAACTACGACAATCCCAACGTGGTCACCGCCCAGGCCAGCGCCTTCGGCGTCATGAAGCTGACCCTCAAGTCCCACAGCTACAGCTGGGACTACAAGCCCGTCCTGCCCGGCCCCGGCTTCGACTCCACAGCGCTGCAGTACAGCGACTCCGGCAGCGGCACCTGCAACTGAGGCCCCGACTTTCCTCCATACCCGAGGCGTGGGCCACGATCGAAATCAGCTCTGCGGCAGCCGTTGAAGCCACGACGTCAAGCATCAACCGAGACAAGACACGCCCCACGCGACCGTGTCGGATCCCAGCTGATGCTTGACATTCCGGTCTCAGGTGATGGTTGACGGTGGTCCTAGGCATTGTCCCGTCTCCAGCTACCCTCCGGCCAGGGAGCAGGACTACTTGTCCGCGCCGTCTTCCCGGAGCTCGTCACAGAGCTGATCACTCTCCTGGAGAACGAACGAGAACGTGAGCTAGCCATCTGTGCGTGGGATCTTCGGCTGGTTGACGAGTGCGGCTGCGGCGATGACTTTTGCCAGAGCTTCCAGACAGCAGCTCATCCGCAGGGGCCATACGGCGTCGGCCATCGGTGCGTGCCTCTCTTGTCCTCGCAAGGGATGCTGTGCCTGGACGTCGTGGATGACCGGATCACGTACGTCGAGGTACTCGATCGGCCACCTATGCACCGCCAGAGTGAGCGGCCGTGAGGTCGGCCTCGACAACCGACAACTCCACCAGCGCCAATCCCGGCCTCCCCGCACGCACCGCAACGACGCGCACAGAAAAGCCGATCACGGCCACTGTCAACCACCAGCTGGGACCGAACCGTCAAGCATCACCCGGGATCGGACAGCCCCACGCGACCGACTGAGTTACAACTTTCTCCACGGGTTCAAGTCGGCTCGGCCCCCGGCCGGGCCTGCGCTCCTGTCTCCGCCCCGCTCCAGCCCGGCCGGCGCCCGTGCCGCGCGCACAGCAATCCGCCGCCTCGCAACCGAGCTTGCCTGAACGGCCTGGTCGCAAGAGGTCGGGCGGCGCAGCCCCTGTCCATGCGTCGGCCCAGCAGTTGGCGTATATCGAGCGGTGGCGGGCTGCACTCACTTGTCTACTGCCCAGCAGTGTCAGTGGCGCGTGCCAGGATCGCCTAACGATGTCTTCCGCTGTGTCCGCCCCTCCGCGGGGCGACCTTGGAGAGGAGCTGTATGGCCGCCCCCTCACCTGCTCCCAAGAAACGCCGCGACGTGGCTGAAACCCTCCTCGGAGTGCTCACATGCGTCCTCATAGCCTTGATCTCCGTATTGGAATCGGCGCTAGTAATCCCACGCATTGGGCGTTATGGGACTAGCAGCTTCGACAAATGGTGCTTGAACGCGCAGTACATTGCGTTGATTTTCATGTGGTTTAGCTTGCTCGGCCACGAATACGTACACCGGCATGAGCGTGCCTGGGCGAAAAAGAGCCGCAGATACGGTTACACGATACAGGGCCTAGCTCTTGCATTGTGTGCCGCCACTAACTGGGGTAAGGGGATCTGGGGAGCCGTAATTGTCGCCTTCCTCCTCCTTATGGTTTATTCGGTTTGGGATGCCTATATGAAGGCGCTCGCACTCCACCCCGAAGATCAGAAGGTCCTTGATCAAATAATTGAGCAGAAGAGGCAGCGAGCACAGGAGAGATGGGAAGAGGAGCAGCGCCACCGCCGCGCCGCTCGACTAGAAGAAGCGGCAGCCCAATATGGCCAGGATCTGGCCATCGACCCCAGCGAGACGAAGAAGCCTTCGGTGGAGTGGAAAATTCCCTCACGCAAGCATCAGCCTCTTGTCTACTTTATTCGCAACGGTAACCGAGTGAAGATTGGAACGACAACAGACCTGCGGCGGCGTGTACGCACACTAGCGCTACGCCCCGAAAATGTCGTGCTCCTCGAGGCGGGCGGCATGGATCGTGAACGTGACTTCCATAAGCGCTTCGAGAAGTATCGTGAGGGGAATACTGAGTGGTTCCGCGACCTAGGAGAACTAAGCGCATACATTACAGAACGCGTTGAGGAGATCCGTCGCCAGCAAGCAGCCACCCGTTCTGGCTCTGCTGACAGGTAGGTGGGACCGCGCGCCTTGCTGGGCCGTTCTCGTACGCATCTCGATGCAAGCATCGATCCGTTCCTCATGGCCTACTACGAGCCGTTTCTAGCAGCAATCGACATGGGCGACAGCAACAGCAGCAGCGACCACTTCGTTGCGGCACGGTTCGAACCATTCAGGGTGCGGGTGGGACTTCTCCGTCCCATCGCCGACCGCGTCCGACAAGCAAGGGCGGGTCAGGTGAGTGGACTGTACGGATCGGTGAAGGAGATCCTTCTCAACACCCAGGAACGTAACCTCGGACGGCTCGAAGGTCACACCGCTACCGACGGCACGCTTGTGGAGACTGATTGGGGAGCACAGCTCGCCCTGAACGATCGCTAAGGAGCCGTGGTACCAGACAACCTCGGGCGTCCAACGCAGGGGCTGTGCTGCGTAGAGCTAAATCCGCTGGCCGCAGGCAAGCATCCACGCTCCGGGGGAACGCGCCTTTGTCCGCCTGCCAGGGTGAGAAACGTTCAGTGGCGGGGTGGCTTCATCGCTGGTGCAGTTCGTTGAGCATGAGCCTGGCGGTATGGACGTGGCGGTGTCCGGGCTCGAGAACGCGCTGCGCGTGGGAGAGGATCCGGGTGAGTTCCTCGGCCGCCTCTCCGGTACGGCTGTCGGCGATCAGCGCCTGGCACCTTTGGAGGCGGGAGTGCACCACGTGTGGGTGGTCGGTGCCGAGGACACTGCTGCGGTCGATCACCAGCCGGGTGAACGCCGCCACTGCCTCGCCCGTTCGGCCTGCCCGGGCTGCGAAGGCCGCCGCAGTGCTCACCATGGCGAGTGTGTGCGGGTTGCCCGGTCCGAGGCATCGCCGCGCATGGCGTAAGAGCTCCTGCAACTCCTCTTCCGCCAGAGCCGGATCCTCGTCAAGACCGCGGAACCAGATGAGGCTGCGCCGGGTGGCGAGGACCTGGGGGTGGTCCGGTCCCTCCAGCTGTAATCGGTCCTCCAGGAGAGCCCGTAGCAGCCGGACGGCCGTCCGGGTGTTCCCCGCCTCCCCGGTGAAGTAGGCCTGCTGATGGCGGGCGGCCAGCGTGTCGGTGTGCGTCGGCCCGAGGGTTGCCGTCGTGTCGACCACCAATGCACGGAACGCGGCTTCGGCCGCGTGCGTGTCGCCGGCCTCCCCGGTGAAGAACGCCAACTGATGCCGGGCGGAGAGCGTGTCGGGATGGCACGGACCGAGTTCGGCGTACCTGCGCCGTACGACGTCCTCGAGGCTTCTCACCGCCTGGCGGGGCCAGCCGCGGTCTCCGACAGCTATGGCCAGCAGGAAGTCGGCCCCGGCCGCTCCCCCGGCCCGGGCCAGTTCGAGAGCCGCCACTGCGCGCGACAACTGGTTCGCCTGATGGGCGACCAGCCCCATGTCGTAGGCATCGGCAGGCCCGACCCGGGTCAGCAGCGCCTCCCACAGGTGATCCGGCACCGGAGGCAGTCCTGGCGCGTTCAGCAAGTAGTCGAACGCCACATAACCCTGGCTGTAGTTCCCGACCAGGAGCCCGCTCGTCGCGTAGGCGGCTTTGCAGGCCCATCGCATCGCGTCCTCAAAAGGCTCGGGCTGCAGATCCGGTCCACCGCGCTCTACGAGGTACGGCGGGTGGAGCTCCTGGAGCCATTGTCTGCTCACCGGTCGCCGCAGTCCTGAGCGGCGGCAGTCGACCGCCGCGGCCACGACGGCCGCTCCGCGCGGGTTGGCCCCGGGCGCCCAGGCGTGATCCCACGCAGCAAGGAGTTCGGGACCGGCTGCCATCACCTCTGCGAGTCCGAACCGGTTGCAGGACTCCAGAGCGAGCCTGATCCTCGCATCGGCCTGTTCCGCCGCGGCTCGTTCCCGTTCGGCCGGCGACCAGTGGCGAGCAAGGCTGATCATCCTCGCCTGGCTCAGCACCTCCCGCTGGGAGCGCCAGGCGTCGCGGTCGGACCCGGTGAGCCTGCTCTCCTCCCGGGCGTCATAACGGCGATACTCCTCGGACCGCATCGTCGCCAGTACCACGGCACGGCCGGGCCTCCCCTGGAGCAGCCCGGCCAGCATGGAGGTGGTCACTCCGTCGGCGCCCAGGTAGTTCTCGAGATCGTCCAGCCACAGGACAGCACGCCTGCGCCGCCGGGCCACCTCGATGGCAGCGCTGAGGGCGGTCCTGGTCAGGGGGCGTACGAAGGAGTGCTGGGGGAAGAGCGACCGTGTGACCTCGTAGGCCAGACGCGTCTTGCCGGCGGTCGACTCGCCCACGATGAGAACGAAGCCGCCATGCCTCAGGGCTTCTCTCAGCAGCGGCTCGGCGTCGCGCTCCACGTAAGGGGGCACCGACTGCGTATGCCGGCCGTCCGCGGGGTGGACACCGGCCAGTTCGGGGCGGTCCAGCTGGCTGCATCTGGGGATGCGCCCGGCCGGGGTCCGCAGCAGGGCTGCGGCGGGCGAACTGGTCCGCTGCGGACGCATGAGGTCCGCCACGAGGCCGTACACGGCCGTGACGGCCGCACCGATTCCGGTGGCGAGCGGACCGGTCGTCCAGGTGGTGGCGAGTGCCAACGCACAGGCTCCGGTCGCGACAGCTGTCAGGTACCTCAGCCAGCCGCGGCCCGGGCTGCTTTCTCGGCGAAGATACGGCAACACGCCTGCCCCCATTGCGTGATGTGGCTGCCCATTGTTTCTTCACCACATCGGCCGTGTCGACAGGTTCGTCCGCGCCCGGCAGTCGTCCCTCGGTCGACCCTCGGTCGACCCCGCGATCGCCACCCCGGCGACGCCGCGTACGCGCCCTCAAGCCGTCCGCTTGCGCGACGCCGTCTTCTTCGCCGCCGTTTTCTTCGCCGCCGTCGTCCCGGCCGTCGTCTTGGCCGTCGTCTTGGCCGTCGTGCTCTTCTTCGCCCCCTGGGCCGCCTTGGATCCCGTCCCGGACGTCGACTTCCGGGCCGGTTCCGGCTTCTTCTCCGCGGCCGTCTTCTTCGCCGTCGACGTCGACTTCTTGCCGCCCGCCGCCTTGGGTGCGGCTTTCCCCGGCAGGGGTCTGACCTCGGCCGGGCCGCCGGAGGGTGCCGGTTCGCCGCGGGATTCGCGGGCCGCGCGGACACTGTTCTCCAGGGCGGCCATCAGGTCGAGCACCTTGCCCGCGGCGGCCGGGGCCGGGGCCTCGGGGGGTGCCTCGCCGGAGGCCTTCGCGGCGATGACCTCCTCCAGGGCCTCCCGGTACTCGTCGTGGAGGTCTTCCAGGTCGACCTCGCCGAGGGTGTCCATCAGGGCGTCCGCTAGGTCGAGTTCCTTGTCGCGGATGGTGACATGGGTGTCGGGGGCGACGCCCTCGGGGGCGCGGACCTCGTCCGGCCAGAGCAGGCCGTGCATGGCGATGGCGTCGCCGACCACCCGGAGCATGCCGAGGCGTTCACGGCCGCGCAGGGCGTACTTGGCGATGGCGACCTTGTTGCTGCGTTTCAGGGCCTCGCGCAGCAGGGTGTACGGCTTGGCCGCCGGGGCGCCGGAGGCGGCCAGGTAGTACGCCGCGTCCATCTGGAGCGGGTCGATCCGGTCGGCCGGCACGAAGGCCACGATCTCGATCGTTCGGGCCGTGGGGATGGGGAGGTGGGAGAGGTCGTCGTCGGTGATCGGGATGATCGTGCCGTCGGCGTCCTCGTAGCCCTTGCCGATCTCCGACTGGGTGACCTCGCGTTCCTCCAGTTCGCACACCTTGCGGTAGCGGATGCGGCCGTTGTCCTCGGTGTGGATCTGGCGAAAGGAGATCGCGTGGCTCTCCGTGGCGTTCACCAGCTTGATCGGGATGCTGACGAGCCCGAAGGAGATGGCGCCGTTCCATATGGATCGCACGTGCCGCACCCTTCCTTCACCAGTTTGTCTGGGATTGTCATCGTATGACGCCTATCACAGAGGTGGAGGGGCGGCGGGTCGCGCTCAGCAACCTGGAGAAGGTGCTGTATCCGGAGACCGGCTTCACCAAGGCGGAGCTGGTGCACTACTACGCGACCAGCGCCGATGTGCTGTTGCCGCACCTGCGCGAGCGGGCCGTGTCCTTCCTGCGCTATCCGGACGGGCCTGAGGGGCAGCTGTTCTTCACCAAGAACGTTCCGCCCGGTACGCCCGAGTGGGTCACCACCGCCGAGGTGCCGCGGTCGTCGGCGGACAGTCCGGCCCGGATGGTGGTGGTGCAGGATCTGGCCAGCCTGGTCTGGGCGGCGAATCTCGTCACCGAGTTCCATACGCACCAGTGGCTGGTGCAGCACCCGGACGAGGCCGACCGGCTGGTCTTCGACCTCGACCCGGGCGCGCCCGCGACCGTCGTCCACTGCTGCGAGGTGGCCCTGTGGCTGCGCGAGCGGCTCGCGGCGGACGGCATCGAGGCGCACCCGAAGACGGCCGGGTCGAAGGGGCTGCATCTGCTGGCCGCCGTGCGGGGCTCGTCGTCCGAGGAGACCAGCGAGTACGCGAAGGCGCTCGCCGTGGAGGCCGAGCGGGCGATGCCGCGGCTGGTGGTGCACCGGATGACGAAGAGCCTCCGGCCGGGGAAGGTGTTCGTCGACTGGAGTCAGAACGCGGCCCGCAAGACCACGGCCACGCCGTACACGCTGCGCGCCCGCCGGGCCCCGCTGGTGTCCGCGCCGGTGACCTGGGAGGAGGTCGCCGACTGCCGCAGCCCCGCTCAGCTGGAGTTCCAGGCGGGGGACATCGCGCCGCGGCTGCAGGACCTCGGTGATCCGATGGCCGGCCTGCTGGATCCGGACGCGGCCGCGCCCCTGCCCTGACCCGCGCCCTCCCCCGACCCACGCCCCTGCCCTGACCCGCGCCCTCCCCCGACCCACGCCCCTGCCCTGACCCGCGCCCTCCCCCGACCCACACCCGCGCCCTCCCCCGACCCACACCCGCGCCCTCCCCCGGCCTACACCCTCCCCCACGTGTTCCGGTCCCGTGCCATCCCGTGCAGTGCCTCCACGTCCGCCGGCTTCAGTACGCCGCCGAACCGGGCCAGGCCCGCCAGCTCGGTGTCCTGCAGGATGCGCACCGAGCGCGGCGCGGCGCTCACCGTCACCTCGGCGGGGCCCGCCAGGGCCAGTACGGGGCGCACCTCGGCGGTCAGGGCGTAGGAGGCCCGGTCGGCGGCGGCGCGCAGCCGGCGCAGCAGCGGCTCTCCCTCGCGGCGGCCGACGGTGACCATCGGGTCGGCGACCAGGACCCGGGCCTTGCGGGCGTACAGGGCGTGTACGGCGAACAGGCCGCCGGGGCCGAGCAGCAGATGGTGGATGCGGTCGCCGCCGGGCAGGGTTATGGAGTGCAGGGTGTGCCAGCCGGCGCCCTCCAGGCCGTCCAGGACCCCGCCTATGGTCTCCTCGGCCAGCAGGGCGCGGCGGCGCGGGTCCGGGCGCAGCCGGTGGGCGGGGCCGGGATCGCGGTCGAGGGCGACGAGCAGGGCCTCGCCGGGGCGGTTGGGCGCGAGGTCGTCGTCGGGGTGCAGGGTGAGCCGGGCGAGCTCCGCGGGGGTCGGCACCGGCGGCGGGCCCACGGTCACCGGGCCGGTCAGGAACGGCTTCAGGGCTTCCAGTACGTCGTCCCTGGACTCCTGGCCGAGCAGGTTGACCCGGCCCGTCTCGCGGTCGTACCAGGCGACATTGCTTCCGTCCGGGCGGCAGACGTACAGCCGCTCCCGGCCGTGCCGATAGGCCGGCACCACGCGCAGTGCGCTCATGCGCCATCACCCCTCGACCATGGGAACAGCCGGGGTGCTCCTGGGGCAAGACCGGTTACCGTGGAGGACGGCCCCGCGAGGGGGAGTTGGGGAGGCGCCGTTGCGGATCCGCGGAGAGCAGCCCGACGTACCGGCTCCGAAGAGCCCGTGGAACGAGATCGTGCCCGGCCTGTGGATGGGCGGGCACGAGTTCCGGGGCCGCTCGGGACGGCTGGAGCTCGCCGTCGTACGCGACGAGTTCGACGTGGTGCAGACGCTGCTGCGGCTGCCGGGGTACGGCCCCGATCCGGGGGTCGAGCACCATGTGTGGCCGATACCGGACGGCCCGCTGGACGGGACGCAGCTCGCCGGGGTGATCCGGCTGGCGCGGGCGGCGAACGACGCGCTGGACGCCGGGCGCCGGGTGCTCGTGCGCTGCTACCACGGGTACAACCGCTCGGGCCTGGTCGTCGCGCACGCGCTGCTCCAGCGGGGGCACGCCCCGCCGGACGAGGTGGTCCAGCTGATCCGGGCCCGGCGCTCGGCGTGGGCGCTGCACAACGAGCTGTTCGTGGAGTACCTGCGCACCGGCCTGTCGACGGTGCGGCTGCTGGAGGAGCTGGCCGAGTAGCGCCTCCCAGCGGCCGAGCGGCGAGCCTCGGCGACCGAGCGGCGAGCCTCGGCGACCACGCAGCATCTCCTCGCCGGCCGCGCAGCGTCTCCTCCCCGGCCGACCAGCGGCTCTTCACCGGCGAAGCAGCAAGCCCTCACCGGCCAGTAGCGTCTTTTCGCACGCCGAGTAGCCTCTCTTGAGCGTCACCCTCACGGGCGCAAAAAGTACTTACATCGGAATTTACTCGTCTACGCATAAGGTGTACGGGGCCCGAGCGACCCCAGTGACCCCGACACCCCAGGAGCACCGTGCCAGCCCGCCGTCCCGCGCGCATCGCCGTCACCGCGGCCGCCGTCGCCCTGCTGTCGGCGACGGCAGCGGCCTGCGGGGACGCCGGCGGGCTGCGGGGCGCCGGCGCCACCCCGGCGGCCGTGAGCCCCGCCAAGCTCTGGCCGGACCTGCGTCCGGCGTCCAGCCCGGCCTACCCCTACGACGTGGCGACCAGGGAGGTCGTCAAGGGCATCACGGTCCCCGGCGACGACATCCGTAAGGTGGACCCGGCGGACGTGGTGGAGGCCGAGGTCAGGGCGCATCCGGACGACTACGGGTCGAAGGGGGCCTACCACGCGACCGTGGCCCGGCTGAAGGACTGCCGGCCGGGCGGCGACCGGGCCCGCTGCCCGCTGCTGACGCCGTACTACCGGGACCTCACCGGCGACGGCCGGGACGACATGACGCTGGGTTTCCGGCTCTACCCGACCAACCAGACCGGCGTGCGGGTCTACACCGTCGAGAAGCACCGGCTGGTGCAGGTGCTGGCCGACAACGACGCGATCATCGGCGTGGAGCTGGCCGGCCGGGCGCTGATCGAGCGCTCGCCGGCCGACATCTCCGGCTACGAGTACCGCACGACCTGGGCGTGGGACCCGGGGCAGCGGGCGATGGTGTTCTCGCGCGACGAGTACCTGCACACCGGTAACGGCCGCCACGCCAAGAAGCCCTCGCCGTCGGCCTCCCCCTCGCCGTCCACCTCCCCGTCCGCCTCCTCTCCCTCCCTCCCCACCTCCTCCCTCTCCTCCTCGGCGAGCGCCCGATGAGGCTCGCACTGCCCCAGTGGGCCGGGGCGCTCGCCGTGAAGGCGGCCGCGTTCATCACGGTGATGTGCTGTGCCCTGGCCGCGCTGCTCGGCGTCCTGGTGCACGTCTCCGTGACCAACCAGACCGTCGGCCAGGCCCGCAGCACGGCCCTGTCCCGCCTCGCGGACGCCACCGAGGCGTACGAGGCCGGGGACACGCTGATGCCGAACGCCGGGGTGGACCCCGAGGGACTGCCCGCGCCGCTGCGCGCCATGGCGGCGGCCGGTGACCGCGGCACCATGGTGTCCCGGCACGACGGGCGGCCGACCATGTGGGCGGCGGGCCCGGTGGCCGGGCACCGGGCCCTCGCCGTGGCGGTCGACTACTCCCAGCAGTCCCGCACCATCGCCGCGCTCGACAATTCGATCCTGTGGTCGTCGGTGCTCGCGATCGGGGCGACGGTGCTCGTCGGCGTGTTCGCGGTGACCCGGGTGACCCGGCGGCTGCACGGCACGGCCCGGGTGGCCCGGCGGATCAGCGCGGGCGACCTGGACGCGCGCGTCGACGACCCCCGTACGAAGGATCCGTCCCGGCCCCAGGACGAGGTGGCCGCGGTGGCGGCGGCGCTGGACTCCATGGCGTCGAGCCTGCAGAGCAAGCTGCTGAGCGAGCAGCGGTTCACCGCGGACGTGGCGCACGAGCTGCGCACCCCGCTGACCGGGCTGCACGCTGCGGCGGAGCTGTTGCCCCCGGGGCGGCCGACGGAGCTGGTGCGGGACCGGGTGGCGGCGCTGCGGACCCTCACCGAGGACCTGCTGGAGATCTCCCGGCTGGACACCGGGCGGGAGAAGCTCGAGGTGGACACGGAGGAGCTGGGTGCGCTGGCCCGGCGGGTGGTACGGGCCTCGGGCACCGACACGGAGGTGCGCGTCCTGACCGACGCGCGGGTGGAGACCGACCGGCGGCGGCTGGAGCGGGTGCTGGGGAACCTGGTGGCCAACGCCCACAAGCACGGCGCACCGCCGGTGGTGCTGACGGTGAACGGGGCCGTGGTGACCGTGCGTGATCATGGCGCCGGGTATCCGGAGTATCTGGTGGCCCACGGGCCGCAGCGGTTCCGTACCGAGGGCGGGGCCACCGGGCACGGGCTGGGGCTGACCATCGCCGTGGGGCAGGCGGAGGTTCTGGGGGCGCGGTTGTTCTTCGCCAACGCGGTGGACGGCGGGGCCGTTGCCACGCTCGTCCTGCCGGTGGGTGACGGGCGGTAGAGAGCCCGGGCACCCCGGTGGTCCGGGGCGCGCCCCGCCACACAAGTCGCCCTATTTGGGTAGGTTCCCGGCATGACCAAGGCCGGAACCACCGTGGCGGCGGCGCAGGCTCCCGGAGCCGTCGTACGCCTCCCCCGGCGCCGTGGCATCGAACTCGCCCTGATCGTGCTGGCCGTACTGCTGTCGGTGTACGGCTACTGCGCGGTCGGTCTGGCACGGACCCACACCGTTCCGCCCGGGGCCGTCGGTTACGGCGCCGGGCTCGGGGTGCTCGCACTGTCCGCGCACCTCGCGGTGCGCATCCGGGCGCCGTACGCCGACCCGCTGTTCCTGCCGATCGGGGTGCTGCTCAACGGGCTCGGGCTGGTCCTGATCTACCGGCTGGACCTGGAGACCCCGCACGACCGGGCGGCGCCGGCCCAGCTCGTGTGGTCCACGCTCGGCATCGGGCTGTTCATCGGCGTCGTGCTGGTGCTGCGCGACCACCGGGTGCTGCAGCGGTACGCGTACGTGTGCGTGGCCGCCGCGCTCGGGCTGCTCGCGCTGCCGATCCTGTTCCCGGCGGTCAACGGCGCGCGGATCTGGATCCGGCTCGCCGGATTCTCCATCCAGCCGGGTGAGTTCGCGAAGGTGCTGCTCGCGGTGTTCTTCGCCGCCTATCTGGCCGCCAACCGCAACGCGCTCGCGTACACGGGCCGCAAGCTGTGGCTGCTGCAGTTCCCGACCGGGCGGGTGCTCGGGCCGATCGTGACGATCTGGCTGCTGAGCGTCGGGGTGCTGGTCCTGGAGCGGGACCTGGGCACCTCGCTGCTGTTCTTCGGGCTGTTCGTGGTGCTGCTGTACGTCGCCACGGGCCGGACGGGCTGGATCGCGGTCGGCCTGCTGCTCGCCGTCCTCGGTGCGGTGGCCGTCGGGCGGACGGAGCCGCATGTGAACCAGCGGATCGAGGACTGGCTGCATCCCTTCCGCACCATCGAGGCCGGGCAGGGACCGAACCAGCTCTCCCAGTCGCTGTTCGCGTTCGCCGCCGGCGGTGTGCTCGGCACCGGGCTGGGGCTCGGGCACTCCGTCCTCATCGGCTTCGCCGTCAAGTCGGACTTCATTCTGGCCACGGCGGGCGAGGAGCTGGGGCTCGCCGGGCTCGCGGCCGTCATCCTGCTGTACGCGCTGCTGGTGGAGCGCGGCTACCGGGCGGGCCTCGCCCTGCGCGAGCCCTTCGGCCGGCTGCTCGCGGTCGGGCTGGCCTCGATCCTGGCGCTGCAGGTCTTCGTGATCGCGGGCGGGGTCACCGGGCTGATCCCGCTGACCGGCATGGCGATGCCGTTCCTCGCCCAGGGCGGCTCCTCGGTGGTCACCAACTGGGCGATCGTGGCGCTGCTGATCCGGGTGAGCGACTCGGCCCGCAACCAGTACGACGGTCGGGAGGCACCGTGAGCGAGTACGGCGGCTTCCACGAGGGCGGGCGGCCGATGGCGCGCTACATCCGGCACGCCTGCGCGTTCTGCACGCTGCTGCTGGCGGCGCTGCTGGTCAACGCGGCCCGCGTGCAGGTGGTGCAGTCCCGGGTCTACACCGACAACCCCGCCAACCGGCGCGCCGAGATCGCCCGTTACAGCCATCCGCGCGGCGACATCCTGGTCGGCGACCAGCCGATCACCGGCTCGGTGGACACCGGCGAGCAGCTGCGCTACGAACGCACCTACAAGTACGGCCCGTTGTACGCGCCGGTCACCGGCTTCGCCTCGCAGTCGTACGGCACCACGTTCCTGGAGCACGCCGGGGACGGGGTGCTCTCCGGCACGGATCCGATGCTCTCGCCGCTGCCGCTGTGGAACGACATGACGCGCGGGCCCGGTCCGGCCGGAAACGTCGTCACCACGCTGAACCACCGTGCGCAGGAAGCGGCGTACCGGGGGCTGGCCGGGCGCAAGGGCGCGGTGGCCGCGATCGATCCGGCCACGGGCCGCATCCTGGCGCTGGTGTCGAGTCCGTCGTACGACCCCGGGGTGCTGTCGGGCAACGGCGAGGCGGTGGCCTCGGCGTGGGCACGGCTCAACCACGACCCGGAGAAGCCGATGCTCAACCGGGCGGTACGGCAGACCTATCCGCCGGGGTCGACGTTCAAGGTGGTCACCGCGGCGGCGGCGCTGGACGCGGGCCTGGTCACCGACCTGGACGCGCGCACCGACTCACCCGACCCCTACCGGCTGCCCGGCACCACGACCCGGCTGACCAACGAGGCCGACGGCTGCCGGGACGCCTCGCTGCGGTCGGCCTTCGAGTGGTCCTGCAACACGGTGTTCGCCAAGCTGGGCGTGGACGTCGGGGTGAAGGACATGGTGGCCACGGCGCAGGCGTTCGGGTTCAACGACACCCGGCTGCGGATCCCCTTCTCCGTGGCGCCCAGCACCTTCGACCCGCACGTGGACCGGGCGCAGCTGGCGCTGTCCTCGATCGGGCAGTACAACACGCGGGCCACCCCGCTGCAGATGGCGATGGTCGCGGCGGCCGTCGCGGACCGCGGGCAGCTGCGGTCGCCGTACCTGGTGGAGCGGACGACTAGGCGCAGCGGTGAGACGGTGGCCGGGAGCGGGGTGCAACCGGTGCGGCAGGTGCTGAACCCCTCGACGGCCGAGCGGCTGAAGGAGCTGATGACCGACGTGGTCCGGGAGGGCACCGGCCGCCGGGCGGCCATCCCCCGTGCCCAGGTCGGCGGCAAGACCGGCACCGCGCAGCACGGGGTCGGCAACACGGGCGTGCCGTACGCCTGGTTCGTCTCCTGGGCGCAGGCCGACGACTCCCTGGAGCCGCAGGTGGCGGTCGCGGTGGTGGTCGAGGACGCCTCGGCGGACCGGGGCGAGATCAGCGGCGGCGGCGACGCGGCGCCGATCGCGCGGGACGTGATGCGGGCGGTCCTCGGCCGGTGAGCACCGGCCGAGGGGCCGGCGGTCAGATCGGCTCGACCGCCTCGGAGCGGATCTGGACGGTCTGCCTGGCGAGCGCCGCCAGATCGACGTCCGACGGGCTCTGCGAGGCGAGCGGCGTGTCCACGAAGGCCACCGTGGCGCTGGTGTTGCCGTCGGCCCAGACGCACGCGGGTATGGTGATCTTCGTGCCCGCCTGCTCCTGGGTCGCGACTTCGCAGCTGATCGTCGTCTGCAGGTGGAACTCCTTGGGGGCGACCGCCAGTTCGGGGTTGCTGCCGCCCTCGGCGAAGCCCTTCATCGCCTCCCGGCGGACCAGGTCGGCGTTCTTGAACCTGCCGTACATGCCCGACACCACCACGGTGCCCTTGGCGGCGTCACCGCCCAGGGTGTAGGTGCCGACGACTCCATGGGTGTCCTTGGCGTCCCAGGCGCCGTCGGCCTCGTCCTCGATCTTCTTGCCCTCGGTGGCGGAGAGGTCCTTGGCGAGCCGGTACTTGCCGTCGATCAGGGTCTGGGGCAGCGTCAGCTTGTTCTTCGCCTCGGGGAAGCCGCTCTCGACCGCCATCCCGATCACGACGAGCACCACGACGACCGTTGCGACGACACCGGCCACGATCCCCAGGATCAGCCCGACCCGCCGCTTCTTCGGCAGCGGGGCCATGGGCGGCGCGCCCCAGCCCGGGTACGGCTGCTGGGGGTATCCGGGCTGGGGCGGGTACGGCGCCTGCGGCGGGTAGCCGTACGGGCCGGGGGCGGCCTGCGGGGGCTGCGGGCCGTACGGACCCGGGGCCGCCTGCGGGGGCGGGCCGTAGGGGTTCGGCGGCTGCTGGGGGCCGTTGGGGTACGGCTGCTGCGGTGACGGAGGCATGGACACGCCCGCACGCTACTGCACCGGGGTGAACGACCCGTTACTGCACCCGGACGAGCGGCCCGGCACCCGCCCTCGGCCCAGCGCCGCCTCAGCCCTCCGCCGCCCCCGACTCGATGGCCTCCTGCACCTCGGCCACCCGCTCCCGCTCCTCGGTCGCGAACCGCTCGGCGTCCAGCCGCTCGGCCAGTTCCTCGTCCTGGGCCATGAGCAGGTCCAGGTTGGAGTCGCCCATCTCGAAGACGCCCATGTCGACATAGGCCTCCTGCAGCCGCTTGCCCCACAGGCCGATGTCCTTGACGCAGGGCACGATCCGGCTGAACAGCAGCCTGCGGAACAGCTGGAGGAACTCGGAGCGCTCGCTCAGCGCCTCCGCCTCGGCCTTGGGGATGCCGAAGTTCTCCAGGACCTCCACGCCCCTGAGCCGGTCCCGCATCAGATAGCAGCCCTCGATGACGAACTCCTCGCGCTCGCGCAGTTCGGCGTCGGTGAGCTGCTTGTAGTAGTCCCGCAGGGCCAGCCGGCCGAAGGCCACGTGCCGGGCCTCGTCCTGCATGACGTAGGTGAGGATCTGCTTGGGCAGCGGCTTGTCGGTGGTGTCCCGGATCATCCCGAACGCGGCCAGCGCCAGCCCCTCGATGAGGACCTGCATGCCCAGGTACGGCATGTCCCAGCGGCTGTCCCGGAGCGTGTCGCCGAGCAGGGACTGGAGGTTGTCGTTGATCGGATAGACCAGCCCGATCTTCTCGTGCAGGAACCGGCCGTAGATCTCGGCGTGCCGGGCCTCGTCCATGGTCTGGGTCGCGGAGTAGAACTTGGCGTCCAGGTCGGGCACCGACTCCACGATCCGGGCCGCGCAGATCATCGCGCCCTGCTCGCCGTGCAGGAACTGGCTGAACTGCCAGGAGGCGTAGTGCCGCCGCAGCTCACCCTTGTCCTTCTCGGTCATCTTGTCCCAGTACCTGGTGCCGTACAGGGACATGGACTCATCGGGGGTGCCGAGGGCGTCGTACGGGTCGACCTCCAGGTCCCAGTCGATGCGGGTCTGCCCGTCCCACTGCTTGTCCTTGCCCTTCTGGTACAGGGCGAGCAGGCGTTCGCGGCCGTCGTCGTACTCCCAGGTGAACCGGGCGGCGCCGCTCGCGGGCACCTGCCAGGGGGAGTCACCGGGCTCGTTGGCGTACAGGTCATGGGTCGGCATACCCCGCAGGCTCACACGTAGACGCGAAGTCAACAAGTCATGCGCAAGGGATTGACGGGCTTGCTGACAAGCAGTCTCATAAGTGCCAGGACGACTACCCCCGGGTAACGAGGTGAGGGAGCCATGACGACCCTGACGGAAGCGGACGCGCTGGACGGCCTGCGCGATGCGCTCGGCCTGCTCAAGGACCGGGAGCAGGTGGCCGAACGGCTGCTCGCCTCCTCCGCCAAGCACTCCTTCGACCCGGACGAGGAGCTGGACTGGGACGCGCCCTTCGAGGAGGGCAAGTGGTTCTGGCCGCCGGAGCTGGTCTCGCTCTACGACACGCCGTTGTGGAAGCGGATGGGCGAGGAGCAGCGGATCCTGCTCTCCCAGCACGAGGCGGCGGCGCTGGCCTCGCTCGGCATCTGGTTCGAGATCATCCTGATGCAGCTGCTGGTCCGGCACATCTACGACAAGGCGGCGACGAGCGCACACGTCCGCTACGCGCTGACCGAGATCGAGGACGAGTGCCGGCACTCCAAGATGTTCGCGCGCCTCATCGCGCACGGCGGCACGCCCTGGTACCCGGTCGCCAAGGCCCACCAGAATCTCGGCCGCCTCTTCAAGACCATCTCCACCACCCCCGGCTCCTTCACCGCCACCCTCCTCGGCGAGGAGGTGCTGGACTGGATGCAGCGGCTGACCTTCCCGGACGAGCGGATCCAGCCGCTGATCCGTGGCGTCACCCGCATCCACGTGGTCGAGGAGGCCCGGCACGTCCGGTACGCCCGCGAGGAACTCCGGCGCCAGATGGTGACGGCACCGAAGTGGTCCCAGGAGTTCACCCGGATCACCTCCGGCGAGTTCGCCCGGGTGTTCTCCGTCGCGTTCGTCAACCCCGAGGTCTACACGAATGTGGGGCTGGACAAGCGGGAGGCGATGGCCCAGGTGAAGGCGAGCGGGCATCGCCGGGAGGTCATGCAGACGGGGGCGAAGCGGCTGACGGACTTCCTGGACGACATCGGGGTGCTGCGGGGGGTCGGACGGCGGCTGTGGAGGTCGTCGGGGCTGCTGGCGTAGGAGCGCGGGGCAACGCCCCGTAGGGGCGCGGGACGGGTGTCGATATGCGGCTCCGCCGCGCGGGCGCGACCAGCCACAGCGGACCGGCAGACGAAGGACGGGCTGCTGAGCGGAGCGATTAGGCTTCCCGGCATGACCCCGCCCGCCGCCACCCCCGCCTACCGCCGCCTCAGCGTCGAGGAGCGGCGAAGCCAGCTCCTCGCCGCCGCCCTGAACCTCTTCGCCCACCGCGCCCCCGAGGACGTGTCGCTGGACGACGTGGCGGAGGCCGCCGGAGTGTCGCGCCCCCTGGTGTACCGGTACTTCCCGGGCGGCAAGCAGCAGCTGTACGAGGCCGCGCTGCGCTCGGCCGCCGAAGAGCTGCAGCTGTGCTTCGACGAGCCCCGCGAGGGCCCCCTGCTGCCCCGCCTGTCCCGCGCCCTGGACCGGTATCTGAGCTTCGTCGACGAGCACGACACCGGCTTCAGCGCGCTGCTCCAGGGCGGCAGCGTGGTGGAGACGTCCCGGACGACCGCCATCGTGGACGGGGTGCGGCGGGCCGCCGCCGAGCACATCTACCGCCACCTCGGTGTCGCCGAGCCCGGCCCCCGCCTGCGCATGACCGTCCGGACCTGGATCACGGCCGTGGAGGCGGCCTCCCTGATCTGGCTGGACGAGGACAAGCAGCCCCCGGTGGAGGAGCTGCGCGCCTGGCTGGTGGAGCAGTTCGTGGCCGTACTCACCGTGACCGCGGCCCGGGACCCGCAGACGGCCGCCGTCGTCGGCGCGCTCGGCGAGGATGGCCGAGAGTCAACGACCCGGGAGTAGAGTCCCAGGCTTGCCCAACGGGTGCCACTGGCTGTGGCGCTGCGTTCGCGTCCAGCCCCATCCCGCTGACGCGGTGATGGGCAGGGGCCGTTGACTGGGCCCCGCGTCGCCACAACTCCAACGCTCTGGCGCGGATGTTGCGGGAGCCGTTCCGGTCTGCGTGACCAACGAATCCGCAGTTCCGGCATGCGAACCAGGCCTGGAAGACCCGGTTCGCTTTGTCGTTGTACCCGCACTCGGCGCAGGTGCGCGACGTGTACGCCGGGTCGACATACACCACCGGCACCCCCGCCCTGCGGGCCTTGTACGCGATGAACGCCCCCAGCCGGGCGAACGACCAGCTGTGGAGGGTGGCCCGTTGGGGCTTGCGAAGCCGTACCCGCTCGCGGATGCCCGTCAGGCCTTCCAGGGCGATCCCGCGACCGGTGCGTTCTGCCTCGGCCACTACATGTTTCGCGATCTTGTGGTTGATGTCCTTCGCCCGCCGCGCCTCCTTGCGCCGCCGCTTCTTCAGACGCCGTTTGGCGGAGGGCGTGTTCTTCTTCTGCAGCTTGGCGCGCAGCGTCCGTTCCCGGACCCGGATGCGGTAGAGCTCGCGCCCGGCCGTGATCTCGCCGTCGGAAGTGGTGGCGATGTTGACGACGCCCAGGTCGATCCCGAGGAAGTCCACCGGGCTGGTGTTCGCGGGTGCTTCGGGAACCTCGCAGGTGGCGTACAGGAACCACATGCCGTCCCGGCAAACCAGGTCAGACTCGCCCCTTCGGTACAGAACCAGGGCGGCGAGCTGCTCACAGGAGCCCGTGAACGCCACGTCCTTCACCCGCCCGTGCACAGTCCAGATGGAGCTCCTCCGCTCGGCGATCTGCCAGGACAGCATCCGGTCGTCGTACGGCTGGGCGGACTCCGCCCGGAAGGCGACTGGCTTCGCCAAGGCCTGCTCGTACCGCTTCGAGCCGGGCTTGCCCAAGTTTCCGGCCTTCAGGTTGGCCCTCAACGTGGTGTACGCGTCACACACCTTCTTGGTCACATGCTGGGTGGCCTGCGCCCCCAGCCCCCAGCGGTTCTTGATCTGACAGTAGGTGTGCTCACGCAGCGCGAAGTTCCTCTTCACGTCCTTCTCGAACGCCACGCCACTGGCCCAGGTCGCCGCTTCGTTGCAAGCGCGCAGGGTCGCCTCCAGTGCCGCCGCCTGCACCGGCGTCGGCAACAGCCTGACCTGCATCACCAGCTTGAGGATCACGAAACCTACACACACATACGACTGCCCACCGCACGTTCCCCAATCATCACCCGATCGAGCGAAACCGCCGGCGTGCGGGCGCAGCGCCCACCCCGCCGCACACGGCGATTCCTCCCAGGGCTGAAGTCCTGGGGTCCTCACAAGAATCTGCTGAAGCGAGACTGAAGCCGTGAAGAGTCAGGACACCCCCTTCGAGGGCGGCCCGATGGACGGGCGCGTGCTCCCGGTCATGGTCGGGCCCACCGGGCACCCGCCGAAGACCTACCGCATCCCCGTCCCGGATCCGGACGGCGGCCCGCCCACGGTGCTCGTCTACCACCGGGTGCCCAGGGGGCACAGCAGGCGGCTGGGGCTGATCCAGGGGTGGAAGTACCAGTACGACCCGGACGACACCTCCGGCGGCAGGCTCAGGTGGCCCTGGTCGAAGCCGGCCGCCGCGCCGCCCGCCGCCCCGGACGCCACGAACGAGTGACTGCTTGCGCCGAACCGCGCACGCCGGGAGCGCGCCCCGCACGGACACATCTGATTATCGCGGTGCGATAGGAGGCGAACAGCCCGCCCGCCGGGAATCCCTCCCCGCACCCGAGGTGATCCTGTGTCAGGAATGCTCGCACGCCTGGCCTGTACGACCGTGCTGGCGGCGCAGGCCGTCCTCGTGCCCGCGCCCGCCGCGGCCGCACCGGCTCCCCAGCGGTCCGTGTCCCAGCTGCTGACGGAGCTTCAGCAGCTGTACCGGCAGGCCGAACAGGCCACCGAGACCTACAACGCCACCGCCGAGAAGCTGCGGCGCCGGCGCGCGGAGGTTGCCCGCCTGGACGGCGAGCTGGCCCGCGCCCGCCTCGCACTGCAGGACAGCCGCACCGACGCCGGCCGGCTGGCCCGCCGGCAGTACCAGGGCACCGACGGCCTGGGCCCGTACGTCCGCGTCCTCCTCGCCCCCGATCCGCAGGCCGCGCTGGACGAGAGCCATGTGATCGGCGAACTGGCCCGGGTGCAGGCCCGTACGGTGCAGCGGCTGGCCACCGCCGAGCGGCGGCGGGACACCCTGGCCCGGGCGGCCCGCAAGGCCCTGGACGACCAGCTCACCCTCGCCGACCAGCAGAAGAAGCAGCGCGACGCCGTGCGGCGGAGGCTGGCCGGCGTGGAGCGCCTGCTGGCCTCCCTCACCCCGGCCCAGCTGGCCGCGGTCGTCGCGCTGGAACAGCGGGGCGTGACCGCCGCCCAGCAGAAGCTCGCCGCCTCCGGCTCCCTCCCCGCGGACCGCCCCGCCTCCCCCGAGGGCGCCCGCGCGGTCCGCTACGCCCTGTACCAGCTCGGCAAGCCGTACGTGTGGGGCGCGACGGGCCCCGGCGCCTACGACTGCTCGGGCCTCACCTCCCAGGCCTGGGAGCACGCGGGCAGATCCATCCCCCGCACCAGCCAGGAGCAGTGGCAGCGCCTGAAGCGGATCCCGCTCGGCGACCTCCGCCCCGGCGACCTGGTGGTGTACTTCCCGGACGCGACCCACGTGGCGATGTACGTGGGCGACGGCAAGGTCGTACAGGCACCGAGACCCGGAGCGAACGTCCAGCTGTCACCGCTGGCGTCCAATCCGGTACTCGGTGCCGTACGACCGGATGCTCAGGCGCCCGCGACCGAGGACAGGTAGGCGGCCGTCTTCTCCGGGTCGTAGAAGAAGTTCTCGAAGTCGGCCGGGTCGTTGAACGCGTTGGCGAAGCGGTCGGCCACCGGCTGGAGCTGGCCGGCCGCGCCGATGAGGTTCAGGATGTGCTCCGGCGGCGGCATGAGCATCGCGTTCGTCCACTTGGTGACGTGCTGCGCGGTGTCCCAGTACCGGTCGAAGGTGGCCTGCATCCACTCCTCGTCGAACGGCTTGTCGCCGTGCTCCAGGATGGAGGCGAGGTACGACGCCGCGCACTTGGAGGCGGAGTTGGAGCCCTGGCCGGTGATCGGGTCGTTGGCCACGACGACGTCCGCGACGCCCAGGACCAGGCCGCCGCCGGGGAGGCGGCCGATGGGGTTGCGGACCGTCGGGGCGTAGCGGCCGGCCAGGGTGCCGCCCGCGTCGGTCAGTTCGACCTTCGTGGCCCGCGCGTACTCCCAGGGCGTGAACTTCTCCATGAGTTCCAGGGTCAGGGAGAGGTGCTCGGCCGGGTCCTTGACGCCGTTGAAGACGTCGAGCGGGCCGCCGGGTATGCCCTCCCAGAACAGGATGTCGGCCGGGCCGGAGGTGGTCAGGGTCGGCATGACGAACAGTTCGCCGACGCCGGGGACGAGGTTGCAGCGGACGGCCAGGAAGTCCGGGTGCTCCGGGCGGGGGCCGAGACCGTGGACGTACGACACCGCCAGCGCGCGCTGCGGCTCGCTGTACGGGGAGCGGGAGGCGTCGCGGCCGAACATCTGGACCAGCTCGCCCTTGCCCGCCGAGACCAGGACGAGGTCGTACGTACGGGAGAAGTAGTCGAGGTCGCCGACCGCCGCGCCGTGGATGACCAGCTGGCCGCCGCGCTGCGCGAAGGTCTCCATCCAGCCGGCCATCTTCACCCGCTGGTCGACCGACTGCGCGTACCCGTCCAGCTTGCCCACCCAGTCGATGGCCCGCTGCGTGGGACCGGGGTCGTGCGAGCCGGGGGCCGCGACCGAGACGCCGAGTCCTTCGATCTTCGGGGCCTGGGACTCCCAGAAGTTCAGCTTCAGATCGCGCTCGTGCTGCAGCGCCGTGTGGAACATGCACTGCGTCGACATGACCCGGCCGGTGCGGATCTCGTCCGCGGTCCGGTTCGACATCAGGGTGACCTCGTAGCCGTGCGACTGCAGGCCGAGGGCGAGCTGGAGACCGGACTGGCCGGCTCCGACGACGAGTATCTTCCGCATGCGGGTGGGGACTCCTAACGGGTACTGCTCGGGGACTACTCGGGGGTTTCGTCCAGCGCGTGGCCGACCAGGGACAGCAGGGTCTCGATGACCGAGATCCGGCGCCGCGCATCCATGATCATGACAGGGACGTGCGCGGGGATCGTCAGCGCCTCCCGTACGTCCTCCGGCTCGAACAGCTCGGTGCCGTCGAAGTGGTTGACCGCGACCACGTACGGCAGTCCACAGCTCTCGAAGTAGTCCAGCGCCGGGAAGCAGTCCTTCAGCCGGCGCGTGTCGGCCATGACGACCGCGCCGATCGCGCCACGCACCAGGTCGTCCCACATGAACCAGAACCGCTGCTGGCCCGGCGTGCCGAACAGGTAGAGCACCAGGTCGTCGTCGAGCGTGATGCGGCCGAAGTCCATGGCCACCGTGGTGGTGAGCTTGCCCGGGGTGGCGGTGAGGTCGTCGGTCTCCTCGCTCGCCTCGGTCATCAGCGCCTCGGTCTGCAGAGGCGTGATCTCCGAGACGGAGGTGACCAGGGTGGTCTTGCCGACCCCGAAGCCTCCCGCCACGACTATCTTCGTGGCGATGGGGGCGCGGGTGCGGTCCGTCTGCCAGGACCTCAGGTCCTCGTCGGTGTCCTCAAAGACGACGGAGTCCACTCAGCACCCTTTCCAGCAGAGCGCGGTCCGGGCGGCCGGTGCCGTGACCGGTTCCCGTTCCGTAGACGCGGATCTTTCCCTGGTCCGCCAGGTCGCTGAGCAACACGCGGACCACGCCGAGCGGCATCTTCAGCAGCGCGGCGATCTCGGCCACCGTGCGCATACGGCGGCACAGTTCGACGATGGCCCGCATCTCCGGCATGACGCGGCCCTGTGAACCCGTGAGGGAACCATTCGTCAGTTCCTTGCGCTCGTCCGGGGCCTCCAGCGCCGCGACGAACGTCTCCACGAGGAGGACGTGGCCGAAGCGGGTACGGCCGCCGGTGAGCGAGTAGGGGCGGACCCGGGCGGGTTTGCGGTCGCCGCCGCGCACGGGGAGGTTCTTCGGCGTGCCGCTCATCGGGCACTCCCCGCCGACTCGGTCTCCAGGGACTTGCGCAGCTCGCTGCGGAGTTCCGGGGTCAGGACGTGGCCGGCGCGGCCGACGAACAGCGCCATGTGGTACGCCACCACGCTCATGTCGCACTCGGCGCTGCCGTGCACGCCGAGCAGCGAGCCGTCGCTGATCGACATCACGAACAGGCTGCCCTCCTCCATCGCGATCATCGTGTGCTTGACGCCGCCGAAGTCCATCAGCTTCGCGGCGCCGACGGTGAGGCTGCCGATGCCGGAGACGATGGTGGCCAGGTCGGCGGAGGAGCCGCGGGGGCCGCTGCGCCTTTCTCCGCGGGCCTGCCGGGCCTCCTCCGTGCGACCCGGGTCGGAGGAGAGCAGGAGCAGGCCGTCCGAGGAGACCACGGCGACCGACTGGATGCCGGGGACTTCCTCGACCAGGTTGGTCAGCAGCCAGTGCAGGTTGCGGGCTTCACTGCTCAGTCCGTAGGTACTGGGCGCGGTCAACTGCTTGCCTCCTCGGCTGTGCCCCCCGTGGCGTTTTCGGTACGTGCTGCGATCTCTGCCTCTACGTCGCGGTAGCCGGCCTGGGCGCCGTGGCGGAATCCGCCGAGTCTCCTGCGGAGGGCTTCGGCGTCCACCGAGCGGGGCCGCTGGCGCGGGGCCGCCTGGGTCGGGACCGTGATCCTGGGTGTGCGCTTGGGGAGGCCCTTGCTGGTGAGCCGTTCCTCCTCCGCCTCGGCCTCGCCTTCGCCTTCGGCAGGGATTTCGTTCCCACCCGCACCACCTGTGCGGCTCTCGTCGTCGGGTGCGGGTGGCCCCTGCGGGGCGCGTCCACCGTCGGCGGCTGCCGGGCCCGTGGGTTCCGCCGTGAGGTCCGGGAGCAGCAGCTCCATGGTCGACTCGGCGAACGTCTCCGCCGGGGCCTTCGGTCGGGTCTCCGTGTTCTGGGCGGCGGGGGCGGCCTGTTCGTGGACTGCCCGCTCCAGCTGGTCCCCGGCACCGGCCCCGAAGGCGTCCCGCACGGCGTCCTGGGCCGATCCGGCGAAGGCGCTCCCCGGCTCACTGTCCCGTTCGGCGGATGTGGGCTCCTCCGCGAGGGTGCCGAAGGTCGTCGCGGTGTCGCCCGCGGGGGTCCCCGGAGTCGCCGGAAGTGCCGGCTCCTCCGGAGTGTCGGTCTCGTCGGCCGGAGTGCCGGCGGCACCTTCCGCGGCCGGCACTGCGGAGGCGCTCTCCTCGGTCGTACCGCCGGAGGCAGCCGCCCCGCGGACCGCCTGTTCCGCCAGGGCGACCAGGGGGTCGGTGCCCTGGGTGCGGCCGTGCAGGACGTTGGAGTTGACCTCGGCGTCGGCGCCGGGGAGGGAGAAGGTGCCCGTGCTGCTCATGGCCGAGGTCCGCGGGGGCAGGGCGGTGGCCGGGGCCTCGCTGAGGAGGGTGGCCGGCAGGACGACCACCGCGGCGACGCCGCCCTGCTTCTGCTCGCGCAGCTGCACCCGGACGCCGTGGCGGTGGGCCAGGCGGGCGACGACGTACAGACCGAGGCCGAGGCCGGCCTCGCCCTCGCTGTCGTAGGAGGACTCCGGGTCGAAGTCGGCCAGGCGGGCGTTGAGGCGGCCCAGGCGGTCGGGCGCCATGCCGATGCCCTCGTCCTGGACCGAGAGCATGACCTCACCGGATTCCAGGAGCCAGCCGGAGACCTCCACCGGGAGGTCCGGCGGGGAGAACGACGTGGCGTTCTCCATCAGCTCGGCCAGGAGGTGCGAGAGGTCGTCCGCCGCGAAGCCCGCGACGTGGGCGTGCGGGGGGAGGGCCGCGATGCGGACCCGCTCGTAGCGCTCGATCTCACTGACGCCCGCACGGACCACGTCGACCAGCGGCACCGGGCCGTGGTGCTGCTGGACGTGCTCGGCGCCTGCCAGGACCAGGAGGTTCTCGCTGTGGCGGCGCATGACCGTGGCGAAGTGGTCGAGCTTGAAGAGGGTGGCGAGGCGGTCCGGGTCCTGCTCGCGGTCCTCCAGGCCCTCGATGACCGCGAGCTGGCGTTCGACCAGCCCGAGGGTGCGCAGGGCCAGGTTGACGAACGTGCCGCCGATGCTGGTGCGCAGCCGCTCCATCTGCTCGGCGGCCTGGCTCAGCTCGGCCTGGAGGGCCTCGCGGGCGTCGGCCATCTTCTGCCGCTGCCCGACCAGGTGCTTGCGGTCCGTCTCCAGCGTGGCCACCCGCTCGCCCGCGGCGACGGCCTGCTCGCGCAGGGCGACCGCGTGCGCGTGCAGGGCGTTGACCGAGCGGACGACCTGGGCGAACTCGTCGTTGCGGCCGGTGAAGGCGATCGGTTCCTGCGTGGTGGGATCGCCGGACTCCGCCAGCCGGGCCGAGCCGCGGCGCAGCACCGACAGCGGGCGGGTCAGGGTGCGGGCCATGGCCGTGGCGAGGCCCACGGCCACCAGCATCAGGGCGCCGAGGACCGCGATGCGGATCTCCAGCGCCGTGACGTCGTCGTCGCGGAGTTTCGCCAGGTCCTTGGTGCGGTGGTCGTAGAGGGCCGATTCCGCGCCGCGCATCAGGTCGACGCGGGCGGACAGGGCGGCGTCCAGCTTCTTGGTGCTGGTGGTCAGCTCGCTGTCGGCCAGTGTCGGCTGGGCGGTGAGCCGGGCGAGGTACTTCTCGGCCGAGTTGACGTCGGAACCGGTGACCGTGGAGTCGTAGGAGTCGACGGCCGTCTTGGGGGCGGTGGCGCGGAAGTCGGCGAGGGCGGCGTCGGCGCGCAGCCGGGACTGCTGGGCGGCGGCGGTCAGCTCGTCGCGCTGCTTCCGGTCGGCCTCGGAGGTGCTGGAGGCCGTGGTGGGCAGGCCGGTGACGGGGTTGATCACGGTGCGGGTGCTGGACGGCACGTTCAGCGCGGCGAGCAGCAGGCCGCGGGCCGCGGCGGACTGCTGGACGGCGGTGTCCAGTTCGGCGAGCGCGTGGGCGCCGGAGCCGGCCCGCGGGGGCGTCTCGTCGGCCAGCTGCTCGGCGAGCCGGTGCAGTTCGGTGATCGTGGCCGAGTAGGCCTGGTGGGTCTGGAGCGCGCTGGTCTTCCCGGTGAGGGCGGCCCGCCGGGTGACGGAGATGCCGTAGAGGTCGGTGCGCAGCGTGGCCGGCAGGTCCGGGTCGGCGCGCAGGTCCTCGACCTGCCGGTCGACGCGGGTGCTGCGGTCCTCGGAGGGCGCCTTCGACTCGGGGCGCCCGGCCGCGATGTAGGAGGTGACCTCGTCACGCTCGTCGGCGAGGGAGTTCGCGAGGGCCAGGGCGTCCTGGGTGCGGGCGGCCAGCGTCACCAGGTCCTGGGAGTCGCTGACGTCCTGGGAGGCGGTGAGCAGGGAGGGCGCGCCGGCTCCCGCGACGGCGGCGGCCACCACGGCGACGGCGATGATGAGCCGGGTGCGCACATGGGTGGGGCGGCCGGTGCCCACGGGTGTCTGCCGGGCGGTCCCCGTGGGGTCCGTCTGCCTGCCTGTGCGCCGAGGCCGCTTCATCTGCACCGGTGCTCGCATTCCTGAACTCGTCTACCCATGGGTCCGGGTGGCGCCCCGTCATGTCGGGCCAAGTGCTGCGTACACCCGGTTCGTACGGTCCCCGACCCTCCCAGCGCCGGTGGGCGGTGGTCGCGCATCACCTGACCCGCCACCCGAAGGAGTGAACATCGGAGGGGAGTTGGCGGGCAAGTTCCTCTGCCGCGTGTGACGCCGCTTCGCGGCCTGCCGGTTGGACGCGCGGGGCAGGCTTTGGCAATATTCGCCACCACGCCTTCCCGGAGCGGATCATTCCACCCCAAAACAGGCGCCTGACCAGTGAGGTCGTGCCAATTCGGCGACGATTGCCAGCCTTTGGCGGATCCTGTGAAGGCCTCGTGCAGACTGGCTGGATGCGAACTGATCTCGTTTCGGAACCCGGTGCCGCGAACCGACCCAACGAGGACTTCGCCGCCGTCGGACTACCCGGCTCCGGACAGGGAGGTTGTGTGATCGTCCTGGACGGGGTGACTCCGCCGCGCGGTGCGACGGGGTGTCTGCATTCCGTCCCCTGGTTCACCGCGCGGCTCGGCGGCGCGCTGACCGAACTGACCGTTTCGCACGGAGATCTGACGCTGGCGGAGATTCTCTCGCGGGCGATCGGCCGCACCGCGGAGGCCCACGCGCAAACCTGTGAGCTTTCTCACCCGCGAACCCCGCAGGCGACCGTGGCCCTGGCCCGCTGGTCCGCGGACACCGTCGAGTACCTGGTGCTGTCCGACTCCGCGCTGCTGCTGCAGGGCGCCGACGGGACGGTCACCCCGGTCCTGGACGACCGGCTGGCCCGGCTCCCGCGCTCCGCGCTCGCCACCGACGCACTGGTGGACGCCACCCTGCGCAACAAGGAGGGCGGCTTCTTCACGGCCGCCGCCGACCCCTCGGTGGCCGCCCGCGCGGTCGCCGGCACGGTGCCCCGGCGCGAGGTCCGTGCCCTGGCCGCGCTGACGGACGGCGCGACCCGCTGGACGGAGAAGTTCCACGAGGGCGACTGGCAGGCCCTGTTCGCGACGGTCGCGAAGCAGGGCGCCCGGTCCCTGGTGGACCGGGTGCGGGAGCTGGAGACGGCGGACCGCGAGGAGCGGGCGTTCCTGGGGCGGAGCAAGACGCACGACGACGCGACGGTGGTCTACGCCGAGCTGTGAGCGGCCGCCGGCCCGGGCTCTCCCGCGCGCGGCCGCTGCGGGGGCCTACTTCTCCATGACGCCGTTCAACTGGTGCAGGAGGCGGGCGAGTTCGGCGACCTCGCGGCGGTCCCAGTGGGCGAGCTGCCGGACGTAGCGGGCGCGGCGGGCCTCGCGGACCTTGCCGACCCGGCCGCGCCCCTCGTCGGTGAGGGTGACCAGCCAGGCGCGGCCGTCGGCGGGGTCGGGTTCGCGGGCGATCAGGCCCAGCTCCTCCAGCGCGCGCAGCTGGCGGGACATGGTGGCCTTGCCGACGCCGATGTAGCCGGCGAGCTCCGTGGCCCGCTGGCCGCCGCACTCGTCCAGGCGGATGAGCAGGCCGTACGCGGAGGACTCCAGGTCGGGATGGACCTCGCGGGCCATCTCGCCCTGGTTGGCCCGGGCCCGCCTCAGCAGCACGGTCAACTCCCGTTCCAGCGCCAGGAACTCCTGGTCTGCACCAGTGGGCGTCATCTGGTGGGCGCCGCGATGTGCGTCGCCGTTTCCGTCCTCGTGCACGTCAGCACCCCTGCTCGGTTTCGCGATCCTGAAAGTTTCTGTCAAACGTCGTCATTGCCGCAGCTCTGTAAGTATTTCGCAGGGCTAGACCAACGGCGGCGTCCGGACCCCCTTCCCACGCCGTCATCTACGTGCGTAGCTTCTTTATCAGCCAATCAATGGCATGCCCACGCCAGTGCGGCATCCGGTACACGGTCACAGCCACGTTCCCCCCACCCCATTCCCCGGAGGCACGTCATGCCCGTGCACAGACCCGGCTCCGACCGCTCCGACCGCTCCTTCGGCCCGCGCCCCCTCGCCGTCCTGGTCACGGCCCTGCTCGCGGCGCTCTCCCTCACCCTCCCGCTCACCTCCGCCCACGCCGCGACCACGCCCAGCCGCGGCTCCGCCCACATGGGCATGGGCGTCCTCGCGCACGACGGCCGGGCCGGCACCCCCGCCTCCGGTGACGTCACCCAGACCGAGGGCGTGGACGTCTCCGGCTACCAGGGCAACGTCGCCTGGTCGACCCTGTGGAACAGCGGGGTGCGCTGGGCGTACACGAAGGCGACGGAAGGCACGTACTACACGAACCCGTACTTCGCCCAGCAGTACAACGGCTCGTACAACGTGGGCATGATCCGCGGCGCCTACCACTTCGCCACCCCGGACACCACCAGCGGCGCCACCCAGGCGAGCTACTTCGTCGGCCACGGCGGCGGCTGGTCCCGGGACGGCAAGACCCTGCCCGGCGCGCTCGACATCGAGTGGAACCCGTACGGCGCCGCCTGCTACGGCAAGACCGCGAGCCAGATGGTCAGCTGGATCGCCGACTTCCTCACCACCTACAAGTCGCTGACCGGCCGGGACGCGGTGATCTACACGGCGACCAGCTGGTGGACCCAGTGCACCGGCAACTACGGCGGCTTCGCCGCGAACAACCCGCTGTGGATCGCCCGCTACGCCTCGGACCCGGGGACCCTGCCGGCCGGCTGGTCGTACTACACGATGTGGCAGTACACCTCCTCCGGCCCGACCGTCGGCGACCACGACAAGTTCAACGGAGCGCTGGACCGGGTGCAGGCCCTGGCCAACGGTTAGTGCCCGCCGCGCGGCGGGAGGTCGTCGGCCGGTCGCACCCGGTCGGGGACCTCCCGCCAACCCTGCGTTGGTGCTCACAGCCGCCCGGGATCATGCTGGTCAGGAGAGGCTGCCGAGCAAGGGCGAGATGAGCGGCGATGGAGCGACAGTCGACGTACACGGCCACGGCCACCATCGATGAGCAGGGCATCCTCACCGGTTGGAGCGAAGGCGCACAGCGGCTGCTCGGCTACGACTCACCGGCCGTCGTCGGACGGCCCGCCACCGCGCTCCTCGCCACCGACGGCTCGGCGGCCCGGCGGATCGTCGCCGGCCGGGACCGCTGGAACGGCACCGTCCCACTGCGGCACCGCGACGGCCGGCTGCTCGAACTGGGCGTGCTCGCGCACCGCCGGACCTCGGACACCGGCGTCACCGACTGGCTCGTGGTGAGCGCCGTGACGGCCCGTGCGCAGCCGCCCCGGGGCGAGCCGCTGGAGGAGTGGACGTTCCTGCAGTCCCCCTTCCCGCTGGCGATCTTCGACGCCGATCTGCGGCTGGTGCGGGCCAACCGCCGGATGGAACACGCCCTCGCCCTGCCCGAGGCCGCGATGCGCGGGCTGCGGCTGCCGCACATCGCGCCGGGGGCCGCGAGCGAGGAGGCCGACCGGTCGATGCGGCTCGCGCTGGAGAGCGGCCGGCCGCAGGAGGCCCGGGCCCGGCTCGGCGCGGAACTGAGCCGTGGTCTCGTGCTCACCCCGCTGAAGGACGCCGACGGCCGGGTACGCGCGGTCTGCCTGTCCACGCAAGCGCCCGCGCAGGACTCCGCCGCCCGGCAGCGCCCGCCGGCCGAGAGCGGCGCGCAGGTCGGCATGGCCGCCGACCAGGCCCGCGCCGCGCAGGAGCTCGGCGAGGTCACCGTCCCCCGGCTCGCCGACGTCATCGCGGTCGACCTGCTCGACACCCCCCGCGACGCGCGCGAGGAACCCGCCCCGCGGCCCGGCCCGGTCGTCCTGCGCCGCGCCGCGCTGCGCGCCGTACCCGACGATGTCGGACCGGCCTACGGCAGCGGCGTCGGCGAGGCGGTCGTCTGCCCGCCGGACTCACCTCCGGCCCGGTGTCTGACGACGGGGCCGCCCCTGCTGTACGACACCACCGACCCGCCCGTCGCCGAGTGGGCGGCGGTGGACCCGGGCGCGGCCTGGCTGCGCGCGTCTGGGGCACGCTCACTGCTGGCGGTGCCGCTGCTCGCCGAGGGCAGCACGCTCGGGGTGGCGCTGTTCGGCCGGCGCCCCGGCCGGGAGCCGTTCGGCCCCGAGGACCTGCGGCTGGCCCAGGAGTTCACGGCCAAGGCGGCCGACGGCATCCGGCAGGCCCGCGCCTACGGCCGGACCCGCACCACCACCATGGCCCTGCAGCAGAGCCTGCTCCCGCACACGCTGCCCGACCAGGCGGCCCTGGAGATCGCCACCCGCTATCTGCCCGCCGCGACCCGGGCCGGGGTGGGCGGCGACTGGTTCGACGTGATCCCGCTGTCCGGGGCGCGGGTGGCGCTCGTCGTGGGCGACGTGGTGGGCCACGGGATCCGCGCCTCGGCCACCATGGGCCGGCTGCGCACCGCCGTGCGCACCCTGGCCGACGTCGACCTGCCCGCCGACGAACTCCTCACCCACCTCGACGACCTGGTGCTGCGGCTCGCCGCCGACGAGGGCAGCACGGACCCGACCGCCGAGACCGCCGGCGGCATCGGCACCACCTGTCTGTACGCGGTCTACGACCCGGTGTCCCGCCGGTGCACCCTGGCCCGGGCCGGCCATCCGCCGCCCGCCGTGGTCATGCCGGACGGTGCCGTGCGCTTCCTGGACGTGCCCGCGGGCCCGCCGCTCGGTCTCGGCGGGCTGCCGTTCGAGGCCACCGAGACCGAGCTGCCCGAGGGCAGCCTGCTCGCCCTGTACACCGACGGGCTGTTCGAGGCCCGCGAACACGACATCGACGAGGCGCTGGACAAGATGTTCGCGGCGCTCGGCCGGCCCGCGCGGTCGCTGGACGCGGTCTGCGACCACGTGCTCACCGAGCTGCTGACCCATCGCCCCGACGACGACATCGCCCTGCTCGTCGCCCGTACCCGGGTCCTGCACGAGGACCGGGTCGCCGCCTGGCAGCTGGAGAGCGACCCGGAGGACGTCGCCCGTGCCCGCCACCTCGCCTGCGGCCAGCTGACCGCCTGGGGCCTGGACGCGGCCGCCTTCACCACCGAGCTGATGGTCAGCGAGCTGGTCACCAACGCCATCCGCTACGGCCGCCCGCCCATCCGGCTCCGGCTGATCCACCAGGACTCGACGCTGATCTGCGAGGTGTACGACTCCAGCGGCACCACCCCGCACATGCGGCGCGCCCGCATCTTCGACGAGGGCGGCCGGGGTCTGCTGCTCGTCGCCCAGCTCGCCGAGCGCTGGGGCACCCGGCACGACCGGGTCGGCAAGACGGTGTGGGCGGAGCAGTCGCTCGCCGCGGCCGCCGGCTGACTCAGCCGTTGCCACCGTTGCCCCCACGGCCGCCGTTGCCGCTGGTCTCGCAGCCGACGCCGAGGCAGATCCCGCCGTTCCCGCCCCGCCCGCCGGCTCCGCCGTCGCCCCCGCCCACCGCGTCGCCGCCGTTGCCGCCGGTGCCGCCGTTGACGCTGCCCGAGCAGACGCCGACACAGATGCCGCCGTTGCCGCCCTTGCCGCCGCCGCGACCCGGTGCGCCGGTGGTGCCGGCGCCGCCGTTGGCGCTGCCGTTGCACAGCCCGGCGCAGATGCCGCCGTTGCCGCCCTGGGTGCCGTTGACGGTGCCGTTGCAGTTGCCGGCGCAGATCGAGTCGCCGATGCGGACACTGCCGTTGCCCACGTGGATGGTGCCGCCGCCCGGGTGGACGCTGCTGACACCGGCAGAGCCGCTGCCCGATCCGCCGCCGGCGGGGCCGGTGTCGGCCATCGCGGCCGGGGTCATCGCGCCCCCGGTGATCACCACGGTCGAGACCGCGAGGCCGATACCGAATTTCCAGGAATTCCTGCGCATGCGATTTCCGTTTCTCACGTGGCGTCGCCGAGAAGGCCGAGCCAGTCGCCGTCCAGGACCTGGCGCTCCCATTTCTCGACCTCCTTTTCGTGGATCTTGTACTTCTTGGCCATCTCGGCCTTCGTCGCCCGGCCGGTCAGCACGGTCAGCGCGATCCGTGCACGGTCCGTCAGGGAGAGTTCTGAATTCGGCTTGTCGGGCAGGTCGTGGAGCGAGAGGCAGCCGGGCTTGCCGGGCTTGCCGGGCTGACCCGGTTGTCCGGGCGCGCCGCCCTTGCCGCCTTCGCCCCCCTCTCCGCAGTGCCCGGACTGGTGGGCCAGGGCCGTATGGCCGGTGGGAGCGGCCGGGGCCGTGTGGGTGGCTGCCTGGGCGCCGCACGCGGTGACGGTGACGAGAGCCACGGAGGCCGCCGCGAGGAGGAGGGGGCGCCGGAAGGGGCTGGTGAACATCGGGGACTCCGTTTCGGATCACGGGTGTGGGACGAGAGGACTCGGGTGCGGGCGCCATGGCCCGGGGCGGGGTGGAGGCCCGGGCGGCCTCCACCCCGTCGACCGTCACAGGAGACGGTCGGAGGAGCGACGGTCAGAAGAGGCTGGCACCACCGGCCCCGCCGGACCCGCCGGCGCCACCGAAGAGGCCACCGAAGCCGCCCTTGCCGCCCTTGCCGCCGTTGCCGCCCTGGAAGACGCTGTTGCCGCCCTTCCCTCCGTTGCCGCCCTTGCCGCCGACGAGGACGCCGTCGCCCCCGCCACCGCCGCTGCCGGCGTTCCCGCCGGAGAGGATGCCGAAGCCGCCGTTGCCGCCGTCGCCGCCCTTGCCGCCGACGACGCCTCCGCCGCCGCCACCGCCGCCACCGCCGCCACCACCGGCCAGGACGCCGTTGCCGCCGTTGCCGCCCTTGCCGCCGTCGCCGCCGGTGCCGAGGACGCTGCCGCCACCGGATCCACCGGCGCCACCGCCGCCACCGACCAGGCCGCCACCGCCGTCCCCACCGGCACCTCCGGCGCCGCCGCCGTGCACGAAGGCCACGGTGGAGGTCGGCATCGGGGCCGCCATCGCGCTGGAGACGGGCAGCAGGACGCCACCGGTGACCAGTGCGGCGGAGGCGGCCAGGGTCGCGAAACGGAGACCTCGGCGCTTCGGACGGGCGTCGGCGTTGGTGTGAACGTTACGAGTCATGAGCTTTCTCCCATTGCTGTGAGGATGTCCCGAGCGAATTACCCGGAGGATTTACCGGAGGGGATTACCGGAAGGATTTCCGCCCCTCGGACCGCCTCATTTCCTTTCCGGTGAGGCCGTGCTTCAAGTAAGCCCGAACGGGAAATCGGGGTCACGTTCCGAGGACTCGGGACTTGACGCACTCACAGGCGTCGGGTAATGCCCACGCAAGCGGCGCAGGTCAGGTGAGGAACGGCCGGGCCCAGGCGGGCGGATCCGGTGGCGGGACCCGGTCCACCAGGGTCGGCGTACGGCGGCGGGCACCACGGCCGGCGACGGCGGCCCGCAGTGCCGCGACGAACTCCAGGCAGGTGCCGTGACGGTCGTCCGGGGCCTTCGCCAGGGCCTTCGCCAGCACCTCGTCGGCGGCGGCCGGGACGTCGGGCCGCTCCGTGCTGAGCGCGGGCGGCGGGTCGTACTGGTGGGCCCACAGCAGTTCCAGGTGGTCCTCCCGCCGGAAGGGCGGGACACCCGCGAGCATCTCGTGCACCACGCAGGCCAGGCTGTACAGGTCGGCCCGGCCGTCCACCGGGCGCCCGGCGATCCGCTCGGGCGCCACATAGTCCAGGGTGCCGACGAACTCGCCCGCGGTGGTGAACCCGGTGAGCGACAGCGACTTCTTCGCCAGCCCGAAGTCGGTGAGATAGACGTGCTCGGGGTGGTCGCTGTCGACGCCCTTGGCGACCAGGACGTTGCCGGGTTTGACATCCCGGTGCACCAGCTCGCGCGCGTGGGCCGCGTCCAGGGCGGAGGCCAGCTGGGCCCCGATGCGCAGCGCGACCGGCACCGGCAGCGGGCCCTCCCGGTCGATCAGGGCGCGCAGGTCCTGGCCGGAGACGAAGCACATGGCGATGTAGAGGAGCCCGTCGTACTCGCCGGCCTCGAAGACGGGGACGATGTTGGGATGGTCGATGGCGGCGGCCACCCGGGACTCCTGGGCGAACCGGCGGCGGAAGGCGTCGTTCCTGGTGTACTCGGGGGCGAGCAGCTTGAGGGCGACCGTCCGGCCGAGGCGCAGGTCCCTGGCGCGGTAGACGACCGCCATGCCACCACGACCGAGTTCGCGCTCCACCTTGTAGCCCGCGATCTCGGCCCCGATCAGACCGGAGGGGGTCTTGGGGGGCCAACCCACGCCTGAATTCTATCGAGTGATCCCTTCATGGGCACATGGCGAAGGCCCGGGCCTCCCTCACGGGACCCGGGCCTTCACTCATCCGGTCCCCGCGGGCGGAGCCCGCTGGAGGACACAGTCGTCACGCCGCGACCGGGACCTCCGGCGTCGCGCCGCTCGTCGCGGGTGCGAGCGCCAGCTCCAGGACCTGGCGGACGTCGGTCACGGTGTGGACGTCCAGCTTGTCCAGCACCTCGGCCGGGACGTCGTCCAGGTCGGGCTCGTTGCGCTTGGGGATGATCACGGTGGTGACCCCGGCGCGGTGGGCGGCGAGCAGCTTCTGCTTGACGCCGCCGATGGGCAGCACCCGGCCGGTCAGCGAGACCTCGCCGGTCATGGCGACGTCCGTGCGGACCAGGCGGCCGGAGAGGAGGGAGGCGAGGGCGGTGGTCATGGTGATACCGGCGCTCGGGCCGTCCTTCGGGACCGCGCCCGCCGGGAAGTGGATGTGCACCCCGCGGTCCTTCAAGTCGGCCACCGGCAGCTCCAGTTCGGCGCCGTGGCTGCGCAGGAAGCTCAGCGCGATCTGCGCCGACTCCTTCATCACGTCACCGAGCTGACCGGTCAGGGTCAGGCCCGCCGCGCCCGTCTCCGGGTCGGCCAGGGAGGCCTCGACGAAGAGCACGTCGCCGCCCGCGCCGGTGACCGCCAGGCCGGTCGCCACGCCGGGCACGGACGTGCGGCGCTCGGCCGGGTCCTGAGCGGACTCGGGCACGTGATGCGGGCGCCCGATCAGACCGCGCAGGTCCTCCTCGCGGACGGTGAACGGCAGCTCGCGCTCGCCGAGTTCGTGCTGCGCTGCGATCTTGCGGAGCAGCCGTGCGATCGAACGCTCCAGGGTGCGCACGCCCGCCTCGCGGGTGTACTCACCGGCCAGCTTGCGCAGGGCACTCTCGTCCAGGGCGACCTCGTCCGCGCCCAGTCCGGCCCGCTCCAGCTGACGCGGGAGCAGGTGGTCGCGGGCGATGACGATCTTCTCGTCCTCGGTGTAGCCGTCCAGGCGGACGATCTCCATCCGGTCGGCGAGCGCCTCCGGGATGGCCTCCAGGACGTTGGCGGTGGCCAGGAACACCACGTCCGACAGGTCGAGTTCGACCTCCAGGTAGTGGTCACGGAAGGTGTGGTTCTGCGCCGGGTCCAGGACCTCGAGCAGGGCCGCGGCCGGGTCGCCGCGGAAGTCGGAGCCCACCTTGTCGATCTCGTCGAGCAGGACCACCGGGTTCATCGACCCGGCCTCCTTGACGGCCCGCACGATCCGGCCGGGCAGCGCGCCGACGTAGGTACGGCGGTGGCCGCGGATCTCGGCCTCGTCGCGGACGCCGCCGAGGGCGACGCGGACGAACTTGCGGCCCATCGCGTGCGCGACGGACTCGCCGAGGCTGGTCTTGCCGACGCCGGGCGGGCCCACCAGGGCCAGTACGGCACCGCCGCGACGGCCGCCGATGACGCCCAGCCCGCGCTCGCTGCGCCGCTTGCGGACGGCCAGGTACTCGGTGATGCGCTCCTTCACGTCCTCCAGACCGGCGTGCTCGGCGTCCAGGATCGCCTTGGCGCCCTGGATGTCGTAGGCGTCCTCGGTCCGCTCGTTCCAGGGCATCTCCAGGACGGTGTCCAGCCAGGTGCGGATCCAGGAGCCCTCCGGGGACTGGTCGCTGGACCGCTCCAGCTTGTCGACCTCCTTGAGCGCGGCCTCGCGGACCTTCTCCGGCAGGTCGGCGGCCTCGACACGGGCCCGGTAGTCGTCGGACTCCTCGCCGGCCTGTTCGCCGTTCAGTTCGCGCAGTTCCTTGCGGACGGCTTCCAGCTGGCGGCGCAGCAGGAACTCGCGCTGCTGCTTGTCGACGCCCTCCTGGACGTCCTTGGCGATGGTCTCGGCCACCTCCTGCTCGGCGAGGTGGTCGCGGAGCGTCTGCGTGGCGAGCTTCAGCCGGGCCACCGGGTCGGCGGTCTCCAGCAGTTCGACCTTCTGCTCGGTGGTGAGGAACGGCGAGTAGCCGGAGTTGTCGGCGAGCGCGGAGACGTCGTCGATGGCCTGGACGCGGTCCACCACCTGCCAGGCGCCGCGCTTCTTCAGCCAGGTGGTGGCGAGCGCCTTGTACTCCTTGACGAGCTCGGTGACATGGCCCGGCAGCGGGTCCGGGACGCTCTCGTCGATGCGGGCGCCCTCGACCCACAGGGCCGCGCCCGGACCGGTGGTGCCGGCGCCGATGCGCACACGGCTCCGGCCGCGGATCAGAGCCCCCGGGTCGCCGTCGGCCAGCCGGCCGACCTGCTCGACCGTGCCCAGTACACCGGTCTTCGCGTACGTGCCGTCGATGCGTGGCACCAGGAGCACCCTGGGCTTTCCGGGTTCCGAGCGGGCGGCGGCCTGCGCGGCCTCCACCGCGGCCCGTACCTCGGCGTCGCTCAGGTCCAGCGGAACCACCATGCCGGGCAGCACGACCTCGTCGTCGAGCGGCAGCACGGGCAGGGTGAGCGTGAACGCCGGTGACTCAGTAGCCATGATCTCCCCTTCGGCAGTCAAGTTGAGCTATGCCGACTCAACCGTTGGGGGGTGGGCTGGTGTTCCCCTTGTTTGTTCGCTGTGAGCGATCACGTTCGCCTGAAGGGGCGCCTAAAGGGGCGCCTTCTGCCACCGGCGTACGAACGGCCAGCTCGCCACGCCTATCGTCAGCGCGATCAGGTGGCCCCAGTTGGTCATCGGGTCCTCGAAGGCCACCAGGTCGGTCAGGAGTTCACCGGCCGTCAGGGTGAGCAGGGGCCAGCGGAACCAGGGGTTGAGGAGCCCGGAGAGTGCGCCGATGCTGGCTGCCACGCCGAAGCTGATGCCGTAGTCGAGGCGGTGCAGCGAGGTGGGCGGGAGGTGGCCGGCCAGGACGGCCAGGCCCACGGGGATCTCGGTGGCGAGCGTGGCCAGGACGTGCCCGGCGAGGAAGACGCAGGCCGCGCGCCCCCCGCCTATGCGCCGCTCCAGCGCGGTGAGCACCAGCACGAACGCCAGCGCGTACGGCGAGAGGACCCCGCCCGCGATCCACAGCGCACTGGCCAGCAGCACCACCGCGGGCGTGCGCACCAGATGGGCCACGTCCGTACTGGAGGCCTGGTAGAGGGCGTTCACCAGGGCGGGGTCGGCCAGGGCGGCGAACACCGAGGTGACGGCCAGGACGGCGGTGTAGGCGAAGGTGAACGGGGTGCCGAGGGGAGTGGGCAGCAGGCGCCACACCCGCGGCAGCGGAAGCAGGGGGGCAAGCGGGTGCGGTGCGGCCGGGCGCGGGACGGCGACGGCGGGTCCCGGAGCGGGGGGCGCGGCGTGCCGCTGGCGGGGCATGCCGTCCAGCAGGTCCGCGATCGCGGGGACCGGGACGGCGGCGGTGCCGTCCGGGAGGGGCGTGCCCGCAAGGGGCGGGGACGCGGCCGTCACAGGGCCCGTCGCGGTCCGTTCCACGCTGTGGCGCTCCTTCCGTTCCGCCCCACACTTGGGGTTCCGAGGGCCCCTGTCTATGACCGACGCCACGCGAGAGCCGATTCACAGCAACCTCCTACGTTGCCACTGCGTCCGCGTCTCCCACCGCAAGGGTGCACATCAGTGCGACATGCCTAATTCCTGTGAAGGTCAAGGTGTGTTCAAGGAGGATGGGGGCATGACTGCCGCGTATGACTCCCCCGTGGTCCTCGACCGGCGCGACGGCCCGTACGGCGAGGTGGTGCTGCGCCGGCACGGGGCGCTGTTGCAGATCATCGCCAACGGCTGCTTTCTGATGGACACCTCCGACGGGCGCTCGGAGCGGCTGCTGGTCGACGCCGCGCGCCAGGCGCTGGACGGGCGGCCGGAGCCAAAGGTGCTGATCGGCGGGCTGGGAGTGGGATTCTCACTCGCACATGCCGCGGCGGACCCGGCCTGGGGGCGGATCACCGTCGTCGAGCGGGAGCCCGCCGTCATCGACTGGCACCGGGACGGGCCGCTGGCACAGGTCTCCGCCGGAGCGCTCGGCGATCCGCGCACCGAGATCGTGCGGGACGATCTCGTGTCGTTCGTCAATGAGACTTCCGACACGTTCGACGCGCTCTGCCTGGACATCGACAACGGTCCCGGCTGGACCGTCACGGAGGACAACCACACCCTGTACTCGGCGGCCGGACTCGCCGCCTGTGCAAGGGTGTTGAATCCCGGCGGGGTGCTGGCGGTGTGGTCCGCCCAGCCGTCTCCGGAATTTGAAGGTACCTTGCGGAATGCCGGGTTCCAGCAGGTGCGTACCGAAGAGGTGCCGGTTGCCCGGGGCGTTCCGGACGCGGTACACCTCGCCGTCCGACCTGGATAGCGGCGGCGCGGTGGATCCCCGTAATGTGCTGCCCTGACGCGGATCATTCAACGGATCAACCAAGCGTCACTCGCAGACATGGGATCACCCCACTGGTTCCGGAAAGCAACAAGCAGGGGCGGGCGATGGAGCAGACACACACCTCCCAGAGCGGCGCGGCGACGACCACCCCGGGCGCACAGCGCCGGGTGCTGGTCGTCGAGGACGACCCCACGATCGTCGACGCCATCGCGGCCCGGCTGCGCGCCGAGGGATTTCTCGTACAGACCGCGTCGGACGGCCCGGCCGCCGTCGACACGGCCGAGGCCTGGCAGCCCGACCTGCTGATCCTCGACATCATGCTGCCGGGCTTCGACGGCCTGGAGGTCTGCCGGCGGGTGCAGGCGCAGCGCCCGGTGCCGGTGCTGATGCTGACCGCGCGCGACGACGAGACCGACATGCTGGTCGGTCTCGGGGTCGGCGCGGACGACTACATGACCAAGCCGTTCTCCATGCGGGAGCTCGCCGCGCGCGTGCACGTGCTGCTGCGCCGGGTGGAGCGGGCGGCGCTGGCAGCGGCCACCCCGCGCTCCGGCATCCTGCGGCTCGGCGAGCTGGAGATCGACCACGCCCAGCGCCGGGTGCGGGTGAAGTCCGAGGACGTCCACCTCACGCCCACCGAGTTCGACCTGCTGGTGTGCCTGGCGAACACCCCGCGCGCGGTGCTCTCCCGGGAGCAGCTGCTGGCCGAGGTGTGGGACTGGGCGGACGCCTCCGGCACCCGTACGGTCGACAGCCACATCAAGGCGCTGCGCCGGAAGATCGGCGCCGAGCGGATCCGTACCGTGCACGGCGTCGGGTACGCGCTGGAGACGCCCACCCCATGAGCGACGGCGGGCGGCAGGCCGCGCGGAGGAGCCCCGGGGGTGATCCCTGGGGCGGCGTACGCCCGTTCTCGATCAAGACCAAGCTCGGCGCGCTCGTCGTCATCTCGGTGCTGATCACCACCGGTCTGTCGATGATCGCGGTGCACACCAAGACCGAACTGCGCTTCATCACGGTCTTCTCCATGATCGCCACCCTGCTGATCACGCAGTTCGTGGCGCATTCCCTCACCATGCCGCTGGACGAGATGAACGCGGTGGCGCGGTCGATCTCCGAGGGCGACTACACCCGCCGGGTGAGCGAGGGCCGCCGGGACGAGCTGGGCGACCTGGCCCGGACGATCAACGTCATGGCGGACGAGCTGGAGGCCCAGGACAGCCAGCGCAAGGAGCTGGTCGCGAACGTCTCGCACGAGCTGCGCACCCCGATCGCCGGGCTGCGCGCGGTGCTGGAGAACATCGTCGACGGGGTCACCGAGGCCGACCCCGAGACCATGCGGACGGCCCTGAAGCAGACCGAGCGGCTCGGCCGGCTGGTGGAGACCCTGCTGGACCTGTCCCGGCTCGACAACGGCGTCGTACCGCTGAAGATGCGGCGCTTCGAGGTGTGGCCGTATCTCTCGGGCGTGCTGAAGGAGGCCAACATGGTGGCCTCGGCGCGCGCGGGCATCGCCTCCGGCTCCGGCAGCCACACCCGTACCGACGTCCATCTGCACCTGGACGTCTCCCCGCCGGAGCTGACCGCGCACGCGGATCCCGAGCGCATCCACCAGGTCGTCGCCAACCTGATCGACAACGCCGTCAAGCACAGCCCGCCGCACGGCCGGGTGACGGTGCGGGCGCGGCGCGGGCCACGGCCGGAGTCGCTGGAGCTGGAGGTCCTGGACGAGGGTCCCGGCATCCCCCGGTCGGAGTGGCACCGGGTGTTCGAGCGGTTCAACCGGGGTGCGGTGACGCGGCCGCACGGGCCGGGCAGCGACGGCGGCACCGGGCTCGGCCTGGCGATCGCCCGCTGGGCGGTGGATCTGCACGGTGGCCGGATCGGTGTGGCCGAATCCGAGCGGGGCTGCCGGATCATCGTCACCCTTCCGGGACTGTCTTCCGTCTCAGGTTGACGTAAAGTTCGAACCGGAAGCACAAGATCCACGAGCGTCCGCGCGCCTGCCGTGCAGCTGGACACGTGTGATCGGGAGCAGGCCCGCGCGATCGGTCGAACGCACACGCGCCGGGCCGGGGCCGGTGCACCCTCCCCTCTGCGGAACCACGCTTGTTTCCCGCCATATCAAGCCCTGAAACAAGATTTCCGATGTGACTTACGCGACGATGACCTTGCTCGACCTGACCTTCCCGGCCAGGGAGGCGTAGCCTTTATTTCCGCTGTCCATCACCTTGTGAAGCGGAAGAGGGCGGTTGCCGCCGTGTCGCCACAGTCCCCCAGTAACCCGAGCGTCTCCACCGACGACCAAGCCGGGAAGAACCCCGCTGCCGCGTTCGGTCCGAACGAGTGGCTCGTCGACGAGATCTATCAGCAGTACCTCCAGGACCCGAATTCGGTCGACCGCGCCTGGTGGGACTTCTTCGCCGATTACAAGCCGGGGGCTCCTGCCACCCCGGCTGCGGCGGGTACTGCGGCCGCGGGGGCCGCAGAGACCACCTCCCCCACGGCCGCTCCGGCCCAGCCCGCGGTTCCCCCGGCCCAGCCGGCCGCTCCGGCCCCGCAGGCCGCCGCTCCGGCCGCTCCGAAGCCCGCCGCGGCTCCGGCCCCCGCCCCGGCCAAGCCGGCGACGCCCGCACAGGCGCCGGCTCAGCCGAAGCAGGCCGCCCCCGCCGCGAAGGCTCCCGAGGCCCCCGAGGGCCCGGAGCTGATCACGCTGCGCGGTCCGGCCGCCGCGGTCGCGAAGAACATGAACGCCTCGCTGGAGCTGCCGACCGCCACCTCGGTCCGCGCGGTCCCGGTGAAGCTGCTGTTCGACAACCGCATCGTCATCAACAACCACCTCAAGCGCGCCCGCGGCGGGAAGATCTCCTTCACGCACCTCATCGGGTACGCGATGGTGCAGGCCATCAAGGCCATGCCGTCGATGAACTGGTCGTTCGGCGAGAAGGACGGCAAGCCGACCCTCGTCAAGCCGCCGCACGTCAACCTCGGCCTGGCCATCGACCTGGTGAAGCCCAACGGCGACCGCCAGCTCGTCGTGGCCGCCATCAAGAAGGCCGAGACGCTGAACTTCTTCGAGTTCTGGCAGGCCTACGAGGACATCGTCCGCCGCGCCCGTGACGGCAAGCTGACGATGGACGACTTCACCGGCGTGACGGTCTCCCTGACCAACCCCGGCGGCCTCGGCACCGTCCACTCGGTCCCGCGCCTGATGCCCGGCCAGTCCGTGATCATGGGCGTCGGCTCCATGGACTACCCCGCGGAGTTCCAGGGCACCAGCCAGGACACCCTGAACAAGCTCGGCATCTCGAAGGTCATGACGCTCACGTCGACCTACGACCACCGGGTGATCCAGGGCGCCGCCTCCGGCGAGTTCCTGCGCCAGGTCGCGAACCTGCTGCTCGGCGAGAACGGCTTCTACGACGACATCTTCGAGGCGCTGCGCATCCCCTACGAGCCAGTCCGCTGGCTCAAGGACATCGACGCCAGCCACGACGACGACGTCACCAAGGCCGCCCGCGTCTTCGAGCTGATCCACTCCTACCGGGTCCGCGGCCACGTCATGGCCGACACCGACCCGCTGGAGTACCGCCAGCGCAAGCACCCCGACCTGGACATCGTCGAGCACGGCCTCACCCTGTGGGACCTGGAGCGCGAGTTCGCCGTCGGCGGCTTCGCCGGCAAGTCGATGATGAAGCTGCGCGACATCCTCGGCGTGCTGCGCGACTCGTACTGCCGCACCACCGGCATCGAGTTCATGCACATCCAGGACCCCAAGCAGCGCAAGTGGATCCAGGACCGCGTCGAGCGCGGCCACTCCAAGCCGGAGCGCGAGGAGCAGCTGCGCATCCTGCGCCGGCTGAACGCGGCGGAGGCCTTCGAGACCTTCCTGCAGACCAAGTACGTCGGCCAGAAGCGGTTCTCGCTGGAGGGCGGCGAGTCCGTCATCCCGCTGCTCGACGCGGTCATCGACTCCGCGGCCGAGTCCCGCCTGGACGAGGTCGTCATCGGCATGGCCCACCGCGGCCGCCTGAACGTGCTGGCCAACATCGTCGGCAAGTCGTACGCGCAGATCTTCCGCGAGTTCGAGGGCAACCTCGACCCGAAGTCGATGCACGGCTCCGGCGACGTGAAGTACCACCTGGGCGCCGAGGGCACCTTCACCGGCCTCGACGGCGAGCAGATCAAGGTCTCCCTGGTCGCCAACCCCTCGCACCTGGAGGCGGTCGACCCGGTCCTGGAGGGCGTCGCCCGCGCCAAGCAGGACATCATCAACAAGGGCGGCACCGACTTCACGGTCCTGCCGGTGGCGATCCACGGCGACGCGGCCTTCGCGGGCCAGGGCGTGGTGGCCGAGACCCTGAACATGTCGCAGCTGCGCGGCTACCGCACCGGCGGCACCGTCCACATCGTCATCAACAACCAGGTCGGCTTCACCGCGGCACCCGAGTCCTCGCGTTCCTCCATGTACGCGACGGACGTGGCCCGCATGATCGAGGCCCCGATCTTCCACGTGAACGGCGACGACCCGGAGGCCGTGGTCCGCGTCGCGCGGCTCGCCTTCGAGTTCCGCCAGGCGTTCAACAAGGACGTGGTGATCGACCTCATCTGCTACCGCCGCCGCGGTCACAACGAGTCGGACAACCCGGCCTTCACCCAGCCGCTGATGTACGACCTGATCGACAAGAAGCGCTCGGTGCGCAAGCTCTACACCGAGTCCCTGATCGGTCGCGGCGACATCACCCTGGAAGAGGCCGAGCAGGCCCTGCAGGACTACCAGGGCCAGCTGGAGAAGGTCTTCACCGAGGTCCGCGAGGCCACCTCGCAGCCGGCCGCCGTCGACGCCCAGGCGCCGCAGGACGGCTTCCCGGTCGCGGTCCCGACCGCGGTCTCCGCCGAGGTCGTCAAGCGGATCGCCGAGTCCCAGGTCAACATCCCGGAGAACATCACCGTCCACCCGCGTCTGCAGCCGCAGCTGCAGCGCCGTGCGGCGATGGTCGAGGACGGCACGATCGACTGGGGCATGGGCGAGACCCTCGCCATCGGCTCGCTGCTCCTGGAGGGCACCCCGGTCCGCCTCGCGGGCCAGGACTCCCAGCGCGGCACCTTCGGCCAGCGGCACGCGGTGCTGATCGACCGGGAGACCGGCGAGGAGTACACCCCGCTGCAGTACCTCTCCGAGGACCAGGCCCGGCTCAACGTCTACAACTCCCTGCTCTCCGAGTACGCGGCGATGGGCTTCGAGTACGGCTACTCGCTGGCCCGCCCCGAGTCGCTCGTGATGTGGGAGGCGCAGTTCGGTGACTTCACCAACGGCGCGCAGACGGTCGTCGACGAGTTCATCTCCTCGGCCGAGCAGAAGTGGGGCCAGACGTCCGGCGTCGTCCTGCTCCTGCCGCACGGCTACGAGGGCCAGGGCCCGGACCACTCGTCCGCCCGCCCGGAGCGGTTCCTGCAGCTCTGCGCCCAGAACAACATGACGGTCGCCATGCCGACGCTGCCGTCGAACTACTTCCACCTCCTGCGGTGGCAGGTGCACAACCCGCACCACAAGCCGCTGATCGTCTTCACCCCGAAGTCGATGCTGCGTCTGAAGGCCGCGGCCTCGAAGGCGGAGGAGTTCACCAGCGGCGAGTTCCGCCCGGTCATCGGCGACAGCTCGGTCGACCCGGCCGCCGTCCGCAAGGTCGTCTTCTGCGCGGGCAAGGTCTACTACGACCTGGAGGCCGAGCGGCAGAAGCGGGGCGCGACGGACACCGCGATCATCCGTATCGAGCGGCTGTACCCGCTGCCGGGTGCCGAGCTCCAGGCGGAGATCAAGAAGTACCCGAACGCCGAGAAGTACCTGTGGGCGCAGGAGGAGCCGGCGAACCAGGGTGCGTGGCCGTTCATCGCCCTCAACCTGATCGACCACCTGGACCTGGCGGTCGGCGCGGACGTCCCGCACGGCGAGCGGCTGCGGCGCATCTCGCGTCCGCACTCCTCGTCCCCGGCCGTCGGCTCCGCCAAGCGGCACCAGGCCGAGCAGGAGCAGCTGGTGCGTGAGGTGTTCGAGGCCTAGGCCTCCGGCGGCCCAGCCGCCCCTCAGGGCCCGGTACCGAGCTTCGGCTCGCTACCGGGCCCTTCGCCTGTCCGTGCCGGGGCAGGGACACGGCCGGTTAACCTTGACGAGTACGTTCCTTTCCCCCAGTGGAGCATCCCTTGTACTTCACCGACCGAGGCATCGAAGAACTGGAGAAGCGGCGCGGCGAAGAGGAGGTCACCTTCGAGTGGCTGGCCGAGCAGCTGCGGACGTTCGTCGATCTGAACCCGGACTTCGAGGTGCCGGTGGAGCGGCTGGCGACGTGGCTGGCTCGGCTGGACGACGAGGACGACGAGTAGTCGGGACGGCTCGGGTCCGCTAGTCGGGACCACTCGGGTCCGCAGGGTGGGGCGCCTTCATGGCGCCCCTTTCGCGTGTACGGCCGCGTGTACGGCGCCCCTTTCCGGCCGCCGTCCCCCGAAAGGGTGTCTTGACTTCCAGCGGCCGCGATATATCGTGTTTCTCGGTAGACGCGATATGGCGTGTCGCGTTCCGTGATCCTGCCCGGCCGAGGAGGTCCCCCATGCCCGAGTGGTCCGTCAACGAGCCCCGGAAGCTGACGTTCGACACCCGCGTGAGCGACCTCCAGGTCCGCATCGTCAACGGAACGGTGAACGTGGTGGGCACGGACGAGGGTTCCGCCCGCCTCGAGATCTCGGACATCGAAGGGCCACCCCTGGTGGTCACCCAGCAGGGCGACACCCTCACGGTGGCCTACGACGACCTGCCCTGGAAGGGCTTCCTCAAGTGGCTCGACCGCAAGGGATGGCGGCGCAGCGCGGTCGTCTCCCTGGCCGTCCCCGCCGACACGCGCGTGGAGGTGGGTGTGGTCGGCGCCGGCGCGGTCGTCTCCGGCATCCGCGGCCCGGCGGTGGTCAAGGGAGTGACCGGTGACACGACCCTGGTCGGCGTCTCGGGCCCGGTCCGCGCGGACACCGTGTCGGGGAACGTGGAAGCCCAGGCGGTCACCGGCGACCTGCGGTTCAACTCGGTCTCGGGAGACCTGACGGTGGTCGAGGGCTCCGGCCGGTCCGTGCGCGCCGACTCCGTCAGCGGCTCCATGATCGTGGACCTGGACCCGGACGGCCCGACGGAGGTCAGCCTCACCAGCGTCTCCGGCGAGATCGCCATCCGCCTGCCGCACCCGGCGGACGCCGAGGTGGAGGCGAACACCGCGAGCGGCACGATCTCCAACGCCTTCGACGGACTGCGGGTGCACGGCCAGTGGGGCGCCCACAAGATCACCGGCCGCCTCGGCGCGGGCACGGGCAGGCTCCGGGCGACCACCGTCTCCGGCTCGATCGCCCTGCTGCGCCGCCCGCCGCGCGAGGACGAGGCGGACGCCCCGTGGGAGTCCGGGCCCGCTGAGCCCTCCGCGCCCCCGCGGAACCCCGGCACCGCCCCCGCCGCGGACAGCCCGGCCGCCGCGGGGGAGAATTACTTCTCCGGCCTGGGCGCCGACGCCTCCGACGGCACCGGCGCCCAGGCCGACGGCACGACCGACAAGAAGGTGCTCTGACATGCCCCCCGTCTTCGCCCATGGGCGCCTCCGCCTGTACCTGCTCAAGCTGCTCGACGAGGCCCCGCGCCACGGCTACGAGGTGATCAGGCTCCTCGAGGAACGCTTCCAGGGCCTGTACGCCCCTTCGGCGGGTACGGTCTACCCGCGGCTGGCCAAGCTGGAGGCCGAGGGCCTGGTCAGGCACACCACCGAGGGCGGCCGCAAGGTCTACGCCATCACGGACGCGGGCCGCGCCGAACTGGCCGAGCGCAGCGGCGAGTTGGACGATCTGGAGCTGGAGATCCGCGAGTCGGTCGCGGAACTGGCCGCCGAGATAAGGGCCGACGTACGCGGCGCGGCCGGCGACCTGCGCCGTGAGATGCGTGCCGCCGCCTCCGAGGCCCGCCGGAGCCCGAAACCGGGGGCCGGCGCGGCGGGACCCTTCGCGGAGTACGGCGACGTGACCGACAAGGAGGCCTGGCGGGCCGCGAAGGAGGAGATGCGCCGGGTCAAGCAGGAGTGGAAGGAGCAGACCCGCCGCGCCAAGGACGAGAGCCGCCGGGCCCGTGAGGAGGCCCAGCGGGCCCGCCGCCAGGCCCAGGAGGCGCAGGCGCGGGCGCGGGCCCAGGCGCAGGAGGAGATGCAGCGCATCGCCCGCCAGGTCCAGGACCGCGTCCAGGACCACTTCGCCCAGGGCGACTGGCCGACGGGCGTGCGCGAGGGCCTGTCCGAACTGGCCAGGGAGCTCGGCGACTTCGGCAAGTACTGGGGCTCCCCCCGCACCTCCGCGGAACCGGCCCCGAAGCCCGCCGCGGCACCGCCGGACGCGCACTACGTCCCCGCGGACGAGGCCTTCCCGGCCGAGTACGAACCCACCTGGGCCCACGAGGAGTCCACCGGCGACCCGGCCCGCGACCTGGACCGCCTCCTGGACCGCTTCCGCGACGACATCCGCGACGCGGCCCGCGACCACGGAGTCACCCCCACCCAGCTCCGGGACGCCCGCCGCCACCTGTCCACGGCGGCGGCCCACATCGGCGCGATACTCCGCCGCCCGAAGGTCTGAGCCCGAGGCCAGGAGGCAGCGCCCGGCACCCCGCCGGGCGCTGCCACAAGACCCGGCAGGAGTCGCCGGACCGTGCCTCCTGGGGCCAGGTCAGCCGTTGGTGAGCACGATCTTGCCGAACTGCTCACCGGATGCGAGCCGCTCGAAGCCCTCGCGGGCGCGGTCCAGCGGCAGTTCCTCGTCGATGACGGGCCGCACCCCGGTGGCGGCGCAGAAGGAGAGCAGGTCCTCCAGCTCCTCCTTGGTGCCCATGGTGGAGCCGACGACCTTCAGCTCGAGGAAGAAGATCCGGGTCAGCTCGGCATGCGAGGGCCGGTCGCCGCTGGTGGCACCGGAGATGACGATCGTGCCGCCGGGCCGCAGTGACTTCACCGAGTGGGACCAGGTCGCGGCGCCGACGGTCTCGATGACGGCGTCCACCCGCTGCGGCAGCCGCGCCCCCGGCTCCACCGCCTCCACGGCGCCCAGCTCCACGGCCCGCTTCCGCTTGGCCTCGTCCCGGCTGGTCGCGAAGACGCGCAGCCCCGCCGCCCTGCCGAGCACGATCGCGGCCGTGGCGACACCGCCGCCCGCGCCCTGCACGAGGACCGAGTCACCGGGCCGTACCCCGGCGTTGGTGAACAGCATCCGGTAGGCCGTCAGCCAGGCCGTCGGCAGGCAGGCCGCCTCGGCGAAGGACAGTTCCCTGGGCTTGGGCAGTACGTTCCAGGTCGGCACGGCGACCTGCTCGGCGAAGGTGCCCTGGTAGCGCTCGGTGAGGATGGAGCGCGGCTCGTTCGGGCCGACGCCGTGGCCGGTCTGGCCGATGACGGAGTGCAGGACGACCTCGTTGCCGTCCTCATCGACGCCGGCGGCGTCGCAGCCGAGGATCATCGGCAGCCGGTCCTCCGGGAGGCCGACGCCCCTGAGGGACCAGAGGTCGTGGTGGTTGAGGGAGGCGGCGCGCACCGTGATGGTGCTCCAGCCGGGCCGGGCCTCGGGAGCCGGGCGCTCCCCCAACTCCAGGCCGGTGAGCGGCTGGTCGCGGTCGATTCGGGCGGCGTAGACAGCGAACATGCAGCCGACGATAGGGGCGCTGATCAGCCGACGGAACCAGACGGCCCTGTGACACATGCCCTCTTGCGCAACGGCACCCACACAGCGCAGCGGGTCACCGCCCCTCGCTGGGCGGGCGGGAAAGAAGAATGGCCCCGCCCGAACGGACGGGGCCATTCAACGCAACGTCAGCGACGAGCAACGCCCTCGGCCCGCGCCGCAGCCGCAACCGCCGCCGTCACCGCGGGAGCGACCCGCTCGTCGAACGGCGAGGGAATCACATAGTCGGCGGCGAGATCGTCGCCCACCACCGCGGCCAGGGCCTCGGCCGCCGCGATCTTCATTCCCTCGGTGATCCGGGTGGCCCGCACCTGCAGCGCGCCCGCGAAGATGCCCGGGAACGCCAGCACGTTGTTGATCTGGTTCGGGAAGTCCGAACGCCCGGTGGCGACGACCGCCGCGTACTTGTGCGCGACGTCCGGGTGGACCTCGGGGTTCGGGTTGGCCATCGCGAACACGAAGGCGCCCTCGGCCATGGAGGCGACGGCCTCCTCGGGGACCGTACCGCCGGAGACACCGATGAAGACGTCCGCGCCCGCGAGCGCGTCCTCCAGCGAGCCGGTGATGCCGGCCTTGTTGGTGAAGCCCGCGAGCTCCCGCTTGACCGGGGTCAGGTCCTCCCGGTCGGCCGACACGACGCCCTTGCGGTCCGCCACGGCCACGTCCCCGATGCCGGCCTCGACGAGCATCTTGGCGATGGCCACGCCGGCCGCGCCGGCGCCCGAGATGACGGCCCGGAGCTGCCCGATCTCACGGCCGCTGAGCCGCGCCGCGTTCCGCAGCGCCGCGAGCGTCACGACGGCCGTACCGTGCTGGTCGTCGTGGAAGACCGGGATGTCCAGGCGCTCCTGGAGCCGGCGCTCGATCTCGAAGCACCGGGGTGCCGAGATGTCCTCGAGGTTCACTCCGCCGAAGGACGGGGCGAGCCGGACCACGGTCTCGACGATGTCGTCCACGTCGGTGCAGTCGAGCGCGATCGGGACCGCGTCGACGCCGCCGAACTGCTTGAACAGGATCGCCTTGCCCTCCATCACGGGGAGGGAGGCCTGGGGACCGATGTCCCCGAGTCCGAGCACGGCCGTACCGTCGGTCACGACGGCGACCACGGAGGACTTCCATGTGTAGTCGTTGACCAGCTCCGGCTGTTCCGCGATCGCGGTGCACACGCGCGCGACGCCGGGCGTGTACGCGAGGGAAAGGTCGTCCTTGTCGCGGACCGGCACGGTGGCCTGCACGGCCATCTTGCCGCCGCGGTGCAGCGCGAACGCGGGATCGAAGGAATCGAGGGGCTCGGCCCCGCCGTCCTGATCCGTTTTGTTGTCGCTGCGAGGATTGACGATCTCCGCTGCCACTTTGTTTTACCCCTTAGGTATGCATGGTTTGAGGGTCGACCACTCCTGGTGAGGGGTGGGCGGGCACCGCGTACCGCCCGATTGCTGATACGTACGGGCCATACGCGACGGGCGCGCCGCACACGCGCCCTGAGCCCCGGATGAGGGGTGTAAAGAACCTTCATACCGGACGGACGGCACCCACGACGAGTCCATTAGGTGCAAGGTCACACCGGGGAACCGGAGAGCCACTGCAAGATGACTCGTGGCTGACAACCGCGCCGAGCACACGGAGACGCTGGTAGGCGGACGACCGCGCTGACCACATCGTGAGATGCGCCGAAGATTTTCCGGCCGGAAGGCTGGATTCCCGCAGATGGTTCGGTGGTGAACGACCAAGGATGTACCGACCTGATGCGGTTCGGGGGTGACCCGTTATCCGATTTTGACATGAGCGGGCCCCTGAACGGCGTAGTCCGAATGGCAAGATGCGGTAAACCCGCGAGGTCGCGACACCCGAAGGTGTGTGTTCTCGCCGACCCATCGCACCTCTTCCCATCAGCCGGAGGAACCACGATGACCGCAAGCTCCACCCGTCGTACGACCGCCGCACGCTCCCGTCTGGCAGCGGCAGGTGCGATCGCGGTCGCGGGCGCCCTGCTGCTCACCGGCTGCGGTGACCAGACCAAGGACAAGAGCAAGGACTCCGGCGCCTCCGTCAGCAGCGCCCCCCTCGCCGGCAAGCTCCCCAAGGAGATCCGGGACAAGGGCAGGATCGAGGTCGGCTCGGACATCGCGTACGCCCCGGTGGAGTTCAAGGACTCCTCCGGCAAGGCCGTCGGCCTGGACCCGGACCTCGCCGCGGCGATGGGCAAGCAGCTCGGCGTGACGCTGGAGTTCCAGAACGGCACCTTCGACGCCCTGCTCACCGGTCTGCGCTCGGGCCGCTACGACATAGCCATGTCGGCCATGACCGACAACAAGAACCGCCAGAACGGCGTCGACCCGGACACGGGCAAGAAGGTCGGCGAGGGCGTCGACTTCGTCGACTACCTGACCGCCGGTGTCTCCATCTACACCCGCAAGGGCGACACCCAGGGCATCAACGGCTGGTCGGACCTGTGCGGCAAGAAGATCGCCGTGGAGCGCGGCACCGTCTCGGAGGACCTGGCCAAGCAGGAGGCCAAGAAGTGTCCGAGCGGCAAGAAGCTCACCATCGAGCCCTTCGACGACGACCAGCAGTCGCAGACCCGGCTGCGCTCCGGCGGTGTGGACGCGGCCTCCTCCGACTTCCCGGTCGCCGCGTACGCGGTGAAGACCTCCGGCGGCGGCAAGGACTTCCAGATCGTCGGCCAGCAGGTCGAGGCGGCCCCGTACGGCATCGCCGTGGCCAAGAAGGACACTCAGCTGCGCGACGCGCTGCAGGCCGCGATGAACGCGATCATCCAGAACGGCGAGTACGCGAAGATCCTCCAGAAGTGGGGCGCCCAGGACGGCGCCGTCAAGGAGTCCGTCGTCAACGGCGGCAAGTGACCCGCGAAGCGGCAGAAGCGGCCACTGAGAGGCAACACGCGTGACTGACATCGAGAAGACGGCCGGGGAAGGCGCCGGGGAGGACGCCGGGGCGAACCCCGCTCCCCCGGCCGCCCGTCCCGAGACCATCCGGGCCATCCCGGTCCGGCACTACGGCCGATACGTTTCGGCCCTCATCGCCATCGCGCTCCTCGTCGCGATCGTCTACGCCTTCAGCCAGGGCAGGATCAACTGGCATGCGGTACCGGAGTACTTCTTCGACCACCGGATCATGACCGGCGTCGGCAAGACGCTCCTGCTGACGGTCCTGTCGATGCTGATCGGCATCGTGCTCGGCATCGTCCTCGCGGTGATGCGGCTGTCGAAGAACCCGGTGACCTCGTCGATCGCCTGGTTCTACATCTGGTTCTTCCGCGGCACCCCGGTCCTGGTCCAGCTGTTCCTGTGGTTCAACCTGGGCCTGGTCTTCGAGTACATCAACCTGATGCCGTTCTACAAGGACTACTGGTCGAACTTCATGACGCCGCTGCTGACGGCGCTGCTCGGCCTGGGTCTGAACGAGGCCGCGTACATGGCCGAGATCTGCCGTGCGGGCCTGCTCGCGGTGGACGAGGGCCAGACCGAGGCGGCCCACGCGCTGGGCATGAGCCACGGCCGGACGCTGCGCCGGGTGATCATCCCGCAGGCGATGCGGGTGATTGTGCCGCCGACCGGCAACGAGGTCATCAACATGCTGAAGACGACCTCGCTCGTGGCGGCCGTCCAGTATCCCGAGCTGTTCCGCTACGCCCAGGACATCGGCCAGAACTCCGGCGCCCCGGTGGAGATGTACTTCCTCGCCGCGGCCTGGTACCTGATCATGACCTCGGTGCTGAGCGTCGGCCAGTACTACATCGAGCGCTACTACGCCCGCGGCTCCAGCCGCCAGCTGCCGCCGACCCCGTGGCAGAAGGTGAGGGCGAACATGTTCTCCCTGGGCCGTCCGAAGGGAGCGGTGAGCGCATGACCGACAAGCTGAGCAAGACGCAGGACACGCCGCCGCAGGACACCCCGCCGGCGGGCAGGGCCCCGATGGTCAGGGCGCAGGGCGTGCACAAGTCCTTCGGCCATGTCGAGGTGCTCAAGGGCATAGACCTGGAGGTGAAGCCGGGCGAGGTGTTCTGCCTGATCGGCCCCTCCGGCTCCGGCAAGTCGACCTTCCTGCGCTGCATCAACCACCTGGAGAAGATCAACGCCGGCCGGCTGTACGTCGACGGCGAGCTGGTCGGCTACCGCCAGAAGGGCGACAAGCTGTACGAGCTGAAGGACAGCGAGGTCGCGCGCAAGCGCCGGGACATCGGCATGGTCTTCCAGCGCTTCAACCTGTTCCCGCACATGACGGCCGTGGAGAACGTCATGGAGGCGCCGGTGCAGGTCAAGGGCGTGAGCAAGGCGCAGGCCCGGGAGCGGGCCATGCAGCTGCTGGAGCGTGTGGGCCTGGCCGACCGGGCCGGGCACTACCCCTCGCAGCTCTCCGGCGGTCAGCAGCAGCGGGTGGCGATCGCCCGGGCCCTCGCGATGGACCCGAAGCTGATGCTGTTCGACGAGCCGACCTCGGCCCTGGACCCGGAGCTGGTCGGTGACGTCCTGGACGTCATGCGGGACCTGGCCGAGTCCGGCATGACCATGGTCGTCGTCACGCACGAGATGGGCTTCGCCCGTGAGGTGGGCGACAGCCTGGTCTTCATGGACGAGGGCGTGGTGGTCGAATCGGGCCATCCGCGCGATGTCCTGACGAACCCTCGGCACGAGCGGACGCAGTCGTTCCTGTCGAAGGTTCTCTGACCGGGTGTCAGTGAGGGGCGGTACGGTTTTTCCGTACCGCCCTTTTCGCCCGCCTCAGCCACCCCCTTGCCTCACCTGCCTCACCTACTTCAGCTACTTCACGGCGAGCAGCAGCGTGTCCGACGGCGAGCACCACACCGGCCGGGCCTCGCCGAAGCCCCGCGCCAGCAGAGTGCGCGCGTGCCACGCCGCCGACGGCACGTCCCCGTCGGCGTGCTCGCCGTAGATCTCGAAGCGACGCGCCGTCTGCTCGGCGAGGACCGGGTCCGCCGCCGCGAGCCGCCACCATTCGGACCAGTCCAGGACACCGTCCCGCTTGGCCTGATCCATGCGGGCGTGCCGCTGGGCGCGCTCGGCCGCGTTGATCCGGGGCGTGCTGTCGTCGATCATGTGGTCCGCGTTCATGAAGACACCGCCGTCGCGGACCAGCTCCGCGACCTGACCGTAGAGGGCCGCGAGGGGTTCGCTGTGCAGCCAGTGCAGGGCCGTGGCGGTCAGGACGGCGTCGTAGGAGTCGTACGGCAGCCTCGCCGGCCACTCGGGGTCCTTGAGGTCGGCCTCGACAAGAGTGACCCGCTCATCGCCGTCGAAGGTGCCGCGGGCGATGGCGAGCAGGGCCGGGTCGAGGTCGACGCCGGTGCTGGTGGCCGCCGGGAAGCGCGTCAGCAGCCGGGCGGTGATGCTGCCGGTGCCGCAGGCGAGGTCGAGCACCCGTGGAGCCGTGCCCACGAGCGCCTCGGCCATGTCGAGCATGATCCGGAAGCGTTCCTCCCGGTCCGGCATGTACCACTCCTGCTGCCGGTCCCAGCTCTCCTGCCACGCGGCCCAGTCGGTGCCCGTGCTCGTCGTCATGAAGTCTGTCCCCCTCGTCTGCGTAATACCCTGGAAGCACGACCGGCTGTTACCCGACCGCAGACACGACCATAAAGCGCCCCCGTAAGGACTACAAGTGGAACTGGCCTATTACTCGGATTACGCCGTCCGTCTCGTCAACAGCGAGGAACCGGCCCGGGGCAAGGACTCGCTGACCTCGGTCGAGGCCGTCCGCGACCTGTTCGGCGCCAACGCCTCGGCGGCCCGCCGCGCCACGGACGCCGATGTCACGCGCTTCCGCTCGGTGCGGGCACGGCTGCGCGCGGTCTTCGAGGCGGCCGACAAGGGCGACGAGACGCTGGCCGTGGACCTGCTGAACTCCCTGCTGCTCGAGTTCCCGGTGTCGCCGCAGATCTCCGGCCACGACTTCCGGGACGAGGACGGCCGCCCGCTGTGGCACATGCACCTGGCCGACCACCCGTCGAACGCCACGGCGGGCTACGCGGCGATCGCCGCGATGGGCCTGGCCTTCCACCTCACCGAGTACGGCGTCGACCGCCTCGGCCTGTGCGAGGCCGCCCCCTGCCGCAACGCCTACCTCGACACCTCCACCAACCGCTCCCGGCGCTACTGCTCCGACCGCTGCGCGACCCGCGCGAACGTGGCCGCCTACCGCGCCCGCAAGCGCCTGGAGGCCGACCGGTCGGGCAGCAGCGGCCTGGCCGCCGAGAGCGCCCAGCGCGCCAGTGCCAGCGGCGAGCGCTGACCGGCGGGCAGCGGCCGGTACCGGAAGCGGGCGCGCCCGAGAATGAGCTCGTCCGGCACGACCCCGTAATCGGTGCTGTCCCCGCCCGCGTACGGGTTGTCCCCGAGCACCCACCAGCCGCCGTCGCGCCGCTCCACGGCCCGCTTGACGACGAGCAGGTCCTGCTGGAACGGATGACGCAGGACGACGACGTCCCCCGCCCTGACCGACGCGCCGTACCGCACCAGCAGCAGGTCACCGTGACGCAGCGTGGGCACCATGGACGGCCCGGTCACTTCCGCCACCCCGAAGGGCGCCCCGGCCCTCCCCCGCTCGGTCTCCTGCGACAGCTCCGGCATCCCCGGCACCTCCCCGGTCCGTTCCTCCACCAGTCTCAGTCTGACCCTGGACTTTTGTCCTAAGCCCTAGGGGGCACCCGAGAAATCGCCTTGCTCAGGGAGTAATGTCGCACCTGAGAAGACGATCACGAGGAAGGAATGCTCCATGCTTTCCCGCCTGTTTGCCCCCAAGGTCAAGGTCAGCGCCCACTGCGACCTGCCCTGCGGCGTCTATGACCCGGCCCAGGCCCGCATCGAGGCGGAGTCGGTGAAGGCCGTCCAGGAGAAGATGGCCGGTAACGACGACCCCCACTTCCAGGCACGCGCCACCGTCATCAAGGAGCAGCGCGCGGAGCTCGCGAAGCACCACGTCTCCGTGCTCTGGAGCGACTACTTCAAGGCCCCGCACTTCGAGAAGTACCCGGAGCTGCACCAGCTGGTCAACGACACCCTGAAGGCCCTCTCGGCCGCCAAGGCGTCCACCGACCCGGCGACGGGCCAGAAGGCGCTGGACTACATCGCCCAGATCGACAAGATCTTCTGGGAGACCAAGAAGGCCTGAGGCCTTCTGCCCTGCTTGCACAGGGGCCTGGCCGGTCACTCCGGCCGGGCCTCTTTGCTGCCTGCACGCGGACAGCTCCAGCCTGCCCGCAGGTGTGCTCGTCCCTCAGCGACGGCAGACGAGGATGCCGCCCAGGCACGTGACCTCGAAGACGCGACACCGGCGAGGATGCCAGGAGCGATGTCCAGGCGCAGCAGAGTCAGGTCGGGCCGGTCCTGGCGGAGCCGCTGGATGAACTTGCCGTTGCCGCAGCCGACATCGACCACGCACCCGTTCACGCCCCTCAGCTGCTCGGCGACGATGCCCGGCAGGTCGTAACGGGGGGTCTGCCATTGACGGAGCAACTGGCGGGTCGCCAGGTCCCGGTCACCGCTGTAGGGCACTTCCGGCGAGACGGTCCCGGTCGGTGACGGCGGCGTCGTGTGCGGCGGACAGTTCGGTCCCGTCGGCAACTCCAGAGGGCGGGCGGCGGGTGCCGCCGCGAGGACGGCCGTGTGCTGGAGTCGTTCGCGCAGGTGTACGGCCTGCGCGGCTCCACCGTACTGCGGCCCGCTCAGCTCCTGCCCCAGAGCGGTGAGCCGACGCACGACGCTGGCCGACATGCGCTCTGGCAGGGAGCCGAGGACGAAACCGAGCATCGCCTCGGTATGAGACCTGCGAGGTGAGGATCAAGCGGGTCACCGAGCACTCCGACTTCGAAGCCCTGCTCGACGGCGAGGGACGCGCCCGGCTCCGGCGGAACCGCTGGCCGCCCTTCCGCAGTCCGGAGTGACGAGCGAGATCCGCCCGCAGCGTTCCACTCGGATGGTCAGACCATGCCTGACTCGTAGGCGGCGATGACGAGTTGGACTCGATCGCGGGCGTCGAGCTTGGTCAGCAGACGCGCCACGTGACTCTTGGTGGTGGCCATGCTGATGTACAGGTGGGCGGCGATCTCGGCGTTGGACATGCCGCGTCCGATCAGGGCCAGCACTTCGCGTTCGCGGCCGGTGATCCCCTTGATCTCACGTCGGCGTCGGGCGGGGACGGCACCCCGGCCGGTGAACTCTTGGATCAGGCGGCGAGTGACCCCGGGGGCGATCAGGGCGTCACCGGCGGCGACGACGCGGACCGCCGCCACGATGTCGTCCAGCATCATGTCCTTGATCAGGAAGCCGCTCGCGCCGGCGTGCAGCGAGGCGTAGACGTTCTCGTCGTCGTCGAAGGTGGTGAGGACGACCACGCTCGCCGAGGTTCCTGCCTTGATGAGCCGGGTGGCCTCGATGCCGTCCATGACGGGCATCCGGATGTCCATCACGACGACGTCGGGATGGAGATCGGTGGCCAACTGGACCGCCGCGGCGCCGGTCCCGGCTTCGCCGACGATCTCGATGTCCGGGATGTCGTTGATCAGCATGCGCAGTCCGGCGCGGACTACCGGCTGGTCGTCGGCGAGCAGCACACGGATCGTCATATGGGCAGCCTAGCCACGACCCGGAAGCCGCCTTCGGTCCGCGGTCCGGAGCTGAAGTGGCCGCGAAGCAGGGCGATGCGCTCGCGCATTCCGGTGACTCCGTAGCCGCTACGCGGGTTCGTGGTCGCCCTTGCGAGTCCGTCGTCGGTGATCTCGACGGACAGCTCCTCCTCCTCGTACTCGACGCGGACGAGGCAGTGGGCGGCTTCGGCGTGACGTACGACGTTGGTCACCGACTCCTGGATGACGCGGTAGGCGGCGAGCTCGATCTCGGGGGTGAGCGGGCGTCGTCGGCCATGCCACTGCACCTCGACCCGCACCCCGGCGTCCGCCGCCGTCGCCGCCAGCCGGTCGACGTCCTCCAAGCCCGGCGCCGGGGTGGATGACGCTGGTTCCGATTCGGCCTCGCGCAGGACGCCGAGCATGCGCCGCAGCCCGGTCAGCGTCTCCCGACTGGTCTGCTCGATGATGCCCAGCGCCTCGCGCACACCGTCCGGCTGGCTGTCGACGGCTCGCTTCGCCGCACCGGCTTGGATCGCGATGGCACCGATGCTGTGGGCCACCATGTCGTGCATCTCCCGGGCGATCCGCAGCCGCTCGGCCTGGACCGCCTGCGTCGCGGCCTGTGCTCGCAGGGCCTCGGCGTGGTCCTGCCGCAGTCGGATCCAACTGCCGAGGATCCAGGCGCCGGCAGTGGCCACGACGAGGACCGACCACGGACCGGTGAGGACCTCGAAGGCCCCAGCTCCCGGGGCGAAGGCCGTCGCGGCCAGCACCCACACGGCCAGCACGCCGGCCACCGCGCCGGCGGCGGCCCGGCGCGAACGGGTGACGGCTATATAGAAGACCAGGACGTCTGCTGCGAGGAACAGTGGCCACGTCGTATCCCCGCACATCCGGGCCACGACCGCTTCGGTCAGCAGCACCGCAAGGACTGGCAACGGTCGGCGACTCGCCCAGCCGGCCGGCCATGCCATCAGCAGAGCCATCCCCGCCAAGGCCCACCGCCCGATGTGAACGAAGTGACCGGACGGCAGGAAGACCGGGTGCGCGGGCTGAGGCATCGCGGTGTACAGAACCAGCGCGAACACAGGGACGGCGCACCAGCCGAGTGCCGTCAGCGGGTCCGGCGGCAACCGGCGCAGCAAGGCCGCGGGCGTAAGGAGGCGTGGTCGCACCCGGCGATGCTATCCACCGCGGTCGACGGTGGTATCGGACCGTGGTCTGCATCCCGTGGGCTGACAAGGCGGGAGCCCGCGGACCGATGTGACACGACCCGGTCGCCGACAGCCTGGGAGGCGTGATCGAAATCAACCAGCTGACCAAGCGCTACGGCAGCGTACTGGCCGTCGACAGTCTGACCTTCTGTGTCCGACCCGGGCAGGTGACCGGGTTCCTTGGTCCCAATGGCGCCGGCAAGACCACCACGATGCGCATGCTTCTCGGCCTGAACGCCCCCACCAGTGGCACCGCGACCATCAACGGCCGTCGCTTCCAGGACTTCGGTACCGGCCTGTGCCACGTCGGGGCCCTGCTGGACGCGGGCGACGTCCACCGGGGACGCACCGCGAAGGCACACCTGGCGGCACTGGCCCGCAGCAACGGCCTGCCACGCCGCCGGGTCCACGAGGTGCTTGAGATGGTAGGTCTGGGCGAGGCAGGCCGTCGGCGGGTCGGCGGGTTCTCGCTCGGCATGCGCCAACGTCTGGGGATCGCCACCGCCCTGCTCGGTGATCCCCCGGTCCTGCTCTTCGACGAACCCATCAACGGCCTTGACCCCGAGGGCATCCGGTGGGCTCGCGAGCTGTTCCGTCGCCTGGCCGGCGAGGGACGTACCGTCTTTGTCTCCAGCCACCTGATGAGCGAGATGGAGCACACCGCCGACCATCTCGTCGTCGTCGGCGGGGGCAGGCTGCTCGCCGACGAGTCCCTCGCCGACTTCGCCGCCCGCGCCACCACCGCGGGCGTCACCGTGCGAACGCCCGATCCGGCTGTGCTGGGCGAGGTGCTGCGCACCGCGGGAGCCTCGGTGCTGTCGCAGGGCCGCGACGGCCTCACCGTGACCGGCCTCACCGCGGCTCGCATCAACGAACTCGCCTTCACCCACCGTGTCCTGGTCCACGAGGTCGCCGCGCACGACGGAACGCTGGAGGACGCCTTCATGGAACTGACAGCCGCCAGCGTCCAGTACCGCGCCTCAGCCACGCCCGAGAGGAGCACGGACCGATGACCGCCCTGTCAACGCCCCCCACAGCTGCCACCCGACGCGGCGCTGCCGGACCTGCCCGCTGGCGCGATCTGCTCGGCGCCGAGTGGCTCAAACTCTGGTCGCTGCGCTCGACCCCCATCGTGCTGGGCGTCCTCCTCGTCTTCTACCTCTACCTGGCCTACCGCGCCGCTCAGCTCGCCCACGACTCCTATCCGACGTGGCCCGCCTTCGCCAAGCTCGACCCCGACCCCGCGCACGATGCCTTCGACTTCCCGAAGTTCCTCCTGCTCATGGCAACCGCCGGCACGATCGGCGCGATGAACGTCGCCGGTGAACACGCGAGCGGACTGATCCGCACCACCCTCATCGCTGTGCCGGCCCGAGGCCGCGTGATGCTCGCCAAGGTCACGGTGGTGAGCGCCGTGCTGGCCGTCCTCGGCCTGCTCATCGGCATCGGGTGCTGGGGCATCACCCTGGCCGTCATCTCGGACCGGATCACCGGCTTCTCCTTCGTCACCCCCGGCATCTGGCGTCTCATCGCAGGCACCACGGTCATGGTCCCGGCCTGCGGCCTGATCGGCATGGCCGCCGCCACACTCATCCGCAACACGGCCGGCACCGTCTTCGCCGTCCTCGTCTTCTTCCTCGTCGGTCCACTGGCCGTCAAGGCACCCCTCCCCCTGCTGTCCGCCGATCAGCGGGCAGATCTGGGCAACGCCCTTCCCGCATACGCCTGGGGCCGCCTGACCATCATGAGCCACGGTCGCCTCGTCGAACACGTCTCCTCCATCCCGGCGGCCTGGATCTCGCTCACCGTCTGGGCCGTCGTCTCGGTCGCCATCACAGTGACGGTCCTGCGCCACCGCGACGTGTGACGGCGCCACCGACGCCGGACACCCGACGAAGCACGCCCCCTCCGGGACTGACATATGCGACAAGGGACTCCGATGGCCACAACCACCAAACCGACAACAGTCGCAGCTGGCGACAGACCCCGCGGCCAGTTCCGCGACCTGCTCGCAGCCGAACGGATCAAGCTGTTCTCGCAGCGCTCGACCTGCGTCCTGCTGGCACTCGCTCCGCTGATCACCGTCTGTGGCGAGTGGTTCACCTGCTCTGGCGTCCACCTTGTCGGCGCGTCCGCGCATGCCGCTTACGATCCACTGAGAGGCTCTTTCAACTCCGGCACGTGGGGCATCCTCATGGTCGGCGCCAGCACGTTCGGTGTCCTGACAATGAGCAGCGAGTACTCCAGCGGACTGATCCGCACGACCTTCCTCGCCGTCCCGAACCGCCTGCGTGTCGTACTCGCCAAGGCGGTCGTCGTCGCGAGCGTCGCGTGCGTCGTCGGCCTCATCACCGCGATCGCTTCGTTCATCACCGCCCAGACGATCCTGTCCGGCGACCAACTAGGCATCTCGATCCGTCAGCCCGGTGTCCTGCAAGGCTTCGTGGCATCCACCGCAATCCTGCCGGTATGCGCGGTCATCGGCATGGCCATCGGCACACTCATCCGAACCTCCGTGGCCGCCCTGTTCACAGCCGTCCTGGCCCCGGCCCTGCTAGGCGCCGTACCTTCCGGCAGCAACCAGTTGACGGCCGCCTTGAGCAACTCGGCACCCCAGAACGCGTGGAACACCCTGACCAGCCTCGGCACCGAGTGGGACAGCGTCGGTCCCTTCCCTCCCACGGCACTCCAGTCCTGGACCGCGCTCGCCTTCTGGCCGCTCCTCACCCTTCTCGCCGCACTCGTCCTCGTGCGCCGCCGCGACGTCTGACCGGTCCACGCGGCTGGTCTTCACCTCCCCGCAGGTCACCGACCCGGCCCATCGCCAGGAGACCAAGAAGGCCTGAGGCCTTCCGTCCCTGAAAGAGGCCCGGTCGGTTCGCCGACCGGGCCTCTTCGGCTCCCCCGCTCGTCACTCCGTGCGCAGCACCCGGGCGATGGTCTGCCGGGCCGCCGTACGCGCCGGAATCACCGCGCCGAGCCCGGCGATCGCCACCCCGGCCAGCACCGGCACGGCCAGGGTCGTGGGGTGCCAGACGTCCAGCATCCGGGCCGGGAAGGTGAGATGGGCGCTGTGCTCGGTCATCGGGATCACCAGGCGGTAGGCCGCGACGCCCACCGGCAGCCCCAGGACTCCGCCGGCCAGCCCGAGTCCGGCCATGGACACCACGAGCATCACCGTCACCTGACGTGGCGTCATGCCGATCGACTTCAGCATCCCCAGGTCGCGCTGCCGTTCCCGGGCACTCAGCACGACCGTGTTGAACACGCCCATCGCGGCGACGACCGTGAGCATCAGGGTCAGCACGGACGCTGAGCCGATCACGGTCACCGCTCCGGCGTTGACCGACGGCTGCTCACTCGGGTAGAGCCCGGGATCGGCTGTCCGGACGGCCTTCATATAAGCGCCGGCATCGGCTCCGGGGGTGAGCCGCACCCAGTACTGGTTGGCCTGCGCGTGCGGTGCCAGGGCGGTCATCGTCGACCAGTCCGCGCGCAGCCAGTCCGCCGGCCCGGCCATGACCTCCCCGACCAGGGTCACGCGCTCCCGCCGGCCCTCCGCCGCGCCCAGCGTGAACGAGTCACCGACGCGAAGACCATGCTTGAACAGGAACCTGCCCGAGGCCACCACCTCGCCGGGTCCGCGCGCCCACCGGCCCCTGGCCAGGTCGTCCTGGAGCGCGGACCGCCCGCCGCGCGCGCCCTGGATCGTCACGCCCTGACTCTGCCCGGGCATCCGCACCCCGGCGAAGCCCACGCCGGACACGTCCGCCGCATGCGGCAGCGAGCGCAACAGGGCCTGCGTCGCGGCGTCGCCCTGGTGCGGAACGGTCTCCCCGAACCTGGCCTGTCCGGCCCAGACGACCACCTGCGTCCTGTCGGCGCCCTCGACGGCTTCGCCGTAGGAGACCATGGTGGCCGCCAGGCCGGTGGCGAAGGTCACCGTCGCCACCCCGAGCAGGACGGCGGAGACGGTGAGCAGTGCCCGTCCGGGCCGGGCGAAGGGCAGGCCGAGGCCCAGCGTCACCGAGCGGGGCAGCCGCACCCCGCACAGCCGGCGCTGCACCGCCGGCCGGCGTCCGCCACCGGGCGCACTGCCCGCGCTGATCGCCCGCGCCGCGGAGAGCCGGTGCGCGCGCAGCGCCGGAATCAGCGCGGCCAGCAGCACGACCGCGGGCATGCCCAGCGCCGTCGTCACGTACACCCAGGAGCTGATCGTCGGTCTGAGCGTCACCGTGCCGACCTCGGCGCCGTAGAAAACCTGGTGCAGCAGCGGCCGGGCCACCACCGCACCCAGCGCCGTGCCGGTCGCCGCGCCCGCCGTCGCCGGGACACAGACCATCACCAGGTAGACCGCGACCACCTGGATCGGCGTGAATCCCACGGACTTGAGCACCCCGATGTGCCGGAAGCCGGACACGACGGCACCGCTCACCACATTGCCCACGATCAGGACGGCCACCAGCAGACCGAGGACGCCGAAGACCATGAGGAACGGCACGAAGGCGTCGGGCTCGGTCGCGACCTGCGCCTTCAGGGTCAGGTACGACTGGTGGGCGACGAGCGAGCCGGACGGCAGGCCGGCGCTCACCGTCGCGGTGTCCGCCGTGATCTGCCGGGCTGTCGCGGCCCGGTCGAAGCGGTACAGCATCTGGTACGTCGTGGGGTGCAGGGCCGTGATCTGCCCCGGGGAGACCCATGCCTGCGCGGTGCCGCTCACGCTGGACGCGAGTCCGACGACGGTCAGCGGCGCCAGCCCGGGCAACCGGATCCGCTTGCCGATCGGGGAGTGCGGGCCGTCGCCCATCCCGGGCGCGTGCGGAAGCGCCAGGACGAGCCGGCCGGGGCCGGTGGCCCAGTGCCCGGCGAACAGGTCCAGCCGGTCGACAGGGCCGCCGGGGTCCGCCCGGCCCACGACGGTCAGCGGGCCGGGCCCCAGCCCGGGCAGCTCGGCGACCGCGCTCTGCGGCAGGTCGACCACCGCTTCCGGGAACGGCCCGGCCGAGGCCCGCACGCCCGGCCGGTGCGCGGTCCGTGCCAGCCGGGTGGCGGTGACCTTCGTCGCGTCGAACGTGGCGACGACGTGGGCGCCGTGCGCCTGGCCGAAGATCCGGTCGAACGGCCCGGACGCCACGTCCAGCAGGCCGAGGGCGACCACCAGCGCCACGGAGGAGACGAGGACCACCGCTCCGATCACGGCGGTCTGCAGCCGGCGGCGCACGGCCGCGCGGGAGGCCCTCCACACTGCGCTCATGCCGTCCGCTCCAGGGTCCGGTCGCCGGTGATCCGGCCGTCCGCCATGGTCACGAGCCGGCCGGCGCAGCGCGTGGCCAGCGTCGGGTCGTGCGTCACCAGCAGCAGGGTCTGGCCCAGTTCGTTGAGGTCGATGAGCAGGTCCATCACCTGCTCGCCCGCATGGCTGTCCAGCGCGCCGGTGGGCTCGTCCGCCAGCAGCAGCGCGGGCCGGTTCATCAGCGCGCGGGCCACCGCCACCCGCTGGCGCTCGCCGCCGCTGAGCGCGGCGGGGTAGACGTTCCTGCGGTCGGCGATGCCGAGTTCGTCCAGCAGCTCCAGCGCCCGGCGCCGGGCCTGGCGGGCCGGACTGCCGGTGAGCTGGGCGGCCAGGGCGACGTTGTCGATCGCGGGCAGGTCGTCGATGAGGTTGAAGAACTGGAAGATCATGCCGATCCGGCGCCGCCGGAAGAGCGCCAGCCCGGTCTCGTCGATCGCGCCCAGGTCCTCGCCGTGCACGCGCACCTGCCCGGCGCTCGGCCGGTCCAGTCCGGCGATCATGTTCAGCAGGGTCGATTTGCCGCAGCCGGACGGCCCCATCACCGCCACCGCCTCCCCGGCGGCGATCTCCAGCGACACGCCGTCCAGGGCGACGGTGTCGCCGTACTCCTTGCGCAGGCCGCTCAGCCGGACGACTTCCTGGACGACTTCCTCGCCGGGTACGGCGGCAGGGCCGGTCGCCGGGTTCGGGTCGCCGATGTCTTCGGTGGTCATGGCAGGGACGGTAGGCGGCCGGGTCCGTCCCGGCGTCAGCCCCCGGAGGTATCCCACGGCGGTGGTCATCCCGGCGATGTACGGGGTGAACCCGGAGGAGGACGCCCGTCCGTCCGCCGGCTGGCACGATGGACGGCGTGTGGAGATCGGAGACGGGCGCGCTGCTCATCGCCCTGGCAGCGGTGGGCCTGGCGTCGGCCGGCGGCGCCGTCGTGCTGCTGGCGCGGGCTCGCCGCCGGTACCGCAAGGTCCTGGAGGACCGGCGCTGGCTGCTGGAGCGCGAGCGCGAGGCCGCCGCCCGTACGGCGGTGGCGGCCGAACGGGCCCGCATCGCCCGCGAGTTGCACGACATCGTCAGCCACAAGGTCGGCCTCATGGTGGTGCAGGCGACGGCCGCCCGGGAGGTGCTCGCCACCCTGCCGGACGCGGCGGAGACCGCGCTGGCGGCCGTCGAGGGCGCCGGTCGCGACGCGATGACCGAACTGCGCCATCTGCTGGGCCTGTTGGCGCCGTCGCCGGACGGGGACGACCCCGCCGAGCCGGGCACGCAGGGAGGCCTCTCCGGACTCGCGCCGCAGCCGAGCCTGCGCCAGCTGGGCACGCTCGTCGACCGGATCGCCTTCGCCGGACTGCCGGTCGAGGTGCGGATCTCCGGGGAACCGCGCCCGCTGCCTCCCGGCATCGACGTCACCGCCTACCGGATCATCCAGGAGGCGCTGACCAATTCGCTCAAGTACGGCGACGGCGACCGTGACGGTGCGCTATGCCGACCACAGCCTGCGGGTCGAGGTGCTGGACAGCGGACCGAGCGTGCTGTCCGCCGGCCGCGCGAGCAGCGGTCCGGCACCGGGTCCCGGCAAGCGCCGGGGCGAGGGGGCGGGGCGCGGCCTGATCGGCCTGCGTGAGCGTGTGGCCGTCTACGGCGGCCACTTCGACGCCCGGCGCCGCATCGGCGGTGGGTACCGTGTCCGTGCCCGCATCCCGCTGGAGCGCCCGTGACCGAGCCCGCCGCAGACCCCCGCCCCGGCCCCGCGCCGGGCCGCGTCCCGGACTCCCCTGTCCCGGCCCGGGAAGCCGGCGCCCCGCGCGTCCTCATCGCGGACGACGAGGAGCTCATCCGCACCGGCTTCCGGCTGATCCTCACCTCGCGCGGCATCGAGGTCGTCGGTGAGGCGGCGGACGGGCTGCGGGCCGTGGCGGAGGCGGAACGGCTGCGCCCGGACGTCGTCCTGATGGACATCCGGATGCCCGACCTGGACGGCCTGGAAGCCGCCAAGCGCGTCCTGCGGCTGGTCCCGCGCTGCCGGGTCCTCATGCTCACCACGTTCGACCTCGACCGCTACGTCTACGCGGCGCTCGCCGCCGGGGCGAGCGGTTTCCTGCTCAAGGACGTCACCGCCGCCCATCTCGCCGCGGCGGTACGGCTGGTGAACACGGGCGACGCGCTGCTCGCCCCCTCGATCACCCGCCGTCTGGTCGAGCGGTACGCGGCCGGCCACGAGGACGCTCCGGCCCAGCCGGCGCACCGCCCCGCCACCGCGGCGACCACGGTGCCCCCACCCGCGCTCCACCGTGACCTGGCCGCGCTGACCCCCCGCGAACGCGAGGTGCTGGCCCTGATGGGCCGGGGCCTGTCGAACACCGAACTCGCCGCGTCCCTCACCCTCAGCGAGGCCACCGTGAAGACCCACGTCGCCCGGATCTTCGCCAAGCTCGCCCTGCGCGACCGCGCCCAGGCCGTCGTCCTCGCCTACGAGACGGGTCTGGTCACGCCCGGCGGAGCGGCCACCGGCCGGCCGTGACCGGTGGCCGCCAGCCGCTGCTCGCGGGAGAGGGCCGCTACACCGCCAGCCAGGCCGCCCGGTCCGGGCCCAGCCGGCCGTCCTCGAGGGGTCCGCTGGTCAGCAGGACCGCGGTGTGGTCCGGCAGCGGGTACGGCTCGGCGGAGAGGTTGACCACGCACACGAAGCCGGGGTCGCGGCGGAAGGCGAGGACTCCTGCCGGGGCGTCCAGCCAGGTGAGGGTGCCGTCGCCGAGGGCGGGGTGCGCGCGGCGCCGGCGCAGGGCGGTGCGGTAGAGCTCCAGCATGGACGTCTGGTCGCCGGTCTGCGCCGCGACGGTGCGCGGGGCCCAGTCGGCGGGCTGCGGCAGCCAGGGCGCGGCGGCGGCGTCCTCGGGGCTGAAGCCGTACGGCGCCTTCTGCCCGGACCAGGGGATCGGCACCCGGCAGCCGTCGCGGCCGCGGTCGGTGTGGCCGGAGCGTTCCCAGACGGGGTCCTGGAGGACGGACTCGGGCAGGTCCTCGACCTCGGGCAGGCCGAGTTCCTCGCCCTGGTAGATGTAGGCGCCGCCGGGCAGGGCGAGCATCAGCAGGGCGGCCGCGCGGGCGCGCCGGGTGCCCAGTTCGAGGTCGAGGGGGCCTTCGGGCTCGTAGCGCTCGTTGGCCACCCAGCGCTTCGCCGCCCTGCGGCCGTACCGGCTGGCGTGGCGCATGACGTCGTGGTTGGAGAGCACCCAGGTGGCGGGGGCGCCGACCGCGCCGAGCATGGCGAGGGAGTCGTCGATGACCGTACGCAGGTCCTTGGGATCCCAACTGGCCATGAGGAAGTCGAAGTTGAACGCGGTGTGCAGGCCGTCCGCGCGGACGTAGGCGGCCAGGCGCTCGGGGGTGTCCGCCCAGGCCTCGGCGACGAAGCAGCGGTCGCCGGGGAACTCGTCGGCCACCTTCCGCCAGGCGCGGTAGATGTCGTGGACCTCGTCGCGGTCCCAGTGGGGGTGGTCGAGGTGCTGCCCGCGCCCGCCGGAGGCGGCCCCGTCCGGACGCGGCGGCAGGTCGGGCAGCTCCGGGTGCTTGATCAGGCCGTGGGCCACGTCGATGCGGAAGCCGTCCACGCCCCGGGCGAACCAGAACCGCAGGATCGACTCGAACTCGGCGCGCACCTCGGGGTGCTGCCAGTTCAGGTCGGGCTGCTGGGGGGCGAAGAGGTGCAGGTACCACTCCCCGTCCGGCAGCCGGGTCCAGGCCGGGCCGCCGAAGGAGGAGACCCAGTCGTTGGGCGGCAGGGCGCCGTCGGGGCCCCGGCCGGGGCGGAAGACGTAGCGCTCGCGCTCCGGGCTGCCCGGTCCGGCCGCCAGGGCCGCCTGGAACCAGGCGTGCCGGTCGGAGGTGTGGTTGGGCACCATGTCGGGGATGATGCGGATCCCGTGCCGGTGGGCCTCCTCGATGAGTTGCTCGGCCTCGGCCACGGTGCCGAACAGCGGGTCGATCGCGCGGTAGTCGGCCACGTCGTAACCATGGTCGGCCTGCGGCGACTTGTACCAGGGGTTGATCCACAGGGCGTCCACGCCGAGCGACTTGAGGTACGGCAGGCGGGAGCGGATGCCGGCGATGTCGCCGATCCCGTCGCCGTTGCCGTCGGCGAAACTGCGGATGTAGACCTGGTAGATGACGGCGCTGCGCCACCAGGGTGCGGTACCGGGCATGCTGTTCCTTAACAGTGGGAGAGGGTCTACTTCGCGGCACCGGCCGTCAGGCCGGCGACGATGCGGCGCTGGAAGAGCAGCACCATGACCACCAGCGGGATCGTGACGAGGACGCCCGCGGCCATCTGGCTGCCGAACGGGGTCTCGTACGTCGTGGCGCCAGTGAACTTGGAGATGGCGACCGGTGCGGTCTGCATCTCCGGCCGGTTGGTCATCGACAGCGCGATGAGGAACTCGTTCCAGGCGGCGATGAACGTGATGATCGCGGTGGTGAAGATGCCCGGCGCGGCCAGCGGGATGATGACCTTGCGGAAGGCCTGTCCGCGGGTGCAGCCGTCGACCATGGCGGCGTGCTCCAGCTCGTCCGGCATCTGCCGGAAGAACGTGGTCAGGTTCCACACCGCTAGCGGCAGCGCGAAGGACATGCTCGGCACGATCATGGACTGGTAGGTGTTGATCCAGCCGATGTCCGTGAACAGCTTCAGCAGCGGGACCACGATCGACACCACCGGGAACATCGAGGTGGCGATGATGAGGGTCAGGATCAGCCGCTTGAAACGGAACTCCAGCCTCGCCATCGCGTAGGCGGTGAACGTGGCCAGCAGCAGCGCCAGCACGGTCGTGACCCCGGCCACGACGAGGCTGTTGAGCAGCGCCCGGGTGAACCCCTGGGAGGCACCGAACAGCGAGCGGTAGTTCTCGAACGACACCGGGGACGGGACGAGCGAGGTGTCGAAGATGTCGGAGGTGCGGCGCAGGCTGGAGACCAGCATCCAGTAGAACGGGGCCAGGCAGTAGGCCACCACCGCGGCGACCCCCAGGTACGGCAGCCGGCCTCGCCACTTCGCGGCGGTCGCCCCGGTCGTCCTGGTCGCCCTGGCTGTCAGGGTCGCCGTGGTCGTCGTGGTCGTCATGCCGTCACCTCCGCGCGGCGCGCGAACACGAACCTGCGCCCGCTCCTGCGACCGCCTCCCGTGCCGGTGCCGGTACCGCCGACGAGATCGGCGCCCAACAGCCGTACGAAGGCGAGCGCGATGAGGAAGACGTAGAGGAAGAGCAGGACCGCGTAGGCGGAGGCCGGGCCGAAGCGGACGTTGGACGCCTCGTTCTGCGCCAGCATGGACAGCGTTTCCACCGAGTTCTTCTGCGCGCCGATCAGGATGTACGGCAGGTCGAACATCCGCAGCGCGTCCATGCAGCGGAACAGCATCGCCACCAGCAGCGCGGGCTTCACCAGCGGCAGCGTGATGTGCCAGAACCGGCGCGGCGCGCTCGCGCCGTCGAGGCGGGCCGCCTCGTAGACCTCGTTCGGGATCACCTGCAGTCCGGCCAGGACCAGCAGCCCGATGAACGGGGCGGTCTTCCACACCTCGGCGACGATGACCGCGACCTTGGCGTGGAAGCCCTCGGTGGTCCACAGGATCTGGTGGCCGAGCAGGGCGTTGGCGATGCCGTCGCTGTTGAAGATCCACCGCCACAGCAGGCCGGAGATGGCCGTGGGCACCGCCCAGGGGACGAGGATGCTCGCCCGGACCAGGGCGCGGCCGCTGAACGCCCGGTGCATGATCAGGGCCATGGCCACGCCGATCACCGTCTCCAGAGCGACGGTGACGACGGTGAAGAAGGTGGTGTTCCAGAAGGCGTTCCAGAACCGGTCCCCGGCGGCGCCGAGGATGTCGGCGTAGTTCCTGAGCCCGACGAACGGCTCGGTGCTGCGGATGAAGCCGGTCTTCGGGTCGAGGCCCTTCGGCCCGTACAGCGACTCCCGCAGCGCCATGACCGTCGGGTAGAGCACGACGATCGTCAGCACCAGGAGCGTCGGGGAGACCAGCAGGGCCGCCAGCCGCCCGGTGCCGGCCGTGGCGCGGGTGCGGGACCGCCGGCCCTTCACCGGTGTGCGGGGCGGCCGGCGGGACCCGGGGGTGGCGGGCCCGGGCGGGATCCGGGTGTCGGTCATGGCCGCGCCCCTCACTGCGCCGTGGCCTTCTGCAGCTCCCGCTGCAGGTCCTTCAGCGCCTGTGCGCTGCTCTTGGTGCCGGTCAGGGCGGCGTACGCCTCCTGCTGGACCGCCGAGGTCACATCGCCGTAGCTCACCACCCGCGGGCGCGGTACGGCGCGCAGGATCGACTGCTTGAGGACCGGAAGGTACGGGTACTGCCCGGCCAGTGCCGCGTCGTCGTACAGGTCGGCGTAGGGCGGGGCGAGGGAGGCCTTCTCCAGGAAGGTCTTCGCGGTCGTCTCGCTGCTGTAGAACTTCATGAAGTCCAGCGCCGTCGCCTTGTTCTTCGCGAAGGAGGACAGGGCCAGGTTGTGGCCGCCCAGGCTGGAGGAGCCGGGCCCGTTCAGGCCGGGCAGCGGCGCGACGGCGTACTTGCCGGCCACCTTGCTCTTGCCGGCGAGCGCGTACATGTACGGCCAGTTGCGCAGGAAGACCAGCTTGCCGGCCTGGAACGCCTGCCGGCCGTCCTCCTCCTGGTAGGTAATGGCCTCCTTGGGGATCGTTCCGTCCTTGAACGAGCCGGCGAGGAAGTCCAGTCCCTTCCGCGCCGCCGGGGTGTCCACGTTCGGCTTGCCGTTCGCGTCCGTCACGACACCGCCCGCGGAGTTCACGGCCTCGGAGAAGTTCACCGTCAGGCCCTCGTACTTCTGGAACTGGCCGGCGTAGCATGACATGCCCTTGGCCGCGGGCAGCTTCTCGATCTTGGCGCAGTCGGCCTTCAACTCGGCCCAGGTCGCCGGGGGTTTGCCGACCCCGGCCTGCTTCAGCAGGTCGGTGCGGTAGTACAGCAGGCCGCCGTCGGAGCTGGCCGGGGCCGCGTACAGACCGCCGCGGTACCTCGCCGTCTCCACCACCGGCTTGAGCATCCTGTCCAGCGGGAAGCTCTGCTCGGGCAGCCTGTCGATCCACTGGTGGGCGGCGAACTCCGAGGTCCACACGACGTCCAGGGACAGCACCGTGTAGGCGTCGGACTTCGTCTCCGCGTTCTGGATCATCTGCTGGCGCTGCGCGTCCGCGTCCGTGGGCAGCTGGATGAAGGTGACCTTCTCCTTGGGGTGCAGCTTGTTCCACTGGTCGAGGACCGGCTGCACGGCGCCGGTGGTGTCCTTTCCGGCCACGTAGGTGATGGGGCCGCGGCCGGTGAACGACGTGGTCCCGGCCTGTCCTGCGGAGCCGCCGTCGTCGGACGAGCCGCAGGCGGCGAGGAGGAGTCCGGCGGCGGCGAGCGCGGCCGAGCACCGAAGGGCTCTGACTGTTCTGGTCTTCACTGTCTCTCCTGGTCGTGCGGAACCGAAGGCGACTCTCTTGCGAGACTGCGTTGTCACGGCAACTTCTTGATCAAACACACAGGTCAAAGCAGGTGAAGTGGACCCAGAGGGAGTGGCTTTGACCCCGTCGAGACAACGCTTGCACGCTAGGAGCGGGGTAACCGGAAGTCAATGCGTTACTTCTGGGTAATGAGAGGGGAGCGGGGCACGGGAACCGTGAAAGCGCTGTCACGTGGGGCCTCGACGCAGGGCCCTTCTGTGCTACCGTCCGGCACATGCCACCAGCTCAGCGACACCCCACGATGGCTGACGTCGCCGAACGGGCCGGGGTATCCGCCTCCACCGTCTCGCGAACCCTGCGCGGACTGACCACCGTCTCGCCGGAGGTGCGCGCCCGGGTCGAACAGGCCGCCCGCGAACTGGACTTCGCCGTCTCACGGCAGGCCGCGAGCCTGGTCACGGGCAGGACAGGGACCGTGGCCGTGCTCGTCCCCACGCTCAACGCGTGGTTCATGGGCTCGGCCCTCTCCAGCCTGGGCCCGCTGCTGCGGGCGGCGGGCATGGAGCTGACCGTCTATGTGATCCCCGATCTCGCCGAGCGCACCTCGTTCTTCGACCGGCTGCCCGCCCGCCGGAACGCCGACGCGCTGCTGGTCTTCTCCTTCGACCTCACCGAGGAGGAGACCGACCGGCTGGACAGCCTCGGCATGCCGGTCATCTATGTCAGCCAGCACGTCGACGGCCGCCCCAGCGTCTACGTCGACGACGTGGCCGGCGCCCTGCACGGCACCCGGCACCTGCTCAACCTCGGCCACCGCCGGATCGCCTTCATCAAGACGGTGGGCGCGAGCGGCTTCTCGTTCAGCTCCAACGAGCGGCTGCTCGGCTACCAGCAGGCGCTCGCCGAAGCGGGCGTCCCGCTCGACGACGAGCTGGTGGCCGCCCTGCCGGTCGGCGACAAACGCGCCACCGTCGAAGCGCTCGGCAGGCTGCTGAGCCTGCGCGAGCCGCCCACCGCCGTCTTCGCCGAACAGGACGAGGTCGCCGTCGCCGTCATCCGGGCCCTGCGCCGGACGCGGATCGAGGTGCCCGAGCAGATGTCCGTCCTGGGCTTCGACGACCAGCCGGTGGCCGACCTGTTCGACCTGTCCACCATCGCCCAGTCACCCTCGGACATCGGCCGCGAGGCCGGCCGGCTGGCCCTGAAGCTCATCGACGACTCCGAGTCGGACCACAGGCAGCACATCGTGCTGCCCACGCATCTGATCCCGCGGGCCACCACCGCGCCCCTTCCCGCAGGGGAGCGGGAGACGGACAGCGGATCCACGCGCGCCTGAGGTTCCCGTGCCACGCGGCAGGGGCCCGGTCGGTTTCCCCTCGACCGGGCCCCTGCCGTCGGCGCATCCGCCGTCAGTGGAACTGCGGCACGATCAGATGGATCCCGTACGCGACCACCGCCGCGCAGGCGAGAAAGCACAGGCCGGCCGCGGCGCGGCCCGCGGTGGCGGACCCGGTACGGCCGGACTCCGCCCGGGACAGGCCCAGGACGCCGAAGCTGAAGACGACGACCACGGCGACCGTGACACCGAGGCTGACCGCGGCGACCTTGCCGAGGGCGGACCAGTCGACATGCATGGGGGCTCCCGGAGGTTCAGGCGGCCGTACCGACGCGCGGCCGGGCCGCGGTGCGGAGGGTGACCTCGTGGTGGTCGTTGACGTTGTCGGCGCGCACCGGGTTACGGCGCGACGCGGCGACGATGGCGGTGGCGAGGGCCAGGGCGACCAGGGCGATGACCGCCGTACCGAGGTTGCCGCCGTGCTTGACCACGCTGGCCGCGAGGCCGCCGACCAGGGCGGCGGCGGGCAGGGTGATCAGCCAGGCCAGCACCATGCGGCCGGCCACGCCCCAGCGGACCTCCGCGAGCCGGCGGCCGAGACCGGCGCCCAGGATGCTGCCCGAGGCGACCTGGGTCGTGGACAGGGCGAAGCCGAGGTGGGCGGAGGTGAGGATCACGGTCGTGGAGGCCGTCTCGGCGGCGAAGCCCTGCGGCGACTGGATCTCCGCCAGCCCCTTGCCCATGGTGCGGATGATCCGCCAGCCGCCCAGATAGGTGCCGAGGCCGATGGCCAGACCGGCCGCGGCGATCACCCACACCGGCGGGCCGGCGTCGCGTCCGAGCGCGCCCGCCGAGATCAGGGTCAGGGTGATGACGCCCATGGTCTTCTGGGCGTCATTGGTGCCGTGCGCGAGGGAGACCAGGGAGGCGGAGGCGATCTGGCCGAGGCGGAAGCCCTTGGTCACCGAGTCCTGGCGGGCGCGGGCGGAGAGCCGGTAGGCGAGGTAGGTGGCGACCAGGGCGGCCAGGCCGGCCACCACCGGCGAGGCCACGGCCGGGATCAGCACCTTGTCGGCGACCTTGTCGAAGTGCACGCCGTGGGAGCCCGCACCCACCCAGACCGCGCCGATCAGGCCGCCGAAGAGGGCGTGGGAGGAGCTGGAGGGCAGTCCGGCGAGCCAGGTCACCAGGTTCCACAGGATCGCGCCGACCAGCCCCGCGAAGATCATCGCCGGGCTGACCAGCGTGTCGTCGACGATCCCGCCGGAGATCGTCCTGGCGACCTCGGTGGACAGAAAGGCGCCGACGATGTTCAGGATCCCGCTGACCAGCACCGCGGTGCGCGGCCCCAGAGCGCCGGTGGCGATGGAGGTCGCCATCGCGTTGGCGGTGTCGTGGAACCCGTTCGTGAAGTCGAACGCCAGTGCCGTGACGATGACGACCGCCACGAGGAACGTGATGTGGTCCATCCCCTCAGGCAAGCAAGGGCGGGCCAATGAGCGGAGAACTGGAGGCGAACGGCGTGCCGAAAATGGGGGAGTCTGTTGTGCAGCCCTGTGCGGATCCGTTCGGTCTCTCCGGGTGTCAGTGCCCTGTGCCAAGCTGTGGACGTGACCCTGGAGGACCTCAGACGGCTGCGCCGGGTGCGCGACCGCATGGACCGTGAGTACGCCGAGCCGCTCGACATGTCCGAGCTGGCCCGGGGTGCCCATATGTCGCCGGGCCACTTCCAGCGCAGCTTCCGCAAGGCCTTCGGCGAGACGCCGTACAGCTATCTGATGACCCGCAGGATCGAGCGGGCCAAGGCGCTGCTGCGCCGGGGCGACCTCACCGTGACCGAGGTGTGCCTCGCCGTGGGCTGTACGTCCCTCGGCTCCTTCAGCTCCCGCTTCACCGAGCTGGTCGGGGAGACACCGAGCGCCTACCGCTCCCGCTCGCACGAGGAGAGCGCGGTGATCCCGTCCTGCGTGGCCCGCACCTTCACCCGCCCCCACCGCCGCCCGTACGCACCGTGACCGGCCCGTCCGCCCGGTCGGCTCGCGCGCGTCCAGGGCCGGATGGGCCTAGCGTGAGCGCATGGACGTGAAACTCAAGCAGTGCTTCATCGCCGTGGACGACCATGACAAGGCGCTCGCCTTCTACCGGGACGTGCTCGGGCTGGAGGTCCGCAACGACGTGGGCTTCGAGGGCATGCGCTGGGTGACGCTCGGCTCGCCGCTGCAGCCGGACGTCGAGATCGTGCTGGAGCCGCCGGGCGCGAACCCGGACGCCTCCCCCGCCGACCGGCAGGCGCTCGCGGAGCTGCTCGCCAAGGGCATGCTGCGGGGTGTCATCTTCACGACCGAGGACTGCGACGCGCTGTACGAGCGGGTGCGGGCGGCCGGCGCCGATGTGCTCCAGGAGCCGACGGACCAGCCCTACGGGGTGCGCGACTGCGCCTTCCGGGACCCGGCGGGCAACCAGCTGCGCTTCCTCCAGCGGCCCGCGGAATGAACGGCCCGCGTGAATTCCCCCGCCTGGAGGCGGAGTTCACACCTACACTCCCCACGTGATCATTCGCTGGACCTACGCCTTCGTCGACCGGCCCGCCGGCCGGCTGCCCGAGGCCCGCGCCTTCTGGACCGCCGTCACCGGCACCCGGGCGTCCCTGCCGCGTGGTGAGCGGGACGAGTTCATGACCCTGCTGCCCGAGGGGGCGGCCGGGACGGACGCGTGCGTGAAGCTCCAGGGCGTCACCGAGGGCGACGGCGGCGCCCACCTCGACCTCTGCGCCGGGGACGTCCGGGAGCTGATCAAAGCGGCCCTCGAAGTCGGTGCGAGGCTGGTCGCGGACCACGGCGAGTGGGCCGTACTGCGCTCCCCGGCCGGGCAGTTGTTCTGTGCCGTGCCCTGGCACGGGGAGTCGGTACGGCCGCCGGTGGTGGCCGGCAGCCGGCTGGACCAGGTGTGCCTGGACCTCCCGCCGTCGGTGTACGCCGCCGAGTCGGACTTCTGGGCCGGCCTCACCGGCTGGGAGCGGCTGAAGGGCTCCCGGCCGGAGTTCGAGGTGCTCAAGCCGCCGGCGGGGCTGCCCGTCCGGATCCTGCTCCAGCGGCTCGACGACGAGCGCCCCGCCTCCGCCCACCTCGACCTGGCCTGCGCGGACATCGCCGCCGTCCGCGCCCGGCACGAGGAACACGGCGCCGCCCGGGTGAGCGAGGGCCCGCACTGGACCGTGATGCGCGATCCGGCGGGCGGCGTCTACTGCCTCACCGGCCGCGACCCGGAGACCGGCGGCCTGCCGGAGGCCGGACGGTGAGCCGCGCGACGGATGCCGGTCAGCGATCCGCCGCCGCGTAGAGGCAGACGACCCCGATGCGCGGGGAGGCCTCGGCCGGATCCGCCGGCGGACTCGGCGGGCAGCCGGCGGTCGTCGCCCGCCGGCTGCGGCCGCGGGCGCCGCGCACCCGGTGACGGACCGGCCCCGTGCCCGTCGTCCCGGACCTACGGCCCCGGGGGCCGGTCGCCCCCCCCCCGGAGTCCGAGGGTGAGTCCCGCCCCCACGGCCACGGTGACCGCCCAGACCGTCACCGCCCACCGCCACCACCGGCGGCGAGGTGTTCCCCCTGCCCGGTCACTCCCAGGGCTCGACATCCACCACCGCGTCGGCCGGCACCGGCCCGTACACATGCGGGAACTCCTCCCCGCCGGGCTCCATGGCCTCGTACTTCACCGGCGCGCCGACCAGGGCCGGGTCCACGACCAGCACGACCAGTTCGTCCGGGCCGTCGTAGTCGCCGTAGAGGAACTCGGCGATGCGCGGGAGCTGTTCGCGGGTGGAGAAGTGGATGAAGCCCTCCTCCTGCAGGGTGCGGCCACGGGTCGACACCTCATAGGTGCCGCGCTCGCGCGCCGCCTCCCACAGGGAGCGCTCGGTGATGTGGACGATGTGCGGAGGTTTCGGCATGCGGCCACGCTACGGTCTCGGCCGGGCCGCGCGCGTCTGCTTATCCGGCGCCGATGTCGTCGGCGGCGTCCATGACGGGCCGGATCACCACGGGGTAGTCGGTCAGGCCCTCGGGACCGGGGCAGCGGGTGACGCGTTCGGCGATCTCGGTGACCCGGGCCAGGCTCGCGCACTCCAGCAGCCAGTAGCCGACGATCACCTCCTGGGTCTCGCCGTACGGGCCGTCGGTGATCACCGTTCCGCCGTCCTCGCCGCGGGCGACCAGCCGGGTCCGGGCGGGCTCCGCCAGGCCCTCGGCGTCGATGAGTTCGCCCGATTCGGTGAGGTCGTCGTTGAGCCAGCTCATGTAGGCGTACATGGCCTTCAGCTGTACCTGGGTCCAGGCAGGGGCGTGCGGGGTGGCCCTGCCGCTCATCGCGTCGTAGTCCGCCTGCGTACCCTGCACCATCACCAGGTACTTCATGGTCCGCTCCTTCGGCTCGAGACTCCCGGCCCGGCTCAGGATTTCTCGGCCGCGGATTCACCGGGGCGCGGATGCTCGGTCACGTCGGGCGGAGCCGCGGGCTCGACGGGCTGCCCGTAGGCCGCGCAGCCCGGGTTGCGGCAGGGGCCGGGACCCCACACCGGTACCCAGGCGCCGAGCGTCTTGCGCCGTCCGACGACCGTGTCGACGGGCTGTCCGCAGACGGGACAGACGTGGCCCTCGCTGTCCATGTCCTCAGGGTAGGGCGGGCGGGGGACCGGCGCTTCCCGCGGCACGTCGGCATGCACCCAGGAAACGAGCCCCGCGCATCGTGGGGTTGCGCGGGGCTCGGCGGGCCGGAGCCCCGGAGTCCGTGCGGGGTCAGGGAGCCGCACGGGCCCGGGACTCCGGGGTCTTCCCGGCTGCCGGGGCTGCGGCGCTCAGCTGCTGCGCCGGGTCACGAACTCGGCGAGCGCCAGCAGACCGCCCGCCGCCTCCGGGACGGGGACCGCGCGGGACAGCTCCTGCACGGCGCGGGCCATCCGGTCGGCCGCCTCGGCCTGCGCCCAGTCCCGGCCGCCGGCCCGCTCCACGGCCTGGGCCGTCAGCGCGATGCCCTCGACGTCACCGGTGACGTACGGCTTCCCGTACAGCCCGGCGAGTTCGGCCGCGGCCTCGGTGCCGGAGGACAGGGCCGCCACCACGGGCAGGGACTTCTTGCGGGCGGCGAGATCGGCACCGGCCGGCTTTCCGGTGTGGCGGGGGTCGCCCCATATCCCGATGACGTCGTCGATCAGCTGGAAGGCGAGCCCCGCCTGACGGCCGAAGCCGTCGAGTGCCGCCACGTCGTCCGGGCCGGCGCCCGCGTACAGCGCCCCGAGGGCGCAGGCGCAGCCGAGCAGGGCGCCGGTCTTCGCCTCGGCCATGGCGAGCACCTCGTCGAGGGTGACCTCGTCCGGGCCTCGGTGCTCCATGTCCGTGTCGGTGTGCTGGCCTGCGCACAGCTCCACGACACAGTCCGCGAGCCGGGCCGCCGCCGGGCGGGCGGCCGGGTGCGGGTCCTCGGCGAGCAGCCGCAGGGCCAGCGCCTGCAGGGCGTCACCGGCGAGGATCGCGTCGGCGTCGCCGAACACGGTCCAGGCGGTGGGACGGTGCCGGCGGGAGGTGTCCCGGTCCATCACGTCGTCGTGCAACAGCGTGAAGTTGTGGATCAGTTCGACCGCCACGGCCGCCCGGACCGCCGCCGTACGGGCCGCGGGTCCGCCGAGGGCCGAGGCCGCGGCCAGGACGAGCGCGGGCCGTATCGCCTTGCCCGCCCTGCCGGTCGCCGGGGTGCCGTCCGCGTGCTGCCAGCCGAAGTGGTAGAGCGCGATCCGGCGCATGGGGGCGGGCAGCGACTCCAGGGCCGCCCGCAGCTCCGGGTCGACGACGGCCCGGGTGCGCTCCAGCAGCGCCGCTGCCTCCTGTCCTTCGACCTGCCCGTCGAGCGGGCCGGCACCGGCGGTCCTCCCCCGGCGTTCCCCCGCCGTGCCGTGGTGCGGCACGGCGGGGGAACGCTGTTCGGTCTCCGTCATGAACTCGGCCATGTCTCCCCCTCGCCAGGTCCGCGGACACCGGCGTCGCCGGCCCGGCCGGACGCATATTCCGAGGGTCTACCCTGCCCGGCGGGCGGGGACACGGCCGCGAAGTGCGGAAACGTCACCTCCACCGGCCGATCTCGACGTTCTCCAGCACGCCGAGCGCGTCGGGTACCAGCACGGCGGCCGAGTAGTAGGCCGTCACCAGGTACTTGATGATGGCCTGTTCGTTGATGCCCATGAAGCGGACGGACAGGCTCGGCTCGATCTCGTCCGGGATGCCCGACTGCCTGAGGCCGATGACACCCTGGTCCTGCTCACCCGTACGCATCGCGATGATCGAGGTCGTGCGCTCGGGGGTGACCGGGATCTTGCCGCACGGGTAGATCGGCACGCCGCGCCAGGTCGGGATGCGGTTGCCGCCGATCTCGACGGTCTCCGGGACCAGTCCCCGCTTGTTCAGCTCGCGCCCGAACGCGGCGATCGCGCGCGGGTGGGCCAGGAACAGCTTGGTGCTGCGCCGGCGGCTGAGCAGCTCGTCCATGTCGTCCGGGCTGGGCACGCCGTCGTGCGGCTGGATCCGCTGGTCGTACTCGCAGTTGTGGAGCAGGCCGAAGTCGCGGTTGTTGATCAGCTCGTGCTCCTGGCGCTCCTTGAGCGCCTCGACGGTGAGCCTGAGCTGCTGCTCGGTCTGGTTCATCGGCTGGTTGTAGAGATCGGCCACGCGCGTGTGGATGCGCAGCACGGTCTGGGCGATGCTCAGCTCGTACTCACGGGGCCGCGCCTCGTAGTCCACGAAGGTGTGCGGGATGTCGGGCTCGCCGGAGTGGCCGGCCGCCAGCTCGACCGCCTTCTCGCCGTACTTGTTGGTCCGCTGCTCCGGCACCGAGCGCAGCCGCTCGAGGTGGTCGCGCAGGGTGTCCGCGCGCTCGGCGACCTGCTGGAAGTCCTGGCGGCCGAGGACCAGCACGGTGGTCGCGGTGGCCGCTCGGACGGTGTACTCCCAGATGGCCTCCGGGTCGAGCAGCGCCTGGTCGCCGAAGTAGGCGCCGTCGGCGAGGACTCCGAGGACCGCGTCGTCGCCGTAGGGGCCGGTGCCGATCTTCTCGACCCTGCCGTGGGCCAGCAGGTACACCTCGCCCGTCTGGTTGCCGAAGTCGGCGATCACCTCGCCGGGCGCGAAGTCGCGCTGACGGCAGCGCCGGGCGAGCTCCGTCAGCACCTCCTCGTCCTCGTAACCGCGCAGGGCCGGCAGCTCGCCGAGTTCGGCCGGGATGACCTCGACCTGGTCCCCGGTCTTGACGAAGGTGATGCGGCCGTCGCCGACGGAGTACGTCAGCCGCCGGTTCACCCGGTACGTGCCGCCCTGTACGTCCACCCACGGGAGTGTGCGCAGCAGCCAGCGGGAGCTGATCTCCTGCATCTGTGGAACAGACTTGGTGGTGGTGGCCAGGTTCCGCGCGGCCGCGGTCCCGAGGGACTGCTGTGGCCTGCCCTGTTCCGTGCGGACCTCTTCGCCTACCGACATAGAGAATTGCCTCCCAGGTATGCCCGGCGCCGAATCGCAGGGGGCACCGGTCTCGGCACCGAGCCTTCCATCACGCACCGTGGCCGCACCATTACCCGAAAGAGCGGGAATGGATCATCGGATGAGTGGGCAGGAAGAGGGACCTCGACCCCTCATCCATCCCCCACCCAGGTGACAATGAAGCCGTGACCAGCAGCGACCCGCTCACCCCCCGCCTGCCCTCCCCTCTCCAGGAGGTACGGGACGAACGGTTCGAGCGGCGCGGTCTCCGGCTCCTGCTCAAGCGGGACGACCTGATCCACCCCGACCTCGTCGGCAACAAATGGCGCAAGCTCGTGCCGAACATCGACGCGGCGCAGGGCCGCCCCCTGGTGACCTTCGGCGGGGCCTACTCCAACCACCTGCGGGCCACCGCAGCCGCGGGCCGCATCCTCGGGCTGCCGACCACCGGCGTGGTCCGCGGCGACGAGCTGGCCGACCGCCCGCTGAACCCCTCGCTGGCCCGGTGCGCGGCGGACGGCATGCGGCTGCACTTCGTCGACAGGTCGACGTACCGGCAGAAGAACGAGCCGGAGACGCTGGCCGCGATCCTGCGCTCGGCCGGCGCCGAGGAGGCGTACGTGGTGCCCGAAGGCGGCAGCAACAGCGCGGCCGTCCACGGCTGCCGGACCCTGGGCGAGGAACTGCGCGGACACGCCGACGTCGTCGCGGTCGCCTGCGGTACCGGCGGCACGCTCGCGGGCCTGGCCGCGGGGCTGGGCCCCGGGCAGCGCGCGCTCGGCGTGCCGGTGCTCAAGGGCGGCTTCCTGGAAGGCGGGACCGAGGCCTTGCAGGAGAGCGCCTTCGGCGCCCGTACCGGCTCCTGGTCCCTCGACGAGCGCTTCCACTTCGGCGGTTACGGCCGCACGCCCCCCGAACTGCACGCGTTCGCCGAGGACTTCGAGGACCGCCACGGGCTGCCCGTCGAACGTCTCTATGTCGCCAAGGTGCTCTACGGACTTGTCGCCCTGGCGGAGGAGGGTGCCTTCGCACGCGGCACGACGGTCGCCGCCGTCGTCACCGGCCGGCCGTTCCCCCAGGCCCTTGGGCCCGGGCGCTACTCCGCTTCCCGGTAGGCCGCCGCCTCCTCCAGGTCCAGGCGTCTGAGCAGGGCGCGCAGCATCTCGTCGTCGATGTAGCGGTGGTCGCGGAGCTTGACGAAGACCTCGCGTTCGGCGCCGATCATCTCGCGGGAGAGCCGGCGGTAGGTGTCGTCCACCGACTCGCCGGTGACGGGGTTGGTCTGGCCGAGGCGCTCCCAGACAGCGTTGCGGCGGCGCTCCAGGACCGTGCGCAGGCGGTCGGCGAGCGGTGGGGGCAGGGCGTTGCGCTCGTCGGCGAGGAGGTCGTCGAGGCGGCTCTCGGCGACGCGGGAGGCCTGGGCCTGGGCGTTGGCCTCGGCGAGGGTCTCGGCCTGCGGGTCGCGGCCGGGGAACCTCAGCAGGCGGATCAGCGGCGCGAGCGTGAGGCCCTGCACCACGAGGGTGCCGATGACCGTGGTGAAGGTCAGGAACAGGATCAGGTTCCGCTGCGGGAAGGAGGCGCCGCCGTGCACCGTGAGCGGGATGGAGAACGCGATGGCCAGGGACACCACACCGCGCATGGCGGCCCACGACGTCACGATCGGCGCCCGCCAGGTGGGGTTGTCCTCGCGTTCCCGGATGTGCCGGAAGAGCAGGCGGGGCAGGAAGGCCGCGGGGTACACCCAGATGAAGCGGGCCGCGACGACCACGAGGAAGACCGCGATCGCGTACCAGGCGGCGTCGGCCCCGTGGTACGCGGTCAACCCCTTGAGGACCGTGGGCAGTTGCAGGCCGATCAGCGCGAAGACCGCCGATTCCAGCAGGAAGGCGACCATCCGCCACACCGCGTCCTCCTGGAGCCGGGTGGCGAAGTCGACCTCCCACGCGTGGTGCCCGAGGTAGACCGCGACCACGACGACCGCGAGGACCCCGGAGCCGTGGAACTGCTCGGCGACGCCGTAGGCGGTGAACGGGATCAGCAGGGAGAGGGTGTTCTGGAGGAGGGCCTCCGTCAGGTGCGTGCGCAGCCAGTGGATCGGCACCATGAGCACCAGGCCGACGACGATCCCGCCGAGCGCCGCCCGCAGGAACTCGCCGATCCCGCCGGCCCAGGTGGCGCCCTCGCCGACGGCCGCGGCGAGGGCCACCTTGTAGGCGGTGATCGCGGTGGCGTCGTTGAGCAGGGACTCGCCCTGGAGGATGGTGGTGATCCTGGAGGGCAGGCCGACCCGGCGCGCGATCGCCGCGGCCGCGACCGCGTCCGTGGGCGCGACGACCGCGCCCAGCACCAGCGCGGCGGGCAGCGGCAGCCCTGGTACGACGAGGTAGGCGACCCAGCCGACGGCGAAGGTCGCGAAGAGCACGTACCCGATCGACAGCAGGCCCACGGGCCGCATCTGGGCGCGCAGATCGAGGTACGAGCTCTCGGTGCCCTCCTTGTACAGCAGCGGGGGCAGCACCAGGGGCAGGACGACCTGCGGATCCAGGGTGTAGTGCGGGATCCCGGGGATGTACGAGACCGCCAGGCCCACGGCGACCAGCAGCAGCGGCGCCGGCACCGGAGTGCGCCGGGCGGCCCCCGCGATCGCCGCACTGCCCGCCACCAGCAACAGCAGCGGCATCACGTCCATGATCCTCGCCCACCCTCGTTTTCCGCGCGGTCAGCCGCACGCCCGTCGTAATCTGGCAATCATGAAACAGTGCACGCACGCCGACGCGCTGCCGCACCCGGAACCGGAACCGCTCGATGCGACCTGCCCGGAGTGCCTGCGCGACGGCACGCACCCCGTGCAGCTGCGGCTGTGCCTCACCTGCGGCCATGTCGGCTGCTGCGACTCCTCGCCCGGACGGCACGCGACCCAGCACCACGAGACGTCCGGCCATCCGGTGATGAGGACCTTCGAACCCGGCGAGGACTGGCGGTGGTGCTTCGTCGACCACGTGCTCGTCTGAGCGGCTTTCCGTGTGATCGCATTCCCGCTCGACCCCGTTCTCGTGTGACACTGCATGCGGCGGCGGCCGCACGACGGTTCGAGCGTTTGACGTCTGGGTACGTCAACCCGGCGCGCGCTGTTCCCTTTTGGGCCCGCAAACCCTCTAGACACGGAGCGTATACACAGCTTTACTGTGAGTGACGCCAGGGGGGTTGGGGTCCCGGGACAGGAACGTTCGGAGCGCGATAGCGTCACCGCGGAACCGCGTCCGCGTTACCCCGGGGGGCGACCCTCGGCCCCGTAAAGCTTGTACCACCATGGAGGTGAGGGTGTCCCAGATCGCAGGCGAGCCCGCGGCGAACCAGGACTTCGTGGAAGTCCGGCTGCCGGCCGCGGGTGCCTACCTGTCGGTGCTGCGGACGGCCACGGCCGGACTCGCGGCCCGCTTGGACTTCACCCTGGACGAGATCGAGGACCTGCGCATCGCCGTGGACGAGGCCTGCGCGATCCTGCTCCAGCAGGCCGTGCCGGGCTCCGTGCTCGGCTGTGTCTTCCGGCTCGTCGACGACTCGCTGGAGGTCACGGTCTCGGCGCCGACCACGGACGGTCACGCCCCCTCGCGGGACACCTTCGCCTGGACCGTGCTCTCGGCCCTCGCGGGCAAGGTCTCGTCCGCCGTCGACGAGGACAAGACCGTGTCGATCAGCCTCTACAAACAGCGCGGCGCGGGCCCCGGCCCGGCGTGAGGAACGGGGACGGTCCGGTGCGGGACGAAGAGCGCGGCACACGGGAGCTGCCGGCCGGGGACGGGGGTGCCCCCTGGCCGAGCACGGGCGACCTCTCCGGGGAGGCTCCCCGGGACGGTTCCCGGCGCATGGCGGACGGCATCGACGGCATCCCCGAGCAGGCCAGACCGCATCCGGAGGACGACTCCGCGCACACCGCGGGCGACGGTGGCGCGCAGGCCGTACCGCCGGAGGACTCCGGCGGCACCGGAGCCGCCGGCCGCGCGGGGGCCAGGGCTCGGGGAAGGGCTACGGGCGGGACGATGAGCGAGCACGAGCGGTACGCCGAGGACGACGCGCCGAGCGCGAAGCCCGTGCAGGCCGCACAGCACGACCCGGCGGACCGCAGCGGGGCGCGGGCGATGTTCGTGGAGCTGCGCGCGCTGAAGGAGGGCAGCCCGGAGTACGCGGAGCTGCGCAATCAGCTGGTCCGTATGCACCTGCCGCTCGTGGAGCACCTGGCGCGCCGCTTCCGCAACCGCGGCGAGCCGCTGGACGACCTCACCCAGGTCGCCACGATCGGTCTGATCAAGTCCGTCGACCGGTTCGACCCGGAGCGCGGCGTGGAGTTCTCCACGTACGCCACGCCGACCGTGGTCGGCGAGATCAAGCGGCACTTCCGGGACAAGGGCTGGGCGGTCCGCGTGCCGCGCCGGCTGCAGGAGCTGCGGCTCGCGCTGACCACGGCGACGGCCGAGCTGTCCCAGCTGCACGGCCGCTCCCCCACGGTCCACGAGCTGGCCGAGAAGCTGGCCATCTCGGAGGAGGAGGTCCTGGAGGGCCTGGAGTCCGCCAACGCGTACTCCACGCTGTCCCTGGACGTCCCCGACACCGACGACGAGTCCCCGGCGGTCGCCGACACCCTCGGCGCGGAGGACGAGGCGCTGGAGGGCGTGGAGTACCGGGAGTCGCTCAAGCCCCTGCTGGAGGACCTCCCGCCGCGGGAGAAGCGGATCCTGCTCCTGCGCTTCTTCGGGAACATGACCCAGTCGCAGATCGCGCAGGAGGTCGGCATCTCCCAGATGCACGTCTCCCGGCTGCTGGCCCGCACCCTGGCCCAGCTGCGGGAGAAGCTGCTGGTGGAGGAGTAAGGGCCTTACTCGGCGCGGCCCGGTCCCTTGATGCCGAGGGCCCGGGTCGTCTCGCCGCTGACCAGGAGGATTAGCGCCGCCACGGCGACGACCGCGATGGCGATACCGGCCGGGATGGCCATGCTGTCGGCCTTGAGCAGGTTGTAGGCGATCGGCAGCGCCATGACCTGCGTGATCACCGCGGGACCGCGGCTCCAGCTGCGCCGCAGCAGCAGCCCGCGCGCGGCGAGCAGCGGCAGCAGCGCGAGCACGACGAGGGTGACCCCGAGGGTCACGGCCTGCTGCCGGTCGTCCGGGGACCCGGCGAGCCCGAGCACGAGCACCCACAGCCCACCGACCCCGAGGGCGACACCCTCCAGCCCGGCCAGCACAGCGGCATAGGTCAGCCGACGGGGACGGGGTTCCTGGGCGGGGTTCTGCTCACTGCTCACCCCAGCAGGGTAGCGGGGGTGGTGTCAGCGCCCCCGAAGGGGCGGCCCGCACACCGGCGGAGTGTCCAGGCTCACGCCCGTCCCTCTTACCCGATCCCTACCTCACTGTGGGCCCGGTACCCCCCAGTAGGTACGCTGCCATCCATGCGTGCACTTCTCGTGGTCAACCCGGCGGCAACCACCACAAGCGCACGCAGGCGTGACGTGCTGATCCACGCGCTGGCGAGCGAGATGAAGCTGGAGGCGGTCACCACCGAGTACCGCGGGCACGCCCGCGACCTCGGCCGGCAGGCGGCGGACAGCGACGACATCGACCTGGTCGTGGCCCTCGGCGGCGACGGCACGGTCAACGAGGTCGTCAACGGCCTGCTGCACGCCGGCCCCGACCCGGAGCGCCTGCCCGGCCTCGCCGTCGTACCCGGCGGCTCCACGAACGTCTTCGCCCGCGCCCTGGGCCTGCCCAACGACCCGGTCGAGGCCACCGGCGCCCTGCTGGACGCGCTGCGGGAGGGCCGGGAGCGGGTCGTCGGGCTCGGGCTGACCTCGGGCACGCCCGGCACCGAGGACGAGGCGGTCCCGGACCGCTGGTTCACCTTCAACGCGGGGCTGGGATTCGACGCGGGTGTCGTCGGCCGGGTGGAGCAGCAGCGCGAGCGCGGGAAGAAGTCGACGCACGCCTTGTACGTACGTCAGGTGATCCGGCAGTTCCTCGGTGAGCCGAACCGCCGGCACGGCTCGATCACGCTGTCGCGGCCCGGCGTGGACCCGATCGCCGATCTGGTGGTGGCCATAGTCTCGAACACGTCCCCTTGGACGTATCTCGGCAATCGCCCCATGTACACATCACCTAAGGCCTCGTTCGATACCGGCGTCGATGTGCTCGGTCTCAGCCGCCTGTCGACGGCCGCGGTTGCCCGGTATGGCACCCAGTTGCTCACTTCGTCCCCCGAGCGAGGCCCCCATGGTCGACATGTCGTCTCGCTGCATGATCTGGATCAGTTCACCTTGCATTCGAAGGCGCCCCTGCCCCTCCAGATGGACGGTGACCACCTGGGGCTGCGTACGAGCGTGACGTTCACAGGTGTACGCCGCGCACTGCGTGTGATTGTGTGAGCGGAACGGGCAAAAGTCCTTTCACTCGAACGTTTAGGCCAGGATCCACCCCATGGAAGTACGGCTGTGACCCAGTCGACACCGAGGAATCAAAAAAAACTTTCCGGAAGGGGTTGTATCCGTCGCTGAGGTTTGCGAGTCTCTACGTGGCGATCGGGACGGCCCGCAACACCGGCCTCCACTGATCACCGGAACCCCTCTTCAAACCAAGGACCACGCCGGGGAAGACTCGGCGGTCGGCCCTTCACTTGTTGAGGGATTCGTGAAAGCGTTCACATTCACAAGCAACCTGTACGTCATACGTTCAGAGAACCTAGGAGAGGTAGCAGCCATGGACTGGCGTCACAACGCCGTTTGCCGCGAGGAAGACCCCGAGCTCTTCTTCCCCATCGGCAACACCGGTCCTGCGCTGCTGCAGATCGAGGAAGCCAAGGCCGTCTGCCGTCGCTGCCCGGTGATCGAGCAGTGTCTGCAGTGGGCGCTCGAGTCCGGCCAGGACTCCGGCGTCTGGGGTGGTCTCAGCGAGGACGAGCGCCGCGCCATGAAGCGCCGCGCCGCCCGCAACCGGGCCCGTCAGGCCTCCGCCTGACATACCCACCCCTGCTGACAGCCTGAGCTTGGCGGCGCGTGCAGCACGCACGCATCTCCCGCCCCCGAGCCGCAGCGCGCAGTATCCCCCGATGCGCTTAGCGATATAAGCAGAGCAGCAACGAGCACGAGCCTCGGACCAACGGCGGTCCGGGGCTTTTTGCTGTGCCCGCCGGCTTTTGCCGTGCCCGCTCTCGGTATGACGAACGGCCGCCGCCGTACGGCAGTTGGCCTACTTCTGCGCCCGCACCGGAATGTCGAGGATCACCCTGGTCCCCCGCCCCGGCGCCGGGACCATGTCGAAGGAGCCGCCCAGCTCGCCCTCCACCAGGGTGCGGACGATCTGCAGGCCGAGGTTGCCCGAGCGGTGCGGGTCGAAGTCCTCGGGCAGGCCGACCCCGTCGTCCTGGACGGTGACCAGCAGCCGGGCCTCCTTCGTCGTACCGCCCCGGACCGCGGAGACCTCGACCGTGCCGGTGTCGCCCTCCCGGAAGCCGTGCTCCAGGGCGTTCTGCAGGACCTCGGTGAGGACCATCGACAGCGGCGTGGCCACCTCGGCGTCGAGGATCCCGAACCGACCGCTGCGCCGGCCGGTCACCTTGCCCGGCGAGATCTCGGCGACCATGGCCAGCACCCGGTCGGCGATGTCGTCGAACTCCACGCGCTCGTCCAGGTTCTGAGACAGCGTCTCATGCACGATCGCGATCGAGCCGACCCGGCGGACGGCCTCCTCCAGGGCCTCCCGGCCGCGCTCGGAGTCGATGCGCCGGGCCTGGAGGCGCAGCAGCGCGGCGACCGTCTGGAGGTTGTTCTTCACCCGGTGGTGGATCTCCCGGATGGTCGCGTCCTTGGTGATCAACTCCCGCTCGCGGCGCCGCAGTTCGGTGACGTCCCGGCACAGCACCAGCGAACCGATCCGGGTGCCCTTGGGCTTGAGCGGGATCGCCCGGAACTGGATCACCCCGTCGTTGGCCTCGATCTCGAACTCGCGCGGCGCCCAGCCGCTGGCCACCTTGGCGAGCGCCTCGTCGACCGGTCCCCGGGTCGGGGCGAGTTCGGCGGTGGTCTGGCCGAGGTGCTGCCCGACCAGGTCGGCGGCGAGGCCGAGGCGGTGGTAGGCGGACAGCGCGTTCGGCGAGGCGTACTGGACGAGGCCGTCCGCGTCGAGCCGGATCAGACCGTCGCCGACGCGCGGCGCGGCATCCATGTCGACCTGCTGGTCCGGGAACGGGAAGGAGCCGGCCGCGATCATCTGCGCGAGGTCCGAGGCGCTCTGCAGGTAGGTGAGCTCCAGGCGGCTCGGGGTGCGGACCGTGAGCAGGTTGGTGTTGCGGGCGATCACGCCGAGGACGCGGCTCTCACGCCGTACGGGGATGGACTCGACCCGTACGGGGACCTCTTCACGCCACTCCGGGTCGCCCTCGCGCACGATCCGGCCCTCGTCCAGCGCCGCGTCCAGCATGGGCCGCCGGCCGCGCGGGACCAGGTGGCCGACCATGTCGTCCTGGTAGGAGGTCGGGCCGGTGTTGGGGCGCATCTGGGCGACCGAGACGTACCGGGTGCCGTCCCGGGTGGGGACCCACAGGACCAGGTCGGCGAAGGAGAGGTCGGAGAGCAGCTGCCACTCCGAGACCAGCAGGTGGAGCCACTCGAGATCGGAGTCGTCGAGGGCGGTGTGCTGGCGGACCAGTTCGTTCATGGAGGGCACGTCTGCGAGCGTACCCGGACGTTCGAACATGGCCGAAAACCAGCCGCGAGCGGCCCCTGAAACACCCGCGGGCCGCGGCGCCTGGAAGGGACCCTCAACCCTCCCGGCACCGCAGCCCGGAGCATCATCGGCCGTGGGGTGTGCGGTCCCGGTCGGCCGAAGGTCGAGGAGCCGGGGCAGTCAGGGCAGAGAGCTCCGGATCCTCGATCCGCCTTCCTGTGCGGGGAAGACGGAGGCTCGTTCATGGAGAAACATCGTCGTCGATTGTGGACTAGACCACAACCATGTGTCCATGGCCTTGTCGGCATGCACGACTGATGGCACCCGATGCCACGCAGCCTAGCCCGCCGCGGTCAGCCATGGGGCCAGATGGACAGGGCAATTTCCGCGAGTGCTTCCAGATCCGCACGGCTCGCGCCGTCGCGGGCCTGCTGGGACATGCCCTGGATCATCGCGCCGGTGTGCCGGGCGAGGGCGGCGGCGTCGGTGCCGGCGGGGAGGCGGCCCGCCGCGATGTCCGCCCGGATCCGGGACTCGAAGGCGGCGATGTTCGCGTTGCGCCGCTCGCGCAGCAGCTGCCCCACCTCGGGGCTGGTGCAGTTGGTGGCGGCGTGCACGACCAGGCAGCCGTGAGGATGGGCGGCGTCGGTGTACTCGGCGGCGGCCTCGCGCAGCAGGCGCTCCACGGCGGCGCGGGCGGTGGGCTCCTCGGCGAGGGCGCGATCGCCGAAGGCGCCGTAGGTGTCGGTATAGAGGCGCACGACCTCCTCGAACAGCGTCCGCTTGTCACCGAAGGCCGCGTACAGGCTCGGGGCGCCGATGCCCATGATCCTGGTGAGGTCGGCGACGGAGGTGGCCTCGTAGCCGTGCTCCCAGAAGGCCATGAGCGCCTTCTCCAGGGCGGTGGCACGATCGAAGGAGCGCGGGCGGCCACGCGATCCGGAGGTCACCATGGGGGCCATTTTATAGCGGACCTTAGAGAAATGGACCAGTGCGTCCGGGGGTCCGGCTCTGTTAGATTGGTCTAAACCACATAGAGACGCCCAGAGCCCACTTCAGAACGGCAGGCCCAGCGTGGAAGTTGTCATCGTTCCGGACGCCGCGGCGGGCGGCGAGCTCATCGCCGAGGCCATGGCACAGCTGCTGCGACGCAAGCCCGACGCCCTGCTCGGCGTGGCCACCGGCTCCACCCCGCTGCCCATCTACCAGGCGCTGACCGCCAAGGTGCGTTCCGGCGCCGTGGACGCCTCGCGGGCGCGCATAGCCCAGCTCGACGAATACGTGGGACTGCCCGCCGACCACCCCGAGTCCTACCGCTCGGTGCTGCGCCGGGAGGTGCTGGAGCCGCTCGGCGTCGGCATGGACAAGTTCCTCGGGCCCGACGGCACCGCCGACGACATCCAGGCCGCCTGCGCGGCGTACGACCGCGCGCTCGCCGAGGCCGGCGGGGTGGACCTGCAGCTGCTGGGCATCGGCACCGACGGGCACATCGGCTTCAACGAGCCCTGCTCGTCCCTGGCCTCACGCACCCGGATCAAGACGCTGACCGAGCAGACCCGGATCGACAACGCCCGCTTCTTCGACGGCGACATCGAGCAGGTGCCGCACCACGTCGTCACCCAGGGCATCGGCACCATCCTGGAGGCGCGCCACCTGGTGCTGCTGGCGACCGGCGAGGGCAAGGCGGACGCGGTCGCCGCGACCGTCGAGGGACCGGTCGCGGCCGTCTGCCCGGCCTCCGCGCTCCAGCTGCACCCGCACGCCACCGTGGTCGTCGACGAGCCGGCCGCGGCCAAGCTGAAGCTGGCCGACTACTTCCGGCACACCTACGCGGGCAAGCCGGACTGGCAGGGGATCTGACGCCCGCCCGCCACTATGGACTAGACCAACCTCGGTCACCGCTGTATATAGAGGAGATCACGGAGCGTGCGGGTGGAGTCCTGACAGAAGAACCCGTGCCACGATGTGAGCCGTGGCCGATGTCAGTCGGTCGCTTTCGGCAGCCGGAGCCGGGAAGGCAGAGCATGACCACCGACGTCAGCAGTGCGGAGAACGAGGCCGGGACGACCGTCCGTACGGCGCGCGTGCCCAAGTACTACCGCCTGAAGAAGCACCTGCTCGACATGACGGAGACCCAGGCGCCGGGCACGCCGGTCCCGCCCGAGCGCACGCTGGCGGCCGAGTTCGACACCTCCCGCACCACCGTCCGCCAGGCCCTGCAGGAACTGGTGGTCGAGGGCCGGCTGGAGCGCATCCAGGGCAAGGGCACCTTCGTCGCCAAGCCCAAGGTCTCCCAGGCGCTCCAGCTCACCTCCTACACCGAGGACATGCGCGCCCAGGGTCTGGAGCCCACCTCGCAGCTGCTGGACGTCGGCTACATCACCGCCGACGACCGGCTCGCCGGGCTGCTCGACATCGCCGCCGGCGGGCGCGTGCTGCGCATCGAGCGGCTGCGCATGGCCAACGGCGAGCCGATGGCCATCGAGACCACCCACCTGAGCGCCAAGCGCTTCCCGGCGCTGCGCCGCTCCCTGGTGAAGTACACGTCCCTCTACACCGCCCTCGCCGAGGTCTACGACGTCCACCTCGCCGAGGCGGAGGAGACCATCGAGACCTCGCTGGCCACCCCGCGCGAGGCGGGTCTGCTCGGTACCGACGTGGGCCTGCCGATGCTGATGCTCTCCCGGCACTCACTGGACCGCGAGGGCAAGCCGGTGGAGTGGGTGCGGTCGGTGTACCGGGGCGATCGGTACAAGTTCGTGGCGCGGCTCAAGCGCCCTGCCGAGTAAGGCGCGTGGACGTTCGCTGAATCGATATACCGATATGTGAACGAGGTCTTCCGCTCACGTGACACCGTCACCTAGATTGCCTGCGCATTACACAGGTGATCAGCGAGGGGACGGAGAGCCGTGGCATGTCCAGTACTCCTGAAGTGAGACCACCGGTCGTGACGCCGGTCCGGGTGATCATCGGCCTCTGCCTCGTCGCGCCCTTCGTGGCGACGCTGTGGGTCGGCTCGTACGCGAAGGCGGACCCCGCCTTCATCGGGATCCCGTTCTTCTACTGGTACCAGATGGCCTGGGTGCTGATCTCCACCGCGCTCACCATGACCGCGTACAAGCTGTGGCAGCGCGACCAGCGCGCCCGCGCCTCCCAGGCTTCCCCCGCTTCGCCCAAGGGCGGTGAGGCGGAGTGAAGAACGGCGTCAACGGCGTCGCGCTCGGCGTCTTCATCTTCTTCTTCCTGGCCGTCACGGTCATGGGCTTCCTCGCCGCCCGCTGGCGCAGGGCCGAGAACGAGCACTCCCTGGACGAATGGGGCCTGGGCGGAAGGTCGTTCGGCACCTGGATCACCTGGTTCCTGCTCGGCGGCGACCTGTACACGGCGTACACCTTCGTCGCCGTACCGGCCGCGATCTACGCGGCGGGCGCATCCGGCTTCTTCGCGGTGCCGTACACGATCCTGGTCTACCCGCTGATCTTCACCTTCCTGCCGCGCCTGTGGTCGGTCAGCCACCGCCACGGCTACGTCACCACGTCCGACTTCGTCCGGGGCCGCTTCGGCTCCAAGGGCCTGTCGCTGGCCGTGGCACTGACCGGCATCCTGGCGACGATGCCGTACATCGCGCTCCAGCTCGTCGGCATCCAGGCGGTGCTGGACGTGATGGGCGTCGGCGGGGACAGCAGCACCAACTGGTTCGTACGGGACCTGCCGCTGCTGATCGCCTTCGGTGTGCTCGCGGCGTACACCTACTCGTCCGGGCTGCGCGCCCCCGCCCTGATCGCCTTCGTCAAGGACGCGCTGATCTACATCGTCATCGCGGTGGCGATCATCTACATCCCGATCAAGCTGGGCGGCTTCGACGACGTCTTCGCCAAGGCGGCCCACGCCTTCAGCCAGGTCAACCCGGCCACGGGCAAGCCGCGCGGCGCGCTGGTGCCCCCGGAGGCCGGCCAGTGGACGTACGCCACCCTGGCCCTGGGCTCCGCCCTCGCGCTGTTCATGTACCCGCACTCGATCACCGCGACCCTGTCCTCCAAGAGCCGTGAGGTGATCCGCCGCAACACCACGATCCTGCCGCTGTACTCCCTGATGCTGGGCCTGCTCGCCCTGCTGGGCTTCATGGCGATCGCGGCCGGGGTCAAGGTCACCAACGGCCAGCTGGCCATCCCGCAGCTCTTCGAGGACATGTTCCCGAGCTGGTTCGCGGGCGTGGCCTTCGCGGCGATCGGCATCGGTGCGCTGGTCCCGGCGGCGATCATGTCGATCGCGGCGGCGAACCTCTTCACCCGCAACATCTACAAGGACTTCATCAAGCCGGACGCGACGCCGAAGCAGGAGGCCCAGGTCTCCAAGGTCGTCTCGCTGCTGGTGAAGGTCGGCGCCCTGGTGTTCGTCCTCACGATGGACAAGACGGTCGCGATCAACTTCCAGCTGCTGGGCGGCATCTGGATCCTGCAGACCTTCCCGGCCCTGGTCGGCGGCCTGTTCACCCGCTGGTTCCACCGCTGGGCCCTGCTCGCGGGCTGGGCGGTCGGCATGGTGTACGGCACGGTCGCCGCGTACGGCGTCGCCTCCCCGACCCAGAAGCACTTCGGCGGCTCGGCGAAGGAGATCCCCGGCATCGGCGAGATCGGCTACATCGGCCTCACGGCGTTCGTCCTCAACGTCGTGGTCACCGTGGTCCTCACCTTCGCCCTGAGGGCCCTGAAGGCCCCCGAGGGCACCGACGAGACCAAGCCGGAGGACTACACGGCGGACGCGGGAGACCCGGGGGTGCAGGTGGAGCTGCCGCCGGCCACCGCGGGCGCCGGTCACTGAGCGGCTGTCGTACGACGGGCCGCCGGAGGAGAATCCGGCGGCCCGTTGTCGTACCCCTCCGGCACACTCGGTGTCGTGGACATCGTGATCCGGCAGGCCATCCCCGACGAGTACGACGCCCTGGGCGAGATCACCGCCCAGGCCTACCTCCAGGACGGTCTCCTCGACTTCGGGGAGAGCGACGGGTACCTGGGCGAACTGAGAGACGTGGCCAAGCGGGCGGCCGCGGCGGAGGTCCTCGCGGCCGTCCGCGACGACACCCTCCTGGGCGGAGTCACCTTCGTGCCGTCCCCCGGCCCCATGGCCGACATCGCCCGCCCCTCGGAGGCCGAGATCCGCATGCTGGCCGTCTCCAGAGCCGCTCGCGGCCAGGGCGCCGGTGAGGCCCTCGTCCGGGCCTGCATCGACCGCGCACGGGCCGTGGAGGGCTGCCGGGCCGTCGTCCTGTCCACCCAGCACACCATGCACGCCGCCCACCGCATCTACGAACGCCTCGGATTCGTTCGCACACCCGAGCGGGACTGGAATCCGCTGCCGGAGCAGCTCGACATCACTCTGCTCACTTACGAGTTGACGCTCCGACACCGCCGCGACACAACATCTGGGGGTGACACGACAGCCCGCCACTAGATGTATGCTCGTGCTCGCTGTCGCCGCAGGGGAATCCGGTGCGAATCCGGAACTGTCCCGCAACGGTGTACTCGCGTGTGTTCGCACGCCCGTGTCAGTCCGAGGACCTGCCGGCAGCGCGCGCCCGGCCGTCCGGCCCGGGTGCCTTCCGACGTCCGGGCCTCGCGGAATGGGCCGGTGGACGCGACGCCGTGTGCGCTCGTGGCTGCCCCTGCCCGCCCGCAAGGCCCCCGTGCCGAGCGAGGGAGAGCCCCACGTGACCATCGCGCCAGCAGATCCGGCTTCAGCCAGCGGCCTGGAGACCGACGGTCCCGGTACCGCGCTGCTGCGGACCCTGACCGAGCTGACCGCCGACCTCCCCGACGCCGACCCCGGCCGGGTCGCCGCCGCCGCGCTGCGCGGCCGGTCGGCGAAGGCCGACGAGTCGGAGCTGCGCGAGCTGGCCACGGAGGCCGCCGCCGGGCTCATCTCGGAGGACCCCGCCTACTCCCGGCTCGCCGCCCGGCTGCTGACCGTCTCCATCCGCGCCGAGGCCGCCTCGCAGGGCGTGACGTCCTTCACCGAGTCCGTGGCCGTGGGACACCGCGAGGGGCTCATCGCCGACCGGACCGCCGAGTTCGCGCGACTGCACGCGGAGCGGCTCGACGCGCTGATCGACCGGCAGGCGGACGACCGCTTCGGCTACTTCGGCCTGCGCACCCTCCACAGCCGCTATCTCCTGCGGCACCCGATCACCCGCAAGGTCATCGAGACGCCCCAGCACTTCATGCTGCGGGTGGCGAGCGGCCTCGCCGAGGACGACACGACCCGTTCCGTGGACGAAGTCGCCGCGCTCTACGCGCTCATGAGCCGGCTCGACTACCTCCCGTCCTCCCCCACGCTCTTCAACTCCGGCACCCGGCATCCGCAGATGTCGTCCTGCTACCTCCTCGACTCCCCGCTGGACGAGCTGGACTCCATCTACGACCGCTACCACCAGGTGGCCCGGCTCTCCAAGCACGCCGGCGGCATCGGGCTGTCGTACTCCCGGATCCGCAGCCGGGGTTCGCTGATCCGCGGGACCAACGGGCACTCCAACGGCATCGTGCCGTTCCTGAAGACCCTGGACGCCTCGGTGGCCGCCGTGAATCAGGGCGGCCGGCGCAAGGGCGCCGCCGCCGTGTACCTGGAGACCTGGCACTCCGACATCGAGGAGTTCCTGGAGCTGCGGGACAACACCGGTGAGGACGCCCGCCGTACGCACAACCTGAACCTCGCGCACTGGGTCCCGGACGAGTTCATGCGCCGGGTCAACGCCGACGAGCAGTGGTCGCTGTTCTCCCCGGCGGACGTGCCCGAGCTGGTGGACCTGTGGGGCGAGGAGTTCGACGCCGCCTACCGCAAGGCAGAGCAGGCGGGCCTGGCGAAGAAGACCATCCCGGCCCGTGAGCTCTACGGCCGGATGATGCGCACCCTCGCGCAGACCGGCAACGGCTGGATGACCTTCAAGGACGCCGCCAACCGCACCGCCAACCAGACGGCCCTGCCGGGACACGTGGTCCACTCCTCCAACCTCTGCACGGAGATCCTGGAGGTCACGGACGACGGGGAGACGGCGGTGTGCAACCTGGGCTCCGTCAACCTCGGTGCCTTCGTCGACACGGCGACCGGGGACATCGACTGGGAGCGGCTGGACGAGACCGTCCGTACCGCCGTCACCTTCCTCGACCGCGTCGTGGACATCAACTTCTATCCGACCGAGCAGGCGGGACGGTCGAACGCCAAGTGGCGCCCCGTAGGCCTCGGCGCCATGGGCCTGCAGGACGTCTTCTTCAAGCTGCGCCTGCCCTTCGACTCCCCGGAGGCCAGGGCCCTGTCCACGCGGATCGCCGAGCGGATCATGCTCGCCGCGTACGAGGCCTCCGCCGACCTCGCCGAGCGCAGCGGCCCCCTGCCGGCCTGGGGGAAGACCCGTACGGCCCAGGGCGTGCTGCACCCCGACCACTACGGCGTCGAGCTGACCTGGCCGGAGCGCTGGGCGGCGCTGCGCAGCCGTATCGCCGAGGTCGGCATGCGCAACTCCCTGCTGCTGGCCATCGCGCCCACCGCCACCATCGCCTCCATCGCGGGCGTGTACGAGTGCATCGAGCCGCAGGTGTCGAACCTGTTCAAGCGCGAGACGCTGTCCGGCGAGTTCCTCCAGGTCAACTCCTACCTGGTGCAGGACCTGAAGGAGCTGGGCGTCTGGGACGCCCGCACCCGGGAGGCGCTGCGCGACTCGAACGGCTCGGTGCAGGGCTTCGCCTGGATCCCCGAGGAGGTGCGGGCCCTGTACCGCACGGCGTGGGAGATCCCGCAGCGCGGGCTGATCGACATGGCGGCGGCCCGTACCCCGTTCCTGGACCAGTCCCAGTCCCTGAACCTCTTCATGGAGACGCCGACCATCGGCAAGCTCTCCTCGATGTACGCGTACGCCTGGAAGTCGGGCCTGAAGACGACGTACTACCTGCGCTCCCGCCCGGCGACCCGCATCGCCCGCGCGGCCCAGGCGCAGACCCCCGCCGCCATCCCCGTCCAGCAGGTCGCCGACCCCGACGCCGTCGCCTGCTCCCTTGAGAACCCCGAGTCCTGCGAGGCCTGCCAGTAATGACCCGTAACACCAATCTTCTCGACCCGGGCTTCGAACTGACCCTGCGTCCCATGCGCTACCCGGACTTCTACGAGCGCTACCGGGACGCCATCAAGAACACCTGGACCGTGGAGGAGGTCGACCTCCACTCGGACGTCGCCGACCTCGCGAAGCTGACGGCCGAGGAGCAGCACCTCATCGGCCGCCTGGTCGCCTTCTTCGCGACCGGTGACTCGATCGTGGCCAACAACCTGGTGCTGACGCTGTACAAGCACATCAACTCCCCCGAGGCGCGGCTCTATCTGAGCCGTCAGCTCTTCGAGGAGGCCGTGCACGTCCAGTTCTATCTGACGCTGCTGGACACCTACCTCCCCGACCCGGACGACCGGGCGGCGGCCTTCGCGGCCGTGGAGAACATCCCCTCCATCCGCGAGAAGGCGCAGTTCTGCTTCAAGTGGATCAACGAGGTGGAGAAGCTGGAGCGGCTGGAGACGAAGGCCGACCGGCGTCGCTTCCTGCTCAACCTCATCTGCTTCGCCGCGTGCATCGAGGGCCTGTTCTTCTACGGCGCCTTCGCGTACGTCTACTGGTTCCGCAGCCGGGGCCTGCTGCACGGTCTCGCCACCGGCACCAACTGGGTGTTCCGTGACGAGACGATGCACATGTCCTTCGCCTTCGACGTGGTCGACACCGTCCGCAAGGAGGAGCCGGAGCTGTTCGACGACGAGCTGGGGCAGCAGGTCACCGACATGCTGAGGGAGGCCGTCGAGGCCGAGCTGCAGTTCGCGCGGGACCTGTGCGGCGACGGCCTGCCGGGCATGAACACCGAGTCGATGCGGCAGTACCTGGAGTGCGTCGCCGACCAGCGCCTCACCCGCCTCGGCTTCGCCCCGGTGTACGGCTCGGAGAACCCGTTCTCCTTCATGGAGCTGCAGGGCGTCCAGGAGCTGACGAACTTCTTCGAGCGCCGCCCGTCGGCGTACCAGGTCGCGGTGGAGGGTACCGTCGACCTGGACGAGGACTTCTGAGCCAGGGAGCGGCACGTCCGCCGGCGCGCGTCCCGGGGCCGTGAGGCCGCCGGAGCGCGCGCCGGTACCCGGCGTCCTACCAAGGCATCGGCCTCAGCAGCAGGTTGTGCGGACGGAGCGTGATGCCCACCCGGGTGCTGTCGTCCGACCCCGCCACCTGCTCGAAGCGGTACTTCGCGCAGACCGCCGCCGTGATCAGGCTCAGCTGGGTCATGGAGAAGTGGTCGCTGGGGCACTTGCGGTTGCCGACGCTGAAGGGGCTCATGGCGTACTTCGGCACCTGCGTGGCCCGCTCCGGCAGCCACCGGTCGGGGTCGAAGTCGAGGTGGCGGTCGTAGGAGCGGGCGTCGCGCTGGATCGCGTAGGGGCTGTAGACGATGTCCGCCCCGGCCGGAATGCGATAGTCACCGAGCGCCGTGTCGGTCACCGCGCGCCGCGTCAGAATCCATACGGCCGGCCTGAGCCGCATGGCCTCGACGACGACATTGTTGGTGTGCGTGAGTGAGCGGACGTGTTGGAATCCGACGGGCCGGCCACCGGTCACGGATTCGACCTCGGTCCGTACCTTCTCGGCGTGTTCCGGATGTTCCGCGAGGACCTGGAGCAGCCACATGATCGTGGACGCCACTGTTTCGCTGCCGGGGGTGAGTATCGCCACGACCTGGTCGTGGATCTCCTGTTCCCCGATGGGGTCGCCATTGTCGTCCTTTGCCTCCAGCAATGCCGTCAGCAAATCGTCCGGCTTTTGACCAGATGCCCTCCGCTCGGCGACGATCTCGTCCACCAGCAGATGCAAATCGGCCAGTGCCCGGTTGAATTCGCGGTTGGCCGGGAACGGCAGCCGGTACAGCGGCCCGAGCGGGATGACCATCCGCCGGTACATGCCGCGGAAGACGGTGGCGAGGTCGACGCTGAGCCGCTCGGCGCGCTCGTCCATGTACTCGCCGCGCAGCAGGCAGCGGGCGGCGATGCGGACGGCCACCCGGAAGGACTCCGAGGTGCAGTCGACGGTCTCGCCGGGCCGCCAGCGCTCGGTCAGCGCGTGCGCCTCCTCCTCCATGACCGGCCCGTAGTTCGGGATCGCGTCCAGCCGGAACGCGGGCTGGATGGTGCGGCGCTGGCGCCGGTGCCGGGGGCCGTTGGCGGTGGCCACGCCCTCCTTGCCGAGCAGCCCCTCGAGGGACTCCCACAGAGGTCCGTCGATCTTGAAGTCGGGGTTGAGCGCGAGCGCGCCGGTGAGCTCCGGGGTGGTGACGGCGTACACCGTCTTGGGGCCGAGCTTGAGGCGTACGACGTCGCCGTGGTCGCGGAGCCGGGACATGAAGGCGAGCGGGTCGCGGACCAGTTTGAGGCCGTGCCCGAGGCCCGGCACGGCGCCTCCGGCCAGGGGCGGTTCACGCAGTTCGGTCGTGGTCTCGGGGGTCAGGGGCCTTACCGACTCGACGGTCATTACTCACCTGCCGCTTCGTTCGTGACGTACGGGGGCGTGGACCGGTCGTCCCAGGTGTCGACCATGTACCGGCCGGACTCGTGGTGGAACCAGTAGACGGCGCTGAACCAGTTCCGCATATTGCCGACGCAGGCGTGCACCGCGGCGCTCAGTTCCTTTCCGTGGAGGGTGCCGTCGGCGAGACTGTCGGCGAACCGCAGGGCGTCCTGCTCGGCCTGGAGGAATTCACTGATGCATTCCTCGACGCGCCGCCTCACTTCGTCCACCGATTCCTCGAGAGTCAGCCCCTCATGGGTGATGAGACTGATGCCGAGATTGTGGACCTCGTCGCCCGCTATTTCCTTGGGCAGCGAGCACAGGTCGTTGTACCAGGCGGCGAATTCCTGACTGAGCAGCGCGGCCCGGCGATAGGCCGGGTTTTTCCTGACATATTCCGGGAGTTCATACCCGGCGCTCGGCTCCAGCAGGTCCGTCCATATCCAGTGCGCGAAGGTGTGCCGGCGCAGGGCGAGGTATTCCTCGACACCGGGTATGTATCCCAGGGTGCGGTTGCGGAACTCGCGGTCGTAGGCCTCGATCACCGCGTGGAAGTGCCGGGCGAACCGCTGGTTCCAGGTGCGCGGCAGGAAGCCGTACAGCCGCAGCACGCTGTCCGCGAAGGCGGCGAGCAGCGGGTCCGGGTGGTGCAGATGGTGCCGGGGTGCGTCGAGGGCCGCGTGCAGGCGGTGCCTGAGGCGCCGCCAGTCACCGGCCCGGCCGTGGACGACGTACCGGTCGTGGCGGTCGTCCCAGACGAAGAACCACGCGCTGTAGTCGGCGATGGCCTGCAGGACCTCGTCGGGGGCGCCGAGGTAGTAGCCCGCCATGAGGTCGGTGTAGCACAGTCCGTCGGCATATTCCTGCACCTTGTCCGCCGGCATGAGGCGTTTTTCCAGCAGCCAGACCCGTGTCTTCTCCTGGAGCCGCGGCCAATACGGGTGCAGTCGCCGAGGAAAGGCGGACTCGATCACCGGGAGTGCCAGTGACGGTGGTACTACGACCGCCGTCCGTGTCGCTGTGGTGCTGTGTGGGAAAGCATGCACGTACAAACCCCTCTCAGCCGCCAGGAACGCACACCCTCCCGGTCGTGCCGGGCGTGCGCCGTTGCGTATCCCCGCACTTACATTCAGCACCACAACTGACCGCGTTGGGAACGGATTTGCTTCACTCACCACCCCAAGATGCCGAGAATCCCCCCTTGCGTGACCGATTAAGGATCACTAGGAGGCCAGAAGGGATCGGTTGTACGACGCACGAACGAGCGAGGCCGGGTCATGCGAAGGGCGCCCGGCCGGGAGTGGTCCCGGCCGGGCGCCCCAAGGTCCCGGAGCCGCCTAGTCGTTGGCGACCACGGGATAACGTGGCTCGTTCTCGGCCATCTGCCGCAGCGCGTCCTTGCGGTCCCGCTTGGACAGCCGGTCGATGTACAGGTAGCCGTAGAGGTGGTCGGTCTCGTGCTGCAAACACCGTGCGAAGTAGCCGGTGCCCCGCACCTTGATCGGGTTGCCCCGCTCGTCCTGGCCGGTCACCTCGGCGTAGTCGGGCCGGGCGAGCGGCGCGTACGCCGTCGGCACGGACAGGCAGCCCTCGTTGCTGTCGTCCAGCCGGCGCCTGTCGGCGGGCAGGTCGACCAGCTTCGGGTTGCACACCACGCCGGTGTGCCGGACGCCCTCGTCGTCGGGGCAGTCGTAGACGAAGACCTTCAGGTCGACACCGATCTGGTTGGCGGCCAGGCCCACGCCCTCGGCGGTGCGCTGGCTGGCGAACATGTCGGCGACGAGCTGCTGCAGCTCCTCACCGAACTCGGTGACGTCCTTGCACTCCTTGTGCAGCACCGGATTGCCGACGACCGTGATCGGCCGCGAGGTCCCGCGCTCCCGCCAGGCCTTCTCGCGCTCCTCGCAGTCCTCCGTGTCGACGACGTACCCCTCGTCGTCGACAGGGAGCACGCCCGCGTGCTGCTGATCGGTGTCCTGCTGCGCCATGACCGACGTACGCCTTCCTGCAAACCTGGGAAAAGTCTCGGGTACAGCCTAAAGGCGACGGCTGGTCACCGGCGGCTCAGCAAACCTCTTCGAGATCCCGCCAGTCCCTGGAGTCCGGGCTGTCCGCGACCCACCCGTCCAGCAACCCCCGCACCAGCGAAGCCGGCGCAGCCACCCCGCACTCCCGCTCCGGCACCCACAGCTGCCCGTCCGTCCGGTGGCCCAGCGGCCCGGGGTGCCCCGGTTCGCTGTGGTCGTGCGGGTCCAGATGCTCCCCTTCGCCCTCGTCGGACGGCATCCGGGACTCGGAACACATCCGGCACAGCAGCCGCACCGAGGAGGACCAGTCCTCCGCGGCGAATCCCGCGTCCGCGGCCAGCTGCTCCAGCGCGTCCCGGTCCGCCTCGGTGGCCGCCTCCAGCAGGACCACCCAGGTCGGCACGGGCGAGGGCGCCCACAGCTCGATCTCGTCGAAGACCGGGTAGGCGTGCCCGGTGGACGTCGTGCGCTCGCCGTGCGGGACGCCGTCGTGCAGCACGACCTCGCCCCAGCGTCGCCCGGACGAGGGAAGCGGGATGGACAGCACCTCGATCCGCGCCGGGTCCAGCCTGCGGCCCCACACGACCTCGGCCTCGCCCTCCGGGGAGAGCCGTACGGCCGCGCTGCCCAGCTCCATGCCGGCCGGTTCCCCGGCCACGGTGGCGCCGCCGGGCACCTTCAGCCCGTACGCCTGCCAGGCGCGGCGGGCCAGCGGCCAGTCCTGCAGGGCGGTGGCCGCGATGCCGACGTTCCACCAGTCGGGCGCCCCGGCCTCCCGGTCCAGCAGGGCGACCGCGCGCAGACCGGCGGCCCGCGCCTGCTCCCAGTCGTGCCGGAACTTGTGCAGCAGGGCGAGGTTGAACCAGGACTCCGACAGCCAGGGCTCCAGATCGGCGGCCCGTGTCAGCAGCTCGCCCGCGTCCTCGTACCGGCCGTCGCCGATGAGCGTGAACGCCCGGTCGGTGGCCTGCCGCCAGGAGGCGGAGGGCCGGTGCCGTCCCTTGCCGAAGATCCTCACGATTCCCGCCTGCCAGTTCCAGTTCCACACCATGGGCTGGCTTGTGCCCCCGGACACCCTCTCCCTCGCATCCAACCACGTGCGACGGGAAAGGCGCTCATTACCCATGGGTTACCCAGCCCGGAGCGGGGTCAGACAGTGCCGTGCGTCTCCCGTCGCCCGCCACCGGCGCGCTCTCCCGCCAGGTCCGTGGCCTCGCCAGCACCCGGGCGAGGGACTCCACCACCTCCGGAGCGTAGTCACCGGCGGTGCCGAGGCGCAGTTCCTCCAGCGCCCGCAGGAGCCCCTCGGGGCCCGCGTCCCGGGTCTTCTCCTCGAAGGCGTTCACGGCCCGGATGATGCGGGCCTGGACGGGCTGTTCGCGGTAGGGGTCCGCCTGCCGTTCCACCATCACGGCGACGGCCGCCGACACCCCGGTCTGCCGTACGACCGCCCCGCCGAGCAACGCGATCCGCCGCTGCTCCGCGACGGGCAGACCGGCGGTGGCGCCGCCCGGGACCGGGTCGACCAGGCTGAGCTGGCCGATGTCGTGCATGAGGGCCGCGTACTCCAGAACGGTCAGTTCACCCCCGGTCAGGCCGAGGTCCCGGCCGACGGCGAGGCTGAGCGCGGCCACGCGGCGGGCGTGCCCGGCGGGGGTGCAGCCGGCTATCTCGGTGGCGCGGGCGAGGGAGGCGATGGTCTGCCGGTAGGTGGCGCGGACGGCGGCGTACCGGCGCAGGGACAGCTGGGTGAGCAGCAGGGGCAGGCAGAACACGGGCAGCGCCCACAGCCCGGCGACGGCGACCCCGAGCGCCATCACCGCGCCGGTCGCACAGACGGCGGAGCCGATGCCGAGCAGCCCGCGCAGCTCCTCGCGCAGCAGCGGGCCGAACGGCCAGCGGGTGCGGGAGTGGGCGAGGGCGGCGGCCAGGACGGCGTCGCACAGAGCGGTGAGGCAGAGCAGCGCGACCAGGAGGAGGGCGTGGGCGTGGCCGCTCCAGGAGTCGAACACGCCTCTGTGGCAGAGGGGTTGGAAGCAGACGGCGGCGAAGCCGACGGTGAGCACGCGGCGGGCCAGATGGTCGAGGGTGGGGGTGCGTCCGTGCCAGATGTGCGGGACGGCGCCGAGCAGGGCGGCGGCGAGGACCACGGTGACGACCTGCGCCGCGTCGTGGTGTGTGGGCCGCCCGGCCTCCGCGCCGAGCAGGGCGTACGACAGCGAGCCGGCGGTGGCGAGGGGCGCGGCCTGCCGTACCGGGGCGCCGCTCCACCGGGTCAGCTCGCCGACGGCTGTGAGCACCCCGAAGGCGAGCGCGACGTCCCGTTCGTGCAGCCCCGTCCACAGGGTGACGGCGAGGCAGCCGGCCGCGACGAGGGCGGCGGCGCCGTGAACGGCCCGCAGGGCGGTCACCGGGGTGCCCCGGTGACCGGTTCCCGAGCCCGGCCGTCGTACGCGGACTCGTCGGCGGTGACCGTGGGGTGCCAGCCCCACCGGCCCAGCGCCCGGACGAGCGCCCCGACCATGCGCGGGTCGAACTGCGCGCCGGCGCAGCGCTCCAGCTCGGCCACGGCCGCCTCGACCGGGCGGGCCCGGCGGTAGGAACGGGTGGAGGTCATCGCGTCGAAGGCGTCGGCGACGGCGACGATCCGGGCGCACTCGGGGATCCGGTCGCCGACGAGGCCGTACGGGTAGCCGCTGCCGTCGAGGCGTTCGTGGTGGTGCAGGATCGCCGCGCGGGCCTCGCCGAGGAAGGAGATCCCGCGGACCATCTCGTGGCCGTACTCGGGGTGCAGTTCGATGATCCGGCGTTCCTCGGGGGTCAGCGGGCCGTCCTTGCGCAGCAGCCTGGTGGGGACGCCGAGCTTGCCGACGTCGTGCAGGATGCCGGCGAACCGCAGCACCTCGACGCGGTCGTCGTCCATGCCGAGTTCGCGGGCGATCATCACGGAGGCCTGGCCGACGCGTTCGCTGTGGCCGCGGGTGTAGCCGTCCTTGATGTCCACGGCCTGGACCAGAGCGCGGATGGTGGCCTGGTGGGCGGCGCGTTCGCGGTGGTACTGGGCGAAGATCCACCAGGAGACGCACATCGGCAGCAGCACGAGCAGGGCCGCGACCGGGCCGTACGGGCTGCGCCACAGCACGGCCATCATCAGCCCGGCGAGCCCGTGCACCGCCACCGGCGCGAGGGAGCGCGACAGCAGCCCGCGCCAGGCCCGGCGCAGCGGGACGCCGAGGGCGACCGCGCGGATGCCGCCGTCGAGGGCGGTGAGGATCAGGCAGAAGGCGAGGACGGCCGCGCCGGCGGGCAGCAGCGCGTACGGGAAGTCGGAGGCGACGACCGCGTCCCGGCCGCCGAGCGCCCAGTGCACCCAGGCGGCTCCCCACACGGCGAGCGCGGGCCGCGCGGCCCGCCAGACCCGACGCGGCCACGCGGGCCCGTGGTCGCCCGGCCAGAACAGGGCCGCGGGCAGCGGGACCAGCGCGGCGGCCGGCGGCGGCAGCAGGAACGCCCCGGCGAGCAGCACGGGGTAGAAGGTGCCGCCGAAGCGCCGGCGGACGACGTGCTCGCAGGCGGCGTAGAGCGCGGCGAGCAGGCCGAGCGCCCACCAGGGGGCGCGCACCGTCGCCAGCGGCGGCAGACAGAGCAGCGCCAGCAGGGCGACGGCGGTCACACAGCCGCGTGCCCTCGCCGGTACCGCCTCCATCGCGCGCCCTCCCCGACCATGCCTGTCCAGGCTCGGAGCGTAGGGCGGCGATCGGGGGTGCGGGGCCTATGACCTGAGGATTAGCACGTTCGGGTGATGGCCCGGCGGTCAGTTCTCCTGCGGGGCGGCGGTCACGTCGTGCTCCGGCACGGTCCCGCCGGAGCGGATCAGGTCGATCCGGCCCATGACCTTGGCTCGCAGGTCCGCGGGCACGTCGTCATGGCCGCAGCACCGCTTGACCAGCTTCTTCACGGCCTGCTCCAGGCCGTACTTCTCCAGGCACGGAGAGCATTCCTCGAAGTGGTGCTGGAACTTGTCGCGATCGACTTCCGGCATCTCGCTGTCGAGGAACTCGTACAGATGGTCGAGGACCTCACTGCAGTCCGTCTCGTGCGGCTCTCCGCAGCTCATGAGCCCGAGCCTTTCGCTTCGTTCGACTCTCCGGCGCCCGCCGGGACCAGCCCGCGCTCACGGGCGTAGTCCTCCAGCATGCCGCGCAGTTGACGGCGGCCCCGGTGCAGCCGGGACATCACCGTACCGATGGGTGTCCCCATGATGTCCGCGATCTCCTTGTACGCAAAGCCCTCGACGTCCGCGAGATAGACGGCGATGCGGAACTCCTCGGGGATCGCCTGCAGCGCTTCCTTCACGTCCGAGTCGGGCAGGTGGTCGAGCGCCTGCGACTCGGCGGAGCGCAGGCCCGTCGACATGTGCGACTCGGCGCGGGCGAGCTGCCAGTCCTCGATCTCCTCCGCGGCGGAGCGCTGCGGCTCACGCTGCTTCTTGCGGTAGGAGTTGATGAACGTGTTGGTGAGGATCCGGTACAGCCACGCCTTGAGGTTGGTGCCCTCACGGAACTGGTGGAAGGACGCGTACGCCTTCGCATAGGTCTCCTGCACCAGGTCCTCGGCGTCGGCGGGGTTGCGCGTCATGCGCAGCGCGGCCGAGTACATCTGGTCGAGGAACTCCAGCGCGTCCCGCTCGAAGCGCGCACTGCGCTCCGCGGTCGACTCGCCGGCCGCCTCCGCGCTCACGCCCTGGCCCTCGGGCTGCTCCGCCTGGCCGTTGTCGGTCCCTGCGTCGGTACCGGTGACCGGACCCACCTCCTCAAGATCCCGGGCAGGACCGAGACCGGTCCCACTCGATTCGGAGGATAGAACACGACCCGTGCCTGCCGCCCCTCGAATAGGAGCGGTCTTGGCCGCGTGCAGCACCGTCCAGTCCAGGTCGGCGCCACGCGTACGGCTCGGGCAGATGGTCGAACCCATGCGGCGGACTTCCTCTCCTACGACGTCGGTGCCGAGGCCTCAGCACTTCTGTCCGCCTCAACAGAGGGTCAGCGCGCAACATTCCCGGGGGTCACCCGAGTGACGCGGTCCACTGCACGACACCCTCGGTGATGATCTCCAGGGCCCGCTCCTGGGTGAGCTCCGCGCGCTTGGGGACCGCGAACCCGTGATCGCCGTACGGCACCTCGATCAGCTCGTGGTCGCCCTCGGGGAACTCCTCCGGCCTCCCGAACGGGTCGTTGCCGCCCTGGACGACCAGCGTCGGCACCCCGGCGCCCAGCAGCTCCTCGGCGCGGGACTTCTCCGGCCTGCCCGGCGGGTGCAGCGGGAAGCTGAGCGCGAGCACGGCGTGCGCGCCCAGCTCGGTCGCGGTACGGCAGGCGACCCGGGCCCCGGCGCTGCGGCCGCCGGAGATCACCGGCAACGCCATCCCGGACAGCGCCGGCCAGATGCCGCGCCAGCCGGTGTCCAGGGTCTTCGGCGCCGGGGCGACCTTCTTCCCGGCGACGCGCCAGGGCTGCTCCACGAGGGCGACGGTCACCCCGTGCGGGGGGAGGGCCCGCGCGAGCGCCTGGAGGTCGCGCGCCTCGATGCCGCCGCCGGCGCCGTGGCCGACGGCGAGGACGAGTCGGGGTTTCTTCGCCTTGTGCCAGGTGATGCGGGCGGTACCGGCGTCGGTCTCGACAATCTCGATCACGCTAGAAGAGTGTGCCCTCTTCCGGCGCCTCGAGCTCCTTGAGCAGCTCCGGGCCGTTGTTGCGGACGTTGCTGACGGCCGTGGAGACCGGGTAGGCGCGCATCAGGCCGGGCGGGGGCGGGGCCAGCAGGTCGCGCAGCCGGTCCGGTTCGGTGCGGGCGGGGTCGAGCCAGGCGTCCCAGCGGTCCGGGGTGAGCATCAGCGGCATCCGGGGGTGGATGTCGACCAGGGCGTGCGGGCCGTCGGCCGGGGCCACGGCCAGCGGGGTCGTCTCCGCCTCGGTGGTGATCACCGTGCAGGTGGCCCACCAGGCCTGCGGGTGGTCGTCGGGCAGGGTCCGGTCGCGCCAGAACTCGTACAGCCCGGCCATCGCGAACACCGAGCCGTCGGCCGGCAGCACGAAGTACGGCTGCTTGCGCGGCCGCTTCTTCTTTCCTTCGACCTCCAGCTCGCGCTCCTGCGTGCCGGTGACCCACTCGTAATAGCCGTCGGCCGGGATGATGCAGCGGCGGGCGGCGAAGGCCCGGCGGTAGGCGGGCTTCTCGTGCACGGTCTCGGCCCGTGCGTTGATCATCCGGGCGCCGCCCTCGGGCGTCTTGGCCCAGGAGGGCACCAGTCCCCACTTCAGCCTGCGCAGCTGGCGAACCGGGCGCGGGGAGTCCGCGTCTTTCAGGGGACGGTCGAGGACGGCGTAGACCTCCTTGGTCGGGGCCACGTTGTAGTCCGGCTCCAGGGTCTCCTCGGGCTCCCTCCCCCAGAGGCTCGACTCCGCTCGCCCTGGGGGGACCCCCATCTCGATCTCAAAGATTCCTGCGAGATCCTCGGGCCTACGACTCGATGCATACCGTCCGCACATACGTGCCACACTGCCAGACTCCGCACAAGGAGAGGGAGCCACTCGGACATATGGACAGCCTCGCCGCCCTCGCGCTGCCCGACCTCTGGGACCGGCTCACCGGCACCCAGCCCGACCCCGCCCTGTGGGTGGTGCTCACCATGGCGGCCGCCGCGCTCGCCGTCGTCGTCCCGCACACCCTGTGGCGGATATCCCGCAACGCGATCACCATCGCGCACGAGGGCGGCCACGGACTGATCGCGCTGCTCACCGGCCGGCAGCTCACCGGCATCCGGCTGCACTCCGACACCAGCGGCCTCACGGTCAGCCGGGGCAAGCCGTACGGGCTCGGCATGATCCTGACGGCGGCGGCCGGGTACACGGCGCCTTCCCTGCTGGGACTGGGCGGGGCCGCGTTGCTGGCCGCGGGCCGGATCACGCTCCTGCTCTGGGTCGCGACGGCACTGCTGGTGGCGATGCTGGTGATGATCCGCAACGCGTACGGCGTCCTGACCGTGCTGCTGGCGGGGGGTGCCTTCCTGCTGGTGTCCTGGCTGACGGGGCCCCAGGTGCAGGCCGCGTTCGCGTACGCCGTGGTGTGGTTCCTGCTGTTCGGCGGGGTACGGCCGCCGTTCGAGCTGCAGCTGAAGCGGTCCCGGGGTGGCGCCGGGGACTCCGATGCCGACCAGCTGTCCCGCCTGACGCACGTGCCGGCGGGGCTGTGGCTGTTCCTGTTCCACGCGGTGTCGCTGAGCTCGCTGATCGGCGGGGGCCGCTGGCTGCTGATGCTGTGAACACCGGGACCGGGCGCATCCGTACCTGACAGGTCCTGCCGCGTTTCGGTGGGGTTTCGGCACTTTTGATCGAGTTCTGCGACCGTCCCCAGCCACTAAAGTGGGGCGCATGACCGTGAACCCCGCACACACCGCCCTCTGGCCCGCCCCGCACGCGAGCGGAGCCGTCGACGCGACGGTCCACGTGCCCGGGTCCAAGTCGGTCACCAACCGCGCGCTGGTGCTGGCCGCCCTCGCCTCCGAGCCCGGCTGGCTGCGCCGCCCGCTGCGCTCCCGCGACACCCTGCTGATGGCCGGGGCGCTGCGCGCGATGGGCGTGGAGATCGAGGAAGGAGTGGGCCCGGACGGCACCGGCGAGGCCTGGCGGGTCCTGCCGACCGGCCTGCACGGCCCGGCCACGGTCGACGTCGGCAACGCCGGCACGGTGATGCGCTTCCTGCCGCCGTTGGCCGCGCTGGCCGACGGTCCCGTCCGGTTCGACGGCGACCCGCGGTCGTACGAGCGTCCCCTGCACGGCGTGATCGACGCCCTGCGGGTGCTCGGCGCCCGGATCGACGACGACGGCCGGGGCGCACTGCCGCTGACCGTGCACGGCGGCGGGGCCCTGGACGGCGGCCCGGTGTCGATCGACGCCTCCTCGTCCTCCCAGTTCGTCTCCGCCCTGCTCCTGTCCGGCCCGCGCTTCAACCAGGGCGTCGAGGTCCGCCACACCGGCGGCACCCTGCCGTCCATGCCGCACATCCGGATGACCGTCGACATGCTGCGCGCGGTCGGCGCCCAGGTGGACACCCCGGAGTCGGGCGGCGAGCCGAACGTGTGGCGGGTGACGCCGGGCGCGCTGCTCGGCCGGGACCTGACGATCGAGCCGGACCTGTCCAACGCCCAGCCGTTCCTGGCGGCGGCCCTGGTCACCGGCGGCAAGGTGCTGATCCCGGACTGGCCGGAGCGCACCACCCAGCCCGGCGACCGGCTGCGGGAGATCTTCACCGAGATGGGCGGCTCCTGCGAACTCACCGAGTTCGGGCTGGTGTTCACCGGTTCCGGTGCCGTCCACGGCATCGACGTGGACCTGGGTGACGTGGGCGAGCTGACCCCGGGCATCGCGGCGGTCGCCGCCCTCGCCGACTCCCCCTCGACCCTGCGGGGCGTGGCCCATCTGCGGCTGCACGAGACGGACCGGCTGGCCGCGCTCACCAAGGAGATCAACGAACTCGGCGGCGACGTCACCGAGACCGCCGACGGCCTGCACATCCGCCCGCGCCCGCTGCACGGCGGCGTCTTCCACACCTACGAGGACCACCGCATGGCGACGGCCGGCGCGATCATCGGTCTCGCCGTCGAGGGCGTGCGGATCGAGAACGTGGCGACGACGGCGAAGACCCTGCCGGACTTCCCCGAGCTGTGGACCGGGATGCTCGGGCAGTAGGGACGTACACCATGCGCCGCTACGGCAAGCACACCGACGAGGACGACATCCGCTCCCGCCCCAACCGCAAGGGCAACCGGCCACGGACGAACATCCGGCCCAAGCACGAGGACGCCGCCGAGGGCCTGGTCCTCACGGTCGACCGCGGCCGGCTGACCTGCCTGGTCGAGGACCGGACCGTGATGGCGATGAAGGCCCGCGAGCTGGGCCGCAAGGCGGCGGTGGTCGGGGACCGGGTGGCCCTGGTCGGCGACCTGTCCGGCGCGAAGGACACGCTCGCCCGGATCGTGCGCATCGAGGAGCGTACGTCGGTGCTGCGGCGCACGGCCGATGACGACGACCCCTACGAGCGCGTGGTCGTCGCCAACGCCGACCAGCTGGCGATCGTCACGGCCCTGGCCGACCCGGAACCGCGCCCGCGTCTGATCGACCGCTGCCTGGTGGCGGCCTTCGACGGCGGCCTCGAGCCGCTGCTGGTGATGACCAAGTCGGACCTGGCCCCGCCGGACAAGCTGCTGGAGCTGTACGGCGCCCTGGACATCCCGTACGTCGTCACCAGCCGGGAGGAGCTGGAGACCGGGGACGCCGCGGACCGGGTGCGGGAGCATCTGCACGGCAAGGTCACCGCGTTCGTGGGCCACTCCGGTGTCGGCAAGACGACGCTGGTGAACGCACTGGTCCCGCTGGAACGCCGGCGTACGACGGGCCATGTGAACGCGGTGACCGGCCGCGGCCGCCACACCACGACGTCCGCACTCGCCCTGCCGCTGTCCGATGCGGACGGCTGGGTCGTCGACACCCCCGGGGTCCGCTCCTTCGGCCTGGCGCACATCGACCCGTCCCGGGTGATCCACGCCTTCCCGGATCTGGAACCCGGCACCGAGGGCTGCCCGCGCGCGTGCAGCCACGACGAGCCGCACTGCGCGCTGGACGCGTGGGTCGAGGAGGGCCACGCCGACCCGGCGCGCCTGTACTCGCTGCGCCGGCTGCTGGCCACGCGGGAACGCAAGGAGGGCGACTGAGGCGGCCTGCGTTGTTTGCCGGGGGCCGGGTCCGGTAAGTGCATACTCGCACCGAGCCGGAGATCCGGATCAACGGGAGGACAGCGCATGGCGTGGCTGCTGGTCATCGTGGCCGGGATTCTGGAGACCGGTTTCGCCGTGTGCCTGAAGCTCTCGCACGGTTTCACCCGCCTCTGGCCGACCGTCGCCTTCGCCTCCTTCGCCCTCGGCAGCTTCGGCCTGCTGACCCTGTCCCTGAAGAAGCTCGACGTGGGCCCCGCCTACGCGGTGTGGACCGGTATCGGCGCGGCGGGCACCGCGATCTACGGCATGGTGTTCCTGGGCGACCTGGTGTCCACCCTGAAGATCGTCTCGATCAGCCTGGTCATCGTCGGGGTGATCGGGCTGCAGTTGTCGGGGTCGGCGCACTAGGGGCGCGGGCATGGACTTCGAGCAGGGCACCGGCCCGGTCCGGCACCTTGACCAAGGGGAATGGCTGGCCCGGTTCGCCGACCGCATCCTGGTGGTGTGTCCCGGTTGCGGCGGCCGGGCGGACGTCGCCGAGCGCCCCGGTCTTCCGGCCCTCAGGTACTACTCCGAGCTGTTGTTCCGGCCCCGTCGGCTCACGTGTGCGGCATGCGGCGCGAACGCGGAGTGGAAGGCCGCCGTGCGGGGTGGCGGGCTGGTCGCGGCGCAACTCGGCGGGACCGAGGACCCGTTCTTCCTGCGCCCCCTGTGGCTGCAGACGCGCTGCGCAAGCCGCGTCCTGTGGGCCTACAACGTGGCGCACGTCGACGCGCTGGCCGGCTACATCCGTGCCACGCTGCGCGAGGGCGGGACCGGGGCCACGCGGGCCATGTTCCCGCGACTGCCCCGGTGGATGAAGGAGTCCCGCCACCGCGCCGAGGTGCTGGCCGGCCTGGAGCGGCTGCGCACGCTGGCGGAACGCCCGGCGCCCGCGCACCGATCCGACGCCGCCCACGAGCGCGGCGACCACGCCCGGCCGTACGGGGCTCGGTACTTCCGCGGCGGACCGTACTGAGACCGGAGCAACAGAGACCCGGGAATCACACCGCCTGGCGCGGGACGACCGCTCGGATCAGCTCGGCCATGCCGCCCTCCTCCGGTGGCGCCGCGACGCAGGACAGGGCGAGGCGTACGGCCAGTTCGCAGGGGCGGGCCAGCTCGGCGGCGTCGGCGGGGGTGGCCGTGGGGCCCGCGAGGGCGGCGACCGCGCGGTCCCGCACGATCCGTACGAAGTCGCGGGGCGTGGGCAGCGGGCCGTCGGCGCGGCGCTGCGCCGGCACCGAGGAGGAGGACGGGACGGCGGCGAGCGGCGGGGTGGGCAGCCGTTCGCTCCAGCAGCCGGTGAGCATGGCCCGTACCAGCGCGTTGCCCCGCGCGGCGGAGCTCGTCCACTCGGCGACGGCGGTGAGCCGTTCCCCCGGCTCGCCCGGCCCGGCGAGGGCCCGCTCCACTCCGGCGAGGTATCCGTCGGCCTCCCGCCGCACCAGCGCCCGCGCCAGTCCGTCCTTGCTGCCGAACTCGTTGTACAGGGTCTGCCGGGACACCCCCGCCGTCGCGGCCACGTCGACCATCCGCACCGCGGACCACGGCCGGCGCGCGAGGGCCGTACAGGCGGCGTCCAGGAGGGACTCCCGGGCAGCAGGCATCATCGCCTCCCTGGGGGCGGAGCGGCTCTGCGCCCAGATTTGACGCGCTTGTATGCACTGTCAAGGGTTCGCGGGGGTTCGGGCGCCGGGTTCGCGCCGGTGGGCGGCGGGGGTGCCCCCGCTGGAGCGAAGCCGAGAGCGGAGAGGCACCCGGCGAGCGACCCGACCCCCCGGCCGGCCGCAGCGCCCGCCCCGTCAGGGAGCCAGCTGCAGCAATCGCAGCCACCCGCCCGCAGCACAGGCCCCGACACCGCCCGCCCCTGCTAGCCCCCACCACCCCCGGCGGATACCGTTCCTTTCATGCCGGACTACCTAGACGACCTGCGCCTGGCCCACGTCCTCGCCGACGCCGCCGACGCCGCCACCATGGACCGCTTCAAGGCCCTCGACCTGAAGGTGGAGACGAAGCCGGACATGACCCCGGTGAGCGAGGCGGACAAGGCGGCGGAGGAATTGATCCGCGGCCAGCTCCAGCGCGCCCGCCCCAGGGACGCGGTGCTCGGGGAGGAGTACGGCATCGAGGGCTCCGGCCCCCGCCGCTGGGTGATCGACCCCATCGACGGCACCAAGAACTACGTCCGCGGCGTCCCCGTGTGGGCGACCCTCATCGCGCTGATGGAAGCGGGCGAGGGCGGCTTCGAGCCCGTCGTCGGCCTCGTCTCCGCCCCCGCCATCGGCCGCCGCTGGTGGGCCGCGAAGGGCCACGGCGCCTTCACCGGCCGCAGCCTGACCTCCGCGAGCCGCATTCACGTCTCCGGCGTCGGCAAGCTCGAGGACGCGTCCTTCGCGTACTCCTCCCTCTCCGGCTGGGAGGAGCAGGGCCGCCTCGACGGCTTCCTCGACCTCACCCGCCAGGTGTGGCGCACGCGCGCGTACGGCGACTTCTGGCCGTACATGATGGTCGCCGAGGGATCCGTGGACATCTGCGCGGAGCCGGAGCTGTCGCTGTGGGACATGGCCGCCAACGCGATCGTCGTCACGGAGGCCGGCGGCGTCTTCACCGGCCTCGACGGCCGTCCGGGCCCGCACAGCGGCAACGCGGTCGCGTCCAACGGCCTGCTGCACGACGAGTTGCTGGGGTATCTCAACCCGCGCCAGTGAGGCACGGGAGTACTCCCGGTACGCCCTCAACTGGCGCCACGCGCCCCCTTGTTGACCCGTCCTTTACCTGGCACTCTGGGTACACCCCCACTTGTGAACTTGTGAATTCGGGAACTAGCGCACCGGATTCCTAGGAGGTGGCCCCACCCATGCTCGTCCGAGACGCCATGAGCACGGTGATCCTCACCGTCGGCCCTGCCCACACCCTCCGCCAGGCAGCCGCCCTGATGTCCGCCCGCCGCGTCGGCGCCGCCGTCGTGCTCGACCCGGACGCCGGCGGCATCGGCATCCTCACCGAACGCGACATCCTGAACTCGGTCGGCCTCGGCCAGAACCCCGACACGGAACGCACCCACGCCCACACCACCACCGATGTCGTCTTCGCGGCGCCCACCTGGACCCTGGAAGAGGCCGCCCGCGCCATGGCCCACGGCGGCTTCCGGCACCTCGTCGTCCTCGACCGCGGCGAGGTGGCCGGCATCGTCTCGGTCCGCGACATCATCCGCTGCTGGACCCCGGCCCGCGAGCCCGCACCGGCGCTCTGACGCCCCGGACGCCCTGAACACGCGGAACGGGCCGGACCCCGAGCACCGTGGGGTCCGGCCCGTCCAGCGACACCCGATGTGCCGCCGGCTCAGCCGCGCAGCGCCTGCACCGCCGCCTCCAGCCGCTTGCCGAAGTCGGCGTCGGCCTGGCGGAAGTTGCCGATCGCGCGCTCGACGATGTCCTCGCGGGAGACCGGCGCGAGCGCACCCGCCAGGTTCTCGACCAGACGCTCCTTCTCGTCCTCCGACATCAGCCGGTAGAGGTTGCCCGCCTGCACGAAGTCGTCGTCCTCGGCGTGCACCGGCGTCGGGTGGCCACCGGTGGAGCCGTCGACGGAGACGGGCTGCCACAGCGGACGGCCGGTCTGCTGCGGCCCGCCGAAGCTGTTCGGCTCGTAGTTCTTCGCGCCGCCGTGCCGGCCGTCGTACAGGAAGCCGTCACGGGAGTTGGTGCGCGCCTCGGTGGCGTGCGGGCGGTTCACCGGCAGGTGGTCGGCGTTGATGCCGACACGGTAGCGGTGCGCGTCGCCGTACGCGAAGAGGCGGCCCTGGAGCATCTTGTCGGGCGAGGGGCCGATTCCCGGCACGAAGTGCGCGGGGCTGAAGACCGACTGCTCGACCTCGGCGAAGATGTTCCGCGGGTTGCGGTTCAGCTCCAGCCTGCCGATCTCGATGACCGGGTAGTCCGCGTGCGGCCAGACCTTGGTCAGGTCGAACGGGTTGAAGCGGTACGTCGCCGCGTCCGCCGCCGGCATGATCTGCACACCGACGGTCCAGCTCGGGAACTCCCCGCGCTCGATCGCCTCACGCAGGTCGCGCTGGTGCGAGTCGGGGTCCTTGCCCGCGAGCGCCTCGGCCTGCGCCGCCGTGAGGTTCTTGATCCCCTGGTCGGTCTTGAAGTGGTACTTGACCCAGAAGACCTCGCCGGCCGCGTTGTTCCACTGGAAGGTGTGCGAGCCGAAGCCGTCCATGTGGCGGTACGACGCCGGGATGCCGCGGTCGCCGAACAGCCAGGTCACCTGGTGGGTCGACTCCGGCGACAGCGACCAGAAGTCCCACACGTTGTCGGCCTCGGTACTGCCGGTGTACGGGTCGCGCTTCTGGGTGTGGATGAAGTCCGGGAACTTGATCGCGTCCCGGATGAAGAACACCGGGGTGTTGTTGCCGACGAGGTCGTAGTTGCCCTCCTCGGTGTAGAACTTCAGCGCGAAGCCCCGCGGGTCACGGACCGCGTCCGCCGCGCCGAGGTTGCCCGCGACGGTCGAGAAGCGCAGGAAGACCTCGGTCTCCTTGCCGGCCTCGGAGAGGAAGGCGGCGCGGGTGTACGGCGTGACGTCGGCGGTGACGGTGAAGGTGCCGCAGGCGCCCGCACCCCGCGCGTGCACGACCCGCTCCGGAATGCGCTCCCGGTTGAAGTGGGCGAGCTTCTCCAGCAGGAGCTGGTCCTGGACGAGGACCGGTCCGCCGACGCCCGCCGTCTCGCTGTTCTGGTTGTCGGCGACCGGAGCACCGGCCTCCGTGGTGAGCGGTCCCTGCGTCACGCGCGCCTCCTGCGTCATTCCTGACCGGTCCTGTCCCAGTCCTGTCCTGTGGCCAAAGCCGTTCTGGATCCTACATTGGACTCAGTCCAAGTCAAATATCAATCCAAACTCACACCTATTCCCGTCCTGGTCCCCCTTGCTGTTAGGCTGTTGTCCATGAGTGACCTTCTGGAACGGCTGCGTGGACGCGGATGGCGGATGACCGCGCAGCGGCGCGTCGTCGCCGAGGTCCTCGACGGCGACCATGTGCACCTGACGGCCGACGAGGTCCACGCCCGGGCTGTCGCGAAGCTGCCCGAGATCTCCCGGGCGACCGTCTACAACACGCTGGGTGAGCTGGTCTCGCTCGGCGAGGTGCTGGAAGTCACGACGGACAAACGCGCCAAGCGCTACGACCCGAACGCACACCGGCCGCACCACCACCTGGTCTGCGCCCAGTGCGGAGCGATCCGTGACGTCCACCCCCTGGGCAACCCGCTCGCCGACCTCCCCGACACCGAGCGCTTCGGCTTCACGGTGTCGGACGTCGAGGTGACGTACCGCGGGCTGTGCCCGGACTGCGCGAAGGCGTAACCCACCGCTTCTTCGGAGCCCCGGCGGCCGCCGGGGCTCTTTGCGCACCCCGGGCTCTTCGCGCACCCCGGGCTCTTCGCGCACCCCGGGCTCTTCGCGCACCCCGGGCTCTTCGCGCACCCCGGGCTCTTCGCGCACCCCGGCGCCTTTGCGTACACCCGGCGCTCTTTGCGTATGTGCGACGAGCAAAAACCGAGGGCCGGAACCCATCTCTGGATTCCGGCCCTCGGCCTTCAGTAGCGGGGACAGGATTTGAACCTGCGACCTCTGGGTTATGAGCCCAGCGAGCTACCGAGCTGCTCCACCCCGCGTCGGTGAACACGACATTACGTGAGGGAGGTCGACGGAAGCAAATCGGTTCCCCGGGACGTGGCCGGGCTCACCTGGTCACGCTGAAAGTTCCTCCCGCAGCGCATCCCGCAGCCGCCCCGCCCGCTCCGACACCTCCGCCGGGCCCAGCTCGACCGCGCGGTCGGCCCAGCGCTGCCCCTCCGCCAGCTCACCCCGACGCGCGTAGACAAGGGCCAGCCGCAGCGCCGCCCGGCCGTGCCCGGCATCCGCCGCCCGCGTCCACCACACCGCGGCCTCCGGCTCGCTCCCCTCCCGCGCCAGCAGCAGCCCGAGGTTGAAGGCGCCGTTGCGCGACCCGGCCTCCGCCGCCGCCCGGTACCAGCGCGCCGCCTCGACCACGTCGCCCCGCGCCGCCGCGAGCATCCCGACCCGCACCTGGGCCCGCCGGTGCCCCTGGGCCGCCGCCCGCTCGTACCACTCCTCGCACTCGGTCCTCTCGTGCACGATCTCGCCGAGCTCGTGCGCCGGCTCCGGCGGCCGCCGCGCGTCGAGCAGCGCCGCCAGCCGGTACGCCGCCTCCGCGCTGCCCCCGCCCGCCGCGCACCGCAGATGCCGCTCGGCCTCCTGCTCCTCGCCCGCACGCAGCCGGGCGATCCCGACCTGGAGCGCGGCCTCGGTGTGCCCGGCGGCGGCCGCCCGCTCGTACCAGCGCAGCGCCGTGGTCTCCTCGCCGCGTCCGGCGTAGAGGATGCCGAGGTTGAACGCGGCGTCCACGCTGCCGGCCTCGGCGGCCTTGGAGAACCACGGCTCGGCGCCGGTGGTGTCACCGCCCTGGAGCAGCAGGATGGCGAGCGCGTTGGCGGCCTCCCGGTGCCCGGCGTAGGCGGCCCGCCGGTACCACTGCTCGGCCTGCGCGGTGCGGCCCTGCTCGGCGCAGAGCAGCCCGAGGTTGTAGGCGCCGTTGTCGTCACCGGCGTCCAGCGCCGCCCGGTACCAGCGCTCGGCGGTCTGCGTCTCGCCGCGCTCGGCGTGCAGCGCACCCAGCGCGTTGGCCGCGTTGCCGTCGCCCTCCTGGGCAGCGCGCAGCCACCACACGGCCGCGCTCTCGGTGTCCCCGGCGTCGCGCAGCAGGAAGCCGAGCGCGCAGGCGGCCCGCGGCTCGCCGTCCTTGGCGGAGGTCAGGTACCAGCGCCCGGCCTCCTTCAGTTCCCCGCGCTTCTCCAGGATCGCCCCGAGGTGCAGCGCGGCCCGCCGGTGACCGCGCGCGGCGGCCTGCCGGTACCACTGTTCCGCCTCGGCGACAGCGTTGTCGGCCTCGTCCTCGCGCCCTGCGGTGTCGAGCGCGCGCGCCAGCCGGTAGGCGGCCTCCCGGTGCCCCCGCTCGGCGGCGGCCCGCATCCAGTGCTCGGCGCCGACGTCCCCGCGGTGCTCCAGCAGGTCGGCGAGCGCGTAGGCGCCGAGGACATGGCCCTGCTCGGCGGACTGGCGCAGCCAGTACTCGGCGGCGGGTTCGTCCCCGCGCTCACGGTGGTAGCGGCCCAGGGCGTGCGCGGCGGCGGCGGAACCGGCGACGGCGGCGATGCGCCACCAGCCGGCGGCCTCCTCGGGGTAGCCGCGCTGGTGCAGCAGCACGCCCAGGTTGTTGGCGGCGGCCCGGTCGCCGGCCGCGGTGGCGGCCCGCAGCTGGGGTTCGGCTCCGTCGAGGTCGCCGCGGCGCAGCAGCATGGCTCCGAGGACGCTCGCCGCCTCGGCGTCGCCGTTCTGCGCGGCGAGTCCGAGGCGTACCTCCTCGGCGGCTTCCCCCATGTCGGTCATTTCGTCACGGGACGGTTCCTCACCGGAAGCCTGCGCAAATCGCCCTGACTCGAACAGAGTTGCCTTGTCCCCCATAACGTCCATCGTCGCACCACCTGCAACCTGGGTACACCCGGTATACCGCAGCCCGTGAGGTCACTTCAGCGTTTTGTCGACATGCCCACAGGACGACAAGTCAAACACACACCCCCGAACTCCCCACGGCGGCGCGGCCGTCCCTCCCCTCAGCACATGAGTTCGCACACCACGAAGGCCCGGATCCCTTGGGATCCGGGCCTTCGACTGCAGTAGCGGGGACAGGATTTGAACCTGCGACCTCTGGGTTATGAGCCCAGCGAGCTACCGAGCTGCTCCACCCCGCGCCGTTGCGTGTCAACCGTACCACGACGCGGGCTGCGCTTGATCAACTCTTGCTGCCGGTGCTGCCGGTGCTGCCGTTCTTGCCGGCCTTGGCCTGCGCTTCCTCGGCCCGCTTCAGGGCGGCCTTCAGGTCCTTCTGCGCCTTGTCGTACGCGGTCCAGTCCGGGCCGTTCGGCGCCTTGAGGGCCTGCTGGCCCGCGTCGAACGCCTTCTGGGCGTCGGTCAGGGCCTGTTGGACGGTCGGATTGGCGGAGGACGGCGGGTTGGTGGTGCCGGTGTCCGGTGGTGTGGTGGTCGAACCGTCCACGCCGAACACCTTGTTGAGCGCCTGGTCGAGGGTGTCCTCGAACGCCGTCTTGCCGTTGTAGGTGACCAGTACCTTGCCCAGCAACGGGTACTTCAGCTTACCGCCGAGGACGTAGACCGGCTCCGCGTACAGCAGCCCGCCGTCGAGCGGCACGGTCAGCAGATTGCCGTACTCGACCTTGGAGTGCCCGCGGGTGAGCAGGCTGATCGTCTCCGCGATGTCCGGCCGGGAGTTGAACTGGCTCTGCACCTGTTTGGGACCGTCGGCCGTCGTACTCGTCGGCAGTTTCAGGATTCTGATCTTGCCGTAGTCACTGGTGCCCGGATCGGAGTCGACCGCCATGAACGCGCTGAGGTTGTCCCGTCCGTTCGGCGTGAACGTCGTCGTCAGCGAGAACGACTGCCGGCTCTGGTCCGGCATCTTCATGCTCAGGTAGTACGGCGGCACCGCGCTGCCCGAGTCGTTGGTCGGGTCGTCGGGCACCTGCCAGACCTCGCTGCCGGTGAGGAACGTCTGCGCGTCCGTCACGTGGTAGCGGGTGAGCAGCTCGCGCTGGACCTTGAACAGGTCCTGCGGATAGCGCAGATGGGACAGCAGGTCCTGCGAGATGGCCTTCTTCGGCTGCACGGTGCCCGGGAAGGCCTTCATCCAGGTCTTCAGCACGGGGTCCTGGGTGTCCCACTGGTACAGCTTGACCTCGCCGGTGTACGCGTCGACGGTCGCCTTCACCGAGTTGCGGATGTAGTTGACCTGGTTCTGCTGGGCCACCACCGCGCGGTTGTTGTTGGTGGCGGTCAGCGAGTCGGCCGTCGTGTCGCCGAGGGTCGTACGCGAGGAGTACGGGTAGCCGTTCGACGTCGTGTACGCGTCGACGATCCACTGGATATGGCCGTCCACGACCGCGGGGTAGGTGTCGCCGTCGATGGTCAGCCAGGGGGCGACCGCCTCGACGCGCTCCTTGGGCGTGCGGTTGTACAGGATCCGCGAGCCCTTGCCGATCGCGCCGGAGTAGAGGATCTGCGGCTCGTTGAACGCCACCGCGTACGCTGCCCGGTTGAGGGGGTTGTCGAGGTTGACGCCGCTCTTGCCGGTGTACCTGGTGGTCTTCTCGGTGCCGTCGTCCCTCGAGTAGTCGACCTCCTTCTGCGGTCCGCCGACGATGGAGTACGTGGTGGTCTTCTCGCCGTAGTAGATACCCTGCTGGTACGGGCCGAGGTCACCCCTGGACGGCAGGCCGGACTCGGTGAAGACCGGCTGGCGCTGGTCGTCGGCCTCGGTGCCCTTGGCGGCGACCACGCCGTAGCCGTGCGTGTAACGGAAGTGGTCGTTGATCCAGTTGTTGCTCGGGACGCCGTCCAGGTTCAGCTCGCGCAGGCCGAGGACCGTGTCCTGTTTCCCGTCCTTGCCGTCCTTCGAGGGGTACCGGTCGACGTCCAGGTTGGTCGGGAAGGCGTAGTACTTCTTCATCTGCTGCGCCTGCTGGAACGTCGGCGAGACGATGTTCGGGTCCATGATCCGGATGCTCGCCGCGTCGTCCGCGTCACTGCGCAGACCGGTCTTGTCCGAGGCCGTGGACTTGCCGGCGTACTCGGTGACCTTGGTGTCGTCGATGCCGTACGCCTCGCGGGTCGCCTTGAGGTTCTTCTGGACGTACGGGGCTTCCTTGGCCTGTTCGTTGGGCTGGACCTGGAACTTCTGCACGATCGCCGGGTACAGACCGCCGATCAGGATCGCCGAGAGGACCATCAGGCCGAAGCCGATGACCGGCAGCTGCCAGGTGCGCCGCCACAGCGTGGCGAAGAACAGCAGCGCGCAGATGACGGCGATGCAGAACAGGATCGTCTTCGCCGGCAGATAGGCGTTGGCGTCGACGTAACGCAGGCCGGTCCAGTTGCCGGTCGCCTTGAAGTCGCTGGACTTGACCGCCAGGCCGTACCGGTCGAGCCAGTAGGCGACCGCCTTGAGGGCGACGAAGACGCCGAGCAGCACCGACAGATGACCGGTCGCGGCGGCGGTGGCCCGCGCGCCGGGGCTGGTGACGCGCAGCCCGCCGTACAGATAGTGCGTGAGCGCGGCGGCGATCAGACAGAGGATGGCGGCGGCGAAGCCGAAGCCGAGCAGGAAGCGGTACCAGGGCAGGTCGAAGGCGTAGAAGGAGACGTCGAGGTGGAACTGGGGGTCCTTCTGGTGGAAGGGCACGCCGTTGACCCACATCAGCCAGGTCCGCCACTGGCCGGCCGCCGAGGCGCCGGCGATCAGCCCGACGAGCGCGGTGACGGCGAGCAGCAGCCATGTCTTGTACGGCGCGATGCCCATCCGGTAGCGGTCGAGGCTCTGCTGCTCCATGGACATGGCGCTCAGCGGGGGCCGCAGGCGGTGCGCCAGCCAGATGTTGACCCCCACCGCGACCGCCATCAGCAGCCCGAAGACGAAGAAGAGGCCGATCTTGGTCCACAGCATGGTCGTGAACACCGACGAGTAGTGCACCGACCGGTACCACAGCCAGTCCGTCCAGAAGCCCGCGAACATGGTGAACGCCATGCCGAGGACGGCCAGGACGCCCAGGGTCATCAGCAGGGTCCGGACACCCCGGGACGGTCGTCCCGCTCTGATCCGTGGCCCCGTCGGGCCTCCGCCGCGGTCCGGCATCTGGAAAGCCAAGGTGCGCACCTCGAAGTTCGCTGTCGATCCGTCGGGCCCTCGTGTTCGCGGACCCGCCGTGGCCCCCCGTGATCGCGGACCCACACCTATGCAACTTACTCACGCTTTGGTCGGTTCCCGATTCGGGTGGGGAACGAGGCAGGATTGTGACCATGTCCAACACTCCCATGGCAGCGAGCCCGCTCACCCGGGCCGTACTCGAGATCGACGAGTACGTCTCCGGCCTCGGCTGGGACCAGCCCGCTCGCCTCTTCGCCCTTGTCGACACCGCACGGCTGCGGGCTCAGGAACCCGCGCTCGCGGCCCAGCTGGGCCTTGAGGACGAGTCCGCCTCCGCCGGTCTCACCCCGATCGAGCAGGACGAGATCCCGTCCGGCAAGCCGCTGGACGAGTTCCTCGGCACCATCGCCTGGCCGGACGCGGTGGTCGGCTGCGCGCTCTCGGTGGAGCGCCTGATGCTGCCGCCGTCCGCCGAGGCGCAGGTCCCGGAGAACCTGAGCGAGGCCAAGCTGGCCAAGTGGGTCGCCGACCACCCCGAGCGCCAGGAGGTGCGCATGACGGTCGCGGTGCTGCGCGACGGCGGGCGCGAGTCGGCGCTGCGGCTGCGCGAGAAGGACTCCCCGACGGAGGTCCTGACCGGCCCCGACCTGGTGCCCGGCCTGGCCGAGGCCCTGGCGGCGACGTTCGCGGACTGATCCCGGCCGGTTCGGTACGGCGCTGGGGGCGCCCCTGTCCCGGGGGCGCCCCCAGCCGTGTCACCGTCGCGCGCGGGTGCCGCTCAGCCCTTGGTGGTGCACTTGGGCAGCGCCGCGGTGTTGCCGCTGCGGATGTCCTTCAGCGCGTCGAGCGCGTCGCCGATGTCCTTCACCTTGACCAGGGTGAGCCCGCCCGGGGTGTCCTTGGCGGCGGCCGCGCAGTTGTCGGCGGGCGTCAGGAAGTACTGGGCGCCCCGGTCGCGGGCGCCCACGGTCTTCATCTCGACGCCGCCGATCGGCCCGACGGTGCCGTTGTCGTCGATGGTGCCGGTGCCGGCGACGAACTTGCCGCCGGTCAGGCTGCCCGGGGTCAGCTTGTCGTAGATGCCGAGGGCGAACATCAGACCGGCGCTGGGCCCGCCGACGTCGGCGAGCTTGATGTCGATCGTGAACGGGAAGGTGTGGTCGGTGCCGGCGGAGATCCCGACGATGGCCCGCTTGGCGCCGCTGTCGTCGGACGTGGTCGTGGTGATGGTGACGTCCTGCGTCCTGCTCGCCGTCCTGTGCGCCTTCTCGGCGGCGGCCTGCTCCTTGGCGGGGACGACGGTGAAGACGGCGTTCTGCCCGGGCTTGTGCCTGGTGACGAGCTTGGCGACGTCGGAGGGCTGCTTCACGGCCGTGCCGTCGACGGCCTTGATCACGTCACCGGCGTGCAGCCTGCCCTCGGCCGGCGAGCCCTTGACGACCGTGGAGACGATCACCCAGGACTTCACCGGGACGCCCAGTTCCTTCAGCGCGGCGACCTTGGCGCTCTCCTGGGACTGACTGAACTCCTCCGCGTTCTGCTGCGAGGACTGCTCCTCGGTCGTCCCGTTCGGGTAGAGCGTGTCGTGCGGGACGATCTTGGTGTCGGGGTCCAGCCAGCCGTAGACCGCCTGCACCAGGTTCATGCGGAAGTTCGCGCTGGTCACCCGGACCGTCGTCATGTTCAGGTTGCCGTCGGTCGGGTACGTCCTGTGCCCGGAGATCTGCAGCACCGGCTCGCCGTCGTGGTCCCCGAGCGTGTTCACGGTCGGGCCGGGGGACATCTCCGCGTACGGCACGGGGATGAGCACTCCCGCGCACAGGAGCGCGATCAGCATCAGGGTGGAGGCGAGCATCGTCGCGGTGCGGCGTGGCATGCCACGACAGTACGGGACGCCTCTGTCAGCGCACCGTCAGGGCACCCGTCACGCGCCGCCGGCACCCGTGTGGGACCTCTCCATGGCCTCGCGGAACCGGGCATAGCCGTCCAGCTCCGGGCCGTCGCCGCGCATCTTACGAGTCCGATTGGCCCAACTGCCCCACAGTCCGCCGCCGATCGCGGCCACCAGCGGAATCAGCAGCCAGACAAGCGCCCCCATGCCGACCTCCCAACGCCATGAGCGTCCGCAACTGACTGATCAGCAGATTAACCATCCGCACTGACAACGCTCACGCGAGGGTGCCGGTTACGCAACACGGAGTGGCCCGTGTGCTCCGAGTGACGTATCTCAGCAGGCGCCGACCCGCCCTCCCGTCACCCGACCACCACCCCTCAACGACGGCGCTACGCGCCGACCCGCCCTCCCGTCACCCGACCACCACCCCTCAACGACGGCGCTACGCGCCGACCCATTCATCGGTGCCGTCGGAGAACCTCTGGTGCTTCCAGATGGGCACCTCGTGCTTGAGGTCGTCGATCAGCTTCCGGCAGGCCTCGAAGGCCTCGGCGCGGTGCGGACAGGCGACGCCGACGACCACGGCCAGGTCCCCGACCCGCAGGTCCCCCACCCGGTGCACGGCGGCCAGCGCCCGCACCGGATACTCGGCCACCACCTTCTCGGCGATCCGCCGCATCTCGGCCTCGGCACTGGGGTGGCAGGAGTACCCGAGCGCGTCCACGTCCGCGCCCCCGTCGTGGTTGCGCACCGTCCCTACGAACAGGGCGATGCCCCCGGCCGCGTCGTCCCCGACGGCCCGGAACACCTCGTCCACGGAGAGCGCGGTGTCCCGGACACCGATCACCTTGATGGGGTCCTGTGCCGCCTGCTCACCGGGGTGCTCGTTCGCGTGTGCCATACCCCCATCGTGCCGCACGCCTGTGACACCGGGGAATACGAGATTCACCAGGCACGCGCGCGGGGACGTTTGGAGCCTCCTACGACGTGGCAGGGCGCAGGGGCACCCCACCCGCCCTGCTCACGCGCGGCGCCGGGCCTTGCGGGCCCGCCGGACCACGGCGGCGGCGCCGAGCAGGGCCACCGTCGCCCCCGCGGCCCCCGCGGCCGTCGCGTCCTTGCGCCCGAGCCGCCGACCGGCCACCGTGTGCCGCCCGGAAACCTCCTCCAGCAGCTCCGCGAGGACCTCCTCGTTGGTCCACCGCGGCCGCCACCCGGCGTCGTGCAGCCGGCTGCCGCTGACCACCCACGGGTACATCGTGTACGCCAGGTCGCCCGCCGGGGACGGCGTGAGCCCGATCCGGTGCAGCCGTGCCGCAGCGCCCAGCGCCACCGCCGACGGCAGCTCCATCCGCCGGATCCCGCTGAGCTCCTCGACCTCCTCCTGCTCCAGCCACCCGTCGCAGCCGACGGCCAGTTCCCCGTCGACCTTCTCCAGGACGGCGTACTCCAGGGCACTGCACAGGTCCTCGACGTGGCAGAACTGCCAGGCCGGCCGCGACCCGGCGACGACGAGCAGCCGCGGCGACTCGAAGTACCGGGTCAGCGCGGTGTCCGTGCCCCCGACCAGCACCGCGGGCCGTACGACGGTGACGTTCAGCCCCGGATGCGCGCGCGGCGCCCGCCGGGCCAGCCGCTCGATCTCCAGCAGGTCCCCCACGCCGGTGGCCTCGGCGGTCGCGCGCAGCTCGGCGTCCTCCGAAAGGGGCAGCTCGTTGTCCGGCAGCGCGCCGTAGACCATCGCCGAGGTGCACAGCACGACCCGGTGCACGCCGGCTGCCGCGGCGGCGGTCAGGACGGTCTGCGTCCCCCGGACGTTGTAAGCGCTGCGGGCGGCCGGATCGGTCTCCAGGTCGAGGTCGAGCGCGAGGTGGACGACCACGTCGGCGCCCCGCAGCTTGTCCGCGATGGCGGGGTCGCGCACGTCGAGGATGTGCCACTGTGCCTCGGCGCAGTCGCCGCGCCGCTCGTCGATGGCGACGACCTGCCTGATCTCCTCCGAGGCGGCGAGCCGCTCGGTGAGCAGGGCACCGACCCCGCCGGCGGCGCCGGTGACCGCGACGACGGGTCCGCGCACGGCGGGAGCGGGCGGGGTTGACGGGTTTCGCGCTGCGCGAACCTGCGGATCTGGGGAACTCACCGGGCGTCTCCAGCGGTTGTCTTCAGTACGAGCGCGAGTGACGCGTCCGTACCAGGTGTATCCATCCTGCCGCAGGCCTTCCGCGGGCGAAGCACCGAGGCCCGATCGGGTCCGGGTGTCTACGCTGGGTGGTGTTGTCGGGCAGCCGCGCCGCCGGAGAGAACCGGTGGCCTTACCAGCCGAGGAATCCCGTGAGTGACACCCCATTCGGTTTCGGCCTTCCGCCGGAGGAGCCGGAGGACGGCGACGAGGGCAAGAAGAAGGACCAGCAGAGCGGTGGTGGGCAGGGACCGGCCAACCCGTTCGGCTTCGGCGGCCTGCCCGGAGCCGGCGGCTTTGGCGGCCCCGGCGCCGACAATCCGCTCGCAGCGATGTTCGGGTCGCTGAACCCCACCGACCTGGGCGCCGCGTTCCAGCAGCTGGGCCAGATGCTCTCCTACGAGGGCGGCCCGGTGAACTGGGACATGGCCAAGCAGATCGCCCGCCAGACGGTCGCCCAGGGCACCCCGGACGGCACGAAGGACGCGAGCGTCGGCCCGGCCGAGCGCAGGGCGGTCGAGGAGGCCGTCCGCCTGGCCGACCTGTGGCTGGACGACGCGACGTCCCTGCCGTCGGGCTCCGCCTCGGCGGTCGCCTGGTCCCGCGCGGAGTGGGTCGAGGCGACCTTGCCCGCCTGGCAGGAGCTGGTCGACCCGGTCGCCGAGCGGGTCGGCGCGGCCATGGGCGACGTCCTGCCGGAGGAGATGCAGGCCATGGCGGGCCCGCTGATCGGCATGATGCGCTCGATGGGCGGCGCCATGTTCGGCACCCAGATCGGTCAGGCCGTCGGCGTGCTCGCGGGCGAGGTCGTCGGCTCCACCGACATCGGCCTGCCCCTCGGCCCGGCCGGCAAGGCCGCGCTGCTCCCGGCCAACGTGGAGGCCTTCGGCAAGGATCTCGGCGTGTCGCAGGAGGAGGTGCGGCTGTACCTGGCCCTGCGCGAGGCCGCCCACCAGCGCCTGTTCGCGCACGTGCCGTGGCTGCGCTCGCACCTGTTCGGCGCGGTCGACGGGTACGCGCGCGGGATCAAGGTCGACACCGCCAAGCTGGAGGACGTGGTCGGCCAGTTCGACCCGCAGAACCCCGAGCAGCTGCAGGACGCCCTTCAGCAGGGCATGTTCCAGCCGGAGGACACCCCGGAGCAGAAGGCCGCCCTGGCCCGTCTGGAGACCGCTCTGGCGCTCGTCGAGGGCTGGGTGGACGCGGTGGTCCACGCGGCCGCGAAGCCGCGTCTGGCGTCCGCCGACGCCCTGCGCGAGACCCTGCGCCGCCGCCGTGCCACGGGCGGCCCCGCAGAGCAGACGTTCGCCACGCTGATCGGCCTGGAGCTGCGCCCGCGCCGGCTGCGCGACGCCTCCCGCCTTTGGGCCTCGCTCACGGACGCGCGCGGGGTCGACGGCCGGGACGGCCTGTGGGCCCACCCGGACATGCTGCCGACCGCGACCGACCTGGACGACCCGGACGGCTTCGTGCACCGCGAGCAGCTGGACTTCTCCGAGCTGGACAAGATGCTCGGTGAGGCGGCGGGCGGCTCCCACGGCAAGCCCGACCTGCGCAAGAAGGACACCGACGGCGAGGACACCGACGGCAAGGGCGACGACACCGAGTGAGCCTGCATGACGACGCGGTTCTCGTGCTGAAGGGGTACGAGGGCCAGGACGAGCTGCGCCAGGCCTACCTGGACCATCTGGCGGCCCACCCGGACGGCATGTGGAAGGCCTGCGAGGCAGGGCATGTGACGGCGAGCGCCCTGGTGGTCGACCCGGCGCACGAGCGGGTGCTGCTGACCCTCCACAAGAAGATGCGGATGTGGCTGCAGATGGGCGGCCACTGCGAGCCGGGCGACGCCACCCTCGCGGACGCCGCCCTGCGTGAGGCAACGGAGGAGTCGGGCATCGCCGGTCTGATCCTGCTGCCGAGCGGTCCGGTACGCCTGGACCGGCACCACACGCCCTGCACCTGGCACCTGGACGTGCAGTACGCCGCCGTCGCACCCGACGGGGCCGTGGAGGCGATCAGCGACGAGTCCCTGGACCTGCGCTGGTTCGCCTACGGTGAGGTGGCGGACGTGGCCGACGAGTCGGTCGTACGCCTGCTGGAGGCGACCCGCGCGCGCCTGTGACCCCGGGCATGTGTAAGGGGCGTCCGCACAGGCCGACGCCCCTTACCTTGGTTCACTGGACGCTCAGCTCCAGACGTTCCCCTGGTTCTGCCCGCGTGCCCCGTGCTGCCCCATGCCGAACTGCGCGGCGAGGCCCTGCCCGATCACCGCGTTCTGCGGCGGCAGCAGCTCGCTGGGCTGGACCAGCGCGAACCCGGAGCCCATGAAGCTCAGCTCCCAGCCCTCACCGGTGTTGCCGCGCCGGCGCCACACTCCGGAGGAGTGCGTCTGGGCCTGCATCTGCACGCGCAGCCCGGTGGACCAGGCGACGATCGCGTCCGCGTCGCAGTTGACGTACTTGTCCGGCGTGACCCGCATCAGCAGCGGCGCGCCCGAGGTCATCAGGGCGACCTTGCCGCGCCCGGTGATGTTCAGCTGGTACTTCCCCGAGCCGGAGATGCCGTAGAGGCTGTCGACGGCGACGACCTCGTAGTGCAGCGAGGAGTCCATGGCGAGGACGTAGGAGCTGTCGACGGACAGCCCGTCCTGCTCGATGTCCATGATGTGCACGTGCTGGGCGAGGTTGGCGAGATACACCGTGCCCTGCCCGTGACAGCGCATCAGGTCCAGGCCCTCACCGGTGTACGCACGCGCGCGTGCCTGGTGGTTGTTCTGGTACTCGGCGTCGAACTCCATCAGCCCCTGGTAGGCGACCATGGTGCCCTTGCGGGCGAGGATGTCGTCGTGACCCTCCAGGGTGACGCGGAGCAGCTGCGCGTTCTGCAGGCTCCAGCGCTCCTGCGTCTGGACGTCGTTGTGCGCGAAAAGCGGGCTTTGCATGGCTTTCTGACTCCCCCTCAGCCCCGGACCCGGATGCGGTCGGTGCTGTCCTCGCTGGGCTGGACGACGACGATGCCCTGACCGGAGAAGGCCATCTGGTAGGCCTCACCGCTGCCCCGGCCGATCAGCGACTGCGCCTTGAAGCTGCGCTTGCCCTTCACCTTCAGGTTCGGCGACCAGGCGACGAGCGCGTCCGGGTCGACGTACGTCTCGTCCTCGCCGCCGCCGCAGTCGACGACGATCGGCTCGCCCCGGGAGGTCAGCGCGACCCAGCCCTGCCCGGAGATCCTCGTGTTCCACAGGCCCTGCCCGGCGAACTTCGCGAGCCCCTTGACGCGTTCCACGCCCCAGCTGAGGTGGGCGTCGAAGGCGAGCAGGTTGGTGGCGTTGACGGAGATGCCGTCTCCGTTGAGGTTGATCACGACGACGTTCGCACCGTAGTCGGCGAGATAGAGCAGCCCGTCCCCGGTGCACTTCATCAGGGGCGCGCCCTCGCCGGTGATCCAGTCGCGGGCGATCTGGCGGACGGCGGGCGGGTTGGGCTCGTACTGGACGAAGCCCTCGTAGGCGACCATCGAGCCCACGCGCGCGAGGAGGTCGTTGCCGGTCTGCATGGCGACCTTCAGCATGTGGTGGCCGTGGTTCTCCATGCGGGCGGTGACGGGTGCGGGGGCGTAGCCCGCGAGCGGCTGGTTCATGACGGGCTCCCTCTAGACCTCGTACGGCTGGACGACGATGAAGTTGCCGGGCGCGCCCCGGAACTGGAGGTTGACGCTCTCGCCGGTGTCGCCCGGGTAGGCGTTGCGGCGCATGCGGACCTGGCTGGAGACGATCACCTGGGAGGCGGCCGACCAGGCGACGACGGCGTTGCAGTCGGCGAAGGTGGTCGGCGTGACCGGCAGGACGACGGGCGTGCCGTGCGTCTTGACGACGATCGTGCCGGTGCCCTGGAACTGCATGGTGAACAGCGCGCCGCCGGGGATGCCGTGGCCCTCGATGCGGCGGACCTCGTGGTGCAGGCTCTCGTCGAAGGCGAGGACGTTCTCGGCGGAGACGCAGATCGCGTCGCCCTGGAGCTCGACGGGGTGCAGATGGGTGGAGTTCTCGGCGAGGAACACCTGGCCGTTGCCGGTGCAGCGCATCAGCTGCATCTCCTGGCCGGTGGCGTTGCCGACGATCCGCCCGGCGAACCCGGCGCCCTTGTAGCTGAAGTCGACCTTGCCCTGGTAGAGCACCATGCTGCCCTGCCTGGCCAGCACGGGCTGCCCGCCGATGCCGAGGTCCACGCGCATGAGCTTCTTGTTCTGCTGGGTCCAGCGCTGTCCGGTCGGCGTCTCCTTGTACATCTGCAGCGCGGCCGACACCCCCGCGCCGCCCTGCGGGGCGCCCTGCGGCGCCGCGTAGCCGCCGGGCTGCTGGCCCGGGACCTGCCCATAGCCCGGGGGCATGGGCGCGGTGGGCTGGCCGCCGTAGGAGGGCGGCTGCTGGCCGTAACCGGGGGGCATCTGCGCGGTCGGCTGACCGCCGTACGACTGCTGCTGGGGCGGGTAGCCGTACGACGGCTGCTGCTGCGGGTGGCCGTAGGGCGCCGGTGCGGGGGCCGGCGGAGGGACCGTGCCGCCGGCGGGCGGGGTCAGGGGGGCGATGACCGTCGGCGCGGCATGCACGTTCGGGGCTGGCGCCGGGGGCGGAGTCTGGCCGGGCGGGGTCTGGCCGGGTTGCGGTGCGAAGCCCTGCGGAGGCGTGGCTCCGGACGGCGGGGCGAAGCCCTGGACGGCGGGCTGCGGCACGGGGGCCGGGGCGGGCGCGGGGGCCGGCGCGGACGGGGCGGCGAACGACGGTGGGGTCGTCGCCTGGGCGGGCGGGGCGAAACCGGGGCCGGCGCCGGTCTGCGGCTGCTGCGGGGCGGCGGGCGCCTCCTCCTCCAGCACCTCGCCGCCGAAGTTCTTCAGCAGCGCCTCCAGACCGCCGTCGAAGCCCTGCCCGACGGCCGCGAACCGCCACACGTCCTTCAGATAGATGTCGCCGAGCATCACGGCCCGCTCGGTGGAGAACTCCACGCCGCTGAAGGAGTACCGCGCGACTTCCTCGCCGCCCGCCACGATGCGCAGGTAGCCGGGGGCGATCTGCGACATCTGCCCGGCGCCGTCGATGGTCGCCGTGAAGGACAGCTTGTGGATGTGCGACGGGATCCGGTCCAGGGTGACCCGGAACGACTCGGTGTCGCCCGCCTGGGCACCCAGCAGCTGGACGGACTCCTCCGGGGACTTCGGCTGGTTGAAGAAGACGAAGTACCGGTCGTCGGAGAGGCGCTCGTGGGCGTCCAGACCGAAGCAGCTGATGTCGAAGGTCAGTCCGGGGGCGGAGATCTGCACGCCTACGTACAGATCCGTGCCCGCGGTGAGGTCACTGATCCTGGCCTTGTGGCCGCGTTGGAATTCCCTGGCCATGCGTAACGACCGTCCCCCATCCCGAATGTGAGTGCGTCGCGCCAGGCTAACGGCAAAGTCCGACATCACACGCAGCCGGTACAGACCCGGTACACAACCGCGCCCGGAGGGGGACGGACGGCGCCCGGCTCACTCCCCGCGCACCCCGGGCAGATGCGGCAGCCGTTCCGCGGCGACCACCCCTTCGAGGTAGCCGCGGGCCCGCTCGGTGCGCGGGTACGCCTCCAGCAGCCGCCAGAAGTCCGGTCCGTGACCGGGGACCAGCAGATGGGCCAGCTCATGGCAGAGGACGTAGTCGACGACGTACTCGGGCATCCCCTGCAGCCGGTGCGAGAGCCGGATGCTGCCCTCGGCCGGGGTGCACGAGCCCCAGCGCGTGTTCTGGTTGGTGACCCACCGTACGGAGGCGGGGCGCGCCCGGCCGTCGAAGTACTGGGCCGACAGCCGCTCGGCACGCTCGGCGAGCTCGGCGTCGCCGAGCACCCGCCGGCTCTCCTGCGCGGCGAGTTTGTCGAGCATGACGGTGATCCAGCGCTGTTCCTCCGCCTTCGACATCCGGGCGGGGATCAGCACGACGGTGCGATCGCCCTCGCGGTACGCGGAGACCGTCCGGCGGCGCCGGGAGCTCCTGCGGACCTCGATCGCGCTCGCCCCCGAGCCGCCGGGCGGCTGGCTCGTCGTGCTGCGCTGTGGCTTTCCGGCGCGGTGCAGTGGGTCGGCGGGCACGCCCCGACGTTACCCGCTGGGTGTGGCCGAAGTCCCGGCTCAAGGAGGGTTCGATGCCGATCCCCCACCATGCGTTTGATTCCTATGACTCCTACGACTGATCCGCACATCCGGTTTGTGATGCTCCGCACGCCCGGTTCGACACTCTTTATCCAGTCCTCTTGTATGAGAAATACCCCCAACCTGTGGATAACCCTCTGCGCCGGGCGGCCGGTCGCGGCATGCTGGCAGGCGTCGGGGGAACGTGACCGGTTCCACCGGCGACGAGACGTTCGGGATGCTTTCCAGGGATACGGGGGGCCAGTCATGCATCCGGTGATGAAGCCCGCGCTGCGGCGCGGCTGGCGTGATCGCGAGACCGTGCAGTTCGGGATGACCGCGGCGCACGCGCTGACACTGGGACCGATGGACCCGGCGACGCGCGGCTTCCTGGATCTGCTGGACGGCACCCGCGGGCTGCCGCTGCTCCGCGAGGAGGGCCGCCGCATGCGGCTCCCGGCCGGCCATGTCGACACCCTGCTGGCACGCCTGACCCGCGCGGGCCTGATCGACGACGCGCGCGGCGGTGGACGGGCCGCCGACGCCCTGCGTGCGAAGACCGACGTCCTGCGGCATCTGCGCCCCGACCTCGCCGCGCTGTCCCTGACCACGGCCGAGCCCGGCGGCGCGCTCGCCCGGCTCGCCGCCCGTCGCGCACTGCGCGTGCAGGTGCGCGGCGCGGGACGGGTCGGTGCGGTGCTCGCCTCGGCGCTCTCGGGCGCCGGAGTCGGCGAGGTCGACGTGCGCGACGTGGGACGCGTGGAGCCGTGGGACGTGGCGCCGGGCGGGCTGCCCGCCGAGTCGCTCGGCGAGCGCCGCGAGTCGGCGGCGCGGGCCGCCGTGCGCCGTGCGGCACCCGACCGCCCACCCCGTCGCGCCCATTCCCCCGGCTCCGGCGCCCAGGACCCCGGGCTCTCCCTGGTGGTCCTCACGCCCCGGGACGAAGTCGCCGTGCACGCGCCGGACCCGGCCGACGCCGAGCCGCTCATGGCCTCCGGAACGCCCCACCTGTACGCCGGCGTGGTCGAGGGCACCGGAGTCGTCGGACCGCTCGTCGTACCCGGCGAGTCGGGCTGCGCCCGCTGTCTGCACCTCGACCGCGGGGACCGGGACCCGGCCTGGCCGCGACTGACCGCCCAGTGGCGGTGCGCCAGGGCCCGCCGGGTGGGCGCCTGCGATCTGACGCTGGCCACGGCGGTCGCCGGACTGGCCGCGGCGCACGCGCTGGCCTTCCTCGACGGGGAGTCGCCGTCCAGCACGGGCACCCGCTGGGAGGCCTCCACGCCCGGCCTCGACTGGCACGCCCGACCGGTCAGGCCGCATCCGGCGTGCGGGTGCGGCGCTGCGGAGAGACCGAAAGAGGAGCACTCCTCAAACGACGGCGAGGCGCGCGAGACAATGGCGGTGCAACGGCCGTCGACGGAGCGACGACGCACAGCGGGCGCGGCGCGGCCGACTGGGACCTGGAGGGCGCATGTCTGATCTTCCCCGGAAGGCGGTCACCCGTACCGCCAAGCTCGCCGCGCTCCCGCTCGGCTTCGCCGGCCGGGCCACCTGGGGGCTGGGCAAGCGGATCGTGGGCGAGTCCGCGGAGATCGTCGGCCGTGAACTGCAACAGCGCACGGCGGAGCAGCTCTTCAAGGTGCTCGGCGAGCTCAAGGGCGGGGCCATGAAGTTCGGGCAGGCCCTGTCCGTCTTCGAATCCGCCCTGCCCGAGGAGATCGCCGGTCCCTACCGCGCGGCGCTGACCAAGCTCCAGGAGGCGGCACCGCCGATGCCGACCCGCACGGTGCACGCGGTGCTCGAGGCGCGGCTCGGTCCGGACTGGCGTGATCTGTTCGAGGAGTTCGAGGACAAGCCTGCCGCCGCGGCCTCGATCGGGCAGGTGCACCGGGCGGTGTGGCACGACGGCCGTGAGGTGGCGGTCAAGGTGCAGTACCCGGGCGCCGGCGAGGCCCTGCTCTCCGATCTGAGCCAACTGAGCCGTTTCGCCCGTCTGTTGGGGCCGCTGATTCCCGGCATGGACATCAAGCCGCTCATCGCGGAGCTGAGGGACCGCGTCTCCGAGGAGCTGGACTACGCACTGGAGGCGCAGGCCCAGACCGTTCACGCGGAGGAGTTCGCGGACGACCCCGACGTGGTGGTCCCGGCGGTGGTGCACCAGTGCGATCAGGTCCTGGTGACCGAGTGGATCGACGGCATCCCCCTGTCGGAGGTGATCTCCGACGGCACCCCGGAGCAGCGCGACCGTGCCGGCCAGCTCCTGGCCCGGTTCCTCTTCTCGGGCCCGGCCCGCACCGGCCTGCTGCACGCCGACCCGCATCCCGGCAACTTCCGGCTGCTGCCCGGCGGCCCGGCCGGGGAGGACGACTGGCGTCTGGGCGTCCTGGACTTCGGCACGGTCGACCGGCTGCCCGGCGGTCTGCCGACACCGATCGGCGTCTCGCTGCGCATGACGCTGGACGGCGAGGCGGAGACGGTCTACGAACTCCTCTGCGAGGAGGGATTCGTGAAGGAGTCCATAGAGCTGGACCCCGACGCGGTCCTCGACTACCTGCTGCCGATCATCGAACCGGCCCGCGTCGACGCGTTCACCTTCAACCGCACCTGGATGCGCAACCAGGCCGCCCGCATCGCCGACCCCCGCTCCCCCGCCTACCAGCTGGGCAAGCGGCTCAACCTGCCGCCCGCCTATCTGCTGATCCACCGGGTGACGCTGAGCACCATCGGCGTGCTGTGCCAACTCGGCGCCACGGTACGGCTCCGCGAGGAACTGCAGGAGTGGCTGCCGGGCTTCGCGCTGGAAGAAGAGCTGGCTGAGACGGAGGAGGAGGGGACGGCAGCGGAGGCGTGACCGGGACCGGGGGGAGGGAGGGGGAGGGAGGGGGCGGGGGGAGGGGGCGGGGGGAGGGGCCCCCGAGCAGCGGCTCACCACCAGGACGAGTCCAGCCGCCCCTCGATCGCCCTCAGGTTCTCCCTGGAGCAGGTGTCGCAGAAGTACTGGCGGACGCCGTTCTCCACGGAGCAGGTCCAGGTGGCCGGCGGGGGACCGTCGGCGGGGGCGCCGCACCGGGCGCACACGAGTACACGGCGCTCCGGGGTGGAGCCGCCCTGATCACTTCCTCCGGGAAGACTCGTCACCTCGCGACGATAACTCCGCGGGCGGCGGATCGCCGTACAACGCACCGCGGCGGGGACAACGCGCCGCGGGGGCCGGTCCGTTCGGTCGGACCGGCCCCCGCGCAGAAGGCTTCGCCTCTCCAGGGCCGGGAGGCTACCTCTTCTGTTGGTGTGATCGTTACTGCATGACCGCCATGGCGAGCGCGCGCCGGGCGCGCAGCGAGGCGCGCTCGGCCCGGCGCTGCATCCGCTGGGCGACCGCCAGGCGGACGGCCCGGCGTTCCCGCACGGCGTCGTCGAGTCGTTCGTGCATATGCGCACGAGCCAGGGCTTCTTGCATGAGTTGCATCTCTCGGGTCCTGTTCTGGCGCGCTTCGGTCGCGCCGGTGGTGGTGACGTCTGGTGTCGCGGAGCCGGCGGGCTCGCTGGTGGACGGCTTCATCGGGGCCTGCTTCTGGGGGTCGTGCGTGAGGGGGCGATCGATCGTTCCTGCGGTGTTCATGCCGTGACCGGGTTCTTCCGCGGGCGGCCACGCGGCCGCTTCCGGGCGACGACGACACCCTGGACGAAGAGCTCGCCACCCCAGACGCCCCAGGGCTCGCGCCGCTCCTTGGCGCCGGCGAGGCAGGCCTCGATCAGCGGGCAGGTGCGGCAGAGGGACTTGGCGTACTCGACGTCGGCCGGCGACTCGGCGAAGAAGACCTCCGGGTCGTAGGAGCGGCAGGGGACGGGTACGCCGAGGTTCTCGATGGCGTCGTCGAGCGCGGTGAGCGCGGTGAGGGGGGTCAAGGTGGAGTCCTCCGTGAGGCCGGGCGGGGGGATCGTTTGCGAAGGCGGTACGGACGGGGCGTGCGCTTCGAGTTGCACGGTTGGTCTTCCTCGTCTGGTCGGTCCGGCCGGTTGACCGGGTGTCGGCTGGGTACCGGGTTCTTTTCTTGTCCCGAGGCCCCTTCGCTCCGTCGTCCCCGTTTTGGGGAAAACAGAAGGGCCGCGGATCCCGGATGGGGTTCCGCGGCCCTGAAGGCGCCGGCCTGATCGAATCAGGCTGGATCACTCCAGGGTTCTGGCCCACGGAAGGCCCACATCAGGTGGTGCTGCGTCGTCTGCTTCCGGAATCCGGCACCGGCCGCCGCAAAGGCATAGGCCTGCGCCTGTGCCGCTACTGCTTCCAGTGCCTTGGTCGGTCGCTCATTGCGCTCACGGACGGGAAGGCCCGCGAGAGCGACGGAGGACGCCGGACGGTCGGCACGAATGCCGGACAGACCGGTGCCCTGGTGGGAGGCGCCGAGCATGCACAGGGAGACGGTCGGGCGATCGGTCAGTTTGGCCGTGCTGATGGTGCTGCTGTTGATGCTGATCACTGGACTCGCCTCCTCTCGGCGTCTCGAGGACTGGGGTGAACCAGTCCGTTCGGATGTGCAAGTACATCACGGAGCCGGGCCCTTCGAGAAGGCCGCTGCGTCCGTGCCTAGAACCTATGGGGATTGCCGGGGCATGCGCAAACTATTTTTTCGACGAGTTCGCATCAGTCGTCCTCGTCGCCCTCCCCGACCTCGTGGCCTGCGCAGATGGCCAGAACGTCGGTTCCGTAGCTGCGCAGCTTGCGGCTGAGGACACCGGGGATGCGGGAGAGTTCGGCCGGAGTCCCGGGCCGGGCCTCGGCGATGGCCATCAGGGTGCGGTCGGTGAAGACGCAGAAGTCCGGCTGTCCGCTGCGCTCGGCTTGGACGGCCCGCCACTCCCGCAGCCGTTCGTAGAGCCCCTCGTCCATGTCCGAGGGACAGTCCTCGCAGCGCATCAGCTTCATCTCGCCCGCGTCGGTGAGCGTGCGGCCGCAGACCCGGCAGCGGGCAGGGGTGCGCTGGGTACGGCGGGGAGCGGCGATGGCGCCGGTGGTGGTCCCGCGCTCGACGCCTCCGGTCGCGGCGGCGCCGCTGCGGCCGACGGTGGCCGTGGTGCCGGGGCGCAGTCCGTCGAGGAAGCGGCTGGGCCGGCGGTTGGGGCGGGTGCCGGGTGACCGGGACAGCGCCCAGGACAGGTGGAGCCGTTCCCGCGCACGGGTGACGCCCACGTAGAGCAGCCGGCGTTCCTCCTCGATCTGCTCGTCGGTCCTGGCGTAGGTGATGGGCAGCATGCCCTCGGCGATGCCGACCAGGAAGACGACGTCCCACTCCAGGCCCTTGGCGGCGTGCAGGGAGGCGAGGGTGACGCCCTGGACGGTCGGGGCGTGCTGGGCGTTCGCCCGCTCGTCGAGTTCCGTCACGAAGTCGCCGAGGGTGGCGCCGGGTCTGGCGGCGGCGAGGTCGTGGGCGAGGCCGACCAGGGCGGCGAGGGACTCCCAGCGCTCTCTGGCGGCGCCGGAGCCGGCCGGGGGCTCGGTGGTCCAGCCCTCCGAGGACAGGACGGCACGCACCTGGGAGGGCAGGTCCACGGCGTCGTCCAGCAGGGAGTCGTTGCCGCCGAAGCGGGCCGCGCCGCGCAGGGCGATGCCGGCCTTGCGCACCTCGGGCCGGTCGAAGAAGCGCTCGGCGCCGCGCAGCTGGTAGGGGACGCCGGCGTCGGCGAGGGCCTGCTCGTAGGTCTCGGACTGGGCGTTCGTGCGGAACAGGACGGCGATCTCGGCGGCGGGGACGCCCGCGTCGATCAGCTCGCGGATGCGGCGGGCGGCGCCTTCGGCCTCGGCCGGCTCGTCGGTGTACTCGGTGTAGACGGGTTCGGGGCCGGCGGGGCGCTGGGAGACGAGTTCCAGCCGGTGGTCGGCGGCGCGGCCGCGGGCCTGGGCGAGCAGGCCGTTGGCGAGGTGGACCACCTGGGGGGTGGAGCGGTAGTCGCGGACGAGTTTGACGACCGTGGCGCCGGGGTGCCGGGTGCGGAAGTCGAGGAGGTGGTCGGGCGTTGCGCCCGTGAACGAGTAGATGGTCTGGCTGGCGTCGCCGACGACGCAGAGGTTGTCGCGGTCGCCGAGCCAGAGGTCCAGCAGCCGCTGCTGCAGGGGGCTGACGTCCTGGTATTCGTCGACGACGAAGTGCTGGTACTGCGCGCGGACCTGTTCGGCGATGTCGTGCCGGTCCTGCAGGATGGCGACGGTGAGCAGCAGGACGTCCTCGAAGTCGATCACGGCGCGGTCGCGCTTGAGGTCTTCGTAGGCCGCGTAGAGGTGGGCGACCTCGGTGGGGTCGCGCGGGGCCTCGCGGCCGGCCTTCGCGGCCGCGTACGGGTAGTCGGCGGGGATGGTCTGGGTGACCTTGGACCATTCGATCTCGGCGGTGACGTCCCGCAGCTCGCCCCGGTCGAGCCGGGTGCCCAGACTCGCGGCCGCGTCGGCGACGAGCTGGATCTTGCGGTCGACGAGCCGGGGCATGCCGCCACCGATCGCTTTCGGCCAGAAGTACTGCAGCTGGCGCAGGGCGGCGGAGTGGAAGGTGCGGGCCTGGACGCCGTGGGCGCCGAGCTGGCGCAGCCGGCCGCGCATCTCTCCGGCGGCGCGGTTGGTGAAGGTGACGGCGAGCACGCTGGAGGGCTGGAGGATGCCGGCGCGCACACCGTAGGCGATGCGGTGCGTGATCGCCCGCGTCTTGCCGGTGCCCGCTCCGGCCAGAACGCACACCGGGCCGTGCAGGGCGGTGGCCACCGCGCGCTGCTCGGGGTCGAGCCCTTCGAGCACCGCGTCGGCCGAGTCCGGTGTCCGCGGGAAAAGGGTGGAGTGCGTTGCTGCTGTCACCCCGCCATGCTGCCAGGTCGTCCGGGGCCGGCGTGTCGGTTGTCCACAGGCGGGCGCCCGTGGTCGTACTAATGCGGCAGGTGTCACACGGGCCTGTGGATACCGCGCCTGTGAATACCCCGGGCGGGAATGGCGGACGGCTCGCGTACGTTCTTCCCCTGGACGATTTTCCGAGCTGCCTGAGGAGCGCGAGAGACATGCAGGGCACTGTGACGATGTACAGCACGACTTGGTGCGGCTACTGCCGGCGGCTGAAGAGCCAGCTGGACCGGGAGGGCATCGCCTACACCGAGATCAACATCGAGCAGGACCCCGAGTCCGCCGCTTTCGTGGAGAAGGCGAATGGCGGAAACCAGACGGTCCCGACCGTGCTCTTCGCGGACGGCAGCACGCTGACGAACCCGTCGCTGGCCCAGGTGAAGCAGAAGCTCGCCGCGTGACCTTCCGCGGGTTTTTGCGGTGACCGCAGCGGGGCGGCCCCTGAACAGGATCAGGGGCCGCCCTGCTGTGTCTCGGACGCGTGTGTCTCAGACGAAGCTGCGCGTCGGCAGTGGCTTGCCGTACCACATCTCGATCAGGCGGGCCGCGATGGAGATGCCGTAGGGCGGCAGCACCTCGCCGGACTCGAAGGCCTCGTGCAGTTCCTCCCGGGAGAACCAGCGGGCCTCGTGGATCTCGTCGCCGTCGACATCGATCTCGGTCGTGGTGGCGCGGGCCATGAAGCCGAGCATCAGGCTGGACGGGAAGGGCCAGGGCTGGCTGGCCACGTACTCCACGGCACCGACGGTGACCCCGACCTCCTCGGACACCTCGCGGCGCACCGCCTGCTCGATGGACTCGCCGGGTTCGACGAAGCCGGCGAGCGTGGAGAAGCGGCCCTCGGGCCAGTGGACCTGGCGGCCGAGCAGGATGCGGTCGTCCGCGTCGGTCACGGCCATGATCACGGCCGGGTCGGTGCGCGGGTAGTGCTCGGCGCCGCAGGCGGGGCAGCGGCGGATGTGACCGGCGGCGGCGATGACCGTGCGTTCGCCGCAGCGGGAGCAGAAGCGGTGGGTGCGCTGCCAGTTCTCCAGGCCGACCGCGTGCACCATGAGGCCCGCGTCGCGCGGTGACAGGAGCAGTCCGGCCTCGCGCAGGCCCGCGGGGCGTGCGGACTGGTCGATACGGCCGGGCAGCGCGTCCTTCTGGAGCGCGAAGTAGCTGACGCCGTCCTCGTCGATGCCGAGGAAGTAGCGGTGCGCCTCGGTGAGCGGGGCCTCGAACGAGGGCGTCATGACGAGCTCGGTGCGGCCGTCCGGTGTCTCGTCGATGAGCACCTGGCCACCGGAGACCACGAAGCAGCGGGTCGTGGGGTGGCTCCACGCCGCCGCGAGCCAGGCCTCGTCGAGCCGGTGGTGGGCGGCGCGGTCGATGCCGCTCGGGGCGGTCAGCGAGATGGGTCGATCGGCTGTGTCGTCGGTCCAGGTGGTCACGGGTGCTTCCAACTCCCCCAGTGCAGCGGTCGGTTCGGCGGGCGGTTCGGCGGGACGTGGGCGGGCGGGCACCGGGCCGGGCGCGGGCGGGCGGGACGGTCGTTCCAGTGTGCCCCGCGCGTGGTGCCCTCCCGTACGGGCCTGCCGGTCAGGGCGTGGGCCGCCAGTGCTCGGCGAGGTCACCCCACAGGTAGGCGCTGGTCTCGACGCCCTTGAGGAGGAGGTCCAGCTCGACCTTCTCGTTCGGGGCGTGCCAGCCGTCGGAGGGGACGGAGATGCCCAGGAAGAGCACGGGGGCGCCGAGGACCTCCTGGAGGTCGGCGGCGGGTCCGGAGCCGCCCTCGCGGGTGAAGCGGACCGACTTCTCGAAGGCTCGGCCCATGGCGCGGACCACGGACTGCAGGGCGGGGTGGTCGAGCGGCGTCAGGCAGGGGCGGGTGGCCGCGCCGAAGCGGATCTCGTGCCGGATCCCGGCGGGCACCTGTGTCCCGGTCCAGGCGCGGACGGCCTTCTCGAGGTGGTCGGGGTCCTGGCCCGCGACCATGCGGAAGGACAGCTTCACCGTGGCCGAGGACGGGATGATCGTCTTGCTGCCGGGGCCCTGGTAGCCACCGCCGATGCCGTTGACTTCGGCGGTCGGGCGGGCCCAGATGCGTTCGAGGGTGGTGTATCCGGCCTCGCCGTGGGTGGCGCGGGATTTGGCGGTGTCCAGCCAGCGCGTCTCGTCGAAGGGCAGCTCGGCGAACAGCTCGCGCTCGCGGTCGGTCAGCTCGACGATGCCGTCGTAGAAGCCGGGGATCGCCACGCGCGCGTGCTCGTCGTGCAGGGCGGCGACCAGGCGGGCGGCGGCGGTGGCCGGGTTGGGTACGGCGCCGCCGAAGGAACCGGAGTGGATGTCCTGGTCGGGGCCGTACAGCCGGATCTCGCACTCGGCGAGGCCGCGCATACCGGTGCACACGGTCGGGGTGTCCTCGGACCACATGCCGGTGTCGGAGACGATCACGGCGTCGGCGGCGAGCCGGCCCGCGTGCTCCTCGACCAGGGCCCGGAAGTGCGGGGAGCCGGACTCCTCCTCGCCTTCGACCAGCAGTTTCAGGTTGACCGCGGGGGTGGTGCGCCCGGTGGCGGCGAGGTGGGCGCGGACGCCGAGTGTGTGGAAGAACACCTGGCCCTTGTCGTCGGCCGCCCCGCGCGCGTAGAGACGGTTTCCGCGGACGACCGGCTCGAAGGGGTCGCTGTCCCAGCCGTCCTCGCGGGCGGCGGGCTGCACGTCGTGGTGGCCGTAGACGAGGACGGTGGGCGCCTCGGGGTCGCCGGAGGGCCACTCGGCGAAGACGGCCGGGGCGCCGGGGGTCTGCCAGACCTCGGCCGTGGGGAAGCCGGTCTCCTTGAGCCTGGCGGCCAGCCAGTCGGCGCTGCGCCGCACGTCGGGCGCGTGGTCGGGCTGGGCCGACACGGAGGGGATGCGCAGCCATGCCGTGAGGTCGTCGAGGAAGGCGGCGCGGTGTTGCTCGATGTACGTGCGGACGGCGCTGTCCGGGGTCTGGCTCATGCTCACGAGCCTATCGGCCCGCACCGACAACCTCGGCGGGCGGTTCGTCACACTCAGGTTGCCTGCCGTGCCGTTTCGGAGTCTTCCGTTCGGGTGTCTTCCCTGAGGAGCCGTTCCAGCGCGGCCCGGTCCGGCAGGTCACGCGGCCGTACGACCTCGCCGCTGCGCACATAGACGAAGGCGGCCGTGACCGACTCCGGCGGCACGCCCTGCTGCTCGGCCCAGGCCAGCCGGTACACGGCGAGCTGGAGCGGGTCGGCGGTGCGGGTGCGGCTGGTCTTCCAGTCGACGATCTCGTACGTCGCCCCCTCGCCGTGGCCGTGCTTGTACACCGCGTCGATACGGCCTCGTACGACACGGCCGGCGAGGGTGAGCTGGAAGGGGGCCTCGACCCGGTAGGGGGTGCGCCGGGCGTACTCGGTGCGCTCGAACGCCTCCTTCAGGGCTTCGAGGTCCTGTTCGTCGGAGATCTCGGCGTCGCTGCCCGGCAGCTCGTCCGGTTCGAGCAGGGGCAGCCGCAGTTCCTCGAAGCGGGCTTCGACCCAGGCGTGGAACCGGGTGCCCCGGCGTGCGGCCGGTTGCGGGGGGCGTGGCATGGGGCGCGCGAGTTCCTGCGCGAGCCCGTCCGGGTCGTCGGCCAGGCGCAGCAGCTGGGAGGCGGTGAGTGTGGCGGGCAGCGGGACGTCGGTGACGGCCTGGCGGGCGCGCAGCAGCTCTCCGGTGAGTGCGTCCAGGTCACGGTCCCAGGAGGCGATGGTGCGGGCCTCCTCGGGGGTGAGGTCGGCGTCGTACCGCGGCCCGGCGGGGCGGGGGCGCTGTTCCGGGGCGGGCGCCTGGTGCGGGACGGTGAGCCGGTCGGTACTCCGGGCGTCCCCGTCGGCGCTGCCGGCGGGGGTGGGGGAGTGCGGATCGTAGGGCGGTTCTTCCCCGGCGAAGGGGTCCTCGTCGTACGGGAGGTCCCCGCCGTGGTCGTCGTACGGGAGGTCCCCGTCGTGGTCGTTGTACGGGAGGTTCCCGCCGTGGTCGTCGTACGGATCCTCGCCGTAGGGATCGTCGTCCGGCGGGACGGGCCAGTCCGGGTCGTCGAGGGCGGCGGGGTCGTGGGCGGTCGGCGGGTGGGCGGTGTCCTGGGCGGCGAGGGCGTCCAGGTGGGCCAGGACGGTCTCGGCGGCCGCGCGGCGGCGGGCCAGGGCGGCGGCGCTCAGCGGGAGCGGCCACACCTGGTCGGCGCCGCCCGTGTGCAGGGCCGGGTTCTCCGCGTCCTCGGCGGGCTCCTCCGCCCAGGCCTCGATCTCGCCGTACCCGGCGGCGCAGTGGTCGTGGAGGGCCTGGAGGAAGTCGGAGGGGCCGCGCGGCTTCTTCTGGCTGGGGCCCCACCAGTGGCCGGAACCCAGCAGGAGGGAGCGGGGGCGGGTGAAGGTGACGTAGCCGAGGCGGAGCTCCTCGGTGTGCTGGTGGTCCTTCATGGCCTCGTGGAAGGCCTTCATGCCGCGTGCGTCCCAGCTGTCGACGTCGGGCAGCGTGTCGGTGTCGCCCCGCAGGGCGTGCGGCACCACCTTGGCCTGCGCCGTCCACTTCTCGCGGCCCTGCGCGCTGGGGAAGGTGCCCTTGACCAGTCCGGGGACGGCCACGACGTCCCACTCCAGGCCCTTGGACTTGTGGGCGGTGAGCACCTTGACGGTGTTCTCGCCGCCGGGCAGGGCGTTGTCCAGGCCCTTCTCGTACTGCGCGGCGGTGCGCAGGAAGCCGAGGAAGGCGAGCAGGGTGGCCTCGCTGTCGCTCGCCGCGAAGGAGGCGGCGACGTCCAGGAAATTGGACAGGGTCTCGCGGCGGCGGGCGGCCAGGGCGTGCGGGGACGCCGACAGCTCCACCTCCAGGCCGGTGACGGCGAGCACGCGGTGCAGGACGTCCATCAGCGGGTCGGACAGCGAGCGGCGCAGGTCGCGCAGCTCGGTCGCCAGCCGGGCGAAGCGCACGCGCGCGTCCGCCGAGAACGGCAATTCGTCGTCATCGGTGTCGCCCTCCCCCGGTGATTCGAGGAAGGTGTCGAGGGCGTCCGCGAGCGATATCACCTCCGCCGGGTCGATCCCTTCGACGGCCGCGGCGAGCCTGCGGTCGGGGTCGTCGTCGTCCGCCACGCGTGCGTGGGCGACGAGAAGGCGGGCCCGGCGGCCCAGCAGGGCGAGGTCGCGGGGGCCGATGCGCCAGCGCGGGCCGGTCAGCAGGCGCACCAGGGCGGCGTTGGCGCCGGGGTCCTGCAGGACCTCGCAGACGGCGACGAGGTCGGCGACCTCCGGCAGGTGCAGCAGCCCGGACAGGCCGACCACCTCGACGGGGACGTCCCGGGCCACCAGGGCTCCCTGGATCTCGGCGAAGTCGGTCGCCGTACGGCACAGGACGGCGATCTCGCCGGGGGCCGTGCCGGTGTGCACGAGGTGGGCGATGGAGCCGGCGATCCAGTCGATCTCCTCAGCGTGGGTGGGCAGCAGCGCGCAGCGGACCGTGCCGTCGTACTCGGCGCCGGGGGCCGGGCGCAGGGCCTCCACGCCCGCGTGCATGGCACGCAGGGGTTCGGCGAGCCCGTTGGCGAGGTCGAGGAGGCGGCCGCCGCTGCGGCGGTTCTCGCTGAGCGCCTGCCGGGTGGCCGGGCGGCCGTCGGCGTGCGGGAAGTGCGCGGGGAAGTCGTCCAGGTTGGCGACGGAGGCGCCGCGCCAGCCGTAGATGGCCTGGCAGGGGTCGCCGACGGCGGTCACGGGATGGCCCGTTCCGCCGCCGAACAGGCCCGCCAGCAGGACGCGTTGGGCCACGGACGTGTCCTGGTACTCGTCCAGGAGCACCACGCGGAACTCCTCGCGCAGCAGCCGGCCGACCTCGGGCATGCGGGCGAGGCGGGCGGACAGGGCGATCTGGTCGCCGAAGTCGAGCAGATCGCGTTCGCGTTTGGCGGTCCGGTAGCGGCGGACGAGGTCGGCCAGCTCGCGGCGCGCGGCGGCCGTCTCGGGCACCTTGCGCAGATCGGCGTTGGTCAGTCTGGCGCTCTGGAGGGTGCGCAGCAGGTCCGCGTCCCATACGCGCAGCTCCTCGGGGTCGACGAGGTGTTCGGCGAGTTCGGAGTCGAGGGCGAGGAGATCGCTGACAAGGTCGGCGAAGGAGCGGGTCAGCGCGGGGTAGGGGCCGGGGGCCTCGCGCAGCACGCGCGCGGCGAGCTGGTAGCGGGTGGCGTCGGCGAGGAGGCGGGAGGTGGGTTCCAGGCCGAGGCGCAGGCCGTGGTCGGTGAGGAGGCGGCCCGCGAAGGAGTGGTACGTCGAGATCACCGGCTCGCCGGGCGGGTTGTCCGGGTCGATGACATCGGGGTCGGTGACGCCGGCCTTGATCAGTGCCTTGCGGACGCGTTCGGCCAGCTCGCCGGCGGCCTTGTTGGTGAAGGTCAGGCCGAGGACCTGTTCGGGGGCGACCTGGCCGGTGCCGACCAGCCAGACCACGCGGGCGGCCATCACGGTGGTCTTGCCCGACCCGGCGCCGGCCACGATCACCTGCGGGGCGGGCGGCGCGGTGATGCAGGCCGTCTGCTCCGGGGTGAACGGGATGCCGAGGAGCTCCTTGAGCTGCTCGGGGTCGGTGATACGGGAGGGCATGTCGGAAAAGGCTAGCGGCGGCCACTGACAGTCGGGTCCGGATCGGCTTTCCGGGGAGGAAGAAGCGCAGGTCAGCCTGCGTGGTGCCGTACGTCACCCCGGCATCTGGCGGTGGCTCACTCGACCACGTGGCGTCCCTCGGGCCGGGCGCTGCACGAGGCGCGGAACGCGCAGTGCGTGCAGTGCTGGCCGGTGTTCGGCGCGAACCGCTCGTCGAGGACCTTGCCGGCGGCGGTGGCCAGCAGCTCGCCGACCCACTCCCCCGACAGCGGCTCCTGGGTCTGCACCTTGGGCAGGCTGTCGCCTCCGTCGCGCTGGGCGGCGCCCTGTCTGAGGTGCACCAGTTCGGCGCCGCCGGGTTCGGGACGCACGCCGTCGAAGGCCTCGTCGGCGGCGCCTTCACGGACGGCGAGCTGGTAGACGGCGAGCTGGGGGTGGCGGGCCACCTCGGCGGCGCTGGGCGCCTGCTTTCCGGTCTTGAAGTCCACCACGTAGGCACGGCCCTCGGCGTCCGTCTCCACCCGGTCCATCTGGCCGCGGATGCGGACCTGGTAGTCGCCCGCTTCGAGGGTGACGTCGAAGTCCTGCTCACTCGCCACCGGGGCGCGCCCGGTGCGGTCCAGCACATGCCAGTTCAGGAAGCGCTCGAGCGCCACGCGCGCGTTGTCCTTCTCCTGCTGCGACTTCCAGGGCGCGTCGAAGGCGAGCGCGTTCCACACCGAGTCCAGGCGCTCCATGAGGACGTCGAGGTCGGCCGGGCTGCGGCCGGAGGCGACCTCGTCGGCGAGGACGTGGACGACGTTGCCGAAGCCCTGGGCGGTGGTGGCCGGGGCGTCCGCCTTCACCTCGCGGCCCAGGAACCACTGGAGCGCACAGGTGTTGGCGAGCTGGTCGAGAGCGCTGCCGGAGAGCACGACCGGCCGGTCGCGGTGGCGCAGCGGCACCTTGCTCTCCGTCGGGTCGTACATGCCCCACCAGCGGTAGGGGTGGGCGGAGGGCACCAGGGGGCGGCCGTCCTCGTCGGCGAGCACGGCGAGCCGGGCCAGGCGGCGGGCGGCGGCCTCCCGCAGGGCGGCGGAGGCGCGCGGGTCGACCGTGGTGGCGCGCAGCTCGGCGACGAGCGCGGCCACGGACAGCGGGCGGCGGGGGCGGCCCGTGACGTCCCGGGGTTCGACGCCGAGTTCGGTCAGGAAGCGGGACGGCTGGTCGCCGTCGTCGGCCGGCGCCTTCACAGCGGTCACGACGAGACGTTCACGCGCGCGCGTGGCGGCGACGTAGAACAAGCGGCGCTCCTCTGCCAGCAGGGCGCCGGGGGTGAGCGGTTCGGCGAGTCCGTCGCGGCCGATGCGGTCGGCCTCCAGCAGGGAGCCACGGCGGCGCAGGTCGGGCCACAGGCCCTCCTGGACACCGGCGACCACGACCAGCCGCCACTGAAGGCCCTTGGCGCGGTGCGCGGTCATCAGGCGGACGGCGTCGGGGCGTACCGCGCGGCGGGCGAGCGTGTCGGCGGCGATGTCCTCGGCCTCGATCTCCGCCAGGAAGTTCAGCGCGCCACGGCCTCCGGTGCGCTCCTCCGCGCGCGCGGCGGTGGCGAACAGCGCGCACACGGCGTCCAGGTCCCGGTCGGCGTTGCGGCCGGCCGCGCCGCCGCGCCGGGCGGCCCGCTCCAGCCGCGCGGGCCACGGCGTGCCCTCCCACAGGTCCCACAGCGCCTCCTCGGCCGTACCGCCGCCCGCGAGCCGCTCGCGGGCCTTGCGGAGCAGCGCGCCGAGGCGCTGCGCTCCGCGCGCGTAGGCCGGGTCGTGCACGGCCAGGCGCTCGGGTTCGGCGAGCGCCCGGGCGAGCAGGACGTCGGAGGGGGGCGGCAGCGGATTGCCGGCCGCCCGCTCCTCCTCGCGCAGGGCACGGCCGAGCCGGCGCAGGTCGGCCGGATCCATGCCGGCGAGGGGGGAGGCGAGCAGGGTGAGCGCGGTCTCAGTGTCGAGCCAGGTGGTGTCCGGGGCCGGCTCTGCGGTGTCCTGCGGGGCGGCGTCCTCGGGAGCGGCGTTGGCAGTGGCAGCCTGTTCGGCCTCTTGAGAGGGGGTCCCCTCGGGCTCGGAGGTGGTTCCCCCGGGCTCCCCGGAAGGTCCATCCTGGGGAGCGGCTGCGAGCGCGGCTGCGCTTTCCTCGTGACCCCGGGACGCCGCCGTGGCCACCGCGCGCAGGGCGGTGAGCAGGGGGGCCACCGCCGGCTCGTGGCGCAGGGGCAGGTCGTCGCCGTCGATGTCCAGCGGGACGCCGGCCGCGGTGAGGGCGCGGCGCAGGGTCGGCAGGGTGCGGGAGCCCGCCCGGACCAGGACGGCCATGTCGCTCCAGGCGACGCCGTCCTCCAGGTGCGCGCGGCGCAGGATGTCCGCGATGTTGTCCAGTTCCGTGCCGGCCGTCGGGTAGGTGTAGACCTCGACGCGTCCCCCGTCCCGCACAGCGGCCGGCTCGCGGTGCGCGCGGACCTTGTCGGCGGGCAGCCGGGGCAGCGGCATGCGCCGGGCGATCAGCCGGGTGGCGGTCAACAGGGCCGCACCGGAGCGGTGGGAGGCTCGTAGCACCTCGACGGGTGCGGGGCGGCCGTCCGCGCGCGGGAAGGCGGCCGGGAAGTCGAGGATGCCGTTCACGTCCGCGCCCCGGAAGGCGTAGATCGCCTGGTCGGGGTCGCCGAAGGCCACCAGGGTCCGTCCGCCGCCGGCCAGCGCGTGCAGGAGCCGTACCTGGGCGGGGTCGGTGTCCTGGTACTCGTCGACGTACACGGCGTCGTACTGGGCGGCGAGCCGTACGGCGTTCTCTGGGCGGCGCGCGAGCAGGACCGCGCGGTGTACCAGTTCCGCGTAGTCGATCACCCCCTGCATGTCGAGCACGTCCAGGTACTCGGCGAGGAACGCGGCCGCGGCGCGCCAGTCGGGGCGCCCGATGCGGCGGGCGAAGGCCTCCAGCGCGTCGGGACCGAGGCCCAGCTCGCGGCTGCGGGCGAGGACCGCGCGGACCTCGTCGGCGAAGCCCCGCGTGGTCAGACAGGCGCGCAGCTCGTCGGGCCAGCGCACGTGCGCCAGTCCGAGCCGCTGCAGTTCGGGCTGCCCGGCGAGCAGCTCGCGTACGGTGACGTCCTGTTCCGGGCCGGAGAGCAGCCGCAGGGGTTCGGTGAACAGGCCGCTGTCCTGGTGGGCGCGCACCAGTGCGTAGCAGTACGAGTGGAACGTGGTCGCCCGGGGCGCGCGGGCGGCGCCGATGCGCACGGCCATGCGGTCGCGCAGGTCGACGGCGGCCTTGCGGCTGAACGTCAGCACCAGGATGCGCTCGGGGTCGGTACCGCGGGCGATCCGCGCGGCCACGGACTCCACGAGGGTGGTGGTCTTGCCGGTGCCGGGGCCGGCGAGGACGAGCAGGGGTCCGGCGCGGTGGTCAACCACGGCGCGCTGTGCCGCGTCCAGACGAGGGGGGTCGACGGCGGTCGGCGGGGTACGGACCAGTCGGTAAGCGCCACGGCTCCCCTGCCGCACCGGGGGGTGCGGCAGGTGCCTGGTGGAGGAAGAGGAGCTCACGTGATGTGCCGGTCCTGGTGTTCGTGCTGGTGGGCGGGCGGTCACGGGTGCGAGACGGTGGCCGCGGGGTGAGGGGGACACGTGCAGCCGACGCTACGCCGCCACACGGGGCGGAAGCAGGGCTTCCGCTTGTTCCCTCGGGGCGCGCGGGCCACGTGTGTCCCACAACCCACGAACGTACGTCATGCCACGGATGTCCCCCACGTCACCCGAACGGGCCATGGGTTCTCACCGAGGGCACCCAATGGCGGAAGCTGTCAGATGTGACCCACCGCGCCCGCCCCGCCGTCCCATCGGGCCCGCCGCATGTCGATCCGCGGCAGATGCCCCTGGGCGCTCCTGGCCGCCTCCTTCAGCGGCGTGCCCTCCGCGCGGTAGTGGGCGAGCGCGCGCAGTTCATGGCCGGGCAGCAGCATCCCGTCGGCGCGTACCACCCGCCACCACGGGACGGCGCCTCCGTACAGCGACATCACCCGGCCGACCTGGCGCGGTCCCCCCTCCTCGAGCCACTCGGCGACATCGCCGTACGTCATGACCCGCCCCGGCGGGATCCGCTCGGCGACCTCGAGGACCCGCTCCGCGTACTCCGGCAGCGCGTCCACGCGGTCCTCGGGGGTGTCCTCGGCAGGGCTCTGCTCGCTCATTCGTCCCATCCTGCCGCACGCCACCGACATCGCGGCGCGGACCTCGGGGCACGGCCCTCTCGCCCCCGGACGGCGCTTCCGGCAGACTGTGCGCCCGCGCATCCGCACCCTGATGCCCGCGTGTGTCGGTGGGGCATGCCACCATCGTGCGGGCGGTGACCGGTGATACGAGACCAAGAAGAGACCATGAACCAGCAGGGCGTGCACCCCGAAGGCGCGGCGGGCACCCCTGACGCCGCCGCGCGCCCCGACACCGCCGCCGGCGCGGCCGAAACCGGCGGAGCCGCCCAGCAGCGGGACCCCGCTCCGCGCCGGCGCGAAGGCACGGAAGACGGCACCGCACGCGCGCGTGAGGACACTGCGGACGACGGCACGCGCGCGCGTGAGACCGACGGAGACGACGGCACACGCGCGCGTGAGGACGCGAACGGCGACACCGAGGGAGCTCACGTCCCGAAGAACACGCCGCCCGGCCACGGTCCCGGCGCGGACGACGATCCGCACGCCGAGGCGGTGGAAGGCGACGAACCGCTGCTCCCCGCGCGCGTGCACCGCCCCTCCGATCTCATGCGGCTCCTGGTGGGCGTGCTCGCCATCGTGGTGCTGCTCGCGATCGCCGCGTTCGCGCACGGCACCACCTCGGGCTTCGAGCAGGACATCAACAAGGGCACCGGGCAGGCCCCCGACCTGCTCATCCGGATCGCGGGTCTGGCGTCCAGCATCGCGATCCTGCTGGTGCCGGTCGCCTTCGCGATCGAGCGGCTGGTCAAACGCGACGGGCTGCGCATCGCCGACGGCGTCCTCGCGGCCGTTCTCGCCCACGGAGTGACCCTCGCGACCGACCTGTGGGTGGCGCGGGCCGCCCCGGGCTCGATCCAGGAGGCGCTCACCCAGCCCTCCCCGGGCGACATCCACGCCCTGACCGATCCCGTGCACGGCTATCTGGCACCCGTCATCGCCTATATGACGGCCGTCGGCATGTCCCGCAGACCCAGATGGCGCGCGGTGCTGTGGATCGTGCTGCTGCTCGACGCCTTCTCGATGCTGGTCACCGGCTACACGACCCCGTTCTCGATCATCCTGACGGTACTGATCGGCTGGACCATCGCCTACGGCACGCTGTACGCGGTCGGCTCCCCCAACGTCCGCCCCACCGGCCAGACGCTGATGGCAGGTCTCAGGCACGTCGGCTTCCACCCGGTCAGCGCGGCGCGCGAGGAGGCCGTGGAGACGGAGAACGGCGATCGCGGCCGGCGCTACTTCGTCACCCTGGAGGACGGCCCGCCGCTGGACGTCACGGTCGTGGACCGGGAACAGCAGGCCCAGGGCTTCTTCTACCGCGCGTGGCGCAATCTCACCCTGCGCGGCTTCGCCACCCGCTCCAGCCTCCAGTCGCTGCGCCAGGCGCTGGAGCAGGAGGCGCTGCTGGCGTACGCGGCGATCGCGGCCGGCGCCAACGCGCCCAAGCTGATCGCCACCTCCGAACTCGGCCCCGACGCGGTCATGCTCGTGTACGAGCACACCGGCGGGCGCACGCTGGACTCGCTGGCCGACGAGGAGATCACCGACGAGTTGCTGCGCAACACCTGGCACCAGGTGCAGGCGCTGCAGTCGCGGCGCATCGCGCACCGCAGACTCGCGGGTGACGCGATTCTGGTGGATCGTTCCGGCAGGGTGATCCTCACCGAACTGCGCGGCGGTGAGATCGCGGCCGGCGAGCTGTTGCTGCGCATGGACGTGGCGCAGCTGGTCACGACGCTCGCTCTGCGGGTGGGCGCCGAGCGCGCGGTGGCCTCCGCCGTCCGGGTGCTCGGGCCCGACGCGGTCGCCGACTGTCTGCCGATGCTGCAGCCGATCGCCCTGACGCGCTCCACGCGCGCGACGCTGCGCCGGCTGGCCCGGGAGCGCGCCCAGCGCGAGCGCGAGGCGGTCCTCGAGGCGTCCCGGCAGGCCAGGCAGGCGCGCACGGAGGAGGGGGCCGGAACGAGCGGGGCCGACCTCGAAAAGCCCGACAAGAAGACGGTCCGCGCCGAGCAGCGCGCGGAGCGGCGGGCCATGGAGGAGGCCCTCGAAGAGGCCCGCGAGGAGGACCTGCTCACCCAGATCCGGCACGAGGTGCTGCGGATCAGGCCGCAGGCCCCCGTCGAGCCGGCCCGGCTGGAGCGGGTACGGCCGCGCACCCTCATCAGCTTCATCGCGGGTGCGATCGGCGCCTACTACCTGCTGACGCAGCTCACCCACATCCAGTTCGGCACGCTGTTCGCGCAGGCGCAGTGGGGCTGGGTGGTCGCCGCGGTGCTGTTCTCCGCGCTCAGCTACGTCGCCGCGGCCATGGCGCTGCTGGGGTTCGTGCCGGAGCGGGTGCCCTTCCTGAGGACGGTGGGCGCGCAGGTCGCCGGGTCCTTTGTGAAGATCGTGGCGCCGGCCGCGGTGGGTGGTGTCGCCCTCAACACGCGCTTCCTGCAGCGCGCCGGCGTACGCGCGGGTCTCGCCGTGGCGAGCGTCGGAGCGTCGCAGCTTTTCGGGCTCGGCTGCCACATCCTGATGCTGCTGTCCTTCGGTTATCTGACCGGCACCGAGAAGACGCCGTCGCTGTCGCCGTCCCGTACGGTCATCGCGGGCCTGCTGACCGTGGCGGTGCTGGTGCTCGTGGTGACCTCGGTGCCGTTCCTGCGGAAATTCGTCGTCACGCGCGTGCGGTCGCTCTTCGCCGGTGTCGTACCGCGCATGCTCGACGTGCTCCAGCGCCCGCAGAAGCTCGTCACCGGCATCGGCGGCATGCTCCTGCTGACGGCCTGCTTCGTGATGTGCCTGGACGCCTCGATCCGGGCGTTCGGCGGCGGCTCGGCCTCGCTGAGCATCGCCAGCGTCGCCGTCGTCTTCCTCGCCGGCAACGCGCTCGGGTCCGCGGCGCCCACCCCGGGCGGCGTGGGCGCGGTCGAGGCGAGCCTCACACTCGGCCTCATCGCCTTCGGCCTGCCCAAGGAGGTCGCCGCGCCGGCCGTCCTGCTGTACCGCCTGCTCACGCTGTGGCTGCCGGTGCTTCCGGGCTGGCTCGCCTTCAACCAGCTCACCCGGAAGGGAGCCCTCTAGGGAGCCGGTACGGGCACGGGGTGCACCGCGCAGAGAGCCCTGTGCGGGCACGGGGTGCACCGCGCAGAGAGCCCTGTCCGGGCGCCGGGTGCCCGTACCTCGTACGGCCCGCGCCCCGCGCGCCCCGGCGTGCGCGCCTCCAGGATGGGAGCATGGCGAACCCCTCCCGGCTGCGCGCCGCAGCCCTGACCACCACTGCCCTGCTGCTCTCCGCACTGCTGGCCGGCTGCGGCGACGGCAGCAGGGACGGCGACCTCGCGGCGCAGAAGCTGGACTGGAAGGACTGCCCGGCTCCGTCCGAGGCCGAGGGCGGCGGAAGTGCCCCGTCCCCGCTGCCGAACGGCGGCACATGGCAGTGCGCCACCATGAAGGCGCCGCTGGACTGGAGCAAACCGAAGGGCGACACCATCGGCATCGCCCTGATCCGCGCCAAGGCCAGCGGCCCCGCGAGCCGGCGGATCGGCTCGCTCGTGTTCAACTTCGGCGGCCCCGGTGGCAGCGGCGTCAGCGCGCTGCCCGCCTTCGCCTCGGACTACGCCGCCCTCCGCACCCGCTACGACCTGGTCAGCTTCGACCCACGGGGGGTCGGCCGCAGCGCGCCGGTGAAGTGCGTGAGCGACTCCCAGCTGGACACGTACTTCCAGCAGGACGCGACCCCCGACGACAGCGCCGAACGCACCCAACTCCTGGACCGTACGAAGCAGTTCAACGCGGCCTGCGAGAAGAACTCCAAGAAGATCCTGCCGCACGTGGCGACAACCGACGCGGCCCGCGACATGGACCTGATGCGCCAGGTGCTCGGCGACGACAAACTGCACTACTTCGGCATCTCGTACGGCACAGAACTCGGCGGCGTGTACGCCCACCTGTTCCCCGGGAACGTCGGCCGGGCCGTGCTCGACGCCGTCGTCGACCCCACGCAGAACCCCGAGCAGAGCTCGCTCGGACAGGCAAAGGGCTTCCAGCTCGCGCTGGACAACTTCGCCGAGGACTGCGCCTCGAAGACCACGGAATGCCCGATCGGCACCAGCGCGCAGGACGTGAAGAACCGCATCGCGAAGCTGCTGAACGACCTGGAGAAAAGGCCGATCCCCGGCATCCCGCCGCGCCAGCTCACCCAGACCGCCGCGACGAACGGCATCGCACAGTCCCTGTACTCCAAGGACTTCTGGGAGTACCTCACCGAGGGCCTCGAGCAGGCCTACGCGGGCGACGGCAAGATCCTCATGCTGCTGTCCGACTCGATGAACGGCCGAAGCGAGGACGGCCAGTACAGCAACATCACCGCGGCGAACGTCGCCATCAACTGCGCCGACGAGAAGCCGCGATACACCGCCGACTACGTCCAGCAGAAACTGCCCGAGTTCCGCGCCGCCTCCCCGCTGTTCGGCGACTACCTGGCCTGGGGCATGCTCAGCTGCACCGACTGGCCCGTGGCCGGTGCCGCCGACCATCCCGACGTCAGCGCGCCCGGCTCGGCGCCCATCCTCGTCGTCGGCAACACCGGCGACCCGGCCACCCCCTACGAGGGCGCGAGGAAGATGGCGGACGCACTCGGCAAGGGGGTCGCCGTGGAGCTGACGTACAAGGGCCAGGGGCACGGTGCGTACGACAGCAAGAACAGGTGCGTGCAGAGCGCGGTGAACGGCTATCTGCTGGACGGGAGGGAGCCGAAGGCCGGCACGGTCTGCTCCTGACCCGCCCCACCCGAACCATCCCGCACCCGCGAAGAATCCGCTGGTCAGAGCGTTATCCACAGGCTGCCCAGGGCTCGGTCGGATGTGCCTACCATGGCCTGGACGCCCGGCGCGGCACGACGCGAAGGGCCTGTGAGGGGGGTGCGTATGAGGCGATTCCTGCGCTGGACGGCCGCGGTGGCCGCGGCGCTGCTGGTGGCCGGCTGCGGCGGCTCGCCGGGCGGGAGCCGCGAGGGGAAGGGGCACAAGGGCGAACGGAGCCGGGGCACGAGCGCCGCTCCCCCGTCGGCGTCGGCGAGCGACCTGCCCGCCTCCCTCACCTCGCAGCGCCTCGACTGGCACGGGTGCAAGGCCACGGGGGACTCCCCCGCACCGAGCGGCGACTGGCGGTGCGCGACGCTCAAGGTGCCGCTGGACTGGTCCGAGCCGGGCGGTGCGACGATCGGCCTGGCGCTGATCCGCGCGCGGGCGACGGGCGGGAACCGAATCGGGTCGCTGCTGTTCAACTTCGGCGGCCCGGGCGGCTCGGGCCTGGAGATGATGCCGTACTACGCGAACAGCGTGGCGAAACTCCGCGGGCGCTACGACCTGGTGAGCTGGGACCCGCGCGGAGTAGGCGCCAGTGAGGGCGTCCGGTGCCGCGGCGACCGGCAGATCCAGGCCACCGAGGACGTGGACGCCACACCGGACACCCCACGCGAGGAGAAGGCCTTCTTCCAGGACGCCGCCGACTTCGGCCAGGGCTGCCAGAAGGCGGCCGGCACCTTGCTGGCCCATGTGTCCACCACCGACACCGCCCGGGACATGGATCTGATCCGGCAGGTCCTCGGCGACACGCGGATACACTACTTCGGCATCTCCTACGGCACCGAACTCGGCGGTGTGTACGCCCACTTGTTCCCGAAGCGGGTGGGACGGCTGATCCTCGACGCGGTGGTCGACCCGACCGCGGACACGGTGGGCCAGGCGGAGAACCAGGCCCGCGGCTTCCAGCGGGCGCTGGACGACTACCTGAAGTCCACCGGACAGGACCCCGCGCAGGGCACCCGGAAGATCGCGGCCCTGCTGAAGCGGATCGACTCGCGACCGCTGCCGACGTCGTCCGGGCGGAAACTGACCGACTCTCTCGCGGTCACCGGAATCGTCCTGCCGCTGTACAGCGAGGCCGGCTGGCCGAGGCTGACCGCCGCGCTCGACTCGGCGGAGAAGGGCGACGGTTCACCGCTGCTGGCGCTCGCCGACGACTACGACGAGCGGGACTCCTCGGGTCACTACGGCACGACGTCCCACTCCCAGCGGGTCATATCGTGCCTGGACCAGAGGGAGCGGCCGACGCTCGCGCAGACGAGGAAACGGCTGGCGGAGTTCGAGCGGATCTCGCCGGTGTTCGGGGACTTTCTGGGCTGGGACACGTCCGGCTGGTGCCACGACTGGCCGGTGCCGGGCCAGTACACGCATCCGGAGGTCAGCGCCCCGGGAGCGGCGCCGATCCTGCTGGTCGGCAACACCGGCGACCCGGCCACGCCGTACGAGGGCGCCCGCAGAATGGCCGACGAGCTGGGCAAGGGCGTCGGCGTGGAACTCACCTGGAAGGGCGAGGGACATGGGTCGTACGGCAACGGCAGCGACTGCGTCGACTCGACGGTGAACGCCTACCTGTTGAACGGGACGGTGCCGAAGGACGGCAAGGTCTGCTCCTGACGCGGACGGGGGCCCCGGGCGCCGTACGCACCCGAGGCCCCCACCACCCGCACCGGGGAACCGGCTCAGTAGACCGGCTTGTGCGGTTCGATCTGGTTGACCCAGCCGATGACGCCGCCGCCGACGTGCACGGCGTCGGCGAAGCCCGCGGACTTCAGGACGGCGAGGACTTCCGCACTGCGGACACCCGTCTTGCAGTGCAGGACGATCTTCTTGTCCTGCGGGAGGCCCTCCAGGGCGGTGCCCATGAGGAACTCGTTCTTCGGGATCAGCCGGGCGCCCGGGATGGAGACGATCTCGTACTCGTTCGGCTCGCGGACGTCGATGATCTCGATGTTCTCGCCCTCGTCGATCCACTCCTTGAGCTGCTTCGGAGTGATCGTGGAGTCGGCGGCGGCCGCCTGGGCCTCCTCGGACACGACGCCGCAGAAGGCCTCGTAGTCGATGAGCTCGGTGACGGTGGGGTTCTCGCCGCAGACCGCGCAGTTCGGGTCCTTGCGGACCTTGACCTGGCGGTACGTCATCTCCAGGGCGTCATAGATCATCAGGCGGCCGACCAGCGGCTCGCCGATGCCCGCGAGGAGCTTGATGGCCTCGTTGACCTGGATGGAGCCGATGGACGCGCAGAGCACGCCCAGGACGCCGCCCTCGGCGCAGGAGGGGACCATGCCGGGCGGCGGGGGCTCCGGGTAGAGGCAGCGGTAGCAGGGGCCGTGCTCGGACCAGAAGACGGAGGCCTGGCCGTCGAAGCGGTAGATCGACCCCCACACGTACGGCTTGTTCAGCAGCACGCAGGCGTCGTTGACCAGGTAGCGCGTCGCGAAGTTGTCGGTGCCGTCGATGATCAGGTCGTACTGGCTGAACAGGTCCATCACGTTGTCGGCCTCGAGCCGCTCCTCGTGCAGGACCACGTTCACGTACGGGTTGATGCCCTTGACGGTGTCGCGGGCGGACTCGGCCTTGGAGCGGCCGATGTCGGACTGGCTGTGGATGATCTGGCGCTGCAGGTTCGACTCGTCGACCTCGTCGAACTCCACGATGCCGAGCGTGCCCACGCCCGCGGCGGCCAGGTACATCAGCGCCGGCGAGCCCAGGCCGCCGGCGCCCACACAGAGCACCTTGGCGTTCTTCAGCCGCTTCTGCCCGTCCATGCCCACGTCGGGGATGATCAGGTGGCGGGAGTACCTGCGGACCTCGTCTACGGTGAGCTCAGAAGCCGGCTCGACCAGGGGTGGCAGCGACACGGGGACTCCGTTGGTCGGTCAATCACTACAGTTGTTCTCCTCGTAACACTGCCATGGCCTTCTTCATTCCGAGACACCTGTTCCGATACGCGAGACGATTTCGTCCCAGTAGCCGGGCATGGTCTCCCAGGGGTCGATGCGGCCACCGCGGTCCGTGCGGTCGGTGAAGTAGATCGTCGCCGCTCCCTGCCACCGGGCGATGCGCAGCGCCTCCTCCAGATGGCCGCGGGGCACTCCGTGCACGAAGTGGCAGAAGCGGTCCGGCGGATAGTCGGCGGTCCACTCGGCGACCTGCGACCAGCGGTAGTCGGACCAGGGGCCGGAGAAGGTCACGAGTTGGTCGGCGTTCTCCGCGTACCCGGGGTGCGGATGGGTGCCGTGGCCGAGGACGATGTGGGCGGAGTCACTGATCATGCGGAGCGTGGTGACCGCGCGGCGCACCTCGGGGAGGGCGGTGCGGTCGGTGGGGCAGCGGTCCAGCAGGAAGCCGTCGACCCGGTACCAGTCGAGGTAGCGGTGGGCGTCGGAGAGCAGGTCGGCGAAGGCTCGGGCGCCATGGGTGAGGTCCAGGTGGCCGAGGACCCGGACGCCCGCACCGCGCAGCCGGCCCGCGGCCTCCAGGCAGTGCGGGTCCGGCCGGGTGCCCGGGCCGGCGGCCACGTTCAGGACGACCCAGTCCAGCGGGATGCCCGGGCGGGCGAGCTCGGCCCACTGGGCGGGGGCGACGAGCGGGTGGGCATAGCCGGGGACGCCGATGGCGGTGCGCAGGCCGGTGCTCGTGGCGCCTGCTGTGGTGCTGGTCAGATGCGGCATGCCGCCTCCATCCAGATGTCGGCGAGGGATTCCTCGAGGTTGATGCGGGGCCGCCAGCCGAGCCGGTCGCGGGCGGTGCGCACGTCGGCCTGCTGCCAGCTGCCGCAGCCGTCCGGGTACGGGTACGCTGCCGGGGCCGCGTGGTCGGAGTCGGCGCGGGGGTGGCCGATCGCGCCGCGCAACGGTCCGGGCGGGGCGTCGAGTTCGTGCAGGGCGCCGCCGTATCCGGCCACGCGTGCGAGGACGGCGGCGGCGTCGCGGAGGCGGACGGCGCGGCCGGAGCCGATGTTGATGACGCCCTGGGCGGCGGAGAGCGAGGCGGCGTGCACGGCGCGGGCGACGTCGCGTACGTCGACGAAGTCGCGCTGCACACCGAGGCCGCCGAGCTTGAGCTCGCCGTCGCCGGACTGCATCGCGCGCCGCATCGCCTCGGCGAGCCGGCCCAGCGGGGAGCCGGCCGGGGTGCCCGGCCCTGCCGGGGAGAAGACCCGCAGCACGACGGCGTCCAGTCCGGAGCCGAGGACCAGTTCGGTCGCGGCGAGCTTGCTCACACCGTACGGGCCGCCGGGGCGCGGTACGGCGTCCTCGGCGGTGGAGGAGCCGGGCTGGCTCGGCCCGTACTCGGCGCTGCACCCGATCTGCACCAGACGGGCCCCGCAGCCGCTGCGGCGCAGGGCCTCGCAGACGGTGGCGACGGCAACGGTGTTGTGCCGGGTCAGATCGCGGGCGCCGCCGCGGATGGCGCCGGCGCAGTTGATGACGACCCCGGGGTGGACCGCGTCGAGGAAGCGGGTGAGGGCGCCGGGGCTGCCGGTGGCGAGGTCGAAGCGGACGTCGGCGTCGTCGCCGCGGCCTAGTGCGGTGAGCTGGACGGCCGGGTCGGCGAGCAGACGGTCGGCGACGAAGCGGCCGATGTATCCGTTGGCTCCGATCAGCAGGACCCTCATCGGGCGACTCCGGGGGTGTCGGCGCCGGCGTGACCGGCGGGGCCGAGGTGACTGACGGTACGAAGGTGGCCGAGGGGGCCATTGGGTGCTGCGTGCCAAGAGGGTGTGCTGGGCCGAGAGGGTGCGGTGGGCCCGCCCGCGCTTGCGGTGCCGGCGGCCCCGGGGGCACCGGACGCTCCGGGTCGGGAGGTGGTCATCTGGCGTTCTCCTTCAAAAAAAGGGGTGGTGCGGTCGCCTCCGGCTGCGGTTCGGGCCGGCGGCGGCAGATTCAGTCGGGAGCCCCCGTGGGAGCGTGTGCCGAGGCCCGGGTGAGGGTGCGGCCGGCGTGGCACAACAGGGCCAGCGCGGCCGTGCCGCAGGCGAGGACCGGGACGGCGGCCTCGCCCCAGGTGTCCAGAAGCGTCCTTACGGGCGCCGCCAGGACGGCACAGCCCGGCAGCCTCCCGGCCGACGGCAGGGCGAGGGCGACGGCCTCCATGGCCACAGCGGCACCGAGCGCCACGGCCGGGGCGTGCCGGTGCCCGTGCACGGTGAGCAGGCGGGCGAGGAGCAGCAGGGCACCGAGGGCGAGGGTCTGCGGGTAGGCCACGGGTTCGTGCAGTACGGCGCCGCAGACCAGGAGCAGGGCGGTGAGCACGCCCAGAAACACGGTGAACGTGCCGAACAGCAACGGCTTGGCGGCGGCCGTGAAGTCCTCGAGGCCCCGGCTGCCGGCGAGCCTGCGGCGGGCGCCCGCGCTGAGCAGGTGGGCGCACCAGGCCGCCGGGGCACAGGCCAGGATCAGGGCCAAGGTGGGCGCGACGGCCGTGGGCCAGGGGCCGTCCGGGGCGCCGGTCGGCAGGGCGTCGGGGCCACCGGTCACGACGGCATGGAGGAGGCCGTCGCCGAGGAGGGCGTAGCCGAGCAGCCACAGGGTCCACGCACGCGTGCCGTTCGCCGTACGCCATGCGTGCGTGCCGGGCGGGCTGGCTAGGGGGCCGTGGCGCAGTGCGGTACGCGTGGCCAGGGCCATGGCGATGATGCCGACGACGGCGGTCAGGAGGCGGGGCTGTCCGTGGGTCAGGCGCAGTCCGGCCACGGTGGCCGCGCCGAGCGCGCCGGGCAGGAGGGTGAGCAGGATCCAGACCGCGCGCACCCGGGGCACGGGCAGGGGCTCGGACTGCGGGACCTGCTCGCCGGTGCGGGGCACGCGCGCGTACAGCTCCTCGGCGAGCGAGAAGACATCGCGGTGGCGGAAGCGGGCGGCGGTCCGGTCGGTGACGCCGTGCGCCTCCAGCCCGGCGGCGATCTCCAAGGGGTCCACGGCCCGCTCGCACAGCTCGCGGTGCCGGTGCAGCAGGGCTTTCACGGGGTCCGCGGCGCCCCGCCGGGGTGCGGCCACGCGCCTCGTGCCCGACTCGCCCTTGCCGGAGGGTGGGTTGTCCGGCGGCGAGTCGGCCGATCCCGCCCGAGTGGCCGCGGCGACCGCTCCGGGACGGCCCGGCCGCCCGGTCGGCTGGACGGCACCGGCGGGGCCTCGCGCACCGGCGACGGTGGCGGACGGCGCCGACGAGGTCTCCCAGGACCCGGCGTCCTGACCGCCCGGCTCCGCCTCGAACCACTCCCCCGACTGCGCGTCCTCCCAAGGCTCGGCCGTACTGGGCATCCCGGGTCGGTCCAGCCCGCCCGGAGCGCTCACCGCGCGGCGACTGTCATCGTGAGCCCCCGGCACGACAGCCGAACGCGAGCCCTCCGCCCCGCCCGGCCCGCCGGCGCCCAGCGCGCCCGCCTCCCCCGGCATCGCTGCGGCCGAACCCGGGTACTCCGTCTCTCCGGACACCCCAGTACGCCGCGCTCCCGGCCCGCTCAGCGCTTCCGGTGCCTCAGCAGCCGGACTCGGGTCATCCGCCTCGGTAGGCATCCCACTGCCCCGCCGGCCCAGGCCACCCGGTGCCTCCGGCGCCCAGACGGCCGACCCGGCGTCCCCCGATCCGCCCGGCGCTCCCGTGCTCAGCGGCCGGAGGTCGCCCGGCGCGCCCCGTTCGCTCACCTCGGCCGCCGCCCAAGTGCGGTCTCCGCCCGCGCGGTCCGCCATCGCTCCGGCGCGGTCTGCGCTCATGCCGTCGTCACGTGTGTCCATCACGCCCCCTCGGCGGCGGCCAGTCGTGTCGCGCGTACCGCTGGGGCCGTGACCCAGCCGGGGACGCTCCGGGGCAGGACACGGGCCGTGGGGCCGGTCCAGCGGCCGGGGACGTGGGACTCGGCGGGGGTGGCGAACGGCAGGGGCTCGCCGGCCTCGTCGAGGACGACCCGGCGCACCGGGCAGTGCGCGACGATCTGCAGGTAAATGCCGTGAAATGCCGCGATGTTCTGCTCGACGGTGAACAGTTCGAGTGCACGGGCGCGTGCGGCGGCGCCGAGGCGCTCACGACGCTCGGGGTCGCGCAGCAGCGCCACGCACGCCTCGGCGAGCGCCCGCGGATTGCGCGGGGGCACGACGAGCCCGGTGCCGCCGATGACCTCCACCACCGCGCCGACGTCGGTGGACACCGTGGCCCGGCCGCAGAACATGGCCTCGATCAGGCCGACGGGGAAGCCCTCGACGACGCTGGAGAGGACGACGACCGCTCCCGCGGCGTACGCCTCGGCCAGTGTGGGGGCCTCCGGGCCGCCGATCTCCTCGAAGGAGACCGGGTTGTCGCCGACGGCGTGCACGCCCTCCGCCTCGTCCGGGAAGAGCTGCGCGGCGAGTGCCCGGCAGTGGCCGAGGTAGGCCGCGCCCTCGGGCCCGGAGGGCGCGCCGACGATCCGGAGACGCGCCTTGGGCTCCTCCTTGCGGACCTCGGCGAAGGCGTGCAGCAGCGAGATCAGGTCCTTGGCGGGTTCGACGCGCCCGACCCAGGCCAGAGTGCCGGGCTCGGCGCGGTCCGGGGCCTCGCCGACCTCCGCGAAGCGGGTGGCGTCCATGCCCGGGTAGACCGTGCGGATCCGGGCGCGGTCGGCGCCGCACCGCTCCTGCCAGCGACGGGCGTGGGCGTTGCCGGGGGTGAGGACCTCGGCGCGCCGGTAGACCTCGGCGGCGAGCCGGCCCTGGTAGGCGGCGAGCAGCGCGCGTACGGCGGGGGGCGTGGTGTCGGGGCCGAGGGCCAGGTAGTGCGAGCGGAGCTGCACGCCGTACTCGGTGACGAGCAGCGGCACGTCGCAGAAGTGCCGGGCGAGCAGCCCGGGGAGGGCCGCGGGGCCGCCGGCGGCGGCGTGGCAGAGGTCGGCCGCGCCGAGGCCGTCGTCGCCGTACCAGTCGAGGGAGAGGGGGCGCAGGGCGCGTTCGAGGTGTGCGGTGACGGTGAGCAGGTCGGGTACGCGCGCCTCGCGCGCCGTGCGCAGTGCGCCGGGGGCGCGGCAGGCGCGTTCGAGGGTGCGTACGGCGGCGTCCGAGCGCAGGGCGCCGACCAGGCCGCCCTCGTCCCTGGCGAGTTCGGCGAGTCCGTACAGGGCGCTGCCGAAACGGTCCGCCAGATCGGTGGGCATCTCCTCGGAGGCGGCTCCGGGACCGGCGCACACGGCGGCGAGCAATTCTCCGTAGCACTCGGTGAAGCGCCGTCGCGCGCGCCGTGAGTAGGTGACCCCGTCGTCCTCGGCCGTCCACAGCGGCGCCGTACGCACCCGGCTGACCTGTGGTGGGAGCGGGACCCAGCCGTCGTCCTCCTGGCGCCGGCTGCGGCTGAGCGCGTAGATGTCGAACTCATGCTGGTCGAGCCCGCGCACGAGCCGGTCGCACCAGAGTCCGGCGTCACCGCTCACATACGGGTAGCCACCTTCCGTAAGCAGTCCGATGCGCACGTGTGCACCCCCGATCTCCCGTCCGGTGAGCCGCCGTTCGGCGGCTCGCAGCGGGACGAACGTAAGGGGACAAGGCGGTGGCGCGACGGACGGTTGTCCATCGCGCCACCAAAAGGGGTGAACGGTCGTAACTTTCGCGTGCGGGTCGCGTTCGGCCGCGCTAAGGCCTCACACGGCGATCGACCGTGCACGAAACGTTACGCCACGGCCGGTTCCCGCCGCGCCGCGCGCCGCTGTGCCGCCAGCTCGGGGTCGAGCGCCGGTACGGCCGCCAGGAGCTGCCGGGTGTACGGCTCGCGGGGGCTGTCGTACACCTCGTCGGCGGGCCCGTACTCCACCACCCGGCCATGGCGCATCACCGCGACCCGGTCGCTGACCTGTCGTACGACGGCGAGGTCGTGGGCGATGAAGACCAGCGCGAGGCCGAGTTCCCGCTGGAGTTCGCCGAGCAGCTCGACCACCTGGGCCTGTGTCGTGACGTCGAGCGCGGAGACCGGCTCGTCGCAGACGATGAGGCGCGGTTCGGCGGCGAGCGCCCGGGCGATGCCGATGCGCTGGCGCTGGCCGCCGCTGAACTCGTGCGGATAGCGGTCGTAGTGCGCCTTCTCGAGCCCCACGCGCTCCAGCAGTTCCGTCACGCGCCCCTGGATGCGCCGCTCGTCCTGTTCGCCACGCGCGCGTAGCGGGTCGGCGATGGACTCGCCCACGCTGCGGCGGGGGTTGAGGGAGGAGACGGGGTCCTGGAAGACCATCTGTACGGCCGGGTTCACGCCGGTGTGCGGGCGGCCCGCGTAGCGGATCGCGCCGGCGGTCGGCTCCAGCAGCCCGACGAGCATGCGGCCGAGGGTGGTCTTGCCGCTGCCGCTCTCGCCGACCACGCCGAGCGTCTCGCCGCGGCGGACGGTGAGGCTGACGTCGTCCACGGCCGCGAACGCCCGCCTGCCACGCCCGAACTCGCGCCGCAGCCCGGTGGCCTCCAGCACGACCTCGTCACAGGCCTGGGAGGCGGTGCGGCGGGCGTCCACGCGCGGGACGGCGTCGAGGAGTTCCCGGGTGTACGCCGCTGAGGGCGCCGCGAGGACCGTGCCGACCGGGCCGTGCTCGACGACCCTGCCGTGCCGCATGACGAGGACGTCGTCCACGCTCTCGGCGGCGACACCCACGTCATGGGTGACGAGCAGCAGGCCCATGCCGGTCTCCTCGCGCAGTGTGTGCAGCAGGTCGAGGATCTGGGCCTGGGCGGTGACGTCGAGGGCGGTGGTCGGCTCGTCGGCGATCAGCAGGTCGGGCTCGCAGGCAAGGGCCATGGCGATGAGGGCGCGCTGGCGCATGCCGCCGCTGAACTCGTGCGGCCGGGACCGGGACCGCCGTGCCGCGTCCGGAATTCCAACCCGCTCCAGCACCTCCACGGCACGCGCGCGTGCGGCGCGGCGCGACACGCGCGTGTGCACGCGGTGGACCTCGGCGATCTGGTCCCCGATCGCGTAGTACGGGTCCAGCGAGGACAGCGGGTCCTGGAAGACCATGGCGGCCTTGGCGCCGCGCAGGCGCCGCAACTCCTCGTCCGAAGCCGCCTGTACGTCCGTGCCGGCGACGCGGACCGAGCCGGTGACCCGGGCTCCGGTGCCGCGGTGCAGGCCCAGCAGGGCGCCCGCGACCGTGGACTTGCCGGAGCCGGACTCGCCGACCAGGGCCAGCGCGGCACCCTCGGCCAGGCTGAAGGAGAGGCCGTCCACGGCCCGCAGCGAGCCGAACTCGACGGTCAGGCCCGTGACATCCACCAGGCTCATGCGAGCACCACCCGTCGGTCGGCCACCGCGTACAGGACGTCCGCGAAGGCGTTGGCGAGGACCACGAAGAAGCCGATGACCAGGACCATGCCGACGACCACCGGCAGGTCGACGACGTTGACCGCGTGCACCAGCTCCTGGCCGATGCCGGGCAGCCCGAACAGGGTCTCGGTGAGGACGGCACCGCCGACGGCGGAGCCGACGTTGTTGGCGTTCAGCGCGATCACGGGCGCGAGCGCGCCGCGCAGGGCGTGCCGGCCGACGATGGAGCGCTCGCCGACGCCGTACGCCCGGAAGGTGCGGATGTGGTCCTCGGCGAGGGTCTCCAGCATGGCCGCACGGGTGAGGCGGGCGAAGGCCGCGGCCTCGATGAGGGCGAGCGAGAGCCAGGGCAGCAGCAGATTCCAGGCCCATTGCTCGGGGTCGTCCGAGAAGTTCACGTACTGCGGGAAGGGCAGCAGCTGCAGTTCGCCGCAGACGACGATCATCAGCACCAGGCCGATGACGAAGACGGGGGTGGCCGTGCCCGCGAGGGTGATCGCGGTCAGTACGCGCTCGGAGACCCGGCCGCGCCGCCACGCGGACAGCACACCGGTGCCGACGCCGAGGACGAGCCACACCACCATGGCGCCGAGAACCAGCGACAGGCTGACCGGCAGCCTGGTCAGGATGATGTCCAGGACCTGCTGGTCGGTCTGGTACGACTGGCCCAGGCAGGGCGCGGCGCAGTGCTCGACCGCGGTGCCCGTGGAAAAGTCCTGGCCGGCGAACAGGCCCTGCAGGAAGTGCCAGTAGCGCAGGTAGAGGGGGTCGCCCAGCTTCAGCTGCTCGGCGACCTGGTGCACCTGTACCGGTGAGCAGCGCGGGCCGCAGGTGATCTGGGCGACGTTGCCGGGGGTGACGTAGAAGACGACGTAGACGATTACCGAGATGGCGAGCAGCGTGACCACCGCGCCGACGGCGCGGCGCAGCAGGAATCCGCCGAAGCCGCTCATGCGGAGGCCTCCTTCTCGCTCCTGGCGTTCTCGACGTCCTTGCGGCCGGTGCCGACGCGCAGGCGGGAGGCGGCGCGCGGGTCCAGTGCGGTGCGCACGCCGTCACCGAGGACGGTGAGGGAGAGGACGGTGACGAACAGGGCGCCGGCCGGCAGCAGCAGGTACTGCGGCGCGGCCTGGTACCAGACGTCCGCGGCGGTCAGCATCTGTCCCCAGGACGGGGTGGGAGGCTTCACGCCGACGCCGAGGAAAGACAGCGCCGCCTCGACGGAGATGTTCATGGGCACCAGCAGCGCGGCGTAGGTGATGACGGGCGCGGCAAGGCCGGGCAGCAGTTCGCGGCGCGCGACCCGCCAGGCGCCCCAGCCGCTCAGCCGGGCGGCGGAGACGTAGTCGAGCCCCTTCAGGGACAGCGTCTGGGCCCGCACGATCTTCGCGATGGTGCCCCAGCCGATCAGGCCGATGACCAGGGTCACCAGGACCGGCCGCGGAAAGCTGGGGGGCACGACGGCCAGCAGCGCCAGCGACATGATCATCAGCGGCATCGCCACGATGACGTCCGTGGCCCGGCTCAACAGTTGATCAACCCATCGGTTGCCGAGCGCGGCGCCGACACCGACCACGACCCCGATGACGACCTGCAGCACCGTGGCCGCGAGCGCGACGCCCAGCGACACGCGCGCGCCGTAGACCAGCCGGGCGAACAGGTCGCGGCCGGTCTGCGGTTCGACGCCCAGCCAGTGGTCGGCGCTCATGCCGCCGAGGGAGCCCATGGGCACGCCGCCACGCGCGGAGTCGATCAGGGACGGGTGGTAGGTGGTGGGGTCCTGGCCCTCCAGCGCGGTGAGCAGCGGGGCGGCGAGCGCCACCAGGACGAGCAGCGCGACGACGGCCGCGGCGACCAGGGCGGCGCGCTGCGCACGCAGCCGCCGCCAGAACTGACGGGCCCCCGAGGCCGCCGGGACGGAAGCGTCCATCCCTGCGGCCTCGACGGCGACGAGTGCCTCGCTCACGGCGCTACTTCACCGCGACCTGGGAGATGTCCAGCACGCCGGTCCAGTCGCTGATGACGATGTTCCTGACGTCCTTGCCGTACAGACGCTTGTAGACCGGGTGGAACAGCGGCACGACGAGGGCCTTCTCGCCGATCTTCTTGTCCAGTGCACCCCAGCGCTTGGCGGCCGCATCAAGGTCGGTCAACTTGTTGATCGCGTCAATCTCGTCATTGACCGACTTGTCATTGAGCAGGCCCGTGTTGAAGTTCGCGCCGTCCTTGACGATCTGCCGGCCGTCGAAGATCGGGGCCAGGAACGGACCGCCGGACGGCCAGTCGGCACCCCAGTGGGCGAGGAAGAAACCGGGCTCGGTCTTCACGCCGTGGATCTTGTCCCGGTAGTCGTTGTCCTCCAGGCCCTGCAGCTTGACCGTGATGCCGGCCTTCTTGAGCGCGTCCTGGACGGCGGTCGCGATCTCCGGGCTGGTCTCGAAGTCCTTGGCGTTGGAGTGGGTCAGCGTCACCGTGAGCCCGTTGTGGTAACCGGCCTGGGCGAGCAGTTCCTTGGCCTTGGCCGGGTTGCCGGACGCGCCGGCCGGGAACGGGTCGTACGGCGTGTAGCCGAAGGACTTCTGGTCGGGCAGGAAGGTGGTGGCGGGCTCGGCGAGCGCGCTGCCACCGGCCGCGTTGACCACCGAGGACCGGTCGACGGCGTAGGCGATGGCCTCACGCACCTTCGGGTTGTCGAACGGCTTCACGGTCGGGTTGAACGCGATGTAGTTCGTGTAGCCGAAGTGCCCGGTGCCCACGCGCGCGGCCAGCTCCTTGTCGCCGCTCACCTTGGCGAGCTCGGCCGGGCCGAGGTTGGTGTCCGTGGTCACCGCCGCGGCGTCCGCACCCTGGGACGCGGACAGCCGCTGGTTGATCACCGAGGAGTCGAGACCGGAGCGGACGTCGATGGTGTCCGGGTAGGCCTTGCGCTGGTCGTCGACAGCCGTCGACCAGTACGTGTTGCGTTCGAGGACCAGGTGCTCGCCGTCGTTCTCGTTCCTGGCGACCCGGTAGGGGCCGGACGAGACCGGGTGCTCCTCGTACTTGGTGCCCTTGTCCTTGCTCTTGGGCACCGGGGCGAACTGCGTCTGCGTGGCGAGGTACGGGAACTCGCCCTCGGGCTTGTTCAGATGGAAGACGATGGTCCGCGCGTCGGGCGTCTCGATCGCCGAGAGCCCCTTCTTGTCCTTGTAGGGCCCCTGGTAGTCGGCCGCGCCGACCAGCCAGTCCCTCAAGTAGGGCGCGCCGCCGGAGAGTTCCGGGGCGAAGGAGCGCTCGATGCCGTACTTGATGTCGGCCGAGGTGATCGGCGTGCCGTCCTCGTACTTGAGCCCCTTCTTCAAGGTGTACGTCCACACCGTCGCGTCCTTGCTGGGGCGCCCGGTGTCGGTGGCGAGGTCGGGGACGACCTTGGCGCCGGCCGCGCCGTTCGCGCGGTTGCGGGTGGTGAGGGTGCGGAAGACCAGCGAAGGGACGTTTCCGCCGCCGGAGGTGTAGAGGCGGGCGGGGTCGAAGTCGGTCTGCGGCTGGGAATTCAGCACCGTGAGGGTGCCGCCCTTGTGGGGCGCGGAGTCGCCACCGGAGCCCTTGGCATCGTTGTCCTTCGGACCGCAGGCGGCGGCGCCCGCTGCCACGACCAGGCTGACGGATGCCGCTGCCACGCGGCGCGCTATGACGGACGATTGACGCATCGGAATGACGACCTCTCGAATACTGAGACTGATGGACGAGGAGTGAGACGATTGCGGGCAGACGTCGGCCTCGGCGTCGGGTCGTCGAAAAACCCGTGCGTCCGCGACACGGTCACGGATGGAGCACGGCGGAAGGAAAGAAGGAAGAATCGCGACGCGAACGCCAGGGAGGCGGCGTCAGCGACAGTGGATGTCGGCCACGCAGAGTGCGGTCACGCCGATGAGCGCCAGCTCTATGGCTGCGCTCTCACGGACGGCATGACTAGACCACATGCGCAGAAATATGAACGAAGTTACGGCTCATGTCAATGTGACATAAGCGGCGCCCGTCAACTCCTGGGATAGGGCCAGGGGTTGGGCAGGCAGTGGATTCCGTCATGGTCGAGGAACTTGGTCTGCTGCTGCATGACGGGGGCGAGTTCGCCGTTCTTCTGGCACGTCACATGGCCGTGGCCGAGCCGGTGACCGACCTCATGGTTGATCAGCATCTGCCGGTAGGCGTGGATCTTGTCCACGTATGTCTTGCTGCCCTGAGCCCACCTGTATGCATTGATCATCACTCGTTCGGTGGCGGCGGAGTCGCAGGAGACGTTGTCCTCCGTGGTGTCGAGCCCGGACTTGGCGCACCACTGGGCGGTCGTACCGGGGCTCGCCAGCGTGATCACGAAGTCGGGCTTGCCGGAGGAGATCCGCTCGAAGGTACGGGCACCGCCGTGGGCCCAGCTGCGGTCGTCGTTCAGGGTCTTCTGCACGGCCTCGGCGAACAGCTCGCCGTCCAGGCCGAGCCCCTGCTCGACGTCCACCCGGTAGGTGTACTTCTGGCCGGTGCCGGGTGCCTTGGCGAAACCGGGCACGACGTCGAACTTCCCCGACCCCTTGAACGTGGAGCTCAGCGGGTACTTCCGGTCCATCTTCTGCTCGTACGACAGCGTGACCGTGCCGGGCGAGGCGGACGGGGTCTGCCCGCCGGGGGTGCGCGCGTCCCGGGCCTGGTCGGTGGCGGAGCCCGAGTGTCCGCCGTCGTGCTGCGATGCGGTCACCTGGCCGGCGACGACCACCGCGAGCACGGTGGTGACGGCGGCCGCCGCGATCCCGGTGAAGGCCCGCCCCTTGCCGCCGAAGCGCTGCGCGGGCAGACCGGCGGAGCGCGGCCCGGGCGGACCGGCCGGGGGCGCGTCGCCGGCGTCCACCTCCGGCGCGTCCGCCTCCGGCGCGTCGGCCGGGTGTTCCTCGGCGGGGTGGGGCGTTCCCGGGCGGGGCGCGAAGACGTCGATGTCGTCGTCGAGACCGACGCCGCCGGCCCGCCCGTCGGCGAAGGCGTCGAGGTACTCCTGCCGGGGCCCGGAACCGGCCCTGGGCCCGGCCGGCCGCTGCCGCGGAAGCACCGCCCCCGGACCGGCCGCCCCCGCGAACTCCCCCCAACCCCCGCCGGCTTCCCGCTGCTCGGGATGCCCACCACGAGCAGAAGCGCCGTCATGGAAACGGGGGGTACCGTGCGCGGGCGTGCCGTCCGGAAGCCGCGGCGCACCGTGCCCGGGAGTGCCATCGGGAAGCCGCGGGAAACCACGGGCGGGCGTGCCGTCGGGCAGACGCGGCACACCACGCGCCGGGGTTCCCTCGCCGAAACGCGGAACACCCTGGGCCGGCGTGCCACCAGGAAAGCTCGGTACACCATGCGCGGGCGTGCCATCAGGCAGACGCGGCACCCCCCGCACGGGCGTGCCCTCGGGAAGCCTGGGAAAACCATGTGCCGGCGTGCCGTCGGGCAGACGGGGCACGCCGCGCGCGGGGGTGCCGTCCGCGAAACGCGGCGCACCAGGCGCGGGGGTACCGTCCATGACACGCGGCGCGCCCGGCGCGGGGGTGCCCGAAGGGAACGTCGGCGGTCGGTGCGAGCCGCGCGGCGGGGCCCCGGCGGTACCGGCGCCGGTACCGGTCCCGTTCGTCGACGCCTGTCGTTGCCCGGGCAGCAGCGGCTGCTCGTCCCGGGCACCGCGCGTCCGCCTGGTGGCGGCTATGTCCGCGGAGTCGGCCTTGGCGGCCGGGCCGCGGCGGCTGTGGCGTCCCACGCAGGCCTCAGCTCCCCGTGCCCGAGTCGGTGCCGGCGTCCTCGGTCTCCGCGAGGAGCTCCCGGAACGCCGTGGCCACCACGTTCGGGTACTCCATCATCGCGACGTGCCCGGCGTCCGGCAGGGACAGCAGGCGCGAGTCGCGGAAGGCGCGGGCGGCCCGGCGGGCCATGCGGAAGCCGACCAGCTGGTCACGGCCGCCGTAGATCAGCAGGGTCGGCGCGAGCACGCGCTCGGCCTGGCGCCACAGCCCGTGCTGTCCACCGAGCGTGTAGGCGTTGACGATCCCGCGCGCGGAGCGGGCCATCGCGTCCCAGAAGTACGGCAGCTGCAGCCGCCGTTCCAGCTCCTCCACGGCGTGCTGGAACGCCTCGGGCGACACCCGCCCCGGGTCGCCGTAGCAGAGCGCCAGGACACCGCGCACCCGCTGCTCGGCCGTCCACTGCTTGGTGAACCGGGTGAACAGGGCGGCGACACCGGGCACGCCGAGCAGCGCGGTCGGCGCCGCGGTGCGCTGGATGCGCAGCTCCGGCAGGGCCGGCGACACGAGCGTGAGCGTACGGACCAGGTCGGGGCGTACGGCGGCCACGCGCGTGGTGACCGCCCCGCCGAGCGAGTTGCCGAACAGGTGGACCGGGCCGCGGCCGGCCGCGTCGAGATAGCGGATCACCGCGCGCGCGTGCCCGGTGACGGAGTAGTTCCCGTCGTCCGGGGGCGGGGAGTCGCCGAAGCCCGGCAGGTCGACCGCCTCACTGTCCACGACGCCGTCCAGCTCGGCCATCAGCGACGACCAGTTCTGCGAGGAACCGCCGAGCCCGTGGACGTACAGCGCGGGCGGCAGGCCCTCGCGCGCGGGGCGGCGGGAGCGGACCGACAGGGTGACTCCGGGCAGTCCCACGGACCGCAGCCGCTCGCCCTCGCCGACCCGGACGGGCGCCACTCTCGGAAGCACACTGGCGGCCGGCACGGACGGCGACTCGGTCGAAGACATGCGGCAATGTTACGAGGTGATCACGTCGGGGTTCATGTGTTCGCCGTCACAGAGTGGGCCGCGAGTGACGGGTGAACCGGAACCGGACCGGCCCGCTACGAACGGGCGCGACGGCATGGCGTCCGGATCTGCTGTCTCCTAGGCTCGTAGAAAGGGCACCCGTATGTGGCCCCCTGCTGTTTCCAGGGACGTTCGTAGGAAGGGAGCCCACCATGGCCTATGACCCCATCGAGCCCGACACGATCGAGGACCTGGAGGCCGAAACGGCCGAGGAGATCGACGTCGAAGCCCCCGAGGTGGACGCCGCCGAGCAGCACCACGACATCGCGCCGGACCGCGACGACCCCCTGACGGGCAAGGATCCGGACGGCGCGAACGAGGCCGATCTGGTCGAACAGGCGCGTGTCGTCTCGCTCGACGAGGACGACTACCGCTGACCTCCCCGGACTCCCGCGACCGCACGAGGAGCCCACTGCGGCTTCCGCCGCCGTCCGGTACGTGAAATTCTGCGCTCGCAGCGCGCACACCACGGTTACCGAAAAGTACGATGGCCGCGCGGCCGACACCGCGAAATGGACGACTTTGGGAGGCGGCGTGACAGCCATCGAGCAAACTGAGGCGGCACGCCCGCGTGGCACCCGTCTGCCGCGCCGAGCTCGACGGAACCAGCTGCTGGGCGCCGCCCAGGAGGTCTTCGTCGCGCAGGGGTACCACGCGGCGGCGATGGACGACATCGCCGAGCGGGCCGGCGTGAGCAAGCCGGTGCTCTACCAGCACTTTCCCGGCAAGCTCGACCTCTACCTCGCCCTGCTGGACCAGCACTGCGAGTCGCTGATCCAGGCGGTGCGGGGCGCACTCGCCTCGACGACCGACAACAAGCAGCGCGTCCGCGCCACCATGGACGCCTATTTCGCCTACGTCGAGGACGACGGCGGCGCCTTCCGGCTGGTCTTCGAGTCGGACCTGACGAACGAGCCCGCGGTGCGCGAGCGCGTCGACAAGGTCACCAACGACTGCGCCGAGGCGATCTGCGACGTCATCGCGGAGGACACGGGCCTGTCGCGCGCGGAGTCGATGCTGCTCGCCTCCGGTCTCGGCGGTCTCGCCCAGGTGGTGGCCCGCTCCTGGCTGCACAGCGACCGCAGCGTGCCGCGCGACCAGGCGGTGCAGCTGCTCACCTCACTGGCCTGGCGGGGCATCGCGGGCTTCCCGCTGCACGGCAGCGAACACCACTGACGGCCGTTTGTTCCCGTCCGCTGTTCGCTGACGGCGTTCCGGCCCGGAGCGTGCAGGTCCCCTTACCGGACTAATGTGTGCTGGGTACGGCGCGGAAGATCGCGCACATCACTGACCGTCGGAGGGACATAGCCGTGGAGGTCAAGATCGGCGTGCAGCACGCGCCCCGCGAGATCGTTCTGGAGAGCGGTCAGAGCGTCGAGGAGGTCGAGCGCGTGGTGGCCGAGGCGCTGGCCGGGAAGACGGGGCTGCTGAGCCTTCAGGATGAGAAGGGCCGCAAGGTTCTGGTCCCGACCGACCGCCTCGCGTACGTGGACATCGGCGAGCCGACCGTGCGCAAGGTGGGCTTCGGCGCGCTGTAGGCGGACGTCATGCACAAGGGCCCGGCGGCCGCGAGCCGCCGGGCCCTTCCGTATGAGCGATGCACACGGCCGGCCCACAGCTCCTCCACAGCGGAGGATTGCACTCCGCAGGTCACGGGTATGACGGGCTACGACCGTCAAGGCAGACGTGCCGTGGGAGGGACCCGCTGATGATCCTGGAAGCGCTCGGCTCCGCTGTGCTCGGTCTCGTCCTCGCCTGCGCGGCGGCGTACCGCCTGTCCCACCGTCTGCCGTCCCGCCCGCTGGTCCTGTCCACGGGCATCGCCGGCGCCCTCTTCGGCGACTTCGTCACCCACACCGCCCTCGGCCCCGGCGCCGCCTGGCTGAGCCTCCTGGGCGCCGCGATCATCTCGGCGGCGTCCCTGTCCCTGCTCCTGCGCCCCGCAGGCAGGTTGCGCCGATCAGCGACGGCGTAGCAACGGCGCCTTTGCAGCGGGCGCAGGGGGCAGCGCCCCGAAGGGCGCGGGGAACTGCGCGAGCAACCACAACGCGCCCGCGGCCGCGCAACTCACCGCACCCACCCCACAGAGCGCACCCGGCTCTCAGGCCGCGAGGCCCAGCGCGGCCATCCGCTTGGTGTGCGCCTCGGTGATCCGCGAGAACATCTTCCCGACCTCCGCGAGATCGAACCCGTCGGCAACCCCGCCCACGAGCATCGTCGACAGCGCGTCCCGGTCGGCGACCACCCGCTGCGACTGCGACAGCGCCTCCCCCATCAGCCGCCGCGCCCACAGCGCCAGCCGGCCGCCCACGCGCGGGTCGGCGTCGATCGCGGCCCGCACCTTCTCCACCGCGAACCCGGCGTGCCCGGTGTCGTCGAGGACGGCCAGGACGAGCTCGCGGGTGTCGGAGTCGAGGCGGGCCGCGACCTCCCGGTAGAAGTCGCTCGCGATCGAGTCGCCGACGTACGCCTTGACCAGGCCCTCCAGCCAGTCCGAGGGCGCGGTCTGCTTGTGGAAGCCGTCGAGCGCGGCGACGAACGGGTCCATGGCCGCCGTCGGCTCCTCGCCGATCTCGGTCAGCCGGTCCCGCAGCCGCTCGAAGTGGTGGAACTCGGCCGAGGCCATCTTCGCCAGCTCCGCCTTGTCCGCGAGGGTCGGCGCCAGCTTCGCGTCCTCGGCGAGCCGCTCGAACGCCGCCAGCTCCCCGTACGCGAGCGCGCCGAGCAGGTCCACGACGGCGGCGCGGTACTGCGGGTCGGCGGAGGCCTGCGCCCAGTCCTGGGCGGCGACACCGGTGGGTTCGGCGGAGGCGGCGGACGCGTTCTCGGGCTTGTCAGAGCTAGTCATGAGGCGCACAATAGCCCGCTTGCGTGGCGCCGGAGGGGTCCTGTCGATCAGTGTGACGACCATGACGTGACGAAATCGGCCATCGCATGTGCGCGAATCCGGGGTATGGTGGTAATGCGCCTGCCAGAGTGCGTCGACGGTGTTCGACGTCTCCGAACAGGCCGCACGCATGAGGATGCCCGGTCGGTGGCCCGATCGGCTCCGACCCGACAGCCCTCCGTGGCCGTACGGCGAAGTACGTACGACGACCGGAGGGACACCCTCAGCGGTACGAGCGCTAGAGCGTCGGCAGAGGTCCCGTGCCTTACGGCTTGCCCGAGTGGTTCGCCCGTACGGCAGCCGACGTCCCCGGCACGGTCGCACACGACCCCCGCGCTCGCCTCGCGCCGCGCACACAGAAGAGGCATGATCCTGACTACGACGTTTCGAGACCTTGGGATTCTCCCCGAGACCGCCGAGGCCCTGGAGGCCGTCGGCATCACCACTCCCTTCCCCATCCAGGAGATGACGCTCCCCGTCGCACTTTCCGGCACGGACGTCATCGGCCAGGCCAAGACCGGCACCGGCAAGACGCTGGGCTTCGGTCTTCCGCTCCTCGAGCGCGTCACCGTCCCTGCCGACGTCGAGGCCGGACGCGCCGCCCCCGAGGCCCTCACCGACGCCCCGCAGGCCCTCGTCGTCGTCCCCACGCGCGAGCTGTGCACCCAGGTCACCAACGACCTGCTGACGGCGGGCAAGGTCCGTAACGTACGCGTGGTCGCGATCTACGGCGGCCGGGCCTACGAGCCCCAGGTGGAGGCCCTCAAGAAGGGCGTCGACGTGGTCGTCGGCACCCCGGGCCGGCTGCTGGACCTCGCGGGCCAGAAGAAGCTGAACCTCAAGCACGTCAAGAGCCTGGTCCTCGACGAAGCCGACGAGATGCTCGACCTGGGCTTCCTGCCCGACGTCGAGAAGATCATCGACATGCTGCCGGTCAAGCGCCAGACCATGCTGTTCTCGGCGACCATGCCGGGCGCGGTCATCGGCCTCGCGCGCCGGTACATGTCCCGTCCCACGCACATCCGCGCCACCGCGCCGGACGACGAGGGCGCGACGGTCGCGAACATCAAGCAGTTCGTCTACCGCGCGCACAACATGGACAAGCCGGAGATGGTCGCCCGCATCCTCCAGGCCGAGGGCCGCGGACTGGCGATGATCTTCTGCCGTACGAAGCGTACGGCCGCCGACATCGCCGAGCAGCTCCAGCGCCGCGGCTTCGCCTCCGGCGCGGTCCACGGCGACCTCGGGCAGGGCGCCCGCGAGCAGGCGCTGCGCGCCTTCCGCAACGGCAAGGTGGACGTCCTGGTCTGCACCGACGTCGCCGCGCGCGGCATCGACGTCGAGGGCGTGACCCACGTCATCAACTACCAGTCCCCCGAGGACGAGAAGACCTACCTGCACCGGGTCGGCCGTACGGGCCGCGCGGGCGCCAAGGGTACGGCGATCACGTTCGTCGACTGGGACGACATCCCGCGCTGGCAGCTGATCAACAAGGCGCTGGAGCTGGACTTCAACGACCCGGTGGAGACGTACTCCTCGTCCCCGCACCTGTTCTCCGACCTCGGCATCCCCGAGGGCACCAAGGGCACCCTGCCGCGCTCGGAGCGGACCCGTGCCGGTCTGGACGCGGAGGAGCTGGAGGACCTCGGCGAGACCGGCGGGCGTGGCGCACGCGGCCGCGGCCGTGGTGGCCGGGGCGAGCGTGAGGGGCGTCCCGAGTCCGGCACCGCCGAGCGCGAGCGTACGGCCCGTACGCCGCGCCGTCGCCGCCGCACCCGTGGCGGAGCACCGCTCGACGCCGCCGCGACCACCGCGGTACCGGCCGCCGAGCCGGGCGCCGCGGAGGCCACCGGTGCGGAGGAGGCGGGCGCTCCCCGCGCCCTGCGCCGCCGTCGCCGTACCCGCGGCGGGGCGCCGGCGCAGCCGGTGACGGCCACCGAGGCCGCCGTCGAGTCGGTGGACACGGCGGCGGGCCCGGCCCGGCTGGAGACCCCCGAGGCCCCGGAGAAGCCGCGCCGCCGCACCCGCAGGTCTGCGGAGCCGGCCGCGACCGAGACCACCGCGCCGGCGGCGGAGACGGCCCCTGTGGCCACCGAGCCGCAGGCCGAGGCCGCGCCCGTCGAGGCCCTGGAGCCGAAGCCGCGCCGCCGTACCCGCAAGACGGCCGAGCCCGCCGCCGAGACGGCCGTCGCCACGGCAGAGGGCACGGAAGCCAAGCCCCGCCGCACCCGGAAGACGGCCGCCGCCGTCACCGAGGCGGCACCGGTGGACACGGCGGCGGAGCCCAAGCCGCGCCGCACCCGCAAGAAGGCCGCCGTCGCCCCGGAGACGGCCGAGGCCGCGCCGCAGGCCGAGGCCGCCGTGGACACGGCCGAGGCCACGGAAGCCAAGCCGCGCCGCACCCGCAAGAAGACCGCGGCCACGCCGGAGACGACGCAAGCCCCGGAGTCGGCGGAAGCCCCCGAGGCCAAGCCGCGCCGCACCCGGAAGGCGGCCGCTGCGACCGAGGCCCCGCAGGCCGAGGCCGCCGTGGACACGGCCGAGGGCACGGGGACCAAGCCCCGCCGCACCCGGAAGACGGCCGCCACCGCCCCGGAGGCGACGGAAGCCCCCGAGGCCGAGGCCAAGCCGCGCCGCACGCGCAAGAAGGCCGCCGCCGCCCCGGAGACCACCGAGGCACCCGAGGCCGAGGCCAAGCCGCGCCGCACCCGCAAGACGGCCGCTGCCGTCGTCGAGGCGGACGGGGACGCCGAGGTGGCCGCGCCGAAGGTCCGGCGGACCCGCAAGGCCGTCGCCAAGGCGGTCGCCGCCGAGATTCCGGCGCAGGCCACCGAGGAGCCGGAGGTAAAGCCGCGCCGCCGTACCCGTAAGGCCGCGGCGGCCGTCGAGGCGGCCGAAGGCTGAGCCGGCAGGTCACAGGCGAAACGGCCCGGTCCACCCAGGTGGACCGGGCCGTCGCGTTTTCTTCCCCCGTATCCGCACCGTTCTGCCCGGCCCGATAGCCTCTCCCCATGAGCAGGCCCGCCACCTTCGTCCCGCCTCCCGGTGCCCGTGCGTACGCGCTGCGGACCGCGCGCGGGGAGTTCGCCGTCGTCGACGCTCCCGTGGCCGACGGGGTCGAGCCCCGCGGAGTGGCGCTGTTGCTGCCGGGGTTCACCGGGAGCAAGGAGGACTTCAATCCGCTGCACGTGCCCCTCGCGCGGCGCGGGTACCGGACGGTGGCCGTCGACGGGCGCGGGCAGTACGAGTCGGACGGGCCCGAGACCGATGAATCGGCCTACGCCCAGCAGGAGTTGGCGCGGGACGTGCTGGCACAGACCGAGGCGCTCGGGGAGCCGGTGCATCTGCTGGGGCACTCCTTCGGCGGGCAGGTCTCGCGCGCGGCCGTGCTGCTTGACCACGCACCCTTCCGGTCGCTCACCCTCATGGCCTCCGGCCCCGCGCAGATCTCGCAAACCCAGCAGCAGCGCGTGAAGCTGCTGCGGGACGCGCTCGCGGTGATGACCATGGCCGAGGTGTGGGACGCGATGCGGGCGATGGAGACGCCCGAGGAGACGGAGACGCCCGTGCTCGACGGCGGCCTCGACGACCGCGACGACCTGCGGCGCCGCTGGCTCGGCACCAAGCCCGCCCAACTCGTCGCGGCCGGGCGTCAGTTGTGCGCGGAGCCGGACCGGGTCGCGGAACTGGCCGCGCTGCCGCTGCCGTTCCACGTCCTGTCCGGCGCCCGGGACGACACCTGGCCGCTGCCCCTGCTGGACGCCATGGCGGTACGGCTGAACGCCCGGCGCACGGTGATCGATGACGCCGAGCACTCCCCCAACACCGACCAGCCCCTCGCCACGGCCCGCGCGCTCGCCGACTTCTGGGACACCGCGGCCGAGCGGGGCTAGTACTGCGTCTGCAGGTGCTCCCAGAAGCCGTCCCTCAGGGCGCGGCGCAGGTCTGCCTGGCCGCGCAGGGAGTACTGGAGCAGGCCCTCGGCCTCGACCAGCAGGTCCTGGTCGACGGAGCCGGGGAGGTAGGGGTGGCCGGGGAGCAGCTCGACCAGGGCCTCGCGGCCTCGCGCTGCCAGCCACTTGGCGGCGATCTGGGCGCCGACGAAGCGCACGTCCTCGCGGGTGGGGCGGGTGCCGGCGGTGGCGTCGTAGGCGGCGGCCGTGCGGCGGGAGACGTACGGCTTGAAGAACTCCAGGTCGAGGGTGCGCTGGCTGTCGACCTCCCAGAGCAGCGGCTCGGCCTGGTTGCGGCCCTCGGGCGCCTCGATGCCCCACAGGTGGACACGGGCGCCGTAGCCCTGGGCCGCCTCGACCGCCGACACCAGGTCCTCGTCGCCGCCGAGCAGGGCCGCGTCGCTGATCGCGCGGTGCCTCGCCAGTGATTCGAGGTCGCTGCGGATCAGGGAATCGACGCCCTTCTGCTGGTTGTTGGCGTTGAGGTTGCCGAGGCGGACCTTGACGTCGGGGAGTTCGGCGATGGACTGCTGCTCGGCGGTGTGGATGCGGCGGCGGGCGCCGTCGTACCAGTACACACGCAGCAGGCGGCTGTCCGCGAAGACCTGGCGTGCCCGGTCGATGAGGGCTTCGATCAGGCCCTCGGCGTCGAGGTCGAAGGCCCGGCGGTCCTCGGTCCCGGCGACCAGCCGGCCCGCGGCCGCGTACAGATAGCCCGCGTCGACGAAGATCGCGTGGGTGGAGGGCGTCTTCGCCACCTCGGCGAGCATGCGTTTCAGCAGCTCGTTCGTGCGGTCGATGCGGTCGCCCAGGGCCGCCAGGTCGTCGTTCATCGCCTCCATTGTCCCGGTGGTCACGCTGCGAACACAACCGGTCCCGATCGGTTCGGCGGCCGATACTTACCGACCGGTAATTAGTCGTTCGAAAAATTTCTTTAGCGTAGGGAATGTTTGTAACAAGAAGCGCGTTGACTCCGTACGACAGCGGATACACCGCATGTCACCACGAGTAGTTCTCCTCAGGAGGATGACCAGACGAAGGGAGAAGCCTGTGCGCTTCGAGATCATGCGACTCGACGAGGTCGACGGCACCACCGTGGACAGCACCGTCGTGGACGCCGCCTCCGTCAACCGGATCGTTCAGCAGGCCGCCGCCATCGGGCAGCGTCTGTGGATCCGCCCGGCCGAGACCCAGGCCTCGTAACGCTCACGCGCGGAGCGCCACTCAAGCTTTCCGGGGGAGCCGAGCCGACGAGGGCTCAGCTCCCCCGGATCACCTGAGTGACGCCGTTGATGATCTGCTGCACGGCGATCGCGGAGAGCATCATGCCGGCGAGCCGCGTCACCAGCACGACGCCGCCGTCCTTGATGACCCGGATGATCAGCAGCGAGTAACGCATCACCAGCCACAGCACGACATGGATGGCGAGGATCGCGGACCACACCGAGACCTGTGTGGCCACGCTGCCGGCCCGCTGCACGGCCAGGATCACGGACACGATCGCACCGGGTCCGGCCAGCAGCGGCATGCCCAGCGGTACGAGCGCGACGTTCACGTCCTTCGTCTGCTTCGGCTCGTCGGTCTTGCCGGTGAGCAGGTCCAGCGCGATCAGCAGAAGCAGCAGGCCACCCGCGATCATCAGCGCGGGGACGGAGACGTGCAGGTAGTCGAGGATCTGGTGGCCCAGGACACCGAAGGTGGCGATGACCCCGCCCGCCACGCACACGGCCTGGAAGGCCATGCGCCTTTGCACCTTGGCCGGACGGCCGGCGGTCAGGGCGAGGAAGATCGGGGTGATCCCGGGGGGATCCATGATGACAAAAAGGGTCAGGAACAGAGAGCCGAAGACGGCGATGTCGAACATGGGGGAAGTACTGGCCTTGCTGGAAAAAGGGTGAACTGGGGGCGCGGAAGGGCCGCTGACGGCCTCAGGCCCCGCCGGTGCCCGGCACCGGGAACGCGCCGGTCGCCCGCCGCGTGATCTCTCCGTACACCTCGGGGTCGGTCGTGTACGCGCCCAGCGCCACGGTCTTGCGGCTGCCGTGGTAGTCCGAGGAGCCCGTGACCAGCAGATCCAGGTCCTTCGCCAGGCCCCGCAGCCGGTCGCGCGCGTCGGCGTCGTGGTCCATGTGATCGACCTCGATGCCGTCCAGACCGGCCTCGGCCATCTCGGCGATACGGAACTCCGGCACCGTCCGGCCACGCTTGGCGGCGGCCGGGTGCGCGAACACACAGACCCCGCCCGCGTTCTTGACCAGCCGGATCGCCTCGAAGGGGTCCGTCTCGTGCTTCTCCACGAACGCCCGCCCGCCGTCGGCCAGCCACTCCTCGGTGAACGCGTCGCTCACCGTCGGTACGACGCCCAGCTCGACCAGCGCCGTCGCCACGTGCGGGCGCCCCACGGAACCGCCGGCCGCGATCCGCTCGACCTGCTCCCAGGTGACCGGCACACCCAGCGCGTCGAGCTTGGCGACCATGCCCTTGGCCCGGGGCACCCGGTCGTCGCGCACCAGCTCCCGCTCGGCGAGCAGGGCGGGCTCCTCGGGGTCGAACAGGTAGGCCAGCATGTGCATCGAGATGCCGTCGATCCGGCAGGACAGCTCCGCCCCGGTGACCAGCGTGAGCCCCTCGGGCAGCGCGGCGATCGCCTCGGCGTACCCACGGGTGGTGTCGTGATCGGTCAGCGCGACGACGTCCAGCCCGGCAGCAGCGGCATTGCGCACCAGCTCGGCCGGGGTGTCCGTACCGTCGGAAGCCGTGGAGTGACAGTGCAGATCGATACGCACGCAGACTCCAGACAGGGGACGGTCACGGAAGGGGACACCTAAGGATAGCGGGGTTTTGACCCCCGACTGTCACACCTGAAACCGCCCGGCGCCCTTTACTGCGGCTGACGCAGGGGCGCGAGGAACTGCGCGACCAGCCCCCACGCACCCGCACCCGCACCCGCACCCGCACCCGCCAACGAAACGGAACCCGGCACCCCAGTGGGCGCTACGGCCGAAGCAAGCGCGGCGAAAGCGCTCCGCAGGGCACCAGATCCAGCTCCGCCCCCGCGTCCCGCAGATCCGTCAGCACCAGCTCGTCGTACATGAGCAGACCCGCCTGCTCGGGCCAGATCACCGCCCACAGCCACATGCCGAGGGCCTCACCGGCGAAGACGGCGCGGTCGTCGGGGGTGCGGTAGACGTGCCAGAGCGGGGTCGGGCGGCCGCCGGCCAGCACCTTGGCCTGGGGCGGCTTCTCGACGTTCATGTACGACCCCGGGTCCGGGCCGTCGATGCCCGCGTACCGCGCGCCGAGGCCGACGCCGAGTTCCTCGGCCACCAGGATGAGTTCACCCGGGCCGCCCAGCGGGCCGGGGCCGGAGCAGGCGACGGCGGTCGCGCGGCCACCGCTGCGGTCGTCGCCCGCGTAGGCCACCCCCGTGAAGAGCCAGCCGACCGGCAGCGGCCAGGGCATCCACAACGGGACGTGCGTGCGGTGCACGACGGCGGCGAGGGCTTCGACACTGGGCGGGATCACGGGCTGCAGCGGATACACCGTGCCGTGCACATCGCACTGCCACGCATCGGCGAAGAGACCGGGCGCCCTGACCCGGCCACCGCACCTCGGGCAACTGGGTTCGCCCCTCATAGGGCTCCACGGTCCTACCCCTGCCCGCCCACGTCAAGGACGATCACCCGTCCGGCAGACTCAATGTAATATACAATAATTAGGCGAACTAACTTGTGATGTGAGTGGGGAGTACAGATGGACTTGCTGCGACAGCCCAAGGCGGTCTGGGCCACGGCCGGCGCCTCCGTCGTCGCCTTCATGGGCATCGGCCTGGTCGACCCGATCCTTCCGTCGATCGCGCAGGGCCTGCACGCCACCGCCGGGCAGGTGTCCCTGCTCTTCACCTCGTACTTCCTGATCACCGCGGTAGCGATGCTGCTGACCGGCTTCGTCTCCAGCCGCATCGGCGGCCGCAGGACCCTGCTGCTCGGCCTCGCCTTCGTGGTCGTCTTCGCGGGCCTGGCCGGCACATCGGGCTCGGTCGCCGAGCTCGTCGGCTTCCGGGCGGGCTGGGGCCTCGGCAACGCGCTCTTCGTCTCCACCGCGCTCGCGGTGATCGTCGGCGCGGCGGCCGGGGGCAGCGCGGCGGCGATCCTGCTGTACGAGTCCGCGCTCGGCCTCGGCATGGCCTGCGGCCCGCTGCTCGGCGCCATCCTCGGCAACATGAGCTGGCGCTACCCGTTCTTCGGCACGGCCACGCTGATGGCGATCGGCTTCCTGTGCATCACGGCGTTCCTGAAGGAGCAGCCGAAGCCGGCCCGCAGGACCTCGGTCCTGGACCCGATCCGGGCGCTCGGCCACGGCGGTCTCGCCTCGGCCGCGGTCTCCGCGTTCTTCTACAACTACACGTTCTTCACCGTGCTGGCCTTCACGCCGTTCGTGCTGGACATGACCCCGTACCGGTCCGGCGCGGTGTTCTTCGCCTGGGGTGTGCTGCTGGCGGTCTTCTCCGTGATCGTGGCGCCGCGCATGCAGAAGCGGTTCGGCTCGCTGAAGGTGCTCGGCGGCTCGCTGGTGCTGCTCGCCGCGGACGTCCTGGTCCTCGGTTACGGCGACCACACCACCGCGATCGTCTGCACGATCCTGTCCGGCGCGCTCATCGGCGTGAACAACACCGTCTACACCGAACTGGCCCTCGGGGTGTCGGACGCCCCGCGCCCGGTGGCGAGCGCGGGCTACAACTTCGTCCGCTGGTTCGCGGCCGCCGCCGCGCCCTACTTCGCGCCCAAGATCGAGGAGTGGAGTGACATCCACCTCCCGTTCGTGGTGGCGGCGGTCACCTCGCTGCTCGGCGCGGCCGTGGTGGTCGTACGCCGCAAGGCCCTCGCCCACGAGCCCGAGGGGCCGGCGCCGGAGCACGCCGCCGAGGACGGCGTCTCCGTCTTCGCCAACTGACCGGATCCTGGCCCGCGTTGGTGAGATCGGTCACGTGCCGGTCAGTCGAGCGGGACGGACCTGCGGGCGGGGTCCCTCAGGTCCGTCCCGTTCGCGAGCCAGCGCTCCTGGAGGGCCTGGGCGCCGTGCACCCGCTTCCAGGCGGCCTCGTTCGGGGTCATCGGCAGCAGCGGCAGGAACCGCACGGGCTCCATGGGGTCGTCCAGCTCCAGGTCCTCGACCAGGCCGCCGGGCTCGCCCACCAGCACCGAGGTGAAGGGGGCGCCGGGCCACAGCGGGTCGCCCACGTCCAGGGAGGCGCCCGGGGTCACGATCAGACCCTCCACCTGCGGGGACGCGGCCAGCACGGCGAGCGGCCGGAGCACCTTGTCGGTGTCGGCGAGGCCCGCGCGGACGGAGAGGACCAGCTCGGCGCGGGGGCCCTTGACCGGGTCGGCGAGCATCGCGGCGGGGTCGGTCATCGGGTGCGCGGACATGCCGAGGGTGGCGTACCGCAGGACGTCCCCCTCCTGGAACCGGAGCACCTCGATGCGGTCCGTGCCGAGGAAGGTGACGGCGGCGCGCGCGTCCGGCTCGCCCAGGGCGGTGGTCAACCGTGCCTCGACCAGAGGAAGAACATCAACCATGCGGCGAGCATAGAACTCGTCAGTAGCGGGCAAAGCGGCGACTTGACACTTCGGGCGGCTGCTACGCTGAGCCGGTGGTTCGGGACAGCACGCACAAGCGTCGCGATCGAGTCCCGACGCCGATGAGACTCCCTTACGAGGGACCGGCCGGAGGAGGTGGGGCTGTCATGGATCGAAGTCGACCGTGCAGTACCACTCGCTCTTCCGCCCGTTGATGTAGTCGCTGGCTGGTTTCCGGCTGTTCCACGCCTCCCGTGCGCGTTGCCCTTCGGAAGAGCACTTCGTTTCGCTTTGCCCTGATCGTCTGATCACCCGATCTGCCTGATCGAATCAGTTCTGCATCAGTAGCGAAGTCGCCACCGCGACGGTGCGGTGCTCCCCGCTTTGTGGACGTGCCAAACATCCGCAGTGAAAACGTCCTCATTCCGGGTAGTTCCACCCGTCGCCGGCGGTCTTTCGTTGCCTGTCGCGAAGGAGCCTGCCCATGTCGATGATCCGCGACCTGCGCGCCGTGGTCCGTCCGTCCCGCGTCTCGCTGCGCAAGGCCACGAGCGCGTCGAGCACGTCGTACGACACCACCCGCGACCCGGCCACCCCGTCGGCCGTCGTCGACTGCGCCGTCTACCGCGACGGCGCCCGGGTCGCGAGCGCGAAGCCGCTCAGCCCTCAGGAGGCGATGCGGCAGGTGCGGCGCGACGGCGGCTTCGTGTGGATCGGTCTGCACGAGCCGACGGAGGCCGAATTCGCCGGTATCGCGAGCGAGTTCGGGCTGCACCCGCTGGCCGTCGAGGACGCGGTGCAGGCCCACCAGCGGCCCAAGCTGGAGCGGTACGACGACTCGCTCTTCACCGTGTTCAAGACCATCCACTACGTCGAGCACGACCGGCTCACCGCCAACAGCGAGGTCGTGGAGACCGGCGAGGTCATGTGCTTCACCGGCCGGGACTTCTTCATCACCGTCCGGCACGGCGGCCAGGGCTCGCTGCGGGCCCTCCGGCACCGCCTCCAGGACGACCCGGAGCTGCTGGCAAAGGGCCCCTCGGCGGTGCTGCACGCGATCGCCGACCATGTCGTGGACGGCTACATCGCGGTCGCCGACGCGGTGCAGGACGACATCGACGAGGTGGAGACCGAGGTCTTCTCGCCGGGCCGCAAGGGCGGGGTCTCCCGTGGTGTGGACTCGGCACGGATCTACCAACTCAAGCGTGAGGTACTGGAGTTCAAGCGGGCGGTGGCTCCCCTGCTGCGCCCGATGCAGCTGCTGAGCGAGCGGCCGATGCGGCTGGTCGACCCGGACATCCAGAAGTACTTCCGGGACGTGGCCGACCACCTCGCCCGGGTCCAGGAGCAGGTGCTGGGCTTCGACGAACTCCTCAACTCCATCCTCCAGGCCAACCTGGCGCAGGCGTCCGTCGCGCAGAACGAGGACATGCGCAAGATCACCGCCTGGGCCGCGATCATCGCCGTGCCGACGATGGTGACCGGTGTGTACGGCATGAACTTCGACCACATGCCGGAGCTGCACTGGAAGTACGGCTACCCGCTGGTCCTGGGCGTCACCATCGCCATGTGCGTGGGCATCCACCGGGTGCTCAAGCGCAACGGCTGGCTGTGAGCGGGCGCTGGATAGGCTGGGCCCATGACAAGCGAGCTGCTCGACCGGGCCCTCATCGAGGAGGCCTCGAAGAAGTCCGGCCTCATCTGGGTCAGGGGCGCCGGGTCCCCCGCCGCGCGTGCGCTGTGGCACGTGTGGCACGAGGGCGCGGTGTGCCTGGTCGGCGACGGGCCCGGTGAGCAGCCCCTCGAAGGGCTGGTCGACGGGGGCACCGCCGAGGTCACCGTGCGCAGCAAGGACAAGGGCGGCCGGCTGGTGACGTTCCCGGCGACCGTGTCCGAGCTGTCCCCCCGCTCCGAGGAGTGGGAGGCGGCCGTCGCCGAGCTGAAGGGCAAACGCCTGAACGCCCCCGACGGCGAGGAGATGCCGGGCCGCTGGGCGCGTGAGTGCCGGGTGCTGCGCCTGGCTCCGGCGGGGTCCGTGCTGCCGTTGCCTTCCGACAGCCTGGCCGAGCGGCCGGTCACGACTCCGGCGACCACGCGGATGCCGATTCCGGCGGGCTTGCCGAGGCTGCTTGCGAAGCGGCGAAAGGGAAAGCGGAAGGGAAAGTAGCGGCGGGGCTGGTCTCGGTCCGGGACGGCCGGAAGGCGCCGCGGGGGCCGAGCGCCGTCGCGGCGGACAGGACCGGGCGCCGCACCGGACGAACTAGGACGTCGGCAGCTGCTTGCCGTAGTCCACAGTCTCACCCTTCGCGGGCTCGGCGACGGTGAAGTCCTTGCCCCAGTCCGAGAAGCTGAGCGTGCCCGCCCCGCCGCCGCGGACCAGGCGGAGGGGGTACGGCGTGCCCTCCAGGGAGACGTCGAGGCTGCCGCCGGAGCCCTTGTCGCCGGTGATGCGGATGGTGCGGGTACCCGCGTCGTCGTGGTGGCCGTCCGTCGCCAGTGTGCCGTGGAGTGTGAGCAGTCCGTCGAGGAGGACGTCCTTGTCCGTGAAGCCACTGAACTTCTTGTACGCGGGGTCCGCCTGCGGCACCTTGACGTACTTGCCGTTCAGCGAGGCGGCCGCGCCGTCGCCGCTTTTGCCGTCGGCCTGGTTCCAGAAGTCCGCGTCGGCCTTCAGATACAGCTGCCTGCCGACCCGCAGCAGTTTGAAGGTCGCCCCCTTCGACGTCACGGACCCGGTGCCGCCGTCGGCCTTGAGCTGCATGTCCAGCGTGTACGTACGGCCGCTGGTGACGACCGTGCCGGACAGCCGTACCGCGGACGCCGACGCCGCCGCCGCCCGTGTCCTCGCCTGGATCCGGTCGGCGGGCAGCTTGCCCACGCCGTTGGTCCCCGCGTCCGGATCCCCGCCGCCGCACCCCGTCAGCACCGCCACCCCTGTCACGGCCAGTGCGCACAGCGCGGTGACCCGCGCGGCCCGGCCGGTTCGGCCCTGGGGAATCGCAGTCACAGGTGGGGCTGCCTTTCTGACGGTTCCTGAGCGGCGTACCGCAGCGTACCGGTGCCCCGGTCGCCCGGCGGAGCCAGTCCGTCCGGAGGGCCCACCGGGGCGTATCCGATCAGGAGGGGCTAGCCTGAAGCGCAACCGTGCGGGCATTTCCGAGCAACTCACACGAACCCCACCCAAAGGAACCACAGCCATGGCAGCCGGCGCCCCCCGGATCTTCGTCTCGCACCTCGCCGGGGTCCCCGTCTTCGACCCGAACGGCGACCAGGTGGGCCGCGTGCGCGACCTCGTCGTGATGCTGCGCGTGGGCCGCAAACCCCCGCGCCTGCTCGGGCTGGTCGTCGAACTGGTCACCCGGCGCCGCATCTTCCTGCCCATGACCCGGGTCACCGGCGTCGAGTCCGGGCAGGTCATCACCACCGGCGTGATGAACGTCCGGCGCTTCGAGCAGCGGCCCACCGAGCGGCTGGTCTTCGGCGAGCTGCTGGACCGGCGGGTGACCCTGGTGGAGACCCGCGAGGAGGTCACCGTCCTCGACCTGTCCGTGCAGCAGCTGCCGGCCCGCCGCGACTGGGAGGTCGACCGCGTCTTCGTCCGCAAGGGCAGGAAGGCGAGCGCCTTCAGGCGGGCCAAGGGCGAGACGCTGACCGTCGAGTGGTCGGCCGTCACCGGCTTCTCCCTGGAGGAGCACGGACAGGGCGCCGAGAGCCTGCTCGCCACCTTCGAGCAGCTGCGCCCCGCCGACCTCGCCAACGTCCTGCACCACCTCTCCCCCAAGCGACGGGCCGAGGTCGCCGCCGCCCTCGACGACGACCGGCTGGCCGACGTGCTCGAGGAGCTGCCGGAGGACGACCAGATCGAGATCCTCGGCAAGCTCAAGGAGGAGCGCGCGGCGGACGTCCTGGAGGCCATGGACCCCGACGACGCGGCCGACCTGCTCGGTGAGCTGCCCGAGGCGGACAAGGAGCGGCTGCTGAGCCTGATGCAGCCGTCCGACGCGGCCGACATGCGCCGGCTGATGTCGTACGAGGAGCACACGGCCGGCGGTCTGATGACCACCGAGCCGATCGTGCTGCGCCCGGACGCCACGGTCGCCGACGCGCTCGCCCGGGTCCGCAACCCCGACCTCTCCCCGGCCCTCGCCGCCCAGGTCTACGTCTGCCGTCCGCCGGACGAGACCCCGACCGGCAAGTACCTGGGCACGGTCCACTTCCAGCGGCTGCTGCGCGAGCCGCCGTACTCCCTGGTCAGCTCCATCGTCGACACGGACCTGCAGCCACTGGACCCGGACGCGGCGCTGCGCGTCATCGCCGGGTTCTTCGCCACGTACGACATGGTCGCCGCGCCCGTGGTGGACGAGTCCGGGTCACTGCTCGGCGCGGTCACCGTGGACGACGTACTGGACCACATGCTGCCCGAGGACTGGCGGGAGACGGAGTTCCACCTGAACGACGAGAACGAGGGGGTGGGGACCTATGGCTCCTGAGCGCGACACCGCGACCCGTGAGCGCACCCCGGCGGGCGCCACGGCCGCCACCCGGCCCCGTGCGCCCCGCCTGGACCAGCCGCGCCCGCCGCGCCGCCGGATCATCCCCGAGTGGGACCCGGAGGCCTTCGGCCGGCTGTCGGAGCGGATCGCCCGCTTCCTGGGCACGGGACGCTTCATCGTCTGGATGACGGTCGTCATCATCGTCTGGGTGCTGTGGAACATCGCCGCGCCCCGGCATCTGCGCTTCGACGAGTACCCGTTCATCTTCCTGACCCTGGCGCTGTCCCTGCAGGCCTCCTACGCGGCCCCGCTGATCCTGCTTGCACAGAACAGGCAGGACGACCGCGACCGGGTCAACCTGGAGCAGGACCGCAAGCAGAACGAGCGGTCCATCGCCGACACCGAGTACCTGACCCGGGAGATCGCCGCGCTGCGCCTGGGCCTGGGCGAGGTGGCGACCCGCGACTGGATCCGCTCGGAGCTGCAGGATTTCGTCAAGGAGCTGGAGGAACGCCGTCGGCACGACGGGCACCCCGGGCATGTCGTATTCCCGGCGGAACGGTCAGATCGGTCTCCGGGACGTGACACAGACGACCGCTGAGGGGCATCCCGGACGCCCCTCGGCGCGCCGTACCATCGTTCTCATGGCTACGGAAGACGCGGTGCGCGAGGCACTGGCGACGGTGAACGACCCCGAGATCAACCGACCCATCACCGAACTGGGGATGGTCAAATCGGTGGAGATCGGGGATGACGGCGTGGTCGCGGTCACCGTGTACCTGACGGTCTCCGGCTGCCCCATGCGCGACACCATCACCCAGCGCGTCACCGAGGCGGTCTCCCGGGTCGAGGGCGTCACCCGCGTCGACGTCACCCTCGACGTGATGAGCGACGAGCAGCGCAAGGAGCTGGCGGCGGCCCTGCGCGGCGGCCAGGCCGAGCGCGAGGTCCCGTTCGCCAAGCCCGGCAACCTCACCCGCGTCTACGCGGTCGCCTCCGGCAAGGGCGGCGTCGGCAAGTCCTCGGTGACGGTGAACCTGGCGGCCGCCATGGCCGCCGACGGCCTCAAGGTGGGCGTCGTCGACGCCGACATCTACGGCCACAGCGTGCCGCGCATGCTGGGCGCGGACGGCCGCCCCACCCAGGTCGAGAACATGATCATGCCGCCGTCGGCGAACGGCGTGAAGGTCATCTCCATCGGCATGTTCACCCCGGGTAACGCCCCGGTCGTCTGGCGTGGCCCGATGCTGCACAGGGCGCTGCAGCAGTTCCTGGCGGACGTGTACTGGGGCGACCTGGACGTCCTGCTCCTGGACCTCCCGCCCGGCACCGGCGACATCGCGATCTCCGTCGCCCAGCTGATCCCGAACGCCGAGATCCTGGTCGTGACGACCCCGCAGCAGGCGGCGGCCGAGGTCGCCGAGCGGGCCGGCTCCATCGCCGTCCAGACCCACCAGAAGATCGTCGGCGTGGTCGAGAACATGTCCGGCCTGCCCTGCCCGCACTGCGGCGAGATGGTCGACGTCTTCGGCACGGGCGGCGGCCAGATGGTCGCCGACGGCCTCACCCGCACCACGGGTACGACCGTCCCGGTCCTCGGCAACATCCCGATCGACGTCCGCCTCCGCGAGGGCGGCGACGAGGGCAAGCCGGTGGTCCTGACCGACCCGGACTCCCCGGCGGGATCCGCCCTGCGGGCCATCGCCGGCAAGCTGGGCGGCCGCCAGCGGGGCCTGTCGGGCCTGTCGCTGGGGATCACGCCGAAGAACAAGTTCTGAGAGCTTTCCGGCCCTACGGCGAAGGGGCGCCGAGAGCAACGGCGCCCCTTTTTCCGCTGAGTCCCGCCGGCTAGGCGTACGCGGCAACGTCCTTCACGACGGCGAACCCTAGACCGTACGCGCTCATCCCGCGCCCGTACGCCCCCAAGTGCACCCCCGCCTCGGTCGTACCCGCGAGCACCCACCCGAACTCCGACTCCCGGTAATAGAACGAGGCCGCAGCCCCATCCACGGGAAGAGAGAGCCGGCTCCACTCCGGCCCCTCCAGATCGTCGGCCAGGGCCCACGCGGTCTCCGTCTGCTGCTCCAGCCAGTCGTCCCGCAGGCTGTGGTCCATCTGCCCCGGCCAGGTGAAGGACAGCAGCCCCACCCCGGCCAGCCACGCCGCCGAGGAGACCGACGTGGCCTCCAGCAGCCCCGTACCGTCCGCGCTCCTCCGGGACGGCTGCGCGGCGACGGTGACGACCACCGCGAACTTCTCCCGCGGCTCACCGGCGGAGCCGGCCTCGCCCCGCACGGAGGGCTCGTCGCCGTGTCCGATCGAGCCGTGTTCGACGGCGCCGTCGGCCGTCGTCCCCACCTGCATCAGCCAGCGTGGACCGGTGAACGCCTCGTCGAGGCCGTACCAGGGGAAAGGTGCCTGCAGATAACCGTCGACCGTACGCCGGGCGGAGGGGAGCTGCTGCGCACCCTCCGCGGCCGGCGACTGCGCGCCCACCCGACTCGTCGTCTCCATCTGCCCGGACGCCTCCTCGCTCTCGTCGGACCAGCGGTGGCCCGCCCCCCTTCGGGCGTACTCGTCCGGTCCGCACAACAACTCGGCAGCATATCCACACCGGTGAGAGCCGCAGGGCAGGCGCTGGATGCGTGGGTCGCGCGAACGGCCTGTTCAGGCCGTGTGCGACGGGGGCGTGCTATGAAACGCGTCACGTGCGCGGGGTACGCCCGCGTGCGCGTGTCGGCGCCGGGGATGCGCCTGGGGGCGTCCGCTAGGTGGCGTCCGCTAGGTGGCGTCCGCGTCGAAGGGCGGCCGCTCGTCCTTGGCGGGCGCCTCGGGCTTCTTGGTCATGTCGACACGCCCCGAGGCGGCCGAACCCGCGGCCGACGAGGACGCCGAGGAGCCCGCGGACGACGCGGACACCTCGCTCTCCCGCCCGTTGACCGCGTCCGTGATCTCGGCCATCTCCTTCTTCAGCGGGTCGAACCCGTTGCGGATCTCCTTCAGGCCCAGCTCGTCGTTGTCCAGCTGCTTGCGGATGAACGTCTTCGGGTTGAGATCCTCGAACTCGAAGTCCTTGAACTCCGGACCCAGTTCGTTGCGGATGTCCTGCTTGGCACTCTCCGAGAACTCGCGGATCTTCCGGATCGTGCGCGTCACGTCCTGGATGACCTTCGGGAGCTTGTCCGGACCGAAGACGAGCACGGCGAGCACGATGATGGTCACCAGCTCCAGTGGCCCTATGTCATTGAACACCTGACGCTCCTTGCGATGTCCTCGGTCGCTCAACGGTACCCGGCGTTCCTGTCCGACCGGTACCGTCCCGAGGTGAGACTTGTGTCAGTTCTGCTCGGCCGCGCCCAGTCGGAGCGGGACGTCCCGGTCCGTGCCGTCGCGCCGGACCGTCAGCCGCAGCCGGTCGCCGGGCCGGTGCGCGCGGATCTTGACGATCAGTTCCTCGGCCGTGTGCACGCGCTCCCCGTCGACCTCGGTGATGACGTCGCCCGCCTTGAGACCGGCCCGGTCACCCGGGCCGCCTCTGCTCACGGCGGGGCCGCCGTTCGCGCTCGTGCTGTCGATCCGGGCGCCGTCGCCGGTGTACGCCATGTCGAGGGTGACGCCGATCACGGGGTGGGTCGCGTGGCCGTCGCTGATCAGTTCCTCGGCGACCCGCTTGGCCTGGTTCACCGGGATGGCGAAGCCGAGACCTATGGACCCGGCCTGGCTGCTGTCCGAGTCGGAGCCGCCGTCGGCGGAACGGATGGCGGAGTTGATGCCGATGACCTGGGCCCGGGAGTCGAGGAGCGGGCCGCCGGAGTTGCCCGGGTTGATCGGGGCATCGGTCTGCAACGCGTCGACGTAGCTGACGTCACTGCCGTCGCCCTTCTCTCCCCCGGCCGTGATGGGCCGCTCCTTGGCGCTGATGATGCCGGAGGTGACGGTGCCCGCGAGGTCGAAGGGAGCGCCGATGGCGACGACGGGGTCGCCGACCCGGACGTCGTCGGAGTTGCCGAGCGGCAGCGGGGTGAGCCCGTGCACGCCGTGGACCTGGACGACGGCGAGGTCGTAGCCGCTGTCGTGGCCGACGACCTCGGCCTTGACGGTGTCGCCGCTGCTGAACGTCACGGATATCGCGCCGCCTGAGCCGGCCGGCGCGACGACGTGGTTGTTGGTGAGGATGTACCCCCGGGTGTCGAGCACGAAGCCGGTGCCGGTGTCGCTCTGTTCGGTGCCGGTGACGTGCAGGGTGACGACGCTGGGCAGCGCGCGGGCGGCTATCGCGGCCACGCTGTCCGGCGCCCGCCCGGCAGGCACGTGCCCGGCCTGCGGCAGCCGTACGTCGTCCCCCAGCCCCTGCTTCTCGACCCAGGCGCCGGCCACCCCGCCGGCAACCGCGGACACCAGGGCCACCAGGAGGCTCCACCCCACCAACAGCCGCCTCCCCCGCCGCCCGCGCTCCTCCTGGGTCGGCACCCCGGCCCCGGTCTGCTGCCACGCCCCCGCCCCGAACACCTGCTCCTTGGGAGACTCCACAGCCCACGGGTCATAACGCCGCCCCGCCTCCATCCCGGAGAGGGGCGGCACCGGGGGGCCTGCGGGAGCGGGGGCACCGGGCGCCGGGACGCCGGGGGCTGGAGCGGCCGGGGCGGGCGCGCCGGGGGCGGGTGCCGAGGGGGCGGGTGCCGAGGGGGCGGCAGCGCCGGGCGGCTGAACGCCGGGGTTGGGCGCCGCCGGGACGGGAGCACCGGACGGCTGAACGCCAGGCGCAGGCACCGCCGCAACGGGACCACCGGGCGGCCGAACCTCAGGCGCAGGCACCGCCGCAACGGGAGCACCGGACGGCTGAACGTCAGGGGTGGGCGCCGCAGGGGCCGAGGTGTCGGCGGCTGGGGCGGCGGGGGTCGGCGCCTCGGGGATTGTGGTCGGCGCCCCGGGGACTGTGAGGGGAGCGGTGGCACCGGGTGGGGGTACGTCGGCACCGGTGGTGTGTGCCGCCGGAGCGGGTACGCCGTGTGCCGGGGTGTGCGGCCCCGTTACGGGTGTGGGCGTGGGCGCCTGGGCTGCCGGTGCGGGTGGCCCGGGAACCGGCGTGGGAGCCCCGGGTGCCGTCGATGGAGCGGTGGGGGCAGGCGCGGGTGTTCCCCGAGCCGGGCCCTGGGCCGCGGTGACCGCAGGGTGCTGTACGGGCGGCGCGGGCGCCCAGGGGCCCGGCTGGCCGTACGGCGGTGTGCCGTAGGGGTCCGGGTCGTGCAACGGCTTGGGCCGCTCGGTGGGAGCCGCCCAGGCGCCTGCCCCGGGCCCGGTCGAGCTGTCGGCCGGAGCGGGCCCGTCCGCCTCGGCACCGGCCGTCGGCTCCGACACCGGCTTGGCCAGCTCGAAGTCGCCGTCCTCGGTCGGCTCGAAGGACCCGTCGGCCAAGGCCTCGGCATTGTCCCCCTCACCCGTCTCGGACCCGGCCCGCCCCGACCCGGCTCCCTGCGCCGGGGCGGAGTCGCTCGGTGTCGCCCCCGCCGTTCCCTCCGGGCCGGACTCCGGTGGGACACGGTTGCCCTTGTTCATGCTCTCCCCACGGCTGGCCGCGGCCGCACGCGTCGGCGGCGGCCGCGGAACGTCGACTGCGCCCCCGGGTCAACGCCGCGGGAACGGCCCTCACCGGATTCAACCAGGTTCGCGGGCCGTGGCGAAGGGGCCGGTCAGGGGGTCCGGCGGGGAGTGGTGGGGGACGCGGTGGGGGCGGGGGTGGTGCTGAGGGCGGGGGCGGGGAGCGGGGCGGGCAGCAGGCCGGAGCCGGGCGTTCCGGGAACTCTCGACCAGGCGGCGAGCGGATAGACCACGGTGTCGTCGAGCGGACGTATCAGCGGGGAGACCGCGGCCGCACCGGCCATCACCGGCGCGGTCAGGCCGCTCACGGCGTCGGCGCCCTGGGCCTGGCCGGTGCCGGGGGCCGGCAGCCCGGGCACCAGCGGCGCGGCCATCGAGGTCGGAACGGCCGGCGTCGGTCCGAGCTGGGTACCGCCCTGGGCGAACAGCGGTGCCTTCGAGCGGCGGCGCTGACTGTCGGGGGTGGCCGCCCCCGAGCCCACGCCGGTGCCCGCCGAGCGCGCCGGGACCACATTGCTGCCGGCGCCGGAGCCGCCGCGAGCGTCCGCGGTGGTGTCACCGGGGATGGCGGTGGTGACGCCGCCCAGGGCGACCGCGGCCAGCGACACCGCGCCCGCGGCGGCGACCGCGAACCGCAGGCCGCGCGAGGCGGAGCGGCCGTCGTCCGGGCGGCCGACGGGATGGATACGGAAGCCGCGCTCCTCGGCGGCGGGGACGGGGCCGGCCGGATGCGCGGGGCCGTGCGGACGGGCCGGGACGTATCCGAACGCGAAGCGCTCGCCGCGCCTCACTCCGAAGACCCCGAAGACGCCGGAGGCGCCCGAGCCGCCGGCTGCTCCCGTCGCCCCTGGGGTGTCGTCGTCGTCCGAGCCGCGGCCGAAGAGTCCCCCGGGCGGCGACATGCCGTCGCCGTCCAGGTCACCTCCTCCGGGCAGGCCCTGCAGGCGGGCCAGGAGGCTCGCCGAGGGAGGCGGCGGGGCCGCCTCCGCGAACACGCTCTTCAGCCGGCGCTGGGCATCCGCCTCCGCCTTGCACCGGGCGCAGGTGGCCAGGTGCGCGAGGACCCGCTCACGCGACTCATGACCGAGCTCTCCGTCCACCAGGGCGGAGAGCCGGTCTCCCAGGTGCTGCTCTGCGAGGTGTGCCTCCGCAGGTTTGGGCCGGGATCCACTCACGCGGTCGCGCCCCCTCCCCCCAGAGCGGGGACACGGGCCAGGAAGGTGCGCCGCTCGGCCGCGCGCGCCTCCGGGGACCGGTGCGCGAGCGCCTTGCGGAGCTGGGAGCGGCCACGGTGGATACGGGAGCGGACCGTGCCGAGCTTCACGCCGAGGGTCGCGGCGATCTCCTCGTACGACAGGCCCTCGATGTCGCACAGGACGACGGCGGCGCGGAACTCGGGCGCGAGGGTGTCCAGGGCCTGCTGGACGTCGGCGTCGAAGTGCGCGTCGTTGAAGAGCTGCTGCGGGGTGGGCTCGCGGCTGGCCAGGCGCTCGGCCGCGTCCTCGCCGAGTGCGTCGAAGCGGATGCGCTGCTTGCGCCGGACCATGTCCAGGAACAGGTTGGTGGTGATGCGGTGCAGCCAGCCCTCGAAGGTGCCCGGCGAGTATGTCGACAGGGAGCGGAAGACGCGGACGAAGACCTCCTGGGTGAGGTCCTCGGCGTCGTGCTGATTGCCCGTCAGGCGGTAGGCGAGCCGGTACACCCGGCCGCTGTGCGTGCTGACGATCTCCTCCCACGTGGGCGGAGTCCACGCCTGCCCGTCCGCGTCGGTGGAGAAGGTCGCGGTCTGGGCCTCGCCTGCGGCGAGACCGGCGTGGTGGTCAGCAGCGGTGTCGGTCACGGATTTCGGCCTGCCCGCCGACCCGAGGAAGCGCCGCAGCACTCCACCCCGATCCTCGGGCGCAGCCGCACCTCCCCTGTCGGCTCTGGTGGTGTCCAGTGGAGCCCCTACCATAGCCACCTCGCCCGTTAGCTCCGGATAAGCGGTTTTACGAGAATTTGATACTCGCTGATACGGCTCGTGCGGCTGCGTCAGCAGTTGCTCGGCGGTCTGATCCACCTCTCGCCCCCCGTCGCGTCGCCGGCCACCGTCTCATCCCTATAAACGCCCGGTCCCATCTGCGGGTTCCCGCCACCAACGGATACAGTCACGCCCAGGCAACCACGGGGACAGGAGAGGGTCATTACCGGC